>CAZBAL010000007.1:0-3897 GCA_964489735.1 uncultured Clostridia bacterium | reverse complement strand
TTCTATTATAATCTTGTCTCGTTCAGTATTATTGATAATGTTTCTTCGAAATCTATTCTTTCAATGTCATTATAGCTGTAAAGCAGCTCATCTTCATTGAAGTTTTCAAGTCTCTTTCTGAATATGGCAATATTATGTCTTGCCTTTTCTAATTGTTCTGCTACAAACTCTTCCGTAACTTCATCCAGTTCCATTCCATAGAAGCCTATAGTTTTGTCTATTCCTTCAACAAGAAGAGTGTTTTTAAATTCAGGTTTTTTCTCATCTATGAATACTTCTATCTTATAAGGCTTCACATAACTACCTGAGCTAACTACAAACAATAGAAAATCGAATATGAATAATGTCAAAAGATGTGCATTTTCTTCACAATAGAAAGTTTCATTCATTCTTTCAGGCTCATAAGATCTTGCCGATTGATAATCTCTCTCTTCTAAAAAATCCTTGATAAACTCTTTCTTAGAAAGTAAAAACTCTTTCTTTTTGTCGTATATAGCAGTTATTATTTGATCTCTTTCCTCTAGATAGTCATTAAGCTCTTCTAGCATTTCTCTCATTTTTCCTTCGTGATCCGTTATATAAACTCTTGCTATCTTTTTATTGTCTTGCATTCTCATCCCAGTCATGTTTATCCTCCAAAATAATTACTAAGCATATTGTATACGCTTGATATTATAATAAAAAACAGTTCCCAATCAATATTAACATACTACTGATTTTAGCATATTATTGAGATTTAATCAAATGGAAGAAAATACGCTTTTTCATAACTTTACATAACTTACCATAATTTTATAATTAAAGTTGTTTTTTACTATAACTTAACCGCGTTTGTGTTATAGTAATTTCATAATCATAACAAATTATCATTAGAACAGAGAAATTAATTTTCTCTCCACTCCTTTTTAATTTTTCTAACCCCCTATATGCGAAATATAGGGGGTTAGTTTTTGTTAGTATTAATTTGATATGAGTTCTATATTAGTTTGATTTCATTTCCTCAACACCTTCTGGATTGTCATTGTCCAGAATTCTCTGTGCTTGATCGTCTGTTAAATCATAGTCATAGAATTTTTTATAGAAATCTTTTGTTTCTTTCACCATATCTATATCATCAAATTTATCTGGGTGTATAAGCTTTGCCGCCCAAAGAACTTGTAATGCCTCTTCAGCACTGTATCTATCCCATTTCCAAGTTCCTACAGGGTTAGCATAAATTCTGTCTTCTTTAACAGCATTTACATCTGCCCAGCTTCCATCTTGTTTGATTTTTTCTATTCCTTTTTCTGCTCCTGTTCCACCAATTATTATTACATCCGGATTTGTAGCTATTATTTCTTCAATGCTTACATCAACATGGTTAGCTTCCGACTCAATAGAGTTTATACCACCTGCAAGCTTAATCCACTCGCCTATGATACTCTTTGCTCCATCAACCTTTGTAAGCTCTTCTCCACCAAATATGTGAAGAACTTTAGGTCTTTCCTCATCAGTAACATCCTTAGTCTTTTCAGCTATTCTCTCTATATTTCCTTCAAGATATTTGATGTACTCTTCAGCTTTTTCTTGCGCATCTGCACCCATAAGCTCTCCAGTTAATCTAACTGTCTCTTTTAAACCATCGAAGTCCTGGAATCCAAATTGAACAGCCTTAAGTCCTGCGCTAGTCACCTGCTCAACTTGTGCTTCATTTAAGCAGATAACAACATCTGGGTTAAGCTTGATCAGTTCTTCTATCTGTATTTCATCATCCTTATTTACTACTGATACATCCTTAATTGCTGGCGCAACTTCTGCATACCAAGGTGTATTGTGTATCCTATCCGTAGTTGATACTAGCTTATCACTCTTACCCAGCAACAGCATAACCTGGCTATGAGCATCCCATAGGTCTGCAACTTTTTCTATTTTTTCCGGTATTTCCACTTCATTTCCAGCCTGGTCTGTGAATTTTCTCATACCATCTTTGCTGGATTCTTCTTTTGCTTCTTCTTTTTTAACCTCTGTTTGTTCAGTCTTAGCTCCCTCGTCCTTACTTTCATCCTGATTATCTGTTCCACATCCTACTGCTCCAACAAGCAGAACTGATGAAAGAATAAAAGGTAAAGCCACTTTCTTAAATCTGTTCACTTACAACATCCTCTCATTATATATTTGTATACATATATGTACACTTCATTGTACTAATAATAGTATACCCAAATATATAGGTTATTACACATTTTTGTATGCTTTTTAATAATGTAAGGAAGTCATATGCATATATTTATATTTTCTATTCGATTAGCTCCTGGAAATATTTCCATCTACATAAGCTTTAAGAAAAAATTCTTCATCTGAATCAGGAGTTCTTCCATATTTTATAGAGAACTTCTCTTTTAGAGTGTCATAATCTCTGCTTTCTCCAGCAAATTCTCCTAATTCTACCATCTGATTGAATAGTTCCTCCATTTGCTTTCTATCGTACATGTCCTTATGAGCTGTGAAGAACTTCTCACAATCATATTTGAGTATCTCCCTAGCTATCTTTTTGACATTTTCAATACTATGAGTTCTCAGCTTCCCTGAAAACCCTCTATATGGTGCATCACCTAAGAACATCGTCTTCTCATCAGGGAAAAATATGAGTGAAGAATCTGGAGCATGATCTCCACCTATACATTCCATTATGCAGGCTATATCTCCTAAATCAATACTCACAGACTTATCATAACCGATGTCGATAAGACCTATCGTTCCAGTTTTTTCAGCTACTTCCTTCATCTTGTTTACGGTGTTCTTTTCTTCGATTTCAGGCTCTATGCCCCTTTCTATGAGCATTTTTATTCTACTGAGCTTTCCTTTAGTCTTCTGTGATCCTATAGTTACTAAGTTCATGAAATCTATTCCAAACACGTGATCCCAGTGCCAATGAGTTATACCGAGATACTTTAAATTATCAACACCTTTGGATTCTATAAGGCTAGCAAATTCTTCTATATGAGAGTATGAGTTTCCTGCATCCACTATCATAGAGTGCTTTTCTCCAATGATAAGAGCCAGCAGAGCTCTATCCTTCGAATCATCATAATCCATAATGTATATTCTATCAGTAACTTTTTTCAGCATAATATCATCCTTTCTCTTTATAGAAATGCTATTTCTCTTCAATTAAATATTTTCTATCTGCCAGTCTATGCCATTCTTATTATTAGATACTAAATAGTCATTTGCTTTCGAAAAAGGCTTTGTACCGAAAAAGCCTCTTGATGCAGACAGCGGGCTGGGATGAACTGACTTTAGTACTAGATGCTTTGAACTGTCTATAAGCTTTTCCTTTGAGATAGCATTGTTTCCCCAAAGTATGAAGACAATATTTTCTTTCTCATCACTTAAAATCTCTATTATTCTATCTGTCAATATTTCCCATCCCTGACCTCTATGGGAGTTTGCTTCACCAGCTCTAACCGTGAATGAAGTATTTAACATAAGAACACCTTGGTCAGTCCACTTTTTAAGATATCCATTGTTCGGTATATAACAGCCCATATCGCTATTAAGTTCTTTATATATATTTAACAACGATGGCGGGATTCTAACCCCCTTATTTACAGAAAAACTAAGTCCATGTGCTTGATTTGGTCCATGGTACGGGTCTTGTCCTAATATAACTACCTTTACATCTTCAAATGACGTGAACTTCAATGCATTGAATATGTCGTGCATTCCCGGATATATGGTTCTTGAACTGTATTCCTCTATTAAAAACTCTCTGAGCTTAAGATAATAATCCTTCTGAAACTCATCAGAAAGTATTTCATTCCAATCATTATTCGTCTGAACCTCTCATGACTAAAGTCACAAGGTTCCTGTTTCATAGAATTCTGCATACTTTTGTATGTCTTACAAATTCTCCAC
>CAZBAL010000006.1:77952-81045 GCA_964489735.1 uncultured Clostridia bacterium | reverse complement strand
GTCACTGGGGATATGCAGATATAATTATAGCTTCTACAGATTATAAATTTAAGAAATAGTTAAAGATCGTATGTGGTTTTTAAAATGCAGAAGAGATAGTGATGGAATGCTATCTCTTCTACTATTTATTATGATAAAGAGGTGTTTTTTGTGGGACAGAATATTAAGGGGATATTACATAGTATATCTCAAGTATTAGAAAATCCAGTGATCATACTTTTAATATTGATGAGTATATACACGGTGGTTCAAATTGGAATAGTAATTAGTGAGTACTTTACTGAAAGGCGCCACCTTAAAGAAAAGTTACCAGAACTATTGGATAGAATACAAGGTAATCCTGAAAGTATTAGCGAGAGTATAGAATCTAGCAGTATACTGAAAAGACAAAAAGAAACATTACTTGAGCTGTTAAAACATCCTGAACTTACAGATGACACTTTGGATGCATTAGCAGATAGATTAATTGAAGAAGAAAACTCCAGATATGATTTTAGAATAAAAAGCAGTGATATGATAGCCAGAATAGGTCCAGTACTGGGACTCTTAGGTACACTTATTCCACTGGGTCCAGGTATAATAGCTCTCAGTAGAGGAGATGTTACAACACTATCTAATTCGCTATCAGTAGCGTTTGATACAACAATTGCTGGTCTTACTTGTGCAGCGATAGCTTATATAATATCAACAGTGAGAAGAAGCTGGTATAGCAATTATATGTCAGTACTTGAGGTGTTAACTGAGGGAGTGCTGGAGGTGGCTAAAGATGAAGAGAAGAAATTCTAAGAAAAGAGAAAGATGGAGTGAAGGAGATATAAATCCAATGGATGGAGTGGCGAATCTTGCGGATGTTATGCTTTGTTTGGCAGTGGGAATCATGCTTGCTTTAATTACTCATTGGAATGTTGATATTAATGTAGGTGGAGCATCTGGAACATCAGGTGGAGCTAATGCAAAGGAAATAGAAGAAAACAGATTAAATAAAGTAGATGAAAACAGAGTAAATATTAATGAAGATGGGGATGGCTATGAGCACATGGGACAAGTTTACAGAGACCCAAATACAGGTAAGATCTACATGGTCTCTGGTGAATAATAAAGCTATTGAATCTAAAAAAAGAAGAAAATATTTTAATATAATAATATATGCTTTTTTAATATGCATATCATTATCTATTAACTCAGCCTGTAGCAGACTGCCTATAATAAACACAACAAAACCACATTATGAACAAAGTGAACCAACATCTGATGGAAAGCGAATCTATGTTGATTCTGTTGGAAGAAAGAGTGAAATTCCTGAAGTCAAAAGAGTTATACCTTCAGGTAGGGTTGCACAGTTGATGATAGCAATGGTTGCACCAGAGAAGCTTGTAGGAGTTTCTGAGGTTAGGCGAATATACCAGGAGAACATTCCTGACAATCTTCCATTGACTGGTCAACTATATGGTGGGTCAGGCACTGTAAATTATGAAACAATGGTACAAATAAAGCCTGATGTAATACTGGACTTAGGTGAGGTCAAGAACACCATCAGAGAAGATATGGATGATCTAAAGGATGTAACTAAAATACCCACTATATTTTTGGAAGCCGATTTAAAGAATACCCCACAAGCTTTTAGAGCTCTGGGAGAATTACTGGGAGAACCTGAACGGGGTGAGAAGCTTGCTCAGTTTACAGAAGAAGCATTAGAGTTTGCTGAAGAAGGAAGAAGCAAAATCAAAGATAAAAAAAGCGTATATCAGACCTCTACAGACAATGCTTTAGGAGCTGACTTAGATGGAACAGCACATTCAGAGATATTAAATTTGATAGGAGCAAAAAATGCCGCTAAGGTTGATGCTTCTGGAGGAAAGCCGGGTCAGTCGGTTTCAATGGAGCAGGTATTAGAGTGGAATCCAGATGTTATCATTTCACTTTCAAAAAAAGGTTCACAGCTTATTAGAACAGATAGCAGCTGGGATAGCATAAAAGCTGTTCAAAATGATCAGATATATACATCACCTTATGTTCCATTTTCTTGGATATCTCAACCGCCAAGTGCAAACAGAATAATAGGAATATATTGGATGGCTAGTAAAGTTTATCCAGAAGTATATGATGTCGATTTAAAGGAAAAAACTAAAGAATGGTACAGACTAGCATTTCATCATGAACTTACTGATGAGGAGTATGATGAGTTAGTAAATTTAGATTAGAAACTGGTGATTGAAATGAAAAACATAATAAAAAGAATATTTTCAATTATAACAATAGTATTCCTCTTATTTACTTGCTTCATAAGCGAGAGTGTTTTTGCTACTCAAGATATAGATGATTTTAATCCTGATTATTTGAAAATCAAGGTAGGATATGAAGGGGGTCCATATTTAGATAAACATACTTTTTCAAAATATGACCTTCAGACGTATTCTGGTAGTGATATAGTTGGCTATACTCATATGAGAGACAATGGTGTGATTGCTTATGACTTTGCAAAAGGACCTACGCTTGAATTTTTATTAAGACAGGCAGGAATAGATGAAAGGTCCATAAAAAGATTTGCTTTTATTACTGCAGATTTATATATTGCTGAAAATACAGATATGTCTAGAGATGCAATTCTTAGGGATGCTAGATACCATTACCCTAATCTAATCAAATACCCAGATAATGAAGAGCAAGGTAAAACAGGGGGTCATCCTGTAAAAGCAAGAATTGCCACCCATTCACTACCTCAACAACTAGTGATGAATCCTACATCCTTATCAGATGATCTTCAAAAGCTTTACGATGAAGCTGCTACTGGTGATACAATGAAATCAAATGACAATGGCTTTAGGCTTATGCTGGGGGCATATCCTGATTTAAGAGTAAATACATCTAGGTTTTCAGCTACTAATGTATATCAAATAACAGTGGTCTTAGCTGGAAAGCCAGCTGTTGAAGCAAAAATTACAAAAGTAATAACCTATGAAAAGATTGGAAATGAAACAGTTCAGGTTATTAAGGAGTTGGGACCGAATGATGAATATGAACTACAAGTAGGAGATGTCATTGAGTATGAGGCAGAGAATAAAACTGAAGGTCTTTCAGAAAATAATCCTAATT
>CAZBAL010000006.1:0-77852 GCA_964489735.1 uncultured Clostridia bacterium | reverse complement strand
CTGAAGTTAAAAACCCTGGTCCAATAACACCAGAAGAACCAGTGGATGAACCAAAAGAAGAACCAGATGAAGAGCCAGTGGATGAGCCAGAAGAAGAACCGGTAGATGAGCCCACAACACCGGAGGTACCAGTGGCACCGGAGACACCTAACATTCCAGGAACACCCGACAAACCAGAAAAGCCTGGAGAAGAAAATAATCCTCAAACACCTGATAAGGATAAGCCAAAAGAAGGTAATGAAAATGAAGAAGTTATTGATGGCTCAGATAACAAGTCAGGAGATAGTAATACTGACGGTAATAAAGATGGAAAACCAGGGGGAACTTCCAATGATTCAAAGAATACTGGAACGGGAGGAGGAACTGGTAAAGGAACAGGGTCAGGGTCAGGAGATGGAATAGGTACAGGAGAAGGTTCAGGAAGTGGTGCTGGCACTGGTTCTGGAGCAGGCATTGGTACTACTAGTGGAACTGGATCAGGTACAGGTGGAAGATGGTTAAAAATTGCCAGTGTAGGAAATGCTACAGGTGAATTTAGAAATAACACTGGAATATCAAGAACAGCAGGCTCAGGAGGAAGCACTGGTGCTGGTGGAACTATGCAAAGAAGAAGCACAAGTTCAAGCTCTGGAACAAGAACTGTAGAAAATGCAGATCTTAAGATAGATACGAGCGCTAGAAACTTAGCATCTGCTAAAAACCAAGCATCAAGAAATAAAACTGTAAATGAACCAGACAAAAAATCTAGTGGTGCAATTCAAGAGAGAAAACAGTATCTAGGTGAAACAGGAGACAAAGCAGTTAGTAGAAACATTTACGAAATGGATGAAGATTCAGTTGCACTTGGGGAACTAAAGCTAGAGAATCCTCTAGAACCTTGGGCAATTGGTATAGGTATTATTAGCTTTATATATGGAATCTTCTATGCAAAATGGAGGTTCATGAAATCATTATAAAGTTATAAGGATTAAAAAGCATAAAAACAATTGAATTGTTACAAAAATATTTTAAGGGAGAAGATCACAAATGAAAAAAATTAGCAAAGTGTTTTTATTATCACTACTAGCATTTGCTTTTTCTTTTGTTCTGGGAGTTCAAGGTAATTCCTATGCTGCAGGGCCATGGGATGGAAAAACCATTGATGTTACATGGTTTGACGAAGCAACATATGATACAACTAATGAATATACAATAAGTACTCCAGAAGAACTTATGGGTCTTGCAGCGATAGTAAATGGAATTTACAATCCTGGGATACAAGTAATCGGTGATGATAATAACACAAAAATTGTACCAGTAGAATACAAAAATGTGCTGATTATCCCATTTGACGGTACAGTAGGAAATATTAGATGGGGTAAATATGATTTTGAAGGGAAAACTATAAAACTTGATGCCGATTTAGATATGGGTGGTAAATATAATAATATGACAAAAAAATGGGATAAAAACTCACCTAACTATATGCCAATTGGTGGAAGTTATAGCATGGTAGCTGATGATCCTAGAAACACATTAATTTCAAGTGTATTCAATGGTAGCTTTGATGGGCAAGGACATACTATAAATAATATATACTTTGAAAGGTATGCACCTGACCACTTTGGTTATAGTCAAGCTCTTGGATTTATTGGATCTATGGGATTCAATGGTAAAGTCAATGAAATAGATGAACTTAAAGACCAAGAATTTGAATTGCCTAAGGGAAGTTCAGTTATGAATGTAAAGATCGGTCGAGGATATATGTCTGGTAGACGTATGGTTGGTGGAATAGTTGGAAGAGTTGGGGATACTGAAGAAGGTGTTAGAGTAATCAACTGTTCCAATGAAGCAGAGATAATTGCGACGGATAAAAAAGGTGTCGGTGGAATAGTTGGAGCATTATGGGATAAAGATGCAAGTGTAGAGTATTGCTATAATAAAGGAATGGTAAGCAATATAGGAAATTTCATTGCTGGAGGTATAGTAGGTTCTAATGATGGTATCATAAAGCACTGCTACAATACTGGCTTAGTTAGATCTTATGAAAAAAAACCTGAAGTTATTCGTGATGAAACAGCTGCAGCTGATATAGCAAAGATAACAAATGAGTACACTTCATATGTGGAAAACTGCTATTGGGAAGAAAGGGATGATAACCGAGGCAGAAAAGGTGTTTCTCAGTATTATTCAGATGCAGGTGTAATAATTGATTGCTATCCTTATAGTGAAGCACAGATGAAGTCTCAAGAACTGGTTACGAACCTTAATAGGGAACTAGCTTTCTTTAAGCAAAAATCAAATGACTATCCAGTCTTGAAGTACGATTCTGACACTAATAAAGTAAATGTAACCATTGAGAATCCTGAAAATGCAGAGATTATATCAACCAATTCAGGTTCATTGGCTTATGGTAGTGCAGTAATATTAGATATAAAACCAAATCCTAGTTTAGAAGTTGACTACTTTACAGTAAATGGAGCGAAGATAGAAGGAAATCTTGTTTTAGCGGATAAAAACTTAAATATATCTATGATTGCAAGAGAACCTAATGGTTATAATATAGTATTACCTGAGAAAGATTCTGATTACTCGCTGTCCATACTAAGAACAGGTAGAGCATTACAAGACGGTGAATTTGTAGATGTTAAAGATCAACAAATATTTACTGGTGATAAAGTATATGATGGTAACAAGCTGAAAGTGGTAAAAACAATTTCACCAGGTAATGCGAGTGTTAGATATCTTGAAGAAAAACTCACAGGAACTGAAAAAGAATATGATGCAAAAAACGAACCATTTTATCAAGTGAAAAGTAGTAAATTTGAAGATGGTGAGAATAGTGTAATAGTTTCTATTAAAAAGCATATACAGACACAAACATGGTTAAACTTTGCAGATACTAAATGGTATGATGAAAATCCAGATGCAACAGAGTTTACTATTAAGAATCATCAAGAATTAGCAGGATTATCTAAAATTTTGAATTTAAATGATGAAAAATATGGGAATGAAACTTTCAAAGGTAAGACTATAAATCTGATCACAGATGTTAGATTTAGAAATGATAAGAACAACTTCCAAGGAGAAAATTTACCATTTATTCCAATTGGAAATCTAAAGCCTTTTGAAGGGACTTTTGATGGACATAACAAAAGAATTTCTAATATAGTAATTAATGAATCAACAGAAAATCATGCAGGCCTATTTGCAATTGTAAAAGGATCTTCGAATAGTCCAGCAGTAATAAAGAATGTTTCAGTTGAAGGAGAAATTAATTTAGATAAAGGCGGTAGTGATATAGGAGGAGTTGCGGGAAAAACTCTCTATGCGGATATATCAAATGTGAAATCGTATGTAAGCATTAAAACCAGCAGAAAAACATCTATTGGTGGAGTAGTTGGTAAAGCTGAATTCACAAAAATATCAAATGCAGAAAATATAGGCAATATAGATACAAAACAAGGATTCACTGGTGGAATTGCTGGTAGTATAGACAGTGGAAGTTCCATAGATAGTTCAAGAAATACTGGAAATATATATCAGGGGCCTTTTGTTAGTGCTGCTGATGAAGTTACTGTCGGTGGAGTTGTAGGAATATCAAGAGGTAACCTCTCAAAAGTTGCTAATAGAGGTAGAGTTGTAGGGTATTACTGGACTGGTGGTATTGCTGGATTCTCAGACAAGAAGATAGTAGATGCTTACTCTACAGGAGACGTTGTTTCATTAGGTTCTTTTATAGATATCAGTGCAATAGGAACTCTGGCTGGTAGAATGGAAAGAGTGGGCTCCTCTTTAGAGAATACGTACACAGTTGGTAATCTTAGAAAAAGTCTCAATCTAAACGACAACTTTGGATATTTAGGTATAGCGAACAAAGATCAAACCTATTTGAGCTCATATTACTTGGAAGATACCCTTGAAACAGGGAATGGATTATCAAATGTATTGCCTAAATCCATGGTTCATATGAAATCACAAGATTTCATTGATCAGTTAGGGGCTAGTTTTGTTAAAGATAATTATCATATAAACAATGATTATCCTGTGTTTGATTTTGAAAATATTATGATAAACAATATGAGCATAGAAGATTTTAGACAACAATGTAAAGAAGATATTGAAAAGTATCCTATAAAAGATTTTTATGATGATGAAAACCTACAAAAAGTAGAGTTGCTTATAGATGAATATTTAAAGAAATTTGATATATATACTAATGAAAAACCTAATACTACTGAAGTTAAAACTGAAATGAGAGCTATAGTTAATGAGTTCAGACAGAAGGTTGATGAAATTCCTAAGAAAAATATAGATGAAGAGAAGATTAAAAGAGAAAGACTAGATCAAATGCTTATTGAATCTATAGAAAAACTATACAACCGTTTAATAGATCCGAAGTTACCTAAAACTGAGAATGTTGATAAAGGTAGAAATATACTTGATGAAGCCAATGATTTAGTTAATCAATCAAATACGGCTGATATAGAAGTTGAGCAGATGATCAGAAAGGTTAATGGAGCAATTACTTCTTTACCATTAGATAACACGCCACCTATAATTTATAACCTCAACCCTGTTGAAGTTATAAAAGGATCATCATTTAATCCTCTAGAGGGTGTTATGGTTACTGATGATTATGAAGGTGCACCAGAACCAAAACTGACAGTAGAAGGTACAGTAAATACAGATGTGGTTGGAGAATATACTTTAACTTATATTGCAGAGGATTCTGTTGGTAATAAAACTGAAAGAACAAGAAAAATTACTGTTATTGAATCTAACGTAGATCTATCAAAATATGATTTAAATGAAGATGGCAATGTAAATATGCAAGATGTACTGGTAATGCAAAGAACTATTAAACTAGGTACAGAGTACAGCGAAGAAACAAAAAAATACGATTTAAATAATGATAAACTTATCAACGCTTTAGACTCCACCATATTGTATAGAGTTGTTGCAAAATAGTACAGTTTCAATTTTTATTTAATGAAAGTCCTCAGAATTGACCACTTTTCAATTCTGAGGATTTTATCATTCTTTATATTGATTCTAAGAAATTCTATATTTACATATCATCTGATTGATAATTAGCAACTTTTGAGCTATAATCAATTATAGAGATATTTTTATTCTCTTGGATTTATTAAGTAACCATCTGAGTTATTTACAGCCAGATGGGTAAATATATAGAAGTACTTATTATTTTTTGTTATAAGTTATGAACTTAAATTTTGGGAGGTTGATTTAATGGTAAAAGTAGGTATAAGCGGTTTTGGTAGAATTGGTAGAGATGTTTTAAGAGCATCACTAGAAAGAGATTCACTAGGATTTGAAGTAGTTGCTATCAACGTTGGATCAGGAGATACTAAGATGTTTGCACATCTTTTCAAATATGATTCACTTTATGGAATATATGATGGTGAAGTTAAAGCAACTGATGACGCTATCGTTATCGATGGAAAAGAAATAAAAGTAGTTAGTCATAGAAACCCAGAAGAAATTCCATGGAAAGAATTTGGAGTGGAAATTGCGATAGACTCTACAGGAGCATTCAAAGACCTTGAAGGACTTGGAAAGCACATTACTGCAGGAGCTAAAAAAGCTATAATGACTGCACCAGCTAAAGAGTGTCATAGAACTATAGTTATGGGTGTTAACCATGAAGATTACAACCCAGACACTGATCACATTTTATCAAATGCATCATGTACAACAAACTGTCTAGCACCAGTTGCTAAAGTGGTACTTGATAAATTTGGTATCAAAAAAGGTCTTATGACTACTGTTCACGCGTATACTAATGACCAAAGAATATTAGATGGAAGTCATAGTGACTTAAGAAGAGCTAGAGCAGCAGCTGAATCTATAATACCAACAACTACAGGAGCAGCTAAAGCAGTTGCACTTGTTATTCCTGAACTAGAAGGAAAACTAAATGGATTCGCAATGAGAGTTCCAACTCCAACAGTTTCTGTTGTAGATGTTACTTTCCAGGTAGAGAAAGAAGTAACAGCTGAAGAAGTTAATGCAGCGCTTAAAGAAGCTTCAGAAGGAGCAATGAAAGGAATTCTAGGATTCTCAGATGAGCCTCTAGTATCAATTGATTACAAAAAAGACAACAGATCATCAATCGTTGATGGACTTTCAACAATGGTTATAGATGATATGGTTAAAGTTGTATCATGGTATGACAATGAGTGGGGTTACTCAGAAAGAGTTGTTGACTTAGTTGACTATGTGGCTTCTAAAGGAGTTTAATTAATAAAATTTTAGAGTCGGCATGTGCCGGCTCTATTTGTTTATAAAGGGATGTTTACAATACATATCTACAAAATAGGAGGAACGGTATGAAAAAAAGCATAGAAGATTTAAATGTTAAAGGAAAAAAAGTACTAGTTAGATGCGACTTTAATGTGCCTATGGATGAGAACAAGAACATCACTGATGACACTAGAATTAAGTCAGCAATTCCAACTATTAAATACATTATAGATAACGGTGGAATGGCAATAGTTATGTCTCACTTAGGTAGACCAAAGGGAGAGCCAAAACCAGAATTTTCACTTGAACCAGTGGCTAAAAAATTCAGTGAATTAGTAGGGAAAGAAGTAGTGTTTGCAGCTGATGACAATGTTGTTGGTGAAAATGCAAAAAAAGCTGTATCAGAGATGAAAGAAGGAGATATAGTTCTTCTTCAAAACACTAGATACAGAAAAGAAGAAGAGAAAAACGGCGAGGAGTTTGCAGCAGAACTTGCATCACTTGGGGATCTTTATGTGAATGATGCATTTGGAACAGCTCATAGAGCGCATGCATCTAATGTAGGTGTTAGCAAGATACTTCCATCAGGAATGGGGTATTTAGTTAAAAAGGAAATTGATTTCATGGGTAAAGCTATGTCTAATCCGGAGAGACCTTTTGTTGCGATTCTAGGTGGAGCTAAAGTGTCTGATAAGATTGAGGTAATTGAAAGTCTTATGGAAAAAGTTGACTCTCTTATAATTGGTGGTGGAATGGCATTTACATTCCTTAAGGCCAAAGGATATGAAGTAGGAAAGTCTTTACTTGAAGAAGATAAAATAGAACTGGCAAAATCTCTTATGGAAAAAGCCGAAGCGAAAAATGTTAAGATGCTAATTCCTATAGATTCAGTTGTAGGAAAAGAGTTTAGTAATGACACAGAAATCAAAGTAGTTGCTTCTGATCAAATGCCAGAGGATATGATGGGACTTGATATAGGACCTGAGACTATTAAAGTTTTTGCTGATGAAATAAAGAATGCAAAAACGGTTGTGTGGAACGGACCTATGGGTGTGTTCGAAATGTCGAATTTTGCTAAAGGAACTATAGGTGTTGCTGAAGCTATGGCTGAGTGCGATGGTATGACTATAGTAGGTGGTGGAGATTCAGCAGCAGCTGTTGAGCAGTTTGGATTTGATGATAAGATGAGTCATATATCTACAGGTGGAGGAGCTTCACTTGAGTTCTTTGAAGGGAAAATTCTACCTGGTATAGATGCAATTGAAGAAAAATAATTTAGGAGATGAATTTATTGAGAAAACCGATAATAGCAGGAAATTGGAAGATGAACAAGACTGTTTCAGAATCTGTAGATTTTGCAAAAAGTCTTCTAGATATAACTAATGAAAATGTAGAAGCACTGATATGTGTACCTTTTACATCTTTAACTGAAGTTAAAAAAGTTGTAGATGGAACAGAATTAAAGATTGGAGCTCAAAATATGCACTGGGAAGAATCAGGTGCATATACTGGTGAAGTTTCAGCTGAAATGCTAAAGGATATTGGAGTTGATTATGTAATAATTGGTCACTCTGAGAGAAGAGAGTATTACGGTGAGACAGATGAAACTGTAAACAAGAAAGTAAAAAAAGCATTTGAAACAGGAATTTCTCCAATAATGTGCTGTGGAGAGACTCTTGAAGAAAGAGAAGAAGGCAAAGCTGAATCAAAAATAAAGTCTCAAATAGAAAAAGGAATCGAAGGGCTTTCATCTGAACAGATAGAAAACCTTGTGGTAGCCTATGAACCTATTTGGGCTATTGGAACAGGAAAGACTGCTACTTCTGAACAAGCAAATGATATTATTAAGCATATTAGAGAAGTTGTAAGAGAAGAATATGGAGATTCTGCTGATAAAATGAGAATTCAGTATGGCGGAAGCGTTAAGCCTGACAATATTAAGGAACTTATGGACCAGTCTGATATTGATGGAGCATTAGTTGGAGGAGCAAGTCTGAAAAAAGATGATTTCAGCGCTCTAATTAACTACTAATATTTTCAGCTTACAAAAGGGAAGTGAAAAAATGTCTAAAAAGCTAGTTGCACTATTAATTTTAGATGGATGGGGCGATGGCACCAGATTTCCTGGAAATGCCATAGAGCTCGCACATAAGCCCAATTTTGACAGCTATATGGACAATTATCCTAATGTAGATATTATGGCATGCGGACTGGACGTTGGATTGCCAACTGGTCAGATGGGTAATTCGGAAGTTGGTCATACAAATATTGGTGCTGGAAGAATTGTATATCAGGATCTGACGAGAATTACCAAGTCAATAGAAGATGGAGATTTCTTTGAAAATGAAACTCTACTCGAAGCAATGAAAAATTGTAAAGAAAATGACTCCAAGCTTCATTTAATGGGGTTATATTCACCGGGTGGTGTTCATAGCCATGAAGATCATCTATTCGCACTCGTTGAAATGGCAAAGAAAAATGGTATAGATAAGGTATACCTGCATCTTTTTCTAGATGGAAGAGATGTCCCGCCAACTAGTGCAAAAGAATATGTAAAAAATGGTGTTCACAGATTGGTAGATATAGACAATGGAGAGATTGCATCTATTGTTGGAAGATATTATGCTATGGATAGGGACAACAGATGGGATAGAGTTGAGCAGGCATATAATCTTTTAGTTCTTGGAGAAGGAAAAAAGGCAAATGATCCTGTTCAGGCTATTCAGGATTCTTATGATGAAGAAATTACTGATGAATTTGTGAAGCCTATAGTAATGGTAGATGATAATGATGAACCAATCGCTACTATTGAGGATGATGACTCTGTAGTATTTATAAACTTCAGACCTGACAGAGCCCGTGAAATTACGAGGTCGATAGTGGATGATGATTTTCACGAGTTTGACAGAAAAAAGGAAGTAGAAGTATTTTTTGTAGGTATGACAGAGTATGCTGCAACCATAGAAAATATGGAAATTGCCTTTAAGTCAGAGGAATTAACAAATACACTTGGTGAATATATAAGCAATAGAGGATTGAAGCAACTTAGAATCGCTGAGACTGAAAAGTATGCGCATGTTACTTTCTTTTTCAATGGAGGCGTGGAGACTCCTAATGAAAATGAAGATAGAATTCTAATTCCTTCTCCTAATGTTGCAACCTATGACCTGCAGCCGGAGATGAGTGCAGAGAAAGTAATGGATGCTGTTATTGAGAAGATTGAAGCTAAGGAATATGATATTATTATTTTAAACTTCGCTAATCCGGATATGGTTGGTCATACTGGCAATCTTCAAGCTACAATAAAAGCAATTGAGACAGTTGATAGATGTTTAGGTAAAGTTGTAAAAGCTATAAATAAAGTTTCAGGTAAAGCTATAATAACTGCTGATCATGGGAATGCTGAAGAGATGAGTGATTATATCACTGGAGCTACGATGACAGCACATACTACAAATCCCGTTCCGTGTATTGTTTTAGGGCAGAAGTGCAAAAAACTGAGAGAAGATGGAAGGCTCAGCGACATTGCACCAACTCTACTTGATATGATGGATCTGGAAGTTCCAAAAGAAATGACGGGAAAAAGCTTATTAGTAAAGTAGTTTATTAATGGCTATTTAACAGTTTTATATTAAAATAGAAATTACTATAGCTTATATTAAATTAGATTATAATTTGGAAGGAGAGATAAGTATGTCAATAATTGCAGATGTATATGCAAAAGAGATTTTAGATTCGAGAGGTAATCCTACGGTTGAGGTAGAAGTTTGGACTGAAGATGGTGGATATGGTAAAGCATCAGTACCTTCAGGAGCTTCTACAGGAGCATTTGAAGCTGTGGAACTTAGAGATGGTGATGAAGGTAGATATCTTGGTAAGGGAGTTCAAAAAGCTGTTGACAATGTAAATGAAATAATAGCACCTGAACTTATTGGTATGGATGCTACTGAGCAGACATATATCGATGAAATTATGATAGAACTTGATGGAACAAGTAATAAGAGCAAGCTTGGTGCAAATGGTATGCTTGGAGTTTCTATGGCAGTAGCTAAAGCTGCGGCTGACTCACTTGGAATTCCTCTATACCAATATATAGGTGGACCAAATGCAAAGACTCTACCGGTTCCAATGATGAATATACTAAATGGTGGAGAGCATGCTGATAATAATGTGGATATTCAGGAGTTCATGGTAATGCCTGTTGGAGCAGAATCTTTCCACGAAGCATTAAGAATGGGTACAGAAATATTCCATTCATTAAAAAATGTTCTAAAAGAATCAGGACATAATACAGCTGTTGGTGATGAGGGTGGTTTCGCACCTAACCTGTCATCTAACGAAGAAGCTCTTGCTACAATAGTAGAGGCTATCAAAGCTGCTGGTTATGAGCCGGGATCAGATGTTTATTTAGCACTGGATGTTGCTTCATCTGAGCTTTACGATTCAGAAACAGGTAAATACACTTTAGCTGGAGAAGGCAGAACATTATCAGCTGAAGAGATGATTTCATTCTACGAAGAACTGATTGAAAAATATCCAATAATTTCTATAGAAGATGGTCTTGATGAAGAGGATTGGGAAGGATGGAAAATCCTGACTGATAGACTTGGAGATGAGGTTCAGTTAGTAGGAGATGATTTATTCGTAACTAATACTGAAAGACTTGAAAGAGGAATCGATGAAGGAATAGCAAATTCAATTCTTATTAAACTTAACCAAATCGGTACTGTTACTGAAACTCTGGATGCTATAGAAATGGCTAAGAGAGCTGGATATACAGCAGTTATATCACACAGATCTGGTGAGACTGAAGATGCTACAATAGCTGACCTAGCTGTTGCTACAAATGCTGGTCAAATCAAAACAGGTGCTCCTTCAAGATCTGATAGAGTTGCTAAATACAATCAACTTCTTAGAATTGAAGATGAGTTAGCTGTATCAATCTATGACAGATTAGACGCATTCTACAACTTAAGATAATTACTCAGTAATTTTAGAGAACGATTGTTGAGATAGAAAGAACCTCGGAATCCAGTATGGAACTAAATCAGTTCACTATGGGATTTCGAGGTTTTTTAATATTGATTAAAATATTGATATTTTTACTAAGATTTTAAGATGTTATAAATAATCAAATTGAATATTATGGTTTTCTTTTACTTTTTAGAATTTCCAAATACTCTATTAAAGAGTGAGTTTTTGTAAGGAATGTTCTGCCATTTACAGAATTCGACTTTATTTAAATGTACAGTTTGCTCATCCGTTTCATTAATAACACTTGAAGGAATAGCTTCATAAATTCTTTTTCTTAAGGATTCATCATCGGTTAATTTCTCAAGATCTATTATTATTTCTGCTTTACTTTCCTCGATTTTAGATTTATCTTCTAAGTAAGTATCTAGGAGTTTCTTTTTGTAATAATCCTTGTAGGGGTTGCTTTCTCCTATCCATTCGAAAAATTTGTCTGTATCAAGCTCAATATCTGTAACTCCTTGGGATGAACCTATTAATATTTTCTGTGGTATAGAATCTGCATATATTTGCGACAATTTTTTACCACCATATATCTGAAACGAATTTTCATCTATTGTTGAAAGTTTAAAGAACAGATGATAAGAATTTTCGTCAAATGTAAAGTGTATTTTTGATGAACTTTTATATAGCTTTCTCCACTTTTCTTGAGCACTTTCACTGTCATCACTATACCTATCCATTGGGAAATACCTTGGTAAAGGTATATTTGATTCTTTGTAGTATTCTTTAAATATTTCCCTAGATTGGTATAAAAAATCTATTAGACCACAAGATTCTGAAAAATGATTCCAGTTATATATATCCTTGTTTTCTATTCTTTTAGACATTCTATACACAAAATCTAAAAACAACTTATTATCAATTTTATTATAGATATCCTGATATACAATTTGAGAATCTTTTTTATGATCAGAATCGAATATTTTATCAATTTTTAGAAAGTAACTTCTCCTTCTTCCTTCTGCAGGCAGTGAATATCCATCAGAGTTAGTTGTTCCAATTAGTACTGGGAATGCATTGACATTGTTAACATTATTGTTAGCAATTGTTTTTATTAAATCGGTGCCATAGTGATTATTTGTAAAGAACCAGGGATTGATTTCATCTACCATTATTGGATTTACATTTTCTTCTGTCATCCAATTCCTCAAGATATTGACTTTGTTTGATTTATCATTATGGCCTTCGTAAAGAGAATCGAATCTCCAGTACGGTTTATCATCAACGCCGACCATCTTTGTGAGGACTTTTAGCAATGAAGATTTACCTGAGCCTGCAGTTCCACCAATAAATAAGAATTGAGGTATGTCTAGTCTGCTTTCGGGCAACTCTAACATTTGTTTTAATTCATAAATAAATGGAGAAGAAAAAACGTAGATTACAGCCTCCATTATTCTTTGGCCATAACCATCCTCATACTTATAAACGAAGTCGCTATAGGTTTCCATAAATTGGTTTAAAACTTCTAGAGATTTCTTAATTTCATCATCAGATGCTATCTCTCCAAACATCTGCAAACTGTTTTTATCTGACTTCATTGGGATAAAAAGTCCTGTTTTATTAGAGTCAAGATTTCTTTCGCCCGATTTACTGTATAACTCTTTTCTTACAAGACTCTCATCTTGCTTACTGGATGAAATTATTTGAATTTTTCTACGCACAAATTTCGGTACATCAATAGTTTTTTTAAGATTGGGTTTCTTTAGACGAGGATTTATAGATTCTTTTATTAATTCATAAGCAATATTTTTTATCTCACTTTTTTCTTTTTCCGCACTATCAATATTGCCTTTATCACTATCAATATTTTTCATTTCATTATAAACAGTTTTAGGAACTAAACCGATTGCAACCTTTTCTCTTAAATTATCTATAGTATCCAAAGGCGCTTTTGATCTAATTCTTTCAACATCATCGTTTGTAAGAGCAAAAACTTTGTCTATATTAACTTCTTCTTCTTTTGTAATTTTCTTTATTTCTCGAGCATTGATTTTAAGAAGTTCTTTAGGGAAGTATTCACTGAGTATTGGTTTTATTTCATCATTGAAATAGTCTTTATAAAGACCATACAAAGAATTGTTGTCTAAAATAATGATGTTTTCAAATTGTGGGACCTTATCACTAAAAGCTTGATTAGATAGATTAGCTGAACCTATTACTATTCTATTGTCTCCATCATCATTTTCCATCAAATAGAATTTTGAATGAATTACATATGAAGTAGGAACTTTAACCTCCATAATTTTTTTGTCTAGCTTGTTTTTTATATTTGTTGATAACCCCTGAAAAAGATTGACAGCTTCTAGAGAAATATCTCTTGAAAATTGGGACTGGATGTTTTTTGCCATCTGATTTGCTTCGAATTTACTTTTTTCATCAAATATGCCTACTACTATTTGACTATGGTTGAAATTTGATAGGTATTTGTTCATGAACTCTGGTGTAATGGAATAGGTTACACCAGTAAAGATATCGTATTTTCTAGAATCAAATATTTCCTCTATACTCATATTGACTCTTTTGTTTTCATAAACAATATGAATGGTAGAGATTTTATCCTTTGATGAGTAATTGCCTGTGAACATTCCCATTTGTTCTGTGCTCATAATAAACAGCTCCTTTTTATATGTGATTATAAAAAAGAGTGAATTATGTAAAAAGCGTCCTAATATATATATTATAACTCTTTTCTGAATAATGTTTTTAAAAAACAGTAATATTTTTTCTCTAATACTCGAAATAATTGTACATAATGACATTATGTGATATAATTAATGATATTTGATACTTATATTTGGAGGTGGATGTAGTTGTCTACAGCTTTGATGGTAATAGTGATTATAGCAAGTGTAATCTTAATAATAAATGTACTTATGCAAGAAGATAAAACAGGCGGTCTTTCTGGAAGTATTGGTGGAGGAATGACTGATAGTGAATGGAGTAAAAGTCAGGGAAGAAGCTATGAGGCTATCTCAGACAAAATAGTAATAGCTTGTGCACTAGTTATAGTAGTTGCAATAGTTGCTTCATTAGTAATAAAATAGTGTATTTAATGCGATTCTTAATGAATCGCTTTTATTTTGCGAAGAATACGATATAATAGGTATATATGAGGCAAAATTCAGTTGGTTAGGATGGTATTATGCGTATAAATATAGATGGTGTAGAAATGAACTACATATGTGAAGGTGAAGGACAGGATATTTTAGTTATGCATGGTTGGGCGGCTAATATTCCTGCAATGATGCCGGTTCACAATATATTGAAGAATGATTATAAGGTTTGGACTATAGACTTTCCTGGATTTGGTGAAAGCGATGAGCCGGGTGAGCCCTGGGGAGTTTATGAATATGCGGATTATATTAAGAAGTTCATTGACAAAATGGGATTTAAAAAGCTTATTTTAGTTGGTCATTCATTTGGAGGAAGGATATCTATAATCCTGTCCAGCAAATATCCGGAGCTTATAGACAAGATTGTTTTGATAGATGCAGCGGGTATAATTCCTAAAAGAGGGCCGAAATACTATTTCAAAGTTTATTCTTTTAAGGCTCTTAGAAAGATCTATAATCTTGCTTTCTTCTGGATAGATAAGGAAAAGAGACTAAAAAAATTCTATACGAAATTTGGATCTCAAGACTATCAGGATGCTAATGATATGATGAGAAAAATACTTGTCAAGACTGTAAATGAGGATTTAAGACCATTGCTGAAAGATATTAAGGCAAATACGCTATTAATCTGGGGTAGAGATGATACTGCTACACCTGTATATATGGCAGAAATAATGGAAAAAGAGATTGAGAACAGCGGATTGGTAGTCTTGGAGAATGCGGGTCATTTTTCATATGTTGATCAGTACGCGCAGTTCAGTGCGGTTCTCAAAAGTTTTTTTAATATAAAATAGTAGCATATTTTATGAGTTCTCAGCTAATACTTAGATTAGACTGATTTTAAATAGGAGGTTTTTTTATGATAACAGTATTTTTTCCACTTGCTGTGATTTCTATGTTTGTATTGATTCTAGCTCTGACACTAAGAAGCAGATTCTTAATACATATGCTTCAGCTGGAAGGTTACAGAAATAATAATTTCAGTAAATGGATAAAAGAATTTAATCATAGAGCTTACTCAAATAAAGTAAAAATAGGTTCTTTAGCAGCTATTTTATCTATGATTATTTCTATGATTGTAAATGTTCAGAAGATCGGCTTTGTCGCTATAGTTGCATGGTGTGCATTTATGGTTTATTCTGCATCTGAAAAGAGAGAGAAAGCTAAGGTAGATCTTGTTTATACTAAAAGAGTCAAGAGACTTATAGCAATACATGCTGTTGTAAATATATTGATAGTTTTAATAGTTTCAATATTGAGCACAGTTGTTTCTAGAAGCAGCACCAGTCTTATAAAAATTGCTGTATCTAGTTCATACATTATATCTACGATTCAGTTCGTATTACAGCCTTTAATATTGAAGCTATCAAACAACATATCTGTACCTATAGAAAACAGTATTAATAAAAAGTTTTTCGTACAGGCTCAGAACAAAATCAAAGGAATGAAAGATTTAAATATAGTGGGTATTACTGGCAGTTATGGAAAGACCAGTACAAAGTTTTTGACTGCAACTATTTTGGAAGAGAAGTTTAAGACTTTAAAAACACCTGAGAGTTATAATACTCCAATGGGAGTTAGTATAGTAATAAATAATCAGCTTGATGAATCTTATGAAGTATTTGTTGCTGAGATGGGTGCTAGAAATATTGGTGATATAAAAGAGATGTCTGAGCTTGTAGGACATAAGATTGGTATTATAACTTCAGTTGGTCCTGCTCACTTAGAAACGTTTAAGAATATTGAGAATATTAAGAAAACAAAATATGAAATAATAGACGCTCTGCCTGAAGATGGGATAGCTATATTTAACTATGACAATCCATATGTCAGGGATTTAGCTGATAAGACAGAGAAGTTTAAAAAGATAATATATGGAATAGATACTAGAGAAGAAGCAGATGTATATGCTAGAGATATAAAAGTTATGCCTACAGGTTCTGAGTTTGTTCTGGGAACAAGAGATGGGAATGAAGTGAAATGTAAATCTCAGCTTTTAGGAGAGCATAATATACTCAATCTTTTAGCAGGAGCATCTGCTGGTATTGCACTAGGCATGTCACTTGAAGAGATTGCCAGAGGAATAGCAAAAGTTGAACCGGTTCCTCATAGACTGCAGTTAATAAATCCAGGAACAGGTATAATAATAATAGATGATGCATTTAATTCAAACCCGGATGGCGCTAAGGCTGCATTAGATGTTCTTTCAAAGTTTGAAGAAGGAAGAAAAATCGTAATAACTCCAGGAATGATTGAACTAGGTGATTCAGAATATGAAGAGAATAAGGAATTTGGGAGAAATATCGCAAGAACTGCAGATTTTGCCATCCTTGTAGGAGAGGACAGAGCTATTCCGATAAAAGAAGGTATAGAGGAAGTTGGATTCGATGCTGCGTCAATCTTCGTTGTCAAGAGTCTAGATCAGGCAACTCAAGTTCTTCAGAATCTGACAAAGCCTAAAGATGTTGTTCTTTTTGAAAATGATTTACCAGATAACTACAATAAGTAGTATAATAATATACAGACTAATACGGAAAGGGAGAGTATTTTTATGAAGAAGAATATAGCAGTTGTATTTGGTGGTAGAAGTGTTGAACACGAAGTTTCCGTTATCACTGGTATGCAAGCAATGGAAAACATGGATAAATCAAAATATAATATTATTCCTATCTTTATAGATAAAGATGGAAAGTGGTTCACAGGAGATGAACTGAGAGATTTTGATAATTTCAAAAATAAAAAACTTGATAACTTAAGAGAAATAGTAGTAACAGCAACTTATGATGAAAAAAGAATTTTTGGTCATCCTGATAAAATGGGTGGATTTTTCAGTAAGAAGTTTGAACAGGATATAGATGCAGTTTTCATAGCTCTTCATGGTACTAATGGAGAGGACGGTACTGTACAAGGTGTATTTGAAATGATGAACATACCATACGTAAGTGCAGGAGTTCTTGGTTCTTCTGTGGGTATGGATAAGATCCTTATGAAAGATGTTTACAAATCATACAATTTACCTATAGTTAAATACAACTGGTTCTTCAGAACGGCTTGGGAAACTGAAAGCGATACGGTATTAGACAAGGTTGAGGCGGAGATAGGCTACCCTGTATTTGTTAAACCTTCTAACTTAGGGTCATCTGTAGGTATTTCAAAAGCTAGAAATAGAGAAGAACTTATCGAGTCAATTGAGATCGCAATAAGATACGACAGAAAGATAATAGTTGAACAGGCTCTGGAAAGTCCAAGAGAGATCAACTGTGCAGTAATGGGTTATAACAATAAAGTTAAAGCTTCACTTTGCGAGGAGCCGCTGGGATGGACAGATCTTTTAACTTATGAAGACAAATATGTTCATTCAAATGCTAAAGGGACAAAAACTGGTGGAAGAAATGTTCCAGCTGACCTTCCGGAAGGCAAAACTGAAGAGATTCAGGACCTTGCAAAAAAATCATTCATGGCTATAGACTGTAAAGGTAATGCAAGAATAGATTTCCTTATGGATCAAGATAACAATGTTTATATAAATGAGATAAACACACAGCCTGGATCGTTTGCTTATTATCTGTGGGAGCCTATGGGAATTAATTTCACTGCGCTTATAGATGAGTTAATCGATATAGCTTTTGCAGTTCAGGCAGAAAAGAATGAAAATATGTATTCATATGATGTTGACCTTTTTGATAAGGTTAGCTTCGGAAACAATTCAAAAGCAGGAAAAATGTAGATTTTATTCGTTTTTGAATAGATTACAAAATAAGAATGCAAGACAGAAGAAAAAATATGTTTGTTTGAAAGGGCAGAAATTAATCTGCTCTTTTTTTGTTTTTAACAATAAGTGGATAAATTATGGGTATAATAGATTAAAGAACCTATAATTTAGAAGGGTGATGAGAATGAATATTAGAGATAAAATATATGAATATCTTGATGACACTAATAATAAAATGGGAACAATGGATGAGCTATTAAAAGCATTTGAAATCCCTAGTGATCAGAGAAATGAATTCAAAAGAATAATAAATAAGATGGAAGATGAAGGTTATCTCTTCAGAACTAATAAAGATAGATTAGGAACTGCTAGAAGATTAGGGCTTATTGAAGGAAGGGTACAGGGTAATCCTAAAGGTTTTGCATTTCTGATTCCTGATGAATCAACTCAGGAAGAACAAGAGGATGTGTTCATAAGACCTGGAGGATTGAAAGGTGCTCTTCATGGTGACAGAGTTGCCGTTAGAATTGTTCAGGATGAACCAGACTATATTGCTGATGAAAATGAAAGAAGAACTGGAGAAGTTGTAAAAATCTTGACAAGAGCGAACAATAAACTGATAGGAACATATCAAAAGAGTCAGAAGTTCGGATTTGTAGTGCCCTTAGAAAACAAGATATCTTCAGATGTATTCGTATTATTGCAAGATAGCATGGATGCAAAGACTGGACAGCTAGTTGAGGTTCAGATAACAAAATGGGGAGATGGCGAGAAGAGTCCAGAAGGAAAAATTCTTGATGTTTTAGGATTCGAAGATGAAAAAGGTGTAGATGTACTTGCTATTATTAAAAAATATGGACTACCTTATGTATTCCCTGATGAAGTGATTAAAGAAGCGAATGCAATTTCTGAAGATATTAGACCTGAGGAAATAGCTAGAAGAGAAGATCTTAGAGATGAAGTGACATTTACTATAGATGGTGCAGATGCAAGAGATTTTGATGATGCCGTTTCTATTAAGAAAATGGACAATGGAAATTATGAATTAGGAGTCCATATAGCTGACGTATCTTTCTATGTAAGAGAAGGTACGGCACTTGATGAGGAAGCTCTAGACAGAGGAACATCGGTTTATTTTCCTGATAGAGTTATTCCTATGCTGCCTGAGAAGCTTTCCAATGGTGTTTGTAGTTTGATGCCAGACGTGGATAGATTAGCTATGTCGGTGTTTATGGAAATAGATAAATATGGGAAAGTAGTAAACCATAGAATTTATGAGTCGGTTATCAAATCATCAGCTAGACTGATTTATGATGATGTATCTGATTTCTTGGAAAATGATGCTCCAGAAGCTAAAAAGAAATTTGAAGAACTTGGAATAGCTGATGATCTGAAATATATGCAGCATCTGGCAGAAATATTGAATGAAAAGAGAATAAAAAGAGGAAGCATAGGCTTTGATTTCCCTGAGTCACAGATAAATGTCGATGAAAACGGTAAGCCTATTGAGATAAAGGAACTTGAAAGAAGAGTTGGTAACAGGCTCATAGAAGAGTTTATGATAGTTACTAATGAAACGGTTGCAGAAAATATTTTCTGGACAGAGACTCCTTTCCTTTATAGAATTCATGAGGAGCCAGACGAAGAGAAAATAGAATCATTCAAGAAATTCCTGAACACTATGGGATACAAATTGAGATCAGGTGCTGATGGTATAGAACCTAGACATCTTCAAGAGCTGTTAAATGACATTAAGGGCAAAAAAGAAGAGCCAATTATCAGCAGAATCATGTTGAGATCCTTAAAGAAAGCAAAATATTCGGTAGTAGAAGAGGGTCACTTTGGTTTAGCTTCTGAATATTATAGTCACTTTACTTCGCCAATTAGAAGATATCCTGATTTGCAGATACACAGAATACTCAGAGAGTTCTTAAATAGTAGATTAGATTCTGAGCAGTTAAAACACTATGAAAGACTGCTGCCATCAGTTGCTCAGAGCACATCACTAGCAGAAAGAAGAGCTGATGATGCAGAGCGAGAATCTGATGATCTTAAAAAAGCTGAGTACATGGCTGATAGAATTGGGCAGGAGTTCGTAGGAGTTGTTTCTTCTGTTATAAGCAGTGGTCTGTTTGTAGAGCTGGAAAACACAATTGAAGGATTTATTCCAATTCATTCTATAGACTATGACTACTATCATTACAACGATGAAATGCATCAGCTTGTAGGTGAAAATACTAGAAAGATTATAAAGCTAGGTGACAGAATGAGAATTAAGGTGGTTTCAGCAGTTCCTTCAACTAGAAAGATAGATTTTGCACTACTAGAAAATCTATCCGAAAGAAGAACTGATGAAGAAAACCATCATGAAATAGAATAATATATTAAATGAGGAGCCATTAGGAAAGTTTTTACTAGCTTTCTACTGGCTCTGTATTTATATTATAGTAGGTTATAAGCATTGAATTAACAACATTTATAAGGTATAATTAATAGGAATAAGCAATGTTTAGAAGGGATAATTATGGAGCTAAAAAACTACGAAGAGAATATTAATATCATTGAAGAAGTCGAGTCTGGGAGCATTGGTGAAGAGCTTGAGATAGAGCCTGGTGACATACTCCTGAGTATAAACGGACAGAAAGTTAATGATATTATTGAATATAAATACTTAATAACCGATGATTATATAGAAATGGAAATACAGAAAGCTGATGGAGAGATCTGGGAGCTCGAGATAGAGAAGGGTTTTGATGAAGGGTTAGGAATAAGTTTTACTAATCCTCTAATTGATAAAGCAAAAAACTGTAGAAATAAGTGTATATTCTGCTTTATTGATCAGCTACCTAAAGGAATGAGAAAGACTTTGTATTTTAAGGATGATGATTCTAGACTTTCGTTCCTCCAAGGAAATTTTATAACTCTTACAAATCTATCAGACGAAGAAATAGATAGGATTATAAAATACAGAATCAGTCCTATAAACATATCAGTTCACACTACGAATCCTGAACTCAGGGTAAAGATGCTTGGAAACAAAAATGCTGGAAAAGTATTTGATATTCTAAAGAAGTTTGCAGATGTAAACTTGTCGATGAATGCTCAAATAGTTGCAGTTCCTTGTATTAATGATGGTGAAGAACTAAGGAGAACTTTGAGTGATTTGGCATCATTATATCCTTCAATTGAAAGTGTTGCTATTGTACCAGTAGGAGTTACAAAGTTTAGGGAGAACCTGTTTGATCTGGATATCTATAACAAGGAAACAGCTAGTGAAATGGTAGAGCTTGTTGAGGAATTACAGAAGGATTATATGAAAAAGCTGGGAACCAAGTTTTCATTTATTTCGGATGAATTCTATTTAGTTGCTGACAAAGAGATACCTGATGAAGAGTATTATGAAGGTTATCCTCAGTTGGAAAATGGAGTGGGCTTAGTCAGATCCTTTGAGGAAGAGATTGTAAGAGCTCTTGACCTCTTGGAATATGATGAGAAAGTGGTCGGCAAATACACCATTGCTACTGGAAAGCTGGCTGCAAGTCATATGCGTGTATTTGCGAAGATGATTCAATCAAAATATCCAAATATTCAAATTGATGTGGTGATGATCAAAAACAATTTCTTTGGAGAGAACATAACAGTTGCTGGCCTTATCACAGGTACAGACTTATATGAGCAGTTAAAAGAGAGAGATCTAGGAGATGCAGTACTAATCACAAAGGCTATGTTAAAAAGTGATGAAGATGTTTTTTTAGATGATATGACGTTAGAAGAGCTCAGCAATAAATTAGGAACTAAAGTGATTGCAGAGGAAGTAGACGGTCAGAAGTTTGTAAGTCTTTTCAATAAATAAAATAAATAATTCGAGTTGCAGTGATATTAGTTGTTGCTGGATTGGAATATGATAAAAGGGGTGGTTTTATGTCGAGACCTGTAGTTGCAATAGTCGGCAGACCAAATGTAGGTAAATCTACACTATTTAATAAATTAGCAGGAAGCAGGATATCAATAGTTGAGGATACTCCAGGTGTTACAAGGGATAGAATATATGCTGAGGCAGAATGGACTAATAAATATTTTACCATAATAGATACTGGTGGAATTGAGCCGGATACTGAGGATATAATACTTTCTCAGATGAGAAGACAGGCTGAGATAGCTATTGAAACTGGAGATGTAATAATTTTTGTTGTCGATGGAAAGCAGGGCATAACTCCGGCAGATAAGGAAATAGCTCAGATGCTGCGAAGATCTAATAAAAAAGTTATCATTGCTTGCAATAAAATCGATGATTTCAGCAGGGAAGATGCAATGTATGAGTTCTATGAACTTGGAATGGACAATGTTGTAGCAATTTCTGCTGGGCAGGGACTTGGTTTGGGAGATCTTTTAGATGAAGTTGTAAGATATTTCCCAACTGATAAGGATACTGAATATGATGATGATGTAATAAAAGTGGCTGTTATTGGAAAGCCAAATGTTGGAAAGTCATCTATTATAAACAGAATATTAGGAGAAGATAGAGTAATAGTTAGCGATATTGCTGGAACAACCAGAGATGCTATAGACACTTATTACGAAACAGAAGATGATAAGTTTTTATTCATAGACACTGCTGGACTTAGAAGACAGAAAAAAGTCTTCGAAGATATTGAAAGATATAGTGTAATAAGAACTCTTACAGCTATTGAAAGAGCGGATGTATGTCTTATTATGATTGATGCTACAACCGGTATTACAGAACAGGATGCAAAAATTGCGGGTCATGCTCATAATAATGGAAAAGCATCTGTCATAATTGTAAACAAATGGGATCTAGTAGATAAAGGTGATAAGACTTATCTGGAGTTTGAGAGAGAAATAAGAAGAGAGTTAGCTTTCATGTCTTATGCTCCAATAATCTTTATTTCTGTTGAAACTGGAAAAAGAGTAGATAAAGTGCTTGAGAACATAAAAATGGTATACGAAAATTATAACTTGAGAATAAGCACGGGTGTATTGAATGATATTATAGGCAGAGCTATTCTTATGAATCAGCCGCCTAGTGATAAAGGCAAGAGACTCAAGATTTTTTACACAACTCAGGTTGGTGTAAGACCACCAAAATTTGTGTTGTTTGTAAATGACAAGGAATTATCTCATTTTTCTTATGAAAGATACCTTGAAAATAAAATAAGAGAATCGTTTGAATATATTGGAACCCCTATTCAGTTCAGCTTAAGCGAAAAGAAAGAGGGGTAATATGAGCAGGGAATTATTATTTAGTATTGTCATAGCATACCTGTTGGGTAACTTTCAGACATCATACATTTTAGGAAGGTTGATTACAAAAAAAGACATAAGGGAACATGGCAGTCATAATGCGGGAACTACGAATGCACTTAGAGTATTTGGTAAAAAAATTGCTATAGCCACTCTTCTTTTGGACTTATTAAAGGGTACGATTGCAGTTCTGATAGGCTATAAACTCGCAGGTGATATTGGTGGAATGGCTGCTGGTCTTTTTGTCGTAATAGGACATAACTGGCCGGTGTTTCTCAAATTCAAGGGCGGAAAAGGTGTAGCTACAAGTATAGGCGTAGCTCTTATGATTACACCTGTTTCTACCCTTGCAGCTATTATAATAGGACTTCTGATAATAGCCAGAACAAAGTATGTTTCACTTGGAGCACTTACATCAACAGGACTTTGGTTTATTTTTAACACTGTTTTTTACTATAAGGAACGTGGGATAAATCTTGTAATAATGTCTTTTCTAATATTTGCTATGATGCTCTATAGACATAGAGAAAATATTAGAAGGTTATTAGCTGGAGAGGAAAATAAATTTACGAAAAAAATGGATTAGGGGTTAGGTTATGGATAATGTAGTTGTATTAGGTGGAGGTAGCTGGGGAACAGCCCTCGCACGTCTTTTAGCAAATAAAGGATACAATGTTAAGATGTGGCTTAGAGACAAAGAACAAGTTAAGCTTATAAATGATAGCAGGGAGAACAAGAAATATTTACCTGGTGTGGATCTGCCTGAAAACTTAGTGTGTACTGACTCTTTAGATATTTTTGAAGATACAGATTTTATTGTTTCTGCAGTTCCAACTCAATCTTGCAGATCTGTATTCAAAAAGATAAAAGATAAAGTTAAGAGTGGCAGTATTGTTGTCAATGTATCAAAAGGGCTTGAGATAGGAACCCTTTACAGAATTTCAGAAATAGTAGAGCAGGAACTGCCTAACTGCAGTTACGGAATACTTTCAGGCCCATCCCATGCTGAAGAGGTTGGACTGGATATGCCTACAGCGATTGTTGCTTCAGCTGAAAAAAGAGACGTAGCTGAAAAAATTCAGGACGTTTTTATGACAAAAAGATTCAGGGTATATACAAACCCAGACTTAATTGGGGTTGAGATATCAGGTGCTTTAAAGAACATAATAGCATTGGCTGCTGGAATTTCAGATGGTTTCGGATATCAGGATAATACTAAAGCTGCTTTGATGAGCAGAGGATTCATTGAAATCACAAAGTTAGGTCTTAAGATAGGTGCATCTGGACCGACATTTTCCGGACTGGCTGGTATGGGAGACTTGATAGTTACTTGTACTAGTATGCACAGTAGAAATAGAAGAGCAGGTATACTTATGGGGCAGGGATTGACATCACAAAAGGCATCGGAAGAAATTGGAATGGTAGTTGAAGGTATGAAAACCACAGAGGCTGCTTATGAACTTTCAAAAAAATATGATGTTGATATGCCCATTACGAATGAACTATATAATGTAATATTTAATGACGGGAACGTTCAGGAGGCACTTGAACGATTAATGACGAGAAGCAAGAAGTTTGAGATGGAAGAAATTTTAGATGAAAACGATGTAAACTGGTAGAATTATTATGCAATTCATATCTCTAGATTGTATTAATATTATGTATACTAAATTAATATTTATGATATAATAATACTTAAGTGTATTACAATCAAATCACATAATATAGCTATGAGGTGATTCGTCGTGGAAGAAAATTCAAGACGAACCGCGAGAAAGAGAAGAAAGTCAAAACCAAAAGCTATATTTGTCAAAAGAAGAATCGTTTTTTTAGCTTCTCTTGCTTTAATTTTTTTCTTTGTTATTATAAAGGGAATTGTTTCTGTTGTATCATCTAACTTGCCTACGGTTACCGTAGTGGAAGAGAGTTATAGGGATGAAGAATTTGCAGATGCTTTCATTGTCATGGATGAACATGTTCAAAAAGTGAGCAGCGAAAATCTCAAATTTAAATTCAAAGATGGCGAAAAAGTTGCAAAAGGAGAAGTGTTTGCAACTGCTAGGATTTTACCTAATGATGAACAGAAGAATGAATTAAAAACACTGTCGGAAAAGATTGATTTATATAATGATCTCTTTGAAAATTATAAATACTATATTGGTACTGATGAGAGATCAGAAGAAGATATCGATGCATATATTAAAAAACTTAAAGCTGCATTAGGAGAAGATCAAACTTCAAAAGCTGACAAAGTCAAAAAAGACATATTGGAACATAGTGACAATAGCATTGCTTTTTTTGAAGAAAAAATAAATTCACTAGAGAAGAATAGAGATAGGATATTGAAAGATTCCGGATTGGGGAACAAGAGTTATAAAGCGGAAGTTTCAGGTCTGTTCTCAAGTAAAACCGATGATTTTGAGAAAGAACTGTCATTGAAAAATATAGAAAAAATTGATTTTGATAAATTCAATAGTTTAGCGAGTTCGTATGAAAAATCAAAGCGTAAAGAAAATCTAAATACGAGATACAAGTCTATCAGGTTTGTAGACAATACATCTTGGTATGCTTTAGTCAAAGCCAATATCGACTATAAACGATATTTAGATACGAAAAATACGGTTAACTTTACAATACCGAGTACGAATATTAACTTATCTGGCAAACTGGTCGATACGAAGGAGAATGACAGAGAAATGCTTTTGCTTCTTAAATTCGATCAGAGATTACATGAAGTATTAGATTTGAGGTATGTTAAAGCTAAAGTCGAAAAAGATACATATTACGGACTTAAGGTTCCTAGTACTTCGATCGTAACTAGAGAAGGCAATACAGTAGGTGTATTTGTGAAGGATATAAGCGGCATAGTAAGATTTTGTCCTGTGAATATTATTTACAGAGATAAAGACTATGCGATAGTTAAAAAAGAAGAGACAGAATTGGTAAGAGCTACAATTGATGGTAAAGTAAAGGATGTTCGTACTCTAAAAACTTATGATGAAGTGTTAAGGTATGGTTCTTTAGCTAAAGAGAACAATATAATTAACTAAGCATAAAATAAAGAAGGAGTTGTTGTAATGTCCAATATAGATTTAAAAGAAAATCTGGATAGAATTAATGATGAAATCGAAAAGATTGTTTCAAAACAGGGAAGAAAAAGAGAAGATATAACACTTATAGCTGTATCTAAAACAGTTGACATTGATGTTGCAAATGAAGCTATTTCACTTGGAGCAAAAGACTTAGGTGAGAACAGAGTTCAGGAAATAGAGCGAAAAATGGATTCTCTTGAGGGCGACTACAATATGCATATGATTGGAGGCCTCCAGACCAATAAGGTTAGATTTTTAATTGACAAAGTAAAAATGATTCATTCATTAGATAGAATGAGCTTAGCCAAAGAGATAAATAGAAGGGCAAAAAGTGCGAATTCAGTAATGGATGTGTTGATACAGGTCAATGTGTCTGGAGAAGAGACCAAAGGAGGCTTCTCTCCTGAAGAAGTTGTAGATTTTCTTAGAAAAATAGAAGATATGGATCATATCAGAGTCAGAGGTCTTATGACTATGGCTCCTCATGAAGAAGATCCAGAGGATACGAGACCAGTATTCAAAAAGCTTAAAAGCTTATATGATGAAATAGCTGGACTTGATATTAAAAATGTAGATATGAAATACTTATCTATGGGTATGACTAATGACTATAAAATTGCTTTGGAGGAAGGCTCTAATATGATTAGAGTTGGCACAGCAATTTTTGGAGCTAGAGATTATTCTAAAACGTTTTAATAAATGAGGAGGAAGAGAGATGTCAGGAGTATTAGATAGATTTAAGGAGTTTATTGGTTTTGGAGAGCTGGATGATGAAGAGGATTTCTATGAATATGAGAGTGAAGCAGTAACTGAAGATGAAAGAGAGAGTTCGGTAGACAGCTCTTATGATGACATTAGATTAGATAGAACTGATGATAAAGTAATAAATATCAGAGCTTCTAGACAAGCTAGCAGCAGCTCGAAAAATGTTAAAGTTATGATTTATGAGCCTGAAGCTTATGATGAGGTTACAACTATGATTGATGAGTTGAGAGCAGGTAAGATCATAGTAATAAATATGCTGGGATTAGAGCATGAACTTAAGTCGAATGTTTTTCACTGCTTAAGTGGTGCAGTATATTCGCTTGATGGAAGCATGCAGAAAGTAGCGAAAGATATTTTTGTAATGGCTCCTAGCAATGTACAAGTTGATTCTAAAAAACTTTCGGAAGAGATCTCTAGCAGAGGAATCTTTCGTTGGCAAAAACAATAATTTTAGACTGATAGCATGATATTATAGCTAAGTCTGAGATTGTATCGATTTGCAAACTATTAAAATGTAATAAATATATAAAAAGATATAAGAGTATCGTCAGATACTCTTATATCTGATTATAAGACTATATAGATTTGGAGCAATAATATGGTAATTTTTAAGAGCGCTTTTATGATATTTACTAATATACTTGTATGGGCAATAATAATAAGAAGCTTTGCAAGCTTTATGTTTCAAAGACCTAATACATTTACAGAAATACTTTATGGATTTACAGAGCCTATCCTACACCCAGTCAGAAAATTAATGAACAGCTTGGGAATCAGTACTGGCGCAATTGACTTTTCTCCACTGGTAGCAATAATTATTATTAATATTATTAGAAGCATTGTTTTAAGCAGACTTTAGGATTGATAAAAATGTATTTAGATAAAGAACTACTCACTAATCATATAACCGATCAGGAACAGATAGATGCGATGAATAGACTGATAGATAAGATATCTATCAGTCTGAAAAATTATTCTGTTGAGTTTACTGACTTTTTAAATCCATATCAGAGGAAATTATCAGAATCAATACTTAACAGAATAGATGGAATATCGTATACATTTGAAGGTGGATATGAGGATGCAGAAAGAAAGAGTATTATAATGTATCCGGATTATTTGGAATACGAGAACATCGAAGAAAAACCTGTAACTGCAATAGAAATAAAGGGAAACTTCAAGTTCAACAGGTCATCACATAGTGACTATTTGGGATCTATACTCGGTAAAGGAATCGTGAGAGAAAAAATTGGAGATATTCTATCATTTGATGATAGGGCATACGTAATGATTCACACAGATATACTTGGATATCTCGTTGCAAATCTGGATAAAATAGGAAAGGAAACAGTGTCGGTCAGAGAAATAGACTTCTCTGATATAGTTTTACCTGAAAGTGAATTTGAGGAGAAAATCATCACTGTATCTTCTGATAGATTAGACAATGTTATTTCTGAGATATACAATTTATCCAGGTCAAAATCAAGTGCTTTAGTTGAGTCAGACAGAGTGAAATTGGATTTTAGACCAATAAAATCTAAAAATACAAAGGTAGAGATAGGCAGTTTAGTGTCAGTTAGAGGTTTTGGAAGGGCTAAAGTGGATGATTATCTGGGAATGAGCAAAAAAGGAAAACTCAGATATAGAGTTAAAAAGCTAAAATAATAGAATTAAATGTAGTTTTTAACAAACATGAGGTTGGTGATCAAAATTGATGAAGACAAAAGTACGTGATAGAATCAGATCCAAACATGATGGGTACAGAAGAGAATACAATAAAATAGAAGATAGAATTCAGGAAAACGAAGGTGAAAGAAAGAGAATTGAAAAGAGAATCGAGAAGGTAGATGAAATTCTGGAGTCAATGGATAATGAAAAAACGGACATGTATATTCTCGCGGACAAGCTCAATGATATAGCAGAAAAGATGGAAAGAAATAGGCTTCAGGAATATCTCGATTTAGTAAACAATAAGAAAAGACTTTTTTTCATCAATTTCCTTATGGGTATGGCAAAAGGTTTTGGAACTGTTATTGGGTTCACGATTTTGGCAGCCTTGGTTCTATACGTTTTACAAAGTATGATTTCGATTCCTATAATAGGGGACTATATAGCTGATATTGTAAAAATCGTACAGCAGAATTTATCTAATAAATAGTGGGGTATATTATATGAACTTAGTGTTTATTTTAATAGTCATAATAGACCAAATAACTAAATATATTGCGGTTAATACTTTAAAAGGCAAAGAGAGTATACACCTTATTGGAAAGTTTTTGAACTTATCATATGTGGAAAATGCAGGTGCTGCTTTTGGTATTCTTCAAAACCAGAGATTTTTCTTCATTTTGATAACTACAATTATAATTATTGGTATTACTGTATACTCTAAGAAGGTAATAAAAAAGACTTCGAGACTGACTCTGTATTCGCTTAATTTAATAGTAGGTGGAGCAATTGGTAATCTTATAGATAGAGTTTTACATGGTTATGTTATTGATTTTATTGATGTGAAGTTTGGAGAGTTTTATGACTTTCCAGTTTTCAATATAGCTGATATTTCGGTCGTGGTTGGAACTATTATTTTATCATATGTTGTTCTTATGGGAAAAGAGGAGTTTTAATGAAAAAGGTATTGTTAAAATCTGAATATGATGGAGTTAGAATAGATTCGTTTCTAGCAGACTCTGTTGATAACCTATCAAGATCGAAAGCTCAAAAGCTTATTAAAGCACTGAAGGTTTCAGTAAATGGTAAGAATATAAAACCTAATCATATAATAAAATCAGGAGACGAGATAGAAGTCGAGTTAGAAGATGAAAAGAAAATAGTTATTGGACCTGAAGATATTGAACTTGATATAGTTTATGAAGATGAAGATCTTGCAGTTGTATTTAAGCCTCAGGGGATGGTAGTTCATCCAGGAGAAGGTAATTGGTCTGGAACTTTGGTAAATGCGCTTCTATTCCATATGGATAGTCTTTCAACTGTTAATGATGATGAAATAAGACCAGGAATAGTTCATAGACTGGATAAAGATACTTCAGGATTACTGATTGTAGCAAAATCTGATTTTGCACATATTAATCTTGCTAAACAGATAGAAGAGCATACTGTACTTAGAAAATATATTGCTCTTGTAGAAGGGATAATCAAGGAGGAGTCGGGAAAAATTGACCTTCCCATATCAAGAAGTACATCTGATAGAAAAAAGATGGCTGTGGTTGACGGTGGTAGAAGAGCTGTCACGCACTTTAAGGTTCTTAAGAGATTTAAAGACTATTCTCTGGTTGAAGCTAGACTCGAGACTGGTCGAACTCATCAGATAAGAGTTCATATGAACTATATTAAGCATCCAATTGTTGGAGACCCTGTGTATGGAATCAGAAAACAGAAATTTAAGCTGGATGGACAGCTTTTGCATGCTGAGACAATAGGGTTTGATCATCCAAGAACAGGTGAGTATATGGAGTTCAGTACTGAAATGCCGGATTATTTTAAGAGAATTGTCAATATACTGGAATAATAAGAAGTTCGATGGTGTTCATTTGATTGGACTTATAAATGTAGAATATAGCCATGTATATTGTTTGCAAACTAGATTGAAGAAGGTGAGTAAATTGGGAACAAAAGCACTAATTATGGACCATAATGCGATAGAAAGAGCAATAACCAGACTATCTCACGAAATACTGGAAAAGAATCAAGGTACTTCAGATCTCATACTTGTGGGTGTCAGAAGTAAAGGGATACCTTTTGCAGAAAAACTTGGTGAAAGAATATCATCCATAGAGGGAAAGGATATGCAGGTTGAGTATATTGATATAAGTGCTTATAGGGATGATGTGGACAGAGATAAAATCGAGAAATACAAATTTGATTTCAATATAGAAGATAAAATTATCATATTGATAGATGATGTATTGTTCACTGGAAGAACTGTTAGAGCCGCATTAGATGCTATAGTCAATAATGGAAGGCCTAAAAAAGTTCAACTTGCAGTTTTAATAGATAGAGGTCACAGAGAATTTCCAATAAGACCTGATTTTGTAGGGAAAAATGTCCCAACTTCGAGAAACGAACGAATAAAAGTAATTATTGAAGGCGAAGATAATAAAGTTTTAATAGAAGAAAAATTTGATTAGAAGACATATTGACCTTATGAGTTGTCATTATTACAAATGGCATTTCAAAGTACAAAAGGCAATATGTCTTTTTTTTATAATATATACTTTTGTAGAGATTTTTAGGAGAAATTATATACTTTTGCATATTTTTCATTTTAATTTTTTCATGTATACTAAAGGCAGGGTTGCAACACATATAGAGGAATAATCATTTACTTATATTTTTTTAATATAATAAAATTAGATTGGTATAGTATGTGTTGGGTATATAAATTGATAGCTTGAAATACTGTTAATTCAGTTTCAAGACAAATTATGTAAATACAGTCTAAGGCTGTACAATAGTTGTGGACTGGGGGATCCCAACTATGAAAAGTAAGTATAGAAACTTATTAATTAAAACAATACCATAAAAGGGGAGATTAAAATGGGAAAGAGTAAAAAAATAATATAATTAGCATTGGGTACGGTCATAATAAGTTCGAGCATTGCATCCGCAGTAACACTTACTGATATAGGAGAGCACTGGGCTAAGCCAGCTATAGAAAAGCTGGTAGAAGAGAAAGTAATAAATGGATATCCTGATGAAACATTTAGACCAGATAATCCGATAAAAAGAGAAGAAGCAGCAAAGATGGTCAGTGCATATTTTGACATGCTTATAAAGTCGAAGGGAATAGTAAAAACTTACACTGATGTGAACTCAGAAATGTGGAGTGAACCATATATTACGGATCTATCTTCTGCAGGAATAATCGACGGATATGCTGATGGAAGTTTTAAGCCAGGAAACAATATAAAAAGAGCAGAGGCATCTAAGTTGATATTTGCTGCTCTGGATAATACAAATAAGTATAATGACTTGGGAAATACTGCATCATTGACAGATATAGAAGGCCATTGGGCGAAAGGCTCAATTGAAAAGCTGGTTTCTATGGGAGCTATTAATGGTTACCCTGGAGGGTGTTCAAGTCTGAAAATGATATAAGCAGAGCAGAGCTAGCCAAAATATTATACAGTCTTACAATACCATATAATGAAAGAACCTATGAAACGACAGATGTTAATGTAAAGAACTTGCCTGAAGCATATGGAGTTCAACTAAATGATAGTGAAATAACAGATGGTTCAGCAGGTAGAGATAAACTGAATAGTCATATACTGGAAGGTGTTACAGCAACGGATGAGAACGGAAATGCTGTAAGCGATATATACATAGAGGACGACTATGTTAATTCTACAGTTGAAGGAGAGTACCAAGTTACTGTAGTTTTCAAAACTACAGATGGTAAAAGGGCAAAAAAGAAAGTTAAAGTAATAGTAGCTGATTATGAATGGGAAAAAATAGACGATATGAGTGTAAGAATAAAGTCTTCTAACAGTTCTATGGCGACACTAGCACTTCCTAGATATATTGAAGGCATAAGAGTAAAAGAACTGGGCAAAGATGCTTTCAAAAACAGCACTACTTTGAAAAAAGTATACATTCCGCAAGAGTGTCATATAGGGAATTCTGGGTTTTATGGGTCTACTTTGGAAGAAGTTGTATTTATTGATAGTTACTCTCCTGAAACTATCGGGGAATGGTCTTTTGGTTCTACTGAGTTGACAGAAGTCGTACTACCTGGCTCATTAAAATCAATTGCTCCTCATAGTTTTAGAGGATGTATGTCATTATTGAAAGTTAATATTCCAAATTCAGTAACATCCATTGGAGAAAATGCTTTTTCTGGAAGCCCTTTATTGAAAACAGTAGTGATACCTAGCTCAGTAACATCGATAGATCGATTTGCTTTTTCGGCTTGCTCTGCACTTTCAGAGATTGTCATTCCTAATTCGGTGAAGGAAATAAAATCGCATGCGTTTTTTGGATCTGGATTGAAATCTATAACGGTTCCGAATTCTGTCGAACTAATGGAAGATGGAGTTTTTAGATCTTGTCAAAACTTAAGCAGTGCAAAAATTCTAAGTCCTATTACAGTGATACCAAGTTATACTTTTAGTAATTGTGCTTCACTTGAGGAAGTAGAAATTCCAAATCATGTCGTAAATATTAAAGAGAGAGCGTTTGCTAATTGTGAGTCTCTCAAGACAATAGATTTACCAAACTCTCTTATTGTTGTTGGTCCACTGTCATTTGGTGAAAGTGGCTTGGAAGAAGTAAACATACCATCATCGGTAGAAACTATTGCTGTTTATGCCTTTAAAAAGACACCATTAAATACGCTTAGATTCGAAGGTGGTTCCAAGTTGAAGAAAATTGGTGAATTATCGTTTAAAGAGTGCAACTTAAACGGAGAAGTTAGAATACCAGGAAGTATTAAAAAATATTAGGACCTGATATTGATATAGAAGATGCAGCAGGTATAGCAGATATAAAATTCCACTGCTTTGATAATACAGTTGATTTAAAGTGGATTGAGTAAATGAAAAGGTTATTTCACACAAAGATACTGAATTTTTATTGAACTTCATAGTAATATATATAGAGGTTATAGTATTCACTATAACCTCTATATAATGTGTTTATTTCACAAAGAATCATGATTTGAAAGTTTATTTTGACTAACAGACTTTTTTTATTTTGATTACTTCTGACCTTTCTGGAGTAATATAAATGGTGCTATTATTTTCATATATAACCATTCCTGGTTTTGCACCGCTAGGTTTTCTTACATTCTTTTTCTCAGTGTAGTCGACCGCTACATTCGAAGACATTTTTCCTTTACTGTAATATGAAGCTAGGAGAGCCGCCTCCTTAATTGCTGTTTCAGTTATTTCTCTACCATCAGATTTAATTATTACATGAGAGCCGGGTATATCTTTAGTATGAAACCAGTAATCATCTCTATTAGCAAATCTCAGTGTTAGATAGTCGTTCTGTTTGTTGTTCTTTCCGACATATATATCAAATCCATCAGAAGATTCATAATGATGGGGTTTTGATGATTCTTGTTTTTGTTTTCTATTCTTAAGGTGGTAACTTTTCAGATAGTTTTCCTTAATAAGCTCCTCTCTAATCTCATCTATTTCTGTAATTTCAGTTGAATTGTCTATGGAGAAAATAATATTATCTAGGTACTCAATCTCTTCTCTAGATTGTTCAATCTGAGTAGTCAGGAGATTGTCTGCATGCTTCAGTTTATTATACCTTTTGAAATATTTCTGTGCATTATCTGCTGGTGAAAGTTTGGGGTCAAGACTAATCGACATCTTTTCAAAATCTTCACTGTAAAAATTGTCTACAATAATCTCTCTATCACCTTTACCTACTTTATATAAATTAGCAGTTAACAGTTCTCCTTTGATTCTATACTTTTCTCTGTCTTTGGATTCTCTAAGCTCAAGTTCTTGTTTTGCCGTTTTGTTCATTAATCTTTCAAGCTTCGTGGAAATTGATTTTCTAAGGTCAGATGATTTCTGCTTTATTCTGTCCTGATTATCTCTTTCCGTGAAAAACTTCTCTAGTAGACTTGATATAGAGTCAATCTTCTCAACCTGAAATCCTGTGAACTGATGGAGTTCAACTGCAGAAAATGCAGTTACTTCTGAAGTGTCAGGATCTCTCACTATAGTCGGGCTGAATACATCATTTTTTATATGTGAATAGAATTCAGACAGGGTATTAGAGAGATTATTTATATCGGCTTCATCTAGATCATATATAAATTTATCCGAGTCTAAATTTGCTCTAAATGCTATTTCACGAGCTATGAGTGGACTCATACCTAAGAAAGTGAAGTATAGGAATTTAAATAGTTTTAAATTTCTGTCTGTCAATTTCAAAGTGTCTGGTAAAAGACTAAACTCATATGCCAAAGGATTAACTTTATCCTGTGATGGTGGGTATTCATATTTGAGTCCCGGAAGTACCTGTCTCACTGAGGAAGTAGATGCAGGTATTCTTTTTATTGAATCAAGAATCTGTGAATCATCTTTTCTGACAAGAATTATATTGCTGTGTTTGCTCATTATTTCAATGACAAGATCTTTCTTTGATTTATATCCAAGTTCATCCATTGATTCAATTTCAATGACCAGGATTCTCTCCATTTCAATCTGTCTGATATCAGTTATTATTCCTCCCTGTAAGTGCTTTCTTAAAAGCATACAGAACATTGGAGGACTCATGGGGTTAGGTTTCGTCATTGTTGTTAGGTGAGCTCTTGGATTATTGCTGCTAGCTGATAGCAGCAGCTTATAATTCTCACCTTTTCCACGTATATTTATTATGAGCTCATCCTTTTCAGGCTGATTAACTCTATCTATTTTAGTACCAATAAGTTTTTCTTCAAGTTCATTCTCAACTGCATTGAGAACTATTCCGTCAAATGCCATATTATCACCTTCCATGAATATTATAACATAGATTCCATCTGTAGCATTTAGACTGTTTTATGAGAATTATTAGGCAATGTCTTAATATAATGGACTTTTGGAGAGCATGAACAGATAAATTGGTTTTGTTAAATCATGATTTTCTGTAATATCTGTGAGTACATGATTCTATCTGTATTCCTACAAAAATCGGCGAAATTTAAAGAAAAAGCGAGATTTCCCTAAAAGAATAGGCATCTATATGTTATAATAGAATATACTTTATGAAAATATATATTCATGTATGAATGTAACAAATCGGAGAGTAAGCCGAAGATTAAATGCAGAATAATTGAGAGGGGCTTATAATATTGAAGAGCATGACTGGATATGGTATAGGGGAGCATACAGAAGGTTCAATAACCATAAGTGTAGAGATAAAAACTGTTAATCACAGATACTGTGACATTGTCACTAGAATACCTAGACATATCTCCTATTTGGAAGAACAAGTTAAATCTAATATTAAATCTAAAGTTGATAGAGGAAGAATTGAAGTGTATATCAACATAGATGAATTTGGTCAGGATGATGTTGAAGTACAGGTAGATGAAAAACTTGCACATGCATATTTAAAAGCAGTAGAAGATTTGGGAAGAAAAATCGGTATTTATTCAGATATCACGATGGATAGATTTTTAGATTTTCCTGATGTACTTAAGCCGGTCAAAAAAGAATATGACCAGGAAGAAATCTGGAATATTTGCAGAGAGGCTTTGAATACTTCCCTTGATAAGCTAGATGCTGCTAGGAGTAGAGAAGGTGAAGTCCTAGCTGGGAATATGGAGTCTAAGCTTTCTTCCATTGAAAATATGATTACCGAAATAGAAAGGTATAAGGACGAGATGGTTACTGAGTATAGAGAGAAGCTCAGTAAGAGAATAGCAGAAATCTTGGAAGATAGAGGAGCAGTCGATAGTAACAAGCTTGAAAATGAGATTGCTTATTTTGCTGACAAATCTAATGTAGATGAGGAAATTGTAAGACTTAACAGTCATATTGGCCTCTTCAGACATACGGCGGCAAGTGAAGGAAGCATAGGTAAAAAACTTGACTTTATTGTTCAAGAAATGAATAGAGAGACAAATACCATCGGTTCAAAAGCAGGAAATACAGAGATTTTAAATAGAGTAGTTGAAATAAAAACAAAAATTGAAGAGATAAGAGAACAGATACAGAATATTGAATAGATAGTTCAGGAGGTGTTCATATGGCTATAAGATTAATTAATATTGGTTTTGGAAACATGGTATCAGCTAATAGGATAGTGGCTATTGTAAGTCCGGAATCAGCACCAATAAAGAGAATTATTCAAGAAGCTAGGGACAGAGGAATGCTCATAGATGCAACTTATGGCAGAAGAACGAGGGCTGTAGTAATTACTGATAGTGATCATATTATACTGTCGGCGGTTCAGCCGGAAACAGTATCTAATAGATTAGATAATAAAGATTGTGTTTCAGATACTGAATAAGGAGGAATGGGTTGATGAGCACTAAAGGCTTATTATTAGTAGTTTCTGGACCTTCAGGGGCAGGAAAAGGAACTATATGCAAAGGTTTACTAGAAAAAAACAAGAGTATCGAACTTTCGATATCTGCAACAACAAGAGATCCTAGACCTGGTGAGGTTGACGGTGTAAATTACTATTTTTTAAAGAGAGAAGAATTTAAAGAGATGCTTTCAGAAAATGAGTTCTTAGAGCATGCCGAAGTCTATGGTAACTATTATGGTACTCCAAAGACTAAGGTACTTGAAAAACTTGAGCAGGGTAAAGATGTACTTTTGGAGATTGATATTCAGGGAGCTTTGAAAGTTAAAGAGATTTACAAAGATGGTGTATTTGTGTTTATACTCCCTCCATCTATGGAAGAACTTAAGAGCAGATTGGAACTCAGAGGAACTGAGACTAGAGAATCTATGATCAGGAGATTTGAAAGCGCATATGATGAGATTGGCTATGCATTTAAATATGACTATGCAGTCTTAAATGATGAGGTTGATAGCGCAGTTTCTAAAATGGAAGCAATAATAGAAGCTGAAAAATGCAGAGTCCACAGACAGAAGAATTTGATTGAGGGTTTATAGGAGGAAGAAGAATGAAGAATTTATCCAATAATGAATTATTAGAAAATATTGATAGCAAGTACAGTTTAGTCACTGTTATATCTAAGAGAGCCAGACAGATATTAGAAGGCTCAACACCTCTTGTTGAAAAAGAATCGGAAGAGGAAGGTGCAATATCAATAGCTATTAGAGAGTACAAAGAAAACTTATTAGAATTTCATAAGATTGACAGAACTCTTTTAGAAGATGAAGAAGAACTTTCAGAAAACGTTGAAGCTGCAATGTCTGAATCAGTGGAATCTGAGGAGAGCTCTGAAGACTCGGCAGTTGAAGAATAATAATATTTATTTAGAGCAGATGAGGTGTGGAGATTGTTAAAAGTTAAGAATATAGTGTTAGGAGTAACGGGAGGCATAGCAGCATATAAGGCTCCTGATATTGTGAGCAGATTAGTAAAACAGGGTGCAGATGTCAAAGTGATAATGACAGAAGCTGCTGAAAAGTTTGTAGCTCCTCTTACATTCCAGACTATGTCGCAGAACTTTGTAGTCACAGATATGTTTGGAGATATTCCATCATGGGATGTGGAGCATATATCAATAGCAAAAGCTGCAGACCTTTTTTTGATTGCACCAGCTACTGCGAATATAATAGGAAAAATTGCCAATGGCATTGCAGATGATATGCTGAGCACCACAGTTATGGCAACATTAGCACCGGTTGTATTTGCACCTGCTATGAATACGAATATGTACAACAATCCTATATTTAAAGAGAATGTTTCCAAGTTATCTGAACTGGGATACTATTTTATTTCACCTGCATCTGGAAGACTTGCCTGTGGAGATGTAGGAGAAGGCAAACTTGAAGATCCACAGAGGATCGTAGATTTTGTTTTAAGCTTATTAAGTGGAGAAAAAAATTCAAATAAGTCCATATATTTGAATCAGTCAGAAGAACAGTCTAATGGTGAGGCAAATGATTCTAACGTAGAAATGAGTCGGATTCCAGTTGAACTTCGGGACACAGATATGTCAGGGATGAAACTTCTTGTCACAGCGGGACCAACTATTGCAAGACTAGACCCTGTAAGATATATCACTAACAATTCAAGTGGTAAGATGGGGTATGAGATTGCTAAAGCAGCAAGAGATAGAGGAGCCGATGTCATTTTAGTTACAGGACCTACGAGGCTGGAAAAGCCATCTGGTATAGAAGTTGTTGAAATTGAAACTACGGATGAAATGCTAAATGCAATAGATGAAGTATTTGATAGTTTGGATATTGTGATTAAAGCTGCAGCACCACTTGATTATAAACCTATGAACTATTCCAATCAGAAGATAAAAAAAGCAGATGACAATCTGAGCCTCGAATTCCAGAGAACTGTTGATATTGCAAAGGCTTTAGGAGAAAAAAAGAAAGATCAGATACTGGTTGGGTTTGCTGCAGAGAGTGAGAATCTAGTGGAAAATGCCAAGAAGAAAATAGTTTCAAAGAACTTGGATTTCATAGTTGCAAATGACATATCCGGAAAGGAAACGGGTTTTGGTTCTGATTACAATGCTGCTGAAATTATTTTCAATGATGGCAGGATATATGAAATTAATAAGATGACTAAAAGAGAACTTGCAGATATTATTATAGACAAGGTCATGGAGATAAAAAGAGCTTAATTTTAAGCTCTCTATTTTTTTACTGATAATAGACTAGATTTCGCAGGATATTTTAGAATTATATTTTTTGATCTTGATAGGATACTGTCGAACACTTGTGATATTGGTCATAAGAGGTAGACAAATACTGAATATGTATATTTACTGAAGGATGATATAGATGCTTTATGCTAATATAATAGTTGATATTCCTCATGTCAAGCTGGATAAGCCTTTTACTTATTCAATTCCTGAATTTATGGAGAGTGAAATTCAGGTAGGTATGCGAGTTCTGGTGCCATTTGGCAGAGGAGATAATATGATAGATGGAATAGTACTTGGAATCACTGAAGAGCTGAGTTCGGATGAAAGAAATATGAATATCAAAGAAGTACAATTCTTATTAGATAAAAATCCAGTGCTTACACAAAAACAGATAAGTTTAGTTTTCTGGATGAGAGAAAGATATCTGTGCAAATTCGTTGATGCTATAAGAACTATTATCCCATCTGGTCTAAGTACGAAATCGGAGAAATATATCATATTGAAAAAAGAGATCAGTTATTCAGAATCACTGGGTGATGAGATTGTTGATTATATGAACAGTAGAAAGAGAATGTCACTAGATAGATTTATTAAAAAGTTCAGTAAATTTTATGAAAAATCACAACTGAAAAGAGAAATCAATAAACTGGTCAATAGTGAAGATATATTTATTGATGAAGTTTATAAACAGTCAGTAAATATTGCATATAGAAAATATGTATATCTAAATTATGATGACTATGATAATGCTATTGAGGTCGTTGGAAACAGAGCAACTAAACAGATTGAAATACTCAGGTACTTAAATGAAGTCAAGACTTTAGGCAGAGATGATGAGTTCCTGAGATTCGAATATAAGGATCTTTTAGAAAAGTTTAATACAAGCAGTCAGACACTAAAAGGGCTTGAAAATAAAGGTATAATAAAAATAAAAGAAGAAGAGTATGAGAGAAAAGTTATAGATGAAGATATTAAAAAATACTCTAAGCATGAGTTAAATGATGAGCAGAGGAGCGCTTTTAACAGGATAACTTGTGGAGACGAAAAAATATATCTGCTCAAAGGTGTCACTGGAAGTGGAAAAACTGAAGTCTATCTTCAGCTCATAGAGGAAGTAATAAATAAAGGACAAGATGCAATTGTTCTAGTTCCTGAGATAGCACTTACACCTCAAACTGTTGAAAGATTTGCTGGAAGGTTTAAAAATAGAGTGGCAATATATCATAGTAATCTATCTTTTGGTGAGAGATATGATCAGTGGAGAAAGATCAGAGAAGGAAAGGTTCAAATTGTTGTTGGAACAAGATCAGCTTTATTTATGCCTTTTGAAAATCTGGGAATTATTATTATAGACGAAGAACATGAAACTTCATATAAGTCAGAGATGAATCCTAAATACGAATCTATTGAAGTTGCTGAAAAGCTTATTTCACTTAATTATGAGAAAAATGCTAAGCTGGTGCTTGGTTCAGCTACTCCTTCAATTAAGTCTTACTTTAGATCTGAAAAACAGGATTATAAGCTGATCGAACTCCACAAAAGAGTTATGAATATTAAGATGCCTGAAGTCAGAATTGTTGATATGAGAGAAGAACTGTTAAATGGAAATAAAACTATATTCAGTTATGATCTTTACAACAACATAAATGACAGACTCAAGAAGGGAGAACAGACTATACTATTTCTAAATAGCAGAGGTTTTTCTAAGGCAGTGAGCTGCAGAGAGTGTGGTTACACGATAAGATGTGACTCGTGCGATATTTCTATGAACTTTCATATGAGAGAGAATATTATGGTATGTCACTATTGCGGTCAGACAAAAAAGGTGCCTGAAAAATGTCCGGAATGTGATTCAAAATATATAAGATATATGGGTATAGGAACTCAAAAAGTTGAGATTGAGGCGAGAAAATATTTTCCAGGGGCTAGAGTTGCCAGAATGGATGCGGATACTATGTCCCAAAAGGGAAGTTATGAGAGAATATACAGTATGATGAAGGATAAGAGAATAGATATACTTATAGGAACTCAGATGGTCAGCAAAGGATTTGATTTTCCTGATGTGACTCTTGTTGGAATCATTATGGCGGATATATCTCTGAATATTCCGGACTATTCTTCAGCAGAAAGAACTTTCCAGCTTATTACTCAAGTGTCTGGAAGAGCCGGAAGAGCAGGAAAAGATAGTGATGTAGTGATACAGACTTATAATCCTGACAACTATGCAATTCGCTCATCGATGAATTCAGATTATAAATCATTTTACACTGATGAGATAAAAATTAGAAAAGCATATGGATATCCGCCTTTTTCTGAGCTGATAGACATCACAGTTTACGGCAGAGATGAGAATAGGGTATATGAGGAAGTTCACAGAATTCATAGAGCAATCTATGAAGAAAAGAGTAAGAACTTCATCATTAAGAATACACATATATTAGGACCGAATATGGCTTCAATATACAAGATTAAAGATAGATATAGATGGAAAATCTTAATAAAAACAGATAAAGATGAATTAGATTTTATAAAAGATATTGTAAGGAAATACTGCTTAGTTGAAAAAGCTGAACAGAATTCTGATATAATAGTAAGTGTAGACGTGAATCCTAGAACCGTATTATAATAAATTAGGATGTTAATGTCTAAAATTATTAAATTATTAAATTTAAGTTTTAAAATAATTGAAAGTATAATATTAGAGGAAAATCAGTAAGGTGGTATGAAATATGGCGATAAGACAGATCAGGGTTGAAGGAGATCCTATTTTAAGGAAAAAATGCAGAGAGATTGAAAAGATAGATGACAGAATACAAGTATTGGTTGAAGATATGCTTGAAACTATGTCGCATGCAGAAGGAGTTGGTTTGGCAGCTCCTCAAGTAGGTATACTGAAAAGAATCATAGTAATTGATATAGGAGATGGACCTATAGTTGGGATTAATCCTGTTATAACATCTGAGGAAGGTGAAGAGCTTGATACTGAAGGCTGTTTAAGTGTTCCAGGTGAGAGCGGTACTGTATCAAGACCTCAGAAGCTTACAGTTGAATATACCGATATAGATGGAAGAAGAAATGAGATGGAAGTAGAAGGGTTACTTGCTAGGGTTTTCTGTCACGAGATAGATCACCTTGATGGAGTACTCTATATAGACAAGCTTATTGAGGAGGAGTAAATTGAATATTGTATTTATGGGAACACCGGACTTTTCTGTTCCCTCATTAGAAGAGCTGCACAATAAGGGGCATAATATTTCTTTAGTCATTACTCAGGAAGACAAGAGAAGAGGTAGAGGCAAAAAAGTTCAGTTTACACCAGTGAAACAGAAAGCTGTGGAATTGGATTTAGATGTCTATCAGCCATCAGACGTTAACTCTGATGAAAGTATAGAGAGAATAAAAAATGCAGATCCGGATGTAATAGTTGTAATTGCATATGGACAGATACTTTCTGAGGAGATTCTGAATTACCCGAAATATGGCTGTTTAAATTTACATGCATCTTTACTTCCTAAGTACAGAGGAGCAGCTCCTATTAATAGAGTCGTAATAGATGGAGAGAAGGTTTCAGGAAATACGATAATGAAAATGGATGTAGGCTTGGACACAGGGGATATGGTGTCTAAGGATGAGGTTGAAATATCTGATGATATGACGGCTGGTGAGCTTCATGATATATTAATGGAAAGAGGCTCTGAGCTCCTAATTCGAACATTGGAAGATATCGAAAGGGCAGGAAAAACGGAAGGGGAACCTCAGGATGATTCTCAGTCATCTTATGCTCATATGATGGATAAAAGCTTAGGCAAGATTGACTGGAACAAGTCTGCAAATGAGATAAACAATCTGATTAGAGGGACTCAGCCGTGGCCAGGTTCATTCTTTGACTATGATGGTAAGACGGTAAAGGTGAGAAAAGCCAGGGTTGAAAATAAAGAAGTAAACGATGAGCCAGGTATGATAGTTGAAATAACAGATAATGGAATCGAAATAGCAACGGGAAGCGGTATTATAATTCTTGAAGAGATACAGTTTGAAGGGAAAAGATGGATGACTGTAGAGGAATATCTTCGAGGCAATACAATTGAAAAAATCAAGTTAGTATAGTAGAGGAGTGAAGTCCATGTATGGTAGTTATGGATACTATGGTGGTGGGTCTGGTTTAGGCTGGCTGATAATAATAATTGCTATGGCTCTGTCTTTCTATGCACAGAATAAGATAAAGTCGACTTACAGAAAGTATAGCTCAGTTTATTCCAAAAAAGGTATAACGGGTGCAGAAGCAGCTAGAATGATTCTCAACAGATATGGCTTAGGAAATATTCCGATTGAAGTGGTGAGTGGTACACTTACAGATCATTATGATCCAGGCAGAAGAGTGTTGAGACTTTCTAATGAAGTATATAATGGACAGTCATTAGCATCTATTGGAGTTGCGGCCCATGAAGTTGGTCATGCGGTTCAGCACAGCACGAGCTATGCACCTCTTGCAATAAGAAACACAATATTTCCTATTGTATCACTGAGTTCAAAAGCATTGCTCCCGATATTGCTGTTGGGATTTGTAATGGGTTTACCAGGATTGGTGAATATTGGAATACTGCTCTTTGCAGTGACAACATTCTTTCAGCTGATAACTCTACCGGTAGAGTTCGATGCCAGTAAGAGAGCTGTGGTGGAATTAGAGAGAGGCATAGTGTCTCCGGATGAGATAAAACCAGTAAAACAGGTATTGAATGCAGCGGCACTGACTTATGTTGCAGCGGCATTGGCTTCTTTAGGTCAGCTGATTAGGTTGATGGGAAGTAGAAGAAGAAATTAATTTTTTATTATTGAGACAATTTGCTTTTGAATTGAATATAAGAGCATATTGTCTCAAATTTTTTTGACTTGAGGAGTGATTTTTTGAACGTAAGAGAACAGGCCTATAGAGCAATTATGGAAATAGAAACAAAAAAAGCATATTCAAATTTAGTTGCAAATAAATACAGTCAAGGTATGGATAGCAGGGATAGAGGGTTTTTAAGAGAACTCTTATATGGAACAATAGAAAACTATATTTATTATGAGTGGATTATCTCTAAATATTCTAAAATAAAGATTAGAAAGATTGATCCTGAAGTCAAAATAATTTTGAAAATGGCAATACATCAAATAGTAAGTCTTGATAGAATTCCTGATTCAGCAGCAGTAAATGAAGCTGTTAATCTGGTTGGGAAATACTCAAATATAGGCGCAAAATCCTTTGTAAATGGGGTTCTGAGAAATATATCCAGAAACAAGGATAATATTGGATACCCAGATAAATCAGACATTGTTAAATATTTAGCTGTTAGATACTCCTATCCTGACTGGCTGATTAGAATGTGGATAGAAGATTATGGTCCGGATTTTACTGAGGAAATATGTATAGCAAATGCAGGTAAACACTTCATGAATATAAGAGTGAATTCAATAAAAACTACTCGAGAAGAGCTTATATCTATGTTAATAAAAGAAGGATATGATATTGAAGTCTCTGAATACTCAGATCATTCGTATAGAGTGAACAATCCTGGAGGGCTTCTGGATAGTTATATATATAAAGATGGATACATTGATGTACAGGATGTTTCCTCAACGTTAGTAGGAGATTCTTCGGGTGTGGTACCGGGAGAAAAGGTGTTGGATATATGTTCTGCACCGGGTGGAAAAACAGTGCATTTAGCATCTATAATGAATAACGAGGGATACCTAGAAGCCAGGGATGTTTATGAACATAAGCTTAGAGATATTGAAGCAAAGGCAGAAAGATTAGGTGTCAAGATCATAGATACAAAGATATCAGATGCTACCGTTTTTCAAGTGGAGGATGTTGAAAAATGGGATATCTGTGTTGCCGATGTTCCCTGCTCTGCATTAGGACTTATCAGAAATAAGCCAGAGATAAAGCTTTACAGAACTGAAGATGAAATGAAGGAGTTCCCGGTTATTCAGAGAAAAATACTTGAAAATGCTGCTAAGTATATTAAAAAAGGTGGAGTAATCATATACAGCACTTGTACTGTAAATAGAAGAGAAAATATAGATATAATTGAAAACTTTCTTTCGGAAAACAGAGAATTTAGACTTGAAGGTTTTGGCAAGTATTTAAAAAAGAGTAAAATAAGTGAAGAAGCAGATAGAGGTTATGTGCAGCTATTTCCTAATAAACATGACACTAACGGTTTTTTTATTGCTAAGCTTAAAAAGTACTAAAAGAGAGAGAAATATGATATAATTATAGATTAGGAGGACAAAATGACAGATATAAAATCACTTAATATAGACCAGCTTGTTTCAACTGTAGTTGACATAGGGGAAAAGAAATTTAGAGCCTCACAGATTTATCAGGCGGTTCACAAAAATCTTGTAGAAGATTTTGATGAAATTACTAATTTATCGAAACCTCTAAGAGAGAAGCTGAAACTGAACTACAAAATAGGAAGAATTGAGATAGCGAAGAAACTGGAATCCAATATTGATGATACAGTGAAGTACCTTTTCAAGCTAGAAGATGGGAATATTATAGAATCGGTCTTTATGAAGTATAAACATGGAAATTCTGTCTGTCTTTCAACTCAAGTAGGATGCAGAATGGCTTGTTCTTTTTGTGCATCTACTAAAAGAGGACTCGTAAGAAATCTCGAGACTTCTGAGATACTGAGTCAAATATACGCTATTAAAAAAGATATGAATGAAAATATCACCAATATAGTGCTCATGGGTAGTGGGGAGCCACTTGATAATTTTGACAATGTAGTTAATTTTTTAAATATTATAAACAGCAAGGATGGACAGAATATTAGCTATAGGAATATTACTCTATCGACTTGCGGATTAGCTGATAAAATCTATGAACTTGCTGACTTGAAAATACCTGTTAATCTGGCTATTTCATTACATAATCCATTTGATGATGAGCGTATGGAAATTATGCCAGTAAGCAAAAAGTACAGCATTGCTGAAGTAGTCAAAGCTTGCAAGTACTACTTTGATATGACAGGTAGAAGAATTACTTTCGAATACACTCTGATAGATGGAATAAATGACAGCAAATCTCATGCTAAAAAATTAGCTGAGATATGTTCTGATCTTAATTGCCATGTAAATCTCATACCGCTAAATGAGGTAAGGGAGTATGGTGAAAAGAAGTCAAGTAAAAATTCTATTGAGATTTTTAAAGAAACTGTCAAGAATCTTGGCGTGAATGCAACTATTAGAAGAGAATTAGGTTCTGACATAGATGCAGCCTGTGGACAGTTGAGAATAGATTATATTGAAGGAAACAAGACTTTGTAAAGAGGTGATTAAATGATTATGTGTGCGTGTTCAGATGTAGGCGCAGCTAGAGATGAAAATCAGGATGCTCTATATTATTATGAAGACAATGAAATTCCAATATATATTGTTGCAGATGGTATGGGTGGACATAGAAATGGACATTTTGCGAGCAATTTGGCTGTTTCCGTGATATCTGAGTTTTATCATAGCAATTATGACAAGCTTATATCGGAAAAAATGCATATTCCTCAGTTTTTACGAGAGTCAATAAATGCGGCAAATGAGAAGATATTTAAGGCTGCAGAAGAAGATGAAGAAGAAGGCAGTATGGGAACTACAATAGTAGTACTTCTTATAAAAGACAATGAAGCTTTTGTTGGTCATGTAGGTGATAGTAGAGCTTACATACATAATGGCAAAGACCTAATAAAAGTCACAAAGGACCATTCTCTTGTGGAAGCACTATTGAGCTCAGGCAGCATTACGGAAGATGAGGCAAAAGTTCATCCACAGAGAAACTTGATAACTAGAGCTGTTGGAACTGCTGAAGAGGTAGATGTTGAAATAAAAAGTCTAGATGTTGAAAAAGGGGATTACATTTTAATGTCTACAGATGGATTACATGGAGTTCTTCAAGACAGCTATATATGTGAAAAAATAGATAAATCTGAAAATAACAGTAGTATGGATAAACTATGTACAGAAATGATAGACGAGGTTAACGAATTAGGCGGACCTGATAACATAACTGTTCTAATTACTAAAATAAGCTAGGCAGGTGGAATTTATGATTGGAAAAGTACTGGGTAACAGGTATGAAGTAATTGAAAAAATCGGCGGCGGAGGCATGGCTGAAGTTTATAAAGCAAAGTGCAGACTGCTAGACAGATATGTTGCGATAAAAGTGCTGAGAGATCAATTTAAAAATGATGAAGATGTATTGAATAAATTTCAGAGAGAGGCTCAGTCAGCAGCATCTCTGACACATCCGAATATAGTAAGTGTATATGATGTAGGTGAAGAAGAAGGAAAAAACTACATTGTAATGGAGTATATAAAAGGAAAAACTTTAAAAGATATAATAAAAATATATGGTCATTTAGATACAAAAGAGACTGTGGAAACTGCAATTGCAATTGGTGAGGCGTTAGAAGATGCTCATAAAAACGGTATAGTTCATAGAGATATAAAGCCTCATAATATAATGGTCACAGATGATGGAAGAGTAAAAGTTACGGATTTTGGAATAGCTAGAGCAACCAGCAGTGTTACTATGACCAATAACGGTGGTGTTTTAGGTTCAGCTCATTACTTGTCTCCTGAACAGGCAAGAGGTGGGTTAGTAGATAAGAGATCTGATATCTACTCACTTGGAGTTGTTATGTATGAAATGGCGACAGGGAAAGTTCCTTTCGATGGCGACAGTCCTATTTCTGTTGCGATAATGCATATCCAGGAAGAAGCTGCAGCTCCAAGAGAAATAAATCAGGATATTCCTAGAGAACTGGAATATATAATAACAAAGGCTATGAAAAAAGAGCAGATAGAAAGATACCAGGATGCCAGATCAATACTGGCTGATCTTAAATCATATAAAGCTACAGGAAAATTAGCATCATCCATTAAGGCTGTTGATGAGATGGAAGCTAGGACACAGATGCTTCCACCAATCAGTGATGAGATGATAAAAGAAAGAAACAAGATAGTAAAAGAAAGAAGTAAAGAACAGGCTAGAAAAGAAAAGCTTGAAAAAGCTGAGGCAGAAAAGCAAGCTAAGCTAAAAGAAAAAGAAGAAAGAAGACTGGCCAGACTCAAGGAAAAAGAAGAGAAAAAGTCGGATAAAAAAGGAATGTTCCTTCCGGTACTTTTAGCTTTTATTACAGTGACGATTGCTGCAGGACTTTATTTTGCAAGCAGTGGAGATATGTTTAAGAAAGAAGTAGCCGTGCCATCAGTTGTAGGTCTTACGATTGAAGAGGCTGAGAAAATACTGAGTCCAGAGGGACTGAATGTAGAAGTTGTTGGTGAAGAGTTCAGTGATGAGCAGGCAGCGGGTAGAATTCTTAAGCAGGAAACGGCTGCAGGAAGTAAACTTGAACAAGGTTCAGCAGTAAAAGTAATATCAAGTAAGGGGTCACAGCCAGTAGTAGTGCCATCGGTTGTAGGACTTGATTTGGAAGGGGCTAGAGTTGCTCTGAGAGATAATGGATTGGCATTAGGGCCTCAAACTGAGGAGTTCAGTGATGAAGTTGAAGCTGGTCTTATTATTTCACAAGATCCACAGCCTGATACAGAAGTAGCAAGAAATTCTGAAGTAGGACTTGTAATCAGTAAAGGTAAGGAAGTTGTATATTCCACTGTACCAAATTTAGTTGGACTTTCATTCGACCAAGCTAGTGCACAGTTGAATACAGCGCACCTTTCCATTGGTCAAGTAGGATATGAAGTGAGTGATAAGAAAAAAGGAACAGTAATTTCTCAAGGAGTAGCTTCGGGAAGTTCTGTAGAGCAGTGGACTGCTATAAGTATGGTTATAAGCAGTGGTCCTGAAGAGAAAGAAGAAACTAGTACGGGCAGTGAACAGACCGTATCAATAAGTGCAAATGGAATCACAAAGAAGCCAGTAGATATTGTAGTATATAAGATTAAAAATGGAAGCAGATCTACTGTATATACGCAAAGCGGTTACGATGCATCAAGTGGTTCTGTATCTGTATCTTTTCCAGATAAAGACACAGGAAAAGTTTTCTATGAGCTTTATGTAGATAACATCCCTCAATCTTCAACAAGTAAGGATTTTTAAGATGGATAGGATATTAGAGGGAAAAATAATAAAAGGTGTTGGAGGTTTTTACTATGTAAAAACCTCTGATGGAATATATCAAACAAGAGCGAGAGGGGTTTTCAGATTAGAGGGAAAAACCCCTCTTGTTGGTGATAATGTCAAACTCAGAGTAAGCGATGAAGCTGATAAAGAAGGATATGTTGAAGAGATATTTGAAAGAAAAAATCAACTGCTAAGACCTGCAGTGTCAAATATTGATCAGAAAGTAATCGTTTTTGCAGTTAAAAAGCCTAAGCCAAACCTATGGCTCTTAGATAAATTTTTAATTCAGTCAGAAGAGCAGCAAATAGAAACTGTAATCTGTTTTAATAAAGCTGATCTGGGGAAAAAAGAAAAAAATGAAGAGCTTAAAACTATATATGAAAAAGCAGGATATAGAGTACTGCTGACTAGTGCAGAAGAGTCAGAAGGACTTGAAGAGCTGAAAGAGATACTCAAAGATAAGACAACTGCACTCGCGGGACCTTCTGGAGTAGGAAAATCTACTCTTATAAATAATATACAGCCGGATTTTGAGCTGGAGACTGGTTCTGTGAGCAAAAAAACTGAAAGAGGAAAGCATACTACAAGACATACTGAACTTTTTAGTCTGGACTTTGGTGGTTATGTGTTTGACACTCCAGGATTCAGTTCATTGGAATTAGAATTTTTGGATGAAGATAATCTTTCGGATTACTTTAGAGAAATAGAAAAGTATTCTGCTGAATGTAAATTTACAGGATGTAGACACAGTAAAGAACCTGGATGTGCAGTAAAGTCCAGGGTTGAACAGGGAATAATAAGTGAAGAGAGATATGAAAATTATTTACGTTTACTAGAAGAACTATCACAGAGGAGGAACTATTAATGGCAAAACTATCTCCATCAATACTATCATCGGATTTTAGTAAATTGGGATATGAAATAGAGAGACTAGATAAAAGTAATGCAGAATATGTGCATATAGATGTTATGGATGGCAGGTTCGTTCCAAACTTGACTATTGGAGCTCCAGTCGTTAGAGCAATCAGAAAATATACTGATAAAGTCTTTGATGTACATCTTATGATGGTAAAACCGGAATACTATGTGGAAGAATTTGCGAATTCCGGTGCTGATATTATAACTATACATCAGGAAGTGTGCCCTCATCTGCATAGGAATATTCAGCAGATAAAAAACTTAGGAGTTAAAGCGGGAGTGTCATTAAATCCGGCTACACCGGTATCAAGCATAGAATATATATTAGAAGATCTGGATTTAGTTCTTATTATGGCGGTAAATCCAGGATATGGTGGTCAGTCTTTTATTCCTCAAGTTAAAGAAAAAATTGCTGTTTTATCTGAACTTAGAGAGGAAAGAGGATTGGATTTTGAGATAGAGGTAGACGGTGGAGTTACTTTGGATAATGCTAAAGAACTGGTCGATCTAGGAGCTGATGTACTGGTTGCAGGTTCAGCAGTTTATAAAAATGAAGATATAAATATAGAAATAGATAAGTTTATGGAAATAATTGGATAAATCTATGGAAAGAAACAAGAATAAAAAAAATATGAAAAGCGCTTTAATAGTTTCAGGTGGAAATTCTGAAAGATCTGTTATTGAAAGATATAGTGATAGAGATTTTATTATTGCTGTAGACAGTGGTACAAAGAAACTAACTGAATCAGATTTAAAACCGGATATTATCATAGGAGACTTGGACTCATTGGGATACGAGCTTTCAAAAAAGTATTCAGATAGCGGAATAGAAATAATAAAAGCTAATTGTGAAAAAGATGAAACAGATACAGAGCTAGCTGTAATTTACGCCATTGAACAAGGCTTCAAAGATATTGTGCTTTTAGGGGCTACAGGATCTAGGCTTGATCATACAATAGGTAATATAATTTTACTAAAGAAAATTTATAGTGCGGGCTTAAGAGCTAAAATAGTAGATGGAAAAAATGAAATAATGTATACAGAAAGTAAAATAGAGATAAAAAATGATAAGCGTTATAAATATATTTCGGTACTCCCAACTGGAGGAAAAGTCCAGGGACTGTCTTTGAGAGGATTCAAGTATGATACGGACTCTCTTGATTTGGAGGTTGACTCCGTAATAGGCATCAGTAACGAGCTTATATCAGAAGTTGGTCATATTGAGGTCAAATCAGGTTCCATTTTAGTTATAAGATCTATAGACTGAAAAATAAAAAAGAGCAAATAAAAGGGCTTCCTATAGGGAAGCCTATTATATTGCTCTTTCTATTTTTCCAGATCTTAAACATCTAGTACATACATTTACAGTTTTTGGAGATCCTTCAATAACCGCTTTTACTCTACGTAAATTAGGTTTCCATGTTCTTCTGCTGCTACGATGAGAGAAAGTAACTTGGTTTCCTGTTACTGTTCCTTTTCCACAAACAACACACTCTTTAGCCATTAAACTACACCTCCTGCTACATAAAAAAATACATTACAACTGATTATATCATAGCATTAACAACTGTTCAAGCATATTTTTAAAATAATAAGCTATGAATGACATTATACAAAACATATGATAAAATTAAGTATATGACTATTTACAAATCTTACTATTAAAAATACTATTAATGGAATCATTGTTTTAATCAGCTTAATGTAGTTTTTGAGAAAGATTATAAGAGAAATTTAAGTTTTAGGAGATGGTAATATGCCGGCTAAAATAAATAATGAATATGGAAATATAATTATAGAGGACAATGTTCTAGCAACTATCGCTGGACTTGCCGCTATGGAATGCTACGGATTGGTAGGTATGGCTAGCAAAGGAGCTAGTGATGGACTTTCAAAACTTCTATTATTAGAGAACCTGACAAAGGGAGTAAAAATTACTACTGAAGAACATGGAATCACTATAGATCTTTATATAATTGTGCAGTATGGTACAAGCATACAGACTGTTGCACAAAATGTTATAGAAAAAGTAAAATATGCAGTAGAAGATGCAACAGGAATGCTTGTTGAAAAAATAAATGTAAATATTCAAGGAGTTAGAGTGCAAAAATAGCTAGCTTTAGGAGGAAATTGGTTTTGGTTACAAATATAGATGGGTTTATGCTGAAAGAGATGTTTTTAAATGCATCCAACGCATTAGAAAATGAAAAAGACATGTTAAATGCACTGAATGTATTTCCGGTTCCAGATGGAGATACAGGAACAAATATGTCTCTTACTATGAAATCAGCAGTAAAAGATTTGTTAGAAAATAATAAAAATGATATAAAAGAAATTACGGATATTGTCTCTAGAGGTTCTTTAATGGGTGCGAGAGGAAACTCAGGAGTTATTCTATCTCAGCTTATCAGAGGTATGTCAAAAATTATTTCTGATTCGGATGAAATAACGGTCCCAGTGTTCTCTAAAGCATTAAGGGAGGCAACAGAGACGGCTTACAGAGCTGTAATGAAACCGACAGAGGGAACTATTCTAACTGTGGCCAGAGGATGCAGTGATGCAGCTCATGATATAGAAAGAAAAGAGACTGATATTATCTCTTTTATGAAACATGTAATCGATGCTGGTAACGAGACATTGGATAGAACTCCAGAGATGCTGCCAGCACTTAAAGAGGCAGGAGTCGTAGATGCTGGTGGAAAAGGTTATATGGTCATACTAGATGGTATGTACTCGGCCTTGACTGGTGAATCAACTGATAGCAGCAAATTCATCAGAGAGGAACCTGTAATAATGTTTGATACAGCTGACTCTTACGATCCGAATATAGAGTTTGGATACTGTACAGAATTTATTATTAACGATACAAATGCGAATCCAGAGAGCTTTAGAGATGAGATTGAAAATCTGGGAGATTCTATGCTTGTAATAGGAGATGAAGGAATAATAAAAGTTCATATCCACACTAATGACCCGGGAGAGGTTTTAAAAAGAGCAGTAACTCTTGGAGGACTTATAAATATAAAGATAGATAATATGAGATATCAGCACAGTCATACATCATTTAATCAGACCGAACTAGCTGAGCTGGATAACATCAATGACAATTCAGATTCTCTAAATAGCGATTCGCTTAATTTAAATGATGAAGGGTTAAACTCTGAGCCTATAAACATAGGTGTAATAAGCATATCATCAGGTGAAGGACTTAAAGATGTATTCGATCAATTAGGTGTGAATACAGTTATTTCAGGGGGACAGACAATGAACCCAAGTACAGAAGATATTCTAAAAGCAGTTGAAAGTATGAATACTGATAACATCATTATTCTGCCTAACAATAGCAATATAATATTAGCAGCGAACCAAGTCAAAGATGTGTCTGAAAAGAATGTTGAAGTAATACCAACTAAAACGATACCAGAGGGAATTGCGGCTATGATTGATTTCGATCCGGACTCCAGTTTAGAAGAGAATGTGATGAATATGTCAAGCGCATATGAGGAAGTGAAAACAGGTCAAATAACTTTCTCAGTAAAAGATACGGTTCTAAATGGCAAGTCTATTTCAAAAGGTGAAATAATAGGATTATTAGGTAAAGAAATAGTATGTACTGGAAGTGAGGTTGAAGGTGTTACTGAGGAACTTGTAGCACATCTATATGATGAAGGTATTGATATGATCACTATAATATATGGTGAGGATGTTTCAGAAGAAGATGCTGAAAAACTAGCAGCTAAAATTGAAGAATTATATTCAGATGCAGATATAGAACTGATTTATGGTGGACAGCCACTATATCACTATTTGATTGCTGCCGAATAATATGTGAGAAACTCAGTTGATTATACTGAGTTTTTCTTATTGAGGTGATTTTTTGAGTGATTTGGATTTAAAAGTTGATACTCTTAAAGGAATCGGAGATAAAAAGAAAAAACTGTTATCTAATCTTGAAGTTAATACTGTAGAGGACCTTATATACTATTTTCCTGTAAATTATGAAGACCGAAGAAGAACAGGAACTATAAAAGATGCTAAAGACGGAGAACTGATAAGTCTTCAGGTTACTGTAAAAGGAAGACCGACAATATATAGACCGAGAAGAAATATGAGCATTGTAAAAGTTCTGGTTTCTGATGGTACAGAAAATGCCTATATTACTTTTTTCAATCAGAATTATAGGTTGAACCAGTTCAAGGAAGATGACAGGGTATATATTTCTGGAAAAGTCAAAGTGAATGGCATAATAAAAGAGTTTAATTCACCTATGATTGCTAAGAATCTAGATAATAGCAATATAGGAAAAGTGGAGCCCATATACGGATTGACCAAAGGGCTTTCAAATAACGAAATGATAAAGTTTGTAAGGGAAGCTATAAAGTATACAAAAGAAATTGATGACTTGCCCGAGTATATAAGAGATAAATACGATCTCTTCTCAATTTCAAAAGCTATTGAACATCTTCATTTTCCTGATGGAAGAGATGATTATTTAAAGTCTAGAAATACAATTGCATTTGATGAACTTTTAGTATTGCAGATGGGTCTGATTATGCTTAAAAACAGAAGGAATAGTGATGTTTCCTTTACTAGATTTCCAAGTATTCAATTAGAGGAGAAGTTCCAGGAAGCTCTGCCTTTTAAACTGACAGGTGCACAATATAAGGCTATAAAAGAAATAGAAAAAGATATGGAAGCAGATAGGCAAATGAACAGACTGGTTCAAGGTGATGTTGGTTCAGGAAAAACAGTAATAGCTGCATTTGCTCTTTTAAAGTCTTACAAATCAGGTTTTCAAAGTGCTATGATGGCTCCGACAGAAATATTAGCAAGACAACATTATAGAAGTTTGAGTACACTTTTGGAAAAGTTCAATATTGAAGTTGGGCTTCTCGTGAGCAATATGAAAGCAAGAGAGAAAAGAGAAGTTTTAGAAAAAATAAAATCTGGCCAAATTGATGTAGTTGTAGGAACCCACGCTCTTATAGAGGATTATATAGAGTTTGAAAAATTAGGACTTGTAATTACAGATGAACAGCACAGATTTGGTGTAAATCAGAGAGCTAGATTATCAAATAAAGGTATAAATCCTGATATATTGGTAATGACTGCTACACCAATACCTAGAACTCTAGCACTTATTGTCTATGGCGACTTAGACATTACTATAGTTGATGAACTGCCACCTGGGCGAAAAGAAATAAAGACATACGGAAGGACCTATAGATCCAGAGCTGATGTTTACCAGTTTGTAAAAAAACAGGTTTTAGAAGGTAGGCAGGCTTATGTAGTGTGCCCGATGGTAGAAGATTCAGAAGTGCTGGATTTGAAATCTGCAGAATCTGTATATCAAGAACTGAATGAGAAATTTCAAGATTTAAAAATAGGACTTCTTCATGGACAGATGAAGGCAGCCGATAAGGATACTGTAATGGAACTATTTAAAGAAAGAGAAATAGATATACTTGTTTCTACTACTGTAATCGAAGTGGGTGTGGATGTACCCAATTCTAATATTATGGTTATTGAAAATGCTGAGTGCTTTGGGTTAGCACAGCTTCACCAATTACGAGGGAGAGTTGGTAGAGGAAAATATCAGTCTTACTGCATTTTACTTTCAGATGGGAAAAGTGAAATATCGAAAGAAAGAATAAAGATACTTGAGCAGACAAATGATGGATTTATAATCTCAGAAAAAGATCTAGAGCTGAGAGGACCTGGTGAATTCTTTGGATTCAGACAACATGGAATTCCAGAGCTGAGAGTATCTAAACTGCCAAGGGATATGAAAATCCTATCAGAGGTACAGATACTTGTAAATGATATTGTGTCTGATGATCCACTATTAGAAAATAGTGAAAATATGAATTTAAGAAATAAAATTGAGAGGCTCTTGGTTGATACTGACAGATTGGAATTCAATTAATCAGATTGTCAATGTATTCAAGAGCATATTATATATGATATAGTGGTTATAGCATATATGTGATAATTTGAATAATGGAACTGAGAATTGGAGGGGTATTTTGTTTTCTAAAAAATTGAATGCTTTGATGGAAATAACAAAGATAAAAAACAGCACTCTATCAAATGCGATTTCTGTAGATCCATCTTATCTATCGCGTTTGAGAACGGGAAAAAGAAAACTTCCCAAAAATCCGACTTTCTTATTGCCTATGTCCAGTTATTTTGCAAAGATGATAGAGAAAGATGAGAAATTGAAAAATGATTTTATTAATTTATTGCTGGAAGACGGAATAAATAGAAAAACTGAAAATCAGTTATTGAATGAAATTATATACAATTGGTTAGTTGAGGGTGCAAATCTTCCATCTGATAATAATATAATGGATTGTGAACACAGCACAGAAGAACTGAGTACGAACATGTCAGATACAACATTCTATTATGGAAATGATGGTAAATAAGAGGCATATTTGAGATTTCTAACAAGTGTAGCAGAATCAGATAAAGTGATTACATTACTGTTGTTCAGTGATGAGAATATGAGTTGGTTCAGTGATTTTGAATTCACAAAAGCTTTAGTTGGTCTTCTGACAAAGATATTGAAAAAAGGGTGCAGAATCAATATTATACATGGTGTTGAAAGAGGATTACAGAGATGAATGCAGCGGTTCAAAAATGGATTCCTGTTTATATGACAGGTAGAATTGACTCATATTATTATCCAAAACTAAAAGACAGTACAATTAGAAGAACTTTATTTGTAGCTCCTGGAATTTCAGCTGTCACTTCTAATTCTGTTGGTGAGGAAGGTGAAGGGGCATTGACTATTTATATAAATGATGGAAAAGCTATAAATACTCTGGCAAATGAGTTCGATAGCTATAAAAAGCTTTGTTTGCCGGCGTTTAACAAGTACAGTTATTTAGATAAAGAATCACTTTGGATGGACTATATTGAACTGCTGAAAAAAGAGAATGACTCAGTTCTTTATAATCTTTTTCCAGCGATATTCACCATGCCTAAAGAAGTAAAAAAGTCTATTGAATCGAGATTGCCAAGAGAATTTGACTTTGTATATAATGTGTTGACTGATAATTTCAATAGATTACTTAGGACACATAAGTTTACAGAAGTGATTCCTGTATCTAAAATCATAAAATTCAGAAATGATATAAATTTACCAGAGTTCAGTACTTTATTTGGCATAAATATATCATATACTAGAACTTTATTGAAAATTCATTTGGAGAATATGATCCACTTGTTGAGAACTAATGAAAATTATAGCCTTGTCTTAGTAGAAGATAGAGATGTTGATGAATACGCTATTCTCAGCAAAGACCTTGATAAGACAGCTTTTTTTAGTTTAAAAGATCCACACATGATGTTTATTACAAATGAACACAGAATTTCTATGGCATTATGGGAAACTATAAATCAAAGAGTTAAGTACTTTAATAAAAAATACTCCAGAGAGGATACTATTATGTTTTTAGAAGAGCAGATTTCAAAAAATGTAGTTGTATTTGAGTGATAGAATAGTGGTTTAATACAATTAAACCAATTATTGCCTAAATCTGTCAATGACAAAAATTGAATGTCACTCTATATAAATTCAACTTGTTATATAATGGGTCTATGGCGTTCTATTATATTTGGGGGATCTAATACTTAAAAAAATAATTTTATAGAGAAGATGTTTTCAGAGCTGATAATTTGTATCAGCTCTGTTTTTTTATAAGTAAAATTATTTTATATTAAATCTCTGTTAAATAATTAATTAATATACATTCAGTAATATCTATAGTATAATTAAAAAGTATAGACTGTATAACTAATGTGCGAATAGCACTGTATATATGAGTATAACGCTGGTTTTTCCAGTATGACAAAAATATCAATAACTGCATATCATACACTTAGCCGAGTATAACGATTCTATTATATATAGAAATGCTCTATACTTAATAGAATAGAAAGTAAGCTATGCGATTCGATATCTTACAGAAAGATAGAGACTATATATAAGGTTATACTATGTATAGAAAGTGCGTATCTTTACAACACTTAGTATAGGTATGAGATTTGTTGGTACACGATATACTTTACAAAGAAAGCGAAGTATAACTACCGATATACTTTGGAAAGAAAATGAAAAACTCTTGTCTATATACTTTGTAAAGAATATAGATATTCGAATACTCTGTCTACAATGAGATAACGCAGAATATTCGATATACTTTAAAAAAATGCAGGAATTGGTAATAATATTTTACACTGGTTGAAAGAGTTATGTATGAAATTGCGAAAGAGGAGGTGGGATATTGATAAAAAATATTAGTGCAGAAGATGCAAGAACTGTTCTTTTAAATAGAATATCAGATTGTGGAACAGAAGAGGTCTATTTAGAGGATGCGCTTGACAGGATACTTGCAGAAGACTATGTATCTAAAACTAATATACCTAATTTCAGAAGATCCGCACTAGACGGTTTCGCTATTAACTATGAAGAAACAGAATCAATAGAGGAAGCTCCTAAGAAATTCAAAATCCATGGATACATTGGAGCGGGAAGTTTGCATGAGGATGGTTATGAAGAAGATACCGCTATTAAAATAATGACAGGAGCACCGGTTCCAGATGGATATGATTCAGTTATCAAGAAAGAGGATATTTTAGAGGAAGATGGTTTTGTATATATTCCGTATAAACTGAATAAAGATGCTAATGTGGTCCAAATTGGTGAAGATATTGCATTAGGAGATATGATTGCTGAAAAAGGCGAACTGATAAATCCAGGTATTATTGGAGTTTTAGCTAGTCTTGGAGAAACAAAGGTGAAAGTTTTCAAGAAGCCGACTATTGGCATATTAAACACCGGAAAAGAGATAGTCTCTTTAGGTGATAAGTTAGAACCCGGTCAGATTTACAATAGCAACTACTTTACTATAGCTTCAATATTGAGAAAGTTTGGTTGCACTCCTGTAAATCTAGGTATAGCAACCGATGATATATTAAAAATTGCAGATGGAATAAAGCAGAATATCGATGATGTAGACATGGTGATTACAACCGGTGGAGCTTCGGTTGGAGACTATGACTTTATATATGATGTGTATAAGAAATTGGATGCAGAGGTACTGTTCAAAAGAGTAGATATGAAACCTGGAACTCCAATGCTCTCAGCCTTCTACAAGAATAAGCTTCTGATAGGTTTATCGGGGAATCCTGGAGCTGCATTTATCAGCTTTGATTATATTGTCACACCGGTTATCAAGAAGATAAGAGGATTTAGAATCACTGACAGCAAAAAAGTTAAAGCAATTCTGCAGACAGATTTCAATAAGAAGTCACCAAGAAGAAGACTGATAAGAGGTTATTTTGAAATAGATGGTGATTTAAACAAGGTTTCTATTATGAGAAATCAGAAGTCTAGTGCTTTACAGTCTATGACAGTTTGTAACTGTCTTATAGATGTTATGCCACCTAGTAATGGACTTAAAGCAGGTGAAGTTGTTGAGATAATACTTCTTGAAGGGAGAGAGATAGGATGATACCAGTTGTTCTTGTATCTGGGTATTCTGATTCAGGTAAGACAACGATAATAGAACAGCTCTTAAAGTACTACACTGACATTGGTTTAGAAATCTCTACGGTAAAGCACCATAAAGGCAGCTTTGATATTGGAGAGAATAAAGATAGTACAATACACCTGAAATCAGGAGCATCATCTGTTACACTTTCTTCAGATGAAGATTATATAGTAATAAAAAAATTAAAAAAAAATAAAGGCCTAAGAGAAATTATAGATTGCATTACAGGGGTGGATTTAATAATAGTTGAGGGCTACAAAAATGAAGACTTTCCAAAGATTGAAGTTTTCAGAAAAGAGCTAGGGAAACCTAGAATTGATGACAGGAAAAATATATTCGGCATAGTTTCAGATGATTTAAATGAGTCCGATGAAGGGGTACCTGTTTTCAACACAAATCAAATAGTTGCATTAGCAGAATTTATTAAAAACAAATTGATTAGAGAAAGGTAGGGTTTTATGGTTAATTTAAAGATTAACGGGATAGATGTCCAGGCTACAGAAGACACTACTATTATGAAGGCTGCACAGAGTGTAGGTATTGATATACCGAACTTTTGCTACAGTGATTTTTATAAGAAATTTTCAGGTTGTAGAATCTGTGTTGTAGAGGTTAAAGGTAGAGATAGGCTTGCAGCATCTTGTTCAGAAAATGTTCAAGAAGGAATGGAGATAGAAACTGAATCACCTAGAGTAGTTAAAGTTAGAAAAGATTTACTTGAGCTTATCTGGGCGAATCACCCAGAAGACTGTCTGACTTGTAATAAAGTTGGAACATGTAAATTACAGGAATACTGTTACAGATACGGAATAAGTCGTTCTCCATATAAGAAAAATAAGGATACATATGAATTAGACACATCTAATCCGGTTATGATTAGAGATCAGAACAAATGTATTCTTTGTGGTAAATGTGTAAATGTATGTAGAGAAGTTCAAGGAACTACTGCAATTGACTTCATTGGAAGAGGTATAAAAGCTAAAGTTGCCACAGGATTCGACTTAGATTTGAACACTGACATGTGTAGATTCTGTGGACAGTGTATTTCAGAATGTCCAACGGGAGCAATACTTAACAAACATCTTGTGGGAACTAGACCTTGGGAAGTTAAAAAGGTTACTACTACTTGTCCTTTCTGTGGAACAGGCTGTCAGTTTGACCTCAATGTGAAGGACGGAAAAGTAATCGGGGTTACACCATATGAAAATGCAGTTGTAAATAAGAAATCTATGTGTGTTAAGGGAAGATTCCACATTGACATGATCAACAGTGAAGAGAGACTGAAATACCCTCTAATAAAGAGAAATGGTGTATTTGAAAGAGCTTCATGGGAGGAAGCAATAGCATACGTTGCAAGTAGATTAATGGAAATAAAAGAAAAGCATGGTGGAGATGCAATAGCAGGGCTGAGCTCGGCTAGATGTGTCAATGAAGACAACTTCGTGTTCCAGAAGTTCATGAGAGTTGCACTTCAAACGAACAACGTTGACCACTGTGCGAGAACCTGACATGCTCCTACAGTTGCAGGTCTTGCAGCTACATTTGGAAGTGGAGCAATGACAAACTCTATAGATGAGGTTGCCGATAATGATGTATTATTTATAATAGGTTCTAATACAACAGAAGCACACCCTATCATTGGGAATAAGATGAAGCAAGCAGCAATGAAAGGTGCTGAGCTTATTGTTATTGACCCTAGAAGAACTGAGATTGCGGATTTCGCAACTATTCATGTTCCTCTAAAATCAGGTACTGATGCTGCATTGATCAATGGATTGATGCATATAATAATAAAAGAAGATTTACATGATAAAGAATTTATAAAAGAGAGAGTTGCTGACTTTGAAGAAGTTGCAGAAGTTGTTAAGAAATACACTCCTGAATACACTTCAGAGTTAACAGAGGTTCCAGTTGAAACACTTTATAAAGTAGCTAGACTTTATGCTACTACTGATAAGGCTGGTATTTTCTATACTCTGGGAATTACTGAGCATACAACTGGTACAGCCAATGTTATGAACCTAGCTAACTTGGCTATGTTAACAGGTCACTTAGGAAAAGAGTGTTCTGGAGTTAATCCTCTTAGAGGTCAGAATAATGTTCAGGGTGCTTGTGATATGGCGGCTCTTCCAAACTACTTCCCTGGATATAGACAGGCTTATGATCCGGAAGTAATTGAAGAGTACGAAGAGAGATGGGGAGTTAAGCTTAACACTAATCCAGGACTTAGAATTCCTGAGATGCTTGACTCAGCATATGCTGGCGATGGTATCAGAGCTATGATAGTAATGGGAGAGGACCCTGTTTTAACTGACCCGGATGCTAACCATGTTAAGAAAGCGCTTATGAACTTAGATTTTCTAGTAACTCAGAATATAATAATGTCCGAAACATCTAAATATGCTGATGTTGTTCTACCAGCTACTTGTTATGCGGAGAAAGACGGTACATTTACAAATACTGAGAGAAGAGTTCAGAGAGTAAGAAAGGCTGCTGAGCCGCCAGGAGAAGCTAGACTTGACTGGAAAATACTTTGTGATCTTGCTAATGAAATGGGTGCACCTGGATTTGACTATAAAGTGGCTGAAGATATATTTGAGGAAATGAGAGAATGTATCGCTTCATATAGAGGTATAACATATGAAAGAATTGAGAAAGAAGGTCTACAGTGGCCATGTCCATCTACAGACCATCCAGGAACTAAATTCCTGCACAAAGGAACATTCTCAATAGGTAAAGGTATAATGATACCTGTAGAGTATGAGGAACCGGCAGAGCTTGTTTGCGATGACTATCCAATGCTGCTTACAACAGGTAGAATGCTTTATCACTACAATGTTATGACTAGAGAGTCCAAATCGCTTGATGGTATAAGACCTCATGAACTTGCTGAGATTAACCCTGAAGATGCGAAGGCTTATGGTTTAACTGAGGACTCATTCATAAGAGTGACTTCTAGAAGAGGTAGCATTGTAACTAGAATTAAAATAACTGACAGACTTAAAAAAGGAATGATGTTTATGACGTTCCACTACAAAGAGTCTCCGGTTAATGACTTGACTAACTCAGCTTTTGACCCTATTACTAAGACGGCAGAATATAAAATTTCAGCAGTTAAGATAGAGAAGGTTGAATCTGAAAAAGAAGCTCTTAAAGCTATGCATGATGCATATCTTCATATTCAAGTAAATGAAAACTAATATAAGATTTAATGATCCCCTGGGAAATTTCCCGGGGGATTTTTTTACAAAATTCCACCGTGTTATTTGATATCTATTGTCATTTAGAATAATGACTGATACAATATGAAAGTGAAAATTATTATCAAGCGGAGGTTATCAAATGAAAAGATTACTTACTATTACGTTAGCAGGAGTGATGATGAGTACAGCACTGGTCGGATGTGGTGACAATAATGAAAATGGCAAGCCTACTGAAGATACTGCAAAAGTGGAAACAACAGATGATAAAAAAGAATTAAAAGAAGCTGAGGTTTCCGACGATAGCAAAGAGGGAGAAGATAGTGGCACATCTAAAGAACAGGAATCCTTAAGCTCATGGAGTGGTGACTGGAACAATATGGGTGCATATCTTGAGAAGGAAGAGATTCAATCTGCTTTTGAAACATTAGCTCAAAAGGAAGGAACTACGGCACAGGAAGAAAAAGATAAGCTTGTTGCTAAAAGAAAAGTAGATTTTGATGGCATGTCAGTTGATGGTGAAAAAATAACTCTTTATGATGGTTTCAAGTCAGAAGGAGCTAATGAGATCGAATCGGCAGAATATGAGTACAAAGGCAAAGAAGTCACTAAATTTGGGAAACATGATCTTGAATGGAGCATTTTTGCTGCAAAGGACCCAGATGCCAAGTACAAATATTTCCTAATGATGCCAGCTCATGGCGAAGATGGACTTAAGCATTTCCACTTCAGATATGGAAATGAAGAGCCTGAAGAGCTTCTAGCAAAGGAAGACTGGTTCCCAACAATGGTTGATCCAAATTCTACAACAGAGCAGTTCATTCAGGAGATTACAGAATAGCTTTATTGTTGAATATTGTGAAATATTGTGAAAAGCTCATCGATGTTAATTAAAATAACAGAAATGAGCTTTATTTATTAAAAATATTGTTAGAGGTGTCAGTATATTGAATAGATTAAGAAATATTATTACATTGATTGGTGTTTTTACAGTTTTATTTATTGTAGGATGTGGAAATTCTGGCAATAAGCATTCTACAAAACCAACTGTCTATGCTTCTTTTTATCCTATTTATGATTTAACCAATAAGATAGGTGAGGACAAGATAAATTTAATATCATTTATGCCGGAAGATAAGGAGGCTCACCATTGGGAGCCATCTGCAAAAGACATTAAAGAAGTTAATGATGCTGATTTAATGATAGTTAATGGAGCAGGTGTGGAACCATGGATAGAAAAAATAAAAGACAGCGCAAATAATCTGAAATTTAAAGATTTAAGTGAGTCGGCAGAACTTATAGAAGTTGGCAGCTCTGCAGCAGAGGGAAGTTTTAAATATTCTGGAAAAATGAATCTATCTAAAGAGAAATATTCACTAGATTTTGGGCACACTCACGAAAAAACTTTGAAGGTTGGATTTTACAAGTTGGAAGGTTCTGAAGGTGAAGAAGAACTGAGTAAGATAGGTCATGAAATAATGGGCAAGGATTCACAGAATGTAAAACAAAAAGAGACTTTCAATGTTGAAAATAAAAAGAGCTATAGCTTGGAGATGGGGCATGACCATGGACTGATATACTTTGAAATTCCTGAGGAAGGTGACTGGCTGGTTTTTGCTGATAGAGAGTCTGGAAAATCACTTTCATATTTATTTGTTGATGGAGAAGACAATATATTAGAGCCAGAAGAGATGAAATTAATAAAATCAGAAGAAAAAGAAGGGAAACTTGTGACATATGATCCTCACTCCTGGATTTCGCTAATAAATGCTCAGAGGTACTTAGATGAAATAACTAACTCATTGATAGAACTTAGTCCGGAAAATGAAAAATTTTTTAAAGAAAACTGTGAGAAGCACAAAAAGGAATTAGAAGAAATTCAAAGTGAATATGAAGAAAAATTTGCAAAGACTGAGAAGAAGCATTTTGTAGTCCCTCATGAGGCATATGGATACATTTGCAGGGACTTCAAATTGGAACAGCATCCGTTACAAGGCTTAACATCAATGGAAGATCCAAATTTGAAGACTGTGCAGGAAACTATTGAATATTGCAGGGAAAATGATATAAAGACGATTTTTTATGAATATGGCGGCTCTAAAAAAGGTGCAGAAACGATTGCATCAGAGGTCGGAGCGGAAATAGCACCTCTATCTACAATGGAGTTTGTAGCAGAGGAACAAAAGCAGAAGAAGCAAGATTATATTGGTCTTATGAAAATGAATTTAGAAAATATTTACCAGTCATTAAGGTAGTGATGAATTAAATGTTATTGAGATAGAGAGCTTGTCGTTCGGGTATAATGGAGAAAGAATAATTGATGATCTGGACTTATCGATTGAACATGGTGATTTTGCGGTGATAAAGGGGAAGAATGGTTGTGGAAAATCGACACTGATTAAGCTCATATTAAATGAATTGAAAAGAGAATTTGGAAGTATTAAGGTGCTTGGTGAATCTATAGATGAAATGAAGTCGTATGCTAAGATTGGGTATGTACCTCAAGTAAATACAGTGGGCAAGATAGGTTTTCCTGTAACTTGTCTTGAACTTGTGACTTTGGGGCTATATGATGAGTTCGGATTCATTAAAATTCCCAGAAAGAAGCACAAGGAAAGAGCTGTAACCGCGATTGAAAAGATGGGAATGGGAGAATATATAAAAAAGCCATTCTATGAACTCAGTGGAGGACAGCAGCAGAGAATTATGATTGCCAGAGCTATAGTGAAAAATCCGGAAATTATTATTTTAGATGAACCTACAGTTGGAATTGATCAATCGAGCAAGGAGAGTTTTTTTGAATTTATTTCAAAAATAAATATTGAGAAAAAAGTAACGATACTGATGATCACACATGAACTGGAAGATGTGAGAAAACATATGAACAAATTGTTTACACTTGAGAATGGAGTGATAGAGAATGCTTCAATATGACTTTATGATAAGAGCATTCATTGTGGGGATTATGTTGTCAGTAATGATTCCATCCATGGGTGTTATTATGGTGAATCGCAGAACCTCGATGGTAGGAGATGCATTATCACATACTTCTCTAGCAGGAGTCGGATTAGGACTTATAATAGGAATCAATCCACTGATAGGTGCTGTAGCAGTCTGTGTATTTGCCGGATTTTCAATAGAATGTATAAGAAGCAGATTTCCACAATATGGAGATATGGCAACAGCTATAATAATGAGCACAGGATTGGGTTTCGCTTCAATTCTTTCTGATTTTGCACCTGGAGGCAGCAGTTTTGAGTCTTATTTATTCGGAAGTATATCAGCAGTTACAAATTATGATATAGTTCAAGTATCTATAGTTTTTATTTTAGTTGTATCATGTGCAGTCATATATTACAGTGGACTGCTTAGCCTTTCAATAGATCCATTTTTGTCGAGAGTTTCAGGAGTAAACGTAAAACTTGTAAATGGCATTTTCACACTGCTTTCAGCAGTTACTATAGGGATATCCTGCAAAATTGTAGGTGCACTTATGGTTGCATCTCTTATAGTTTTGCCAGTAACTGCAGCTCTTATGATTGGAAGGTCATATAAGAGCACATATATAATTTCGATAGTTCTAGGACTTATATATATGGTGTCTGGAATAACAATATCGTATTACAAAGGGCTAAAACCTGGCGGTTCAATCGTGACAATAGCTGTAGTAGGAATAATTCTATCTGCTGTAATTTCTAAAATAAAATCTGATAATAAAACTAATAATAAAACCTAATAATAAAATCTGGTAATATAAAAAGTTAATAACAAGCGGTCATAAAAGATACTCAGTATTTTTCAGTTTGAAATCTGCTGGGTATTTTTATGTATATTATCCATCCTCATGACTTGAACTATTAGTTTACACAATAATATCCTTATCAATTGCTTATAGTATAAGTATCTGATAAAATTAATATATTAATATTTAATACGTCTGGAGCAATAATTATGAGAATAGTAGCAGGAGAAATGAGAGGATTCAGACTTAGATCACCTAAAGGTTTGGATACAAGGCCAACACCTGACAGAGTTAAAGAGTCTTTATTCAGTATAATTGGATATATTGACAGCACTGCAAAAGTGCTTGATCTTTTTTCAGGATCAGCAGCAATAGGATTGGAGTTTTTAAGTAGAGGAGCTGAAACGGCTTATTTCATAGATAAAAGCCCTGAGTCTATTTCTGCAATAAAAGATAATATTGAAAAATGCAAAGTAAAAGACAGAACAAAAGTTTTTAAAAATGATGTTTTTAAGGCAATTGAAATTTTGGGGAGAAAAAGAGAAAAGTTTGACTTTATTTTTCTGGATCCCCCTTATGAACAGGGTCTATCAGAAAAAGCACTTATAAAAATTTCAGAGTCAGATATATTAAAAGATGATGGTCTTATAATAGTAGAACATGAAAGTGCTCTTGACTTAAATGAAAAGATTGTTGAGTTAAGTAAAGTGGACAATAGAATTTATGGTACTACAGGATTGAGTTTTTATAGAAAGTAGGAATATTATGGTAGTAATTTATCCGGGGAGTTTTGATCCAATCACTAACGGTCATATTGACATTATAGAAAGATGTTCAAAGAAATTTGATAAAGTGATTGTTTCAGTATTGCAAAACAGCAGTAAAAAAACTCTCTTCTCTGTTGAAGAAAGAGTAGAATTAATAAGGCAAAGTTTAGCAAATTATGATAATATTGAAGTAGATGCATTTTCAGGATTGCTTATAGATTATGCTAAGAAGAAAAATACTAGACTAATAGTTAGAGGGCTCAGAGCTGTGTCGGATTTTGAATATGAGATGCAGATGGCACTAATCAATAAAAGTCTTTATGAAGATTTGGAAACTCTCTTCTTTATAGCAAGCACAAGATATTCATTTTTGAGTTCTAGTGTTGTTAAAGAAGTAGCAGAAAACAAAGGGGATGTAAGTGGTCTCGTTCCAGAAAATGTACTAGAAGCATTAAATGATAAATATGGTAAATAAATTTACAATTACATAATACAGGAGGTAATTAAATGGACGTAAAATTATTGTTAAATGAAATAGAAGAAATAGTTGAAGAATCAGCAACTGTACCTTTTTCGAAGAAAGTGATGATAGAAAAAGAAGATATATTGGAGATAGTATCAGAGATTCGTCAAAAGCTTCCTCAAGAGCTCAAAGATGCAGAGATGATCAGTGATGAAAGACAAAAGATAATTGATGATGCTAAAAAGCACTCTGAAGATATGCTTGAAGAAACAAGAATGCGTGTTGAAGAGATGATAGAGAAGAGTAAATTGGTTGCTCAAGCTAAAGACAGAGCAGAGGAAATAGTTGACAAAGCAAATCTAAGTGCTAAAGAGATAAGATCAGGTGCTATTCTTTATGCAAATGATATTCTTTCAGATATTGAAAGTAAAATATCAAACTTAAGTAAGGAAATAGATGATATTCACTTAAGAGTTAGAGAGAACAAAGACGAACTGAAATAGATAATATTCTAATTAAATGAGCCATGTGAGAGTTATTTCTCAGCATGGCTCATTTTTGTATAAATGGAGTAGTTCTATAATCCTGATTAATACTAGTGTTATCCAATAAAAGGTTATACAGATTGGTTGAGAGAACTTCATATTCCAGCATTTTTCTGTCTGTGCTGTTTTCCATGGTTTTAATATCAGAGAATTTCAATATAATATTCAAATCTGAATTCTTCTTTATTTTACTTATTATGTCAAAGCCTTTTTTATTAGATGCTAAAACTCTTACATAGTTTGGTCTATGATTTTTAAAAAGATAAACGTCTTCACTTTTAAGTTTCATAGCAATATTTGAAAGAACTCTTCTAATTCTAGTGAGAGTGTAGTTTTTAGACTTTATTTTCTCCATTAACTCCTCTATATTGTTTATTTTCCCATAATTTTTATTGATTGAATTGATAATCCTATTGAAAAGATCGTTGTCCAAATCGAAAATATTCATTTTCTTTAAACTATCGGACTCCATAGAATCGAAAATGAGTTGATACAATATGAATCTGAATAACTTATCAAATGAATTGAAGCACCCATGTTCATCCAAAAAGGCAATAAGTTCGGATGATGTGCTATCTGGAACAGTGTTCAATAGTTCATTAATTCCTCTATCTGGACTCATGTTTTCCAAGAGTATCTTTCTTATAGATGTTGCAGAGCTGATATCACTTATAAGTTTTGGGGAGTTATGGCTTGACTTATATCTGACTATATTGACTGGTTCAATACTGCTGTTTAACTCGTAGAGTGCCTTCAAATACTCAATTCCCAAAATATTGTTAGGCTCTGATAACTCTGGAATCTCTGTTCCAAGGTATTTTTCGACTGCTAACTCTCTAGCTGCTGGATAGTTTAGACCTTTCTTCAGACCATTTTTAAGAAGTTCAGAGTATTCCTCAGGTTCTTCAGATAAAATTTCAGCAATTTTTTTTAGTTCTGAAAGATTTTCAGACTCTGATCCAAATGAGAGATAATCAATAGCATTAGTGCTGTCTAAAATCTGGACCGCACCTTTAGCAAATATCTCTGCGGTTTGAGAAGCATATACATAAGGGAGTTCGATTACAAGATCAGCCCCATTTAAAACTGCAGATTTGCTTCTTTTCCATTTATCTATTAATGCTGGGCCACCACGCTGTACAAAGTTACCACTCATTATGACGATTATACCATCAGCACTGCTCATTTCCTTCGATTTATTAATATGGTACATATGTCCATTGTGGAAAGGATTGTATTCTGCGATAATTGCACATACTTTCATATTTACACCACCTTTTAGTAAGGTACTTACATCTTAACTATTATATCAGGTCTCATTCCCATGCCCATTGAATTGAAGATCGTATTATTAAGTATCTATTTATTAAGTACCTGTTGAATATTTTGTGAATTTAACTTCAATATAACAATTTGTTAACAAAGTATTAATGTATTAAAATAAGAAATTCAAATAGTTCTTAACAGGTTGATTTTTTCTAATAACTATAATATCATAAAATTATAGATAATAATAAGGGAGGACTAAAATTCATGAATATTTTAGTAATAAACTGCGGATCTTCGTCATTAAAATATCAATTAATTGATATGACTGATGAAAAAATACTAGCTGTTGGTTTAGCAGAGAGAATAGGAATAGATGGGTCGAGAATCAAGCACGATACTGAAGGTAAGGAAAGAGTGATTATAGAAGAACCTATGCCAAATCATAAAGTGGCATTAAACCTTGTAATTGATGCACTTCTAGATTCAGAAATCGGAGCAATAAGCTCATTAGATGAGATAGGAGCAGTTGGACATAGAGTTGTTCACGGTGGTGAAAAATTCACTAAATCAGAACTGATAACTGATGAAGTACTTAATGGAATCAAAGATTGTATAGATATTGCACCTCTTCACAATCCTCCAAATATTATGGGAATAGAAGCATGTCAGGAACTGCTTCCAAACGCACCTATGGTAGCAGTATTCGATACAGCATTCCACCAAACAATGCCAAGAGAATCATATATATACGCATTACCTTATGAACTTTATGAAAAATATGGCATAAGAAGATATGGAGCACACGGAACATCACACAAATATGTTTCAAACCGTGCAGCTGAAATATTAGGAAAAGATCTTAAAGACCTAAAGATGATCACATGTCACTTAGGAAATGGTTCATCAGTTTCAGCAGTTAAAGATGGAAAATGTTTAGATACTAGTATGGGATTCACTCCATTAGAAGGTATAGTTATGGGAACTAGATGTGGAGTTATTGACCCGGCAATAGTTCCATTTGTAATGGAAAAAGAAGATCTTAACTCTGATGAGATGAGCGACTTAATGAACAAAAAGTCAGGAGTGTTTGGAGTTTCAGGTGTAAGCAGTGACTTTAGAGATGTTGAAGAGGCAGCGGCTGACGGAAATGAAAGAGCAGCATTAGCACTTAAACTGTTTAAAAACTCTGTACTAAAATATGTTGGATCATATACGGCTCTTATGGGTGGTGTAGATACGATAGTATTTACAGCAGGTGTTGGTGAAAACTCTGCAGAAGATAGAGCTTTTGTATGTAAGGGGCTAGAGTTCTTAGGTGTTGAAATAGATGATGAAAAGAACAAGTCAAGAGGAAAAGAAGTAGTAATAAGTACTGAAAACTCTAAAGTTGACGTACTAGTTGTTCCTACAAATGAGGAACTTATGATTGCAAGAGATACATTAGCTCTTTCAAAATAATGGATCTTGATTGATTAATTTAATAGTGTTATTCTTTAACCTCTAACAGTAGACTCTGTTAGAGGTTTTTAGATTGATACTCTATATCAAAACATAAAATAAAAATAGAAAAACAGTGTCAATAAAAATACTTGACAAATGCTTTAAGCCTTACTATAATAGGTTTTGGCAGCATAAATAGAGGTGAAACTGATGAAGTTAAATTTGAAGAAACTAATTGATGGTACAGAATCTTTTATTTCATTTGATCAAGAAATTCAACTCGATAAAAGAGTTGTTGGCGAGCATATAATTATGCCTGTAACTTTTACAGGTAATGTTTATGCGGATTCAAATAGAGGTGTAATAACTGGCAAAGTCAGATTTGATTATGAAGATGATTGTGCTAGATGTCTTGTTGATACGGTAGTGAATGTTGAAGCGGATATTGATGCTGAATTAGTTAGAGAAGGTACCTCTGAGTCAAATGAAGATGAAGACTCTATAGTAGAGTACAGTGAAGATGAGATTTTCATTGAAGAACTGTTATCTAGCATAGTTGTTGCTTCATCACCTATGAGAGTTATATGTTCTGAAGATTGCAGGGGCTTATGTCCTGAATGTGGAGCAGATCTTAATAAGGAATCATGTAATTGTGAAATAGATAATGTTGACCCAAGATTAGCTAAACTCAAAGATTTTTTTAATTAATTGTGAGAATAGCTAAAAAAGTGTTTTACCGTCATTGTTATTATGGTAGAATATAAAGGATAGTTTATTTTTAGATAGAATTAAGGAGGTGTTTTTGAATGGCAGTACCTAAGCGTAAAACATCAAAAGCTAAAAGAGATTCAAGAAGAGCTTCAGCTCAAATACTAAAAAAAGCTACAGTTGTGACTTGTCCACAATGTAATGAGCCAAAAATGCCACACAGAGTATGTGGAGAATGCGGTTACTACAAAGGTGAAGAGGTTGTATCAGTAGACTAATAAATCTTAAGAGAACTTGCGCAGATTCTTTTAAATTATTAATCAAGGGGAGTAGATGACAGTATTGTTGTTTACACCCTTTTTTTATGCATTTTTTTGGTAAAGATTAAATAAATTTGGATTATTTCTATGAAAAATGATTTTGTTTGATTTATAATTAAATTAAGGATAATAATGATACATTAATTGAATTAATATGATATGACTAATAGTGCAATACATAATTCAAAATACTGTTATGATTTAATAAAAATATGGATGGGTGAAATCATGAAAAAAAGAGTATTGCTTGCTTGTGTTTTTTCTCTATTGGTAACAACAGGTCTTCTTCTTGTTAAAAACCCTTTGACAGAAGCTTTTTCAGAAGGACTGGGACAGGTTTCAATAATTAGCCTTAATGATGAAACCTCTTCAATAGAATCGGACGAGAGCATTAAAAGTGAGAGCCAGAAAGAAAAAGCAGATGGAACGTCTGATTTAGAAGCTGATAAGGAATCAGAGGATAGAGATACGGATACTGATAAAGTTGGTGACGGGGCAGATAAAGAGGAAATTCTGTCTCCGAAGAGAGCGCATTTAGAACTAGAAGAACAAAAAAGGAACAAGATGATTGATGAAAGAACTCAGTTTGAGTCTATGAATGAATATTCACAGGAAAAACACGGAGAACCTATGGATAGAGATGGAAATCACAATATCCCTATTTTAATATTCCATGAAATCAGAAAGGATTACAAAGGAGATGTTGGTGTAATAATAAGCGATAAGACTTTTGAAGAATATATGCTCTATCTAAAGGTATTGGGCTATCAGGCAATAACTTTTGATGACTACTCTAAATTTCTTGCTGGAGAAAAAGTGATTGCTAAAAACTCCGTAATTGTAACTTTTGATGATGGTTATTTTAGCAATTATGAAATAGCATATCCTATCATGAAAAAACTTGGAATAAAAGGAACTGTTGCGGTGATAGGAAGCAAGCTGGATCTGGAATTCAATACTTACAGACACAGTGTAGATAACGAAAGGCTGAAATTTCTGAGCTGGAAAAATGCAAGAGAAATGGAAGATTCGGGTGTCTTCAGAATTGAAGGACATACGTATAATCTTCATGAGCTTGGAGATGATGTAAAGACACCTAGAGGAGTTATGCCGTTAAAAGAAGAACCGATTGAAGCAACAGAAGGCAGACTTGCAGGTGATGAGATAATGTTTCAGCAGAAAATGCAGAACTGCATAGGTAGAAATGCTGAAGTTTTTGTGTATCCATTTGGTCTGAGAGAAGATATAACCGATCAGTTTTACAATAGAATGGGATATAAATACACCCTTGGAACGGAACACGGGATTTCTAATCTTAAAGTGGAAAAGAACAGCATCAAAAGACTGAATACTCCTGTAAGCAAAACACCTATCAGAGTGCTTACAAACATGCTGAAGTTAGAAGGAAAGCCTGAAGTGTTGCCATACTCTGATGTGATTGATCAGGCACAGAGAATTGAACTATTGAGACAAATGGCCGGTGTCTAGTCTGAAAACTAGAATAAATAGTTAAATAATAGACAGTATACTGATAATTATTCAGCAAAATTTGAAAAATATCACTATATTATCAACGTATAAAATTAATAATAACTAATAAGAGAGGATGTGCCTATATATTGGTACATCCTTTTTACATAAGGATGTAATGGATAAAAATCAATTGATTTTATATAGTGTATAATATATACTTTTAGATAGTATTATTTTACAGCATTGAGCTAAATTACCCACTATTTTCAATTTTGAGATAGAAATTGCGATGTTAGTGAAAAACCATTCGAGAGGATGATGAGTTTGAAAATAGCAGTGGATTTGATGGGAGGAGATAGTGGAATCCCAGTAAATCTAAAGGGAGCTATGATGGCTCTTGAAGAATATGATGATATCGAATTACTTTTAATTGGAGATTCAGAGAAGGCGAATATTGAATTAGAAAAGTATAAATATGATATAAATAGAGTTACAGTATTGAATTCAACGGAAGTTATTACCAATAATGAAGAGCCAGCAATGGCAATCAGAAAGAAGAAAAATTCATCGATAGTATTAGGAATGAATGCGGTTAAGAATAAAGAAGTTTCTGCTCTGGTTTCATCTGGCAACACGGGTGCTCTTTTAAGTGGAGGAATTCTCATAGTTAAGAGAATAAAAGGCATAGAAAGGCCTGCTATAGGCTTTATCTACCCTAAGAAAAGTGGTAACGGTTTTCTTCTTGACGCAGGTGCAAATTCAGAGTGCAAAGCCAAGTATCTTCAGCAGTTTGCTATCATGGGCAGCATTTATTCATCCTGTATATTAAAGACAGAAAGTCCTAAGGTGGGACTTATAAATATAGGTGTTGAAAAAGAAAAAGGAAGCGAACTGTATAAAGATGCTTATGAGATTATGGCTAATACGAGCGCAATAAATTTCGTTGGAAATGTAGAGGCAAGAGATCTTTTTGAAACAGAAGCAGATGTTCTAGTTTGTGATGGATTCACTGGAAACATGATTTTGAAAACGATTGAAGGAACTACCTCATATCTGTTTTCATTAGTGAAAAAAACACTTACGAGTTCATTGAAGTCAAAAATAGCCGCTTTATTTATACAGAAGGATTTGAGGAATTTAGGCAGTTCTCTATCCTACAATGAATACGGAGGAGCAGCATTGCTTGGAATAAAAGGTGCTGTAATAAAGGCACATGGGAGCGCAGACGCTGTTACCATAAAAAATGCTATTGCTCAGGCTAGAAACTTTGTAAACAATAGAGTTGCAGAAAAAATTGAGTCAGAATTACAGCAGGAGGATAAGGATGAATAGAGAGTACAATGCAGGAATAATCGGACTAGGTTCGTATCTTCCTGAGAAAATTATGGACAATTTTGATTTAGAAAAAATCGTAGATACCTCTGATGAGTGGATTACTGCTAGAACTGGAATCAAAGAGAGAAGAATAGCGAGCGAAGATGAATCAACATCGGATTTAGCTGTAAAAGCTGCATTAAAGGCAATTGACTCGGCAGGAATCACCAAGGAGGATATAGACGTAATAATAGTTGCTACTATGTCTCCAGATCAGCCAACTCCCGCAACAGCTTGTGGGGTTCAGGCAAAACTAGGTGTTAAAAATATACCGTCTTTTGACATATCAGCAGCATGTTCAGGTTTTATCTATGGATTGTCTATAGCTTATGGATATATAAATTCAGGTCTTTATAAAAACGTGCTTCTGATCGGCGCTGAAAAAATGTCTAGCATCATAGACTGGACAGATAGAGGTACTTGCGTTCTATTTGGGGATGGTGCAGGTGCTGCTGTAATAGGCAGGGTTGAAGCGGATACAGGTCTAATTGGATTTGAACTTGGAAGTGATGGCACTGGTGGTGACAAGCTTATAGTTGAAGCCGGAGGTTCTGTCAGACCGACTTCTGATGAGACACTCAAAGCAGGCGATCAGTATGTAAAGATGAGTGGTTCAGATATATTTAAATTTGCTGTCAGAAAAATCCCTGAGCTTGCAGATACAATGTTAAAAAGATATGATCTGCAGAGTGAAGATCTGGGTCTTATGGTTCCGCATCAGGCAAACATCAGAATTATAGACGCGGCTAATAAGAAGCTGAATCTTGGCTCGGACAAGATAATGGTGAATTTAGATAAGTATGGAAATGTTTCAGCTGCCTCTATACCAATAGCTCTGGATGAGGCATATAGAGATGGAAGACTTAAAAGAAATGATAAGGTCCTCATGCTTGGTTTCGGAGGAGGACTCACATGGGGAGCTTCACTGATGAGCTGGAGTTTATAAAAAATTACGCAGTGGCGTTGAGGTGATATTTTGAATAATAGATTATGCGATATTTTAAATATAAAGTATCCTATATTTCAGGGTGGAATGGCATGGCTTGGAACTGCAGAGCTAGCAGCAGCAGTTTCAGAAGCAGGAGGACTTGGAATAATTGGATGCGGTAATGCAGATGCTGTTTATGTAGAAGAACAGATCAAGAAAGTGAGAGCTATGACAGATAAACCGTTCGGAGTAAATGTCATGTTACTGTCTCCACATGCAGAGGAGATAATGGATCTTGTGTGTAGAGAAAAGGTGTCGGTAGTTACTACTGGAGCAGGAAATCCAGGTAAGTACTTTGAACAGCTTAAAGACAATGGAATAAAAATAATACCGGTGGTACCTAGTACTGCACTTGCCAAAAGAATGGAGAAAAATGGAGCGGATGCAATAATTGTTGAGGGAACTGAAGCCGGTGGGCATGTTGGAGAGCTTACAACTTTCACTCTACTACCTCAGGTAGCAGATGCAGTTGATATCCCAGTAATAGCTGCTGGTGGAATAGCTGATGGAAGAGGGCTTGTAGCGAGTTTTGCACTTGGTGCTGAAGCTGTTCAAATAGGAACTAGATTTATCTGTGCAGATGAATGTATAGCTCATGAAAATTTCAAAAAAGCAATACTGAAAGCAAAAGATAGAGATGCTGTTATAACTGGAAGATCAACTGGTCATCCTGTGAGAAATCTAAAAAATGCCTTCACAAGAGAGTTTGATAGACTGGAAGAAGAAGGTACTGCAGTTGAGGAGCTTGAGGAGTTTGGAAAAGGAGCTCTTAGAGCTGCTGCAATAGATGGAGATGACTCTATGGGATCAATGATGGCTGGTCAGACAGCAGGTATGATAAGTGAAATTAAACCGGCAGCAGAAATAATCGAGGATATTATGAGCCAAATTGATGGAGTTTTAGACAGACTGAATGAGAGTCTGAGATAGAGAGAATGGTATTTAAAGCTAAGAGGTACGAGTATTAAAGTTATTATGAATATTAAATTTATACTGATAAATTGCTAAAAAAAATTATTTGAGGAGGGATGTTATTGAAAAAAATTGCATTCATCTACCCTGGACAGGGAGCTCAATATCCAGGAATGGGAAAAGACATATACGAAAATTATGAGATTGCAAAAAATATAATTGATGATTCAAATGAAGTGTTGGGATTTGACTTAAAGAGCATCGTTTTTGAAGGCAGTGATGAAGATATTAAGAAAACAGAAATAACTCAACCTGCTATTCTCATGGTTTCACACGCAGTGTCAGAAGTACTTAAAGATAGAGGAATATTACCTGATGCAGTTGCAGGCCTAAGTCTAGGAGAATACTCAGCATTAGTTGACGCTGCTGTAATTGATTATGGGGAAGCTCTTAAGCTAGTGAGAAAAAGAGGAACTCTTATGGAAGAAGCAGTACCAGAAGGAAAAGGTGCCATGAGTGCTATTCTCGGACTGAGTGCTGAGGATATTC
>CAZBAL010000005.1:73562-91405 GCA_964489735.1 uncultured Clostridia bacterium | reverse complement strand
AGAGCAGAAGTAGCAACACTTCTGATCAGAATGATAGAAAAATATATAGACTAGTTTTGATTGATCAAAAAACAATAAATTAATTTAACAAAAAAGGCTCAGAGCACAAAGTTCTGGGTCTTTTTTATTATCAAGCTACTTTAATGAACACTTATATTTTGTTATACTGTGATGATAGGTATCAATAACTGTATATATAAATAATAAATAAGAGTTTTATGTAAGTAAAAGAACAGCTGGATAATAATTTATAATTAGTGCTAATGAAAGTATATTTATATGTAGATATATTTCAATATTAATGAAAAATATACTGGAGTAAAAGGTAGGAGAAAAATGTTGAATAGAAAGAAAAAAAGTATTATAAAAAATATCACAATGGCAATGAGCACACTTATTGTTGCTTCTAATATATTGAGTAGTAGTGTTTATGCAGCTAGTTTTTCTGATGTTCAGAATCACTGGTCAAGAGATTATGTGGAGAACCTTTCATCTAAATCTATAATAAATGGATATAATGATGGAAGCTTCAGGCCTGATAACAGAATGACAAGGGAAGAGGCTTCTAACATAATATATAAATATATATTAAAGGAAACTTCAGAGTCGGGTGATAGTAAATCAATAGAAACTAAAGGATCAATATTCAGTGATATGGTTAAAGAAAGATGGAGTTTTAATGCTATAAATTATTTATCTACATCAAAAGTGATTGCTGGATACCCAAACGGTACCTTTCAGCCGGAAAGAGAGATAAGTAGAGCAGAGTATTCTAAACTGGTTTATATGGCGTTAGAAAGTTTAAATAAAATAGATAAAAATAGTAATGAGGGCAGTTCGAGTGCTGGTAAAGAACTTACAGATATAAAATCACATTGGGCTGAAGATTATATTGTAAGGCTTACTGATATGAATGCCATAAAAGGATATCTGAACGGAGAATTCAGACCGGATAATAGTATAACAAGAGCAGAAGCATCCTCTATTCTGTCTCTTCTTGATGATCCACAGCTAGGTGTCTATAAAAGCACTGGAAATTATGGAATAGGTACTGGACTGACTTCTGCAAGTCAAGGGAAAAACACGGCTGTAAATATAGAAACTGTTATAAAATACAGCAATGCGAGCATTACAAATGAAGATGAAGTTATTGTAAAGCTGGATTCAGTAAATGGAAACCACAGTATACAGGCTAGCTGTACAAAAATAGATGGTCAGGATAAGTTCTTGATCAGTTTTGATGAAAAGAATTTGAATCCAGGAGAATTGTATAGATTTAATATATCATTAGGAGATTCAAAAGAGCAATTGTATGCAATTGATATAAATAAAAACGCCATACTAGGCAGAGTTTATTCAGAAGATAACAGAGTGTTTTACAAGAGAGACATGACTCAGTTAACTCAGCTTACAGTTGAGAATCTGCTTAGAAAAGCTATCGAACCTGTAGGAAAGACACTCTATGTATGGGGTGGTGGATGGAATGAAGAGGACACAGGTCCTGGTCCAGATGCTGTTACCGTTGGCATAAGTCAAAGGTGGATAGATTTTTATAACAGATACGGTTCGGAATACAACTATAACAATACGAGATTTCAAATAAGAGATGGTCTTGACTGCTCTGGATATATAGGCTGGATTATATACAATACACTAAACACTGAAAATAATAAGGATGGATATGTTATGCTTGCCGACAGAATGGCAAGAGATTACTCAAATAGAGGGTGGGGCCACTTTGAAAATATAGGAAATGTTACAGACTATAAACCAGGGGATATAATGAGTTCCAGTAGTCATGTTTACATGGTGTTGGGAAAAGCGGAAGATGGTTCGGTTGTGCTGGTTCACTCTTCACCAAGCGGAGTTCAGATAAACGGAACACCATCTCCTTATAGCTCCGGAACCAGTAGAGCTCAGATATTAGCACAAAACTATATGAATAAGTACTATAGAAACTTTACAAATAAATTTCCAGGCATGAATAGAGATATATCATATCTTAGAAATTATGAAAGAATGAGTTGGAACACAGATGGCAATGCTCTTTTAACTGATCCACAGGGTATCAGGAACATGAATGCTGAAGAGGTGCTCAAGCATCTGTTTAATGAATAGAAATATCCTATCGATAAAATTATATAATAGGCAATATCTATAGTAAATTAAAGGAATAGAGCGGTAATCTAGTTTTATCAACGTTTATAGTGGTATATAATAGATAATGAATATAATTTTATAATATCAGGGGGCGAAATAATGAATAGAAGAAAAAGATTATTGGCATTATTTACAGCATTAGGACTTCTTGCAGTTTCAGCAGTTGGATGCTCAGGTGGTGACTCTAATAAAGATGGAGACACGACTGATAAGGGTGGAAAAGGTGATGGAAAAGAAATCACACTTATGATACCTGAGTGGGGAGTACCTACTGATGAAATGCTTGATGAGTTTGAAGAAGAAACAGGAATCAGTGTTGATGTTGAAGCTGTATCTTGGGATGATATCAGAGATAAGGTTTCAATAGCAGCAGCAGGAAAGAAAGCACCGGCGGATGTTTTTGAAGTAGACTGGGCTTGGGTAGGAGAGTTTGAAAGTGCTGGATGGCTGGAGCCGATAGAACTTTCAGAAGAAGAAATAGCAGAAATGCCTTCTATTCAATCATTCATGGTTGGTGAAAAGGTAGTAGCACTTCCATATGCTAACGACTACAGAATTGCTTATTACAATACTAAGCATTATGAAGAAGCTGGAATTGCAGAAGCACCAAAAACATGGGATGAAGTTTATGAGAATGCAAAAACTCTTAAGGAAAAAGATGTAGTTGAGTATCCATATACGATTCCAATGAGTGCTGAAGAATCATCAACAACTGCACTTATTTGGCTGACATTTGCTAAAGATGGAGTTGTTTTCAATGATGATGACACTCTTAACAAAGATGCGGTATTGGATACATTAAAGTATATCGATAGAATGAATAAAGAAGGACTGGTTAATCCAGCTAATAGAACAGCTTCAGGAATGGATAGCTATCGTCAGCTTACTTCAGGAGAAGCTAGTTTCCTTGTAGGGCCTACTTCATTCGTAGCTCGTGTTAATGATGAGGAAAACTCACAAGTAGTTGGAGAGGTTATGCCTATACTTGTACCAGGAAAAGAGGATACTGCGAAACAGACATTTGCACTGCCTGAAGGTCTTGGAGTATCGGCATTCTCTGAAAACAAAGAAGCTGCTATGGAATTCGTAAAATGGTATAACTCACCTGAAATGCAGGAAAAACTGTACGAAGCTAACAGCTCAATACCAACTAGAACTTCAGTTTTAGAAAAGCTTATTAATGAAGAAAAAATTAAAAATACAGGGGCAATGTTAGAGGAATCAGAACTGATTAAATCTCCATTCCCTAATGGTGTACCAAAATACTACTCAGAAATGAGTAAAGCTATATTCGATGCTATTAATAAGATGGCTATAGAGGATTCTACACCAGAGGAAGCATTCGATGAAATGGATGCAAAAATAAAAGAATTAGCTAAATAGTAATATTGAATAAATTTCATACTCTCAAATAGCGAGCTAATTAAGGCTCGCTATTTCCTATATAAATAATATTAAATTATGGAGAGGATTAAAATGAAGAAAAAAAGCGGAGTTTCTTGGCTCATGCTTATTCCCACTTTAATTATAATGATTGGATTTGTTTTTTATCCAATTATAGTGACATTTACTTATAGCTTACAGAAGTTTAAGCTTACAGAGCCGGAGAATATGGAGTTCATAGGAATACAGAATTATTTGAGCATTCTGAAAGGAAGTGAGTTTTCTTACTCCTTAATGAATACGCTTATAATATTAGTGCTTGTTGTTTCTATATCCTTGGCCCTGAGTTTAGCAGTCGCTCTTATGCTGAACAAGGAAACCAAGATAAATGGCATTCTCACTGCAATTGCAATACTGCCTTGGGCACTTCCGCCAATTGTAAATGGTATCATATGGCGATGGATATTCTATCCGGGATTTGGATTAGCGAACAAATTTCTATATAAACTGGGGTTGATTGATCAACCTATTCAGTGGACAGCTAACAGGAATACTTTACTGATAATTGTGTCTATCGTAGTAGCTTGGAGGGTAATTCCTTTCTGCTCAATCATATTTTTATCAGCGCTTCAATCGATACCAAGGGAAGTTTATGAGTCAGCAAGTATAGATGGAGCTGGGCAGGTTGAGTCATTTTTCAGGATAACATTGCCGCTTCTGCTTCCATCATTTGCGATTGTATTGACGAACACATCAATAGGTGCTATAAATGTGTTCGATGAGATTGTTGCTTTATCAGGCTTCAGTCATATAGGACAGACATTGCTGGTCTATAACTACAATACTACATTTACTTTCTTGAACTTCGGTTTAGGATCGGCACTGACATATATAATAATGCTTATATCAGGAATACTAGGAATATTCTATATACGAAGCATGTACAGAGATAAAGAGGTGGCTTAAATGAAGAAAAAGACTGGGTATCTCTATTATTTTGTAGTGATAATATTTATAATATTGACTTTGGGACCGATTTTGTGGTCTTTTATTGTAAGTTTGACGACTGAAGCAGAAATGTTTAAAAATACTAAAGAATTTTTACCTACTACTTATACATTGGATAATTATAAGAATTTATTCGAGTCTTCGAATAGATATAGCAAGCTTCTTAGAAATGGAATAATAAACTCACTGAAAGCTTGTGCGGTTACAATTGCTTTGGGAATACCTGTAGCAGTTCTTGCGGCATATTCACTGTCAAGAACTCGATTCAGAGGACGAAAGATAGTTAGAAATGCATTGCTGATTACTATGGTGATTCCGGTTTTTACAACTATAATTCCTCTGTACAAGATATTTTCGGACTATGGCTTTCTGGATAATGTCTTTTGGCTAACTGTTGTATATGTATCAGCTTTTCTTCCTATGACTACCTGGGTCATAAGCACTTATTTTGACACTATACCGGTGGAGCTGGAAGAAGCAGCTGCTCTCGATGGATACGGAAAAATAAAGACATTGATACACATAATACTTCCTATTTCGTATACTATAATATTTGCGGCAATATTGATTATTTTCCTTATGACATGGAATCAATTCCAGATTCCACTGATATTAGCTTCTTCTAAAGCGACTAAACCGCTGTCTATGGTTATGTCAGAATTTACGACTAAAGACTCTATTAAATATGGTCTGACTGCAGCTGCAGGAATATTGGCAATACTACCTCCTGCAGTGGTTGCACTGTTATTTAGGAAATTCTTGGTAAGCGGTTTAACTGGTGGCTCTGTAAAAGGATAGATATAGTGTGGTTTTGAGAATTAATGGTATTTATGTTATAATCATATGCAAGGATATATGCTCATCTTAAATGAATTTTCAGAACAAATTTTGAGCATATTGAGACTAATTAATAGGAGGAATTTAATAATGAGTTTAAAAGGAACAAGAACAGCAACAAACCTATTAACAGCATTTGCTGGAGAATCACAAGCAAGAATGAGATATGATTACTATGCTTCACAAGCTAAAAAGGAAGGATATGTTCAAATATCAAATATTTTTGCAGAAACAGCTTTAAACGAAAAAGAGCACGCTAAGAGATTCTACAAATTTCTTAGAGAAGAGCTTGAAGATGAGGCATTAAAAGTTTCAGCGGATTTCCCTATAAACTTCAGTGATACAGCTTCTAACCTAAAAGCTGCAGCTGAAGGTGAGCATGAAGAGCAAGCAGTTATGTATCCTGAATTTGCTGATATTGCAGCAGAAGAAGGTTTTGTAGAAATAGCTAACGTATTCAGTAGAATTGCGGAAGTTGAAGAAAGACACGAAATCAGATTCAGAAAACTTCTTGAAAATATTGAAAAAGACAGAGTTTTCAAAAGAGACGAAGTATTAGAGTGGAAGTGTAACAACTGCGGATATATTCACACAGGAAAGGAAGCAGTAGATCCATGTCCAGCATGTGATCATCCAGTAGACCACTTTGAAATATTCAAAGAAACTTACTAATAGAAGAGTTTCGGTTTTAATATAAGGTTAAATATATTAATTTAGAGAAACATAAAGAGATTTAAAGAGACAGAACATCATGTTCTGTCTCTTTTTCTATATTCCAGGGGAGTTATACCCGTGCAGTTTTTAAATACATATGAAAAATAGCTCTGATTTTTATACCCGCAAACATTTGATATATAAGAAATTGATTTATCTGTATTCTTTAGCAGTTTTTTTGCTTCCCTTACTCTGATATTGTTCACGGTTCTGCAGAATCTTGTGCCTGTATGTTTGACAAATAAATACGAAAGGTGGCTTTCTGAAATATGTAATACTCCTGACATAATATTGATATTTATATCCTTACTGTAGTTTTCTTCAATATATCTTATAGCTTTATTAACAAAGTAATTTGAAGACATAATTTTCACTTCCTCTCTTTAATAGTTGATTTTTATAAAAAGATAATAGATTTTTTACAAAAAACTTATTGTAATGATAGTATAATATAAACAGAAATGAAAATCAATATCAAAATTAATATTAAATTATCTAAGGAGGAAGCTGTTAATGGCTAAATTAAATATTATTTATTGGAGTGGAACTGGAAATACTGAGCAAATGGCAGAATATATAAAGGAAGGAGCTTCGGCTGCAGGTGCGGACTGTGAAGTTATAGAAGTGTCTTCAGCAGATTCTACTTCGGTTGATTCAGATCTATTGGCATTTGGATGCCCATCTATGGGAGCGGAAGAGTTAGAACCGGCTATAGAGGAATATATAGATTCTGTTAAGGATAAACTGTCAGGAAAGACCATCGGATTATTCGGCTCGTATGACTGGGGAGAAGGTCAATGGATGGAAGAATGGAAAGAACAGATAGAGGGATTCGGAGCTAAAGTTGTTGGAGATGGACTGATCGTTAATCTGACTCCTGAAGGTGATTCTGTGGAAGATTGTAAAAAATATGGAGCCGAAATAGTAAAATAAGAGATGAACGAAGTAACAGATATGGAAACTGTTATTACCGAGTTTCCTAATAGAAGAAAAGAGTTCTTCTTAGAAATAAATAGTTTTGAAAGAGAAGAACATATAGATTCATTTTTGATATATTTTCTATCACCAGTTATAACGGGAATTAAACCATCATCCACTATCACAGTAAGTGCTGAACAAGAGAAAAGACTTGTCAGATTATACGAAGAAAAACTTTATGAGATGGGCTTTGACTATTTCAAGTTGAGATCTTGCGCGAAAAAGAGTCTTATATTCGTATATAATAAGGATTCACTTGAAAGGTATTTAAACTTCAGAGATTGCAGGGAAATACTGTATAAAGAAGGTTATAAAGGCCTGAATCTTTCAGAAATGCTCACAAAAATTAAGAATAGAATAACGGAAAATGACTTTCCACATGAGATAGGATTGTTTTTAGGTATTCCAGCATGTGATGTTGAAGGATTTCTGAGCTGTAAAGAATGTATTTTCAGTGGATACTGGAAAGTCTATGACAGGCTGGAGATTGCTAGTGAGATATTTGGTTTGTATGATCTCTCTAGAAATATAGTGGTAGAAAACACCTTAAATGGAGTGCCTCTTAATAAAACTATCAGCAAAATAAAAAATATGTATTTAAGTAATATAGATATACTTCAGTAAACTTCGAGCTCTCTATTTTAATTAAATAGAGAGTTTGTTGTTTGCGAAAACAAATCAAAGGAGTGAAATCATGGCTAAACAGATGGGACCTAGATTTAAATTATGTAGAAAGTTTGGTGTCAATATATTTGACCATCCCAAAGCACTAAAAAGAGGAACGGCAGAAAAAAGGAAGATGTCAGAATATGGTAAACAGCTCAATGCGAAACAAAAGTTAAAAGCATACTATGGTATTATGGAAAAACAGATGCTGAAGTATGTGAAGCAGGCATTCAAATCTGATGATTTAACTGGTAATGCAATTGTAAAATCTTTAGAGAAGAGACTGGATAATATAGTATATAGGATAGGACTAGCATCATCTTTAAGACAAGCAAGACAGATGGTAGTTCATGGTCATATCAAGGTAAATGGGAAAAAAGTTGATATACCATCATTCGTTGTATCTGTTGGAGATACAGTCAGTCTAAAGGAAAAATCCCAGGCGATAGATCTTTTTAAAAACAATATTATGACAGCAAAGGATGCACCTGTTTATATCAGTGTAGATAGAGAGAAGTTTGAAGGGAAACTTGCAAGGGAGCCTGAAAGAGAGGAAGTTCCTATAATTGTTACAGACTCACTGGTTGTTGAGTTTTATTCAAAGAATATGTAAAGTCTATAGAGGAATACTATAGACTTTTTTTGAGCTTATTTTTAGCCCATTATTCAATTAATATTCGATTCCCTTTCTTGAGCCGATTCCCTTTTGAAATGGATGCTTGACCATCTTTATATCACTTACATAGTCGGCCAGCTCGATTATTTCATTAGGAGCATCTCTTCCAGTCATTATTATCTCAATATTTTTCGGCTTGTTTTTCAATATAGATATAAGTTCATCTATATCTATGAGACCGTTTTTTAGTGAACCAAAGACCTCGTCTAAAATTAAGACATCACACCTATTTTGTGAAACAGTTTCTGAAATAAATTTTATTGCAGTATCTGTTTCTTGCCTTAGTTTAACTTTCTGTTCATGATTGAGGTTCCAAAAAAAGTCTTTCTTTGATTCAAATCGGAACACTGAGAAATTATCAATTTTATCTATTATTTTGAGCTCACCAGTTTCATATGTTTTCAAAAATTGAACCATATATACATTCAGTCCATTGCCAGCTGAGCGAATACCTTGCCCGATTGCCGCTGTAGTTTTCCCTTTTCCGTCTCCTGTGTAAATATGTATGAGACCATTATCTATTTTCATAATATCCCCTCACTTAAGTATTTGTTAAATAATCTAAGAAATAGAGTCCTATTTTTTTATATTAAGCTTATAAATTTCTAAAAATATTTAAAAAATTATGGTAATTATATTATAATAATACTACCATAATAAAGCTATGGATAGTATGTTATAAAAATATTTTTTCAAATTTAAGGTGATAATTCTTATCGTCCACACACTTGTGCATTTCACACGTAATTATGTTACAATGGGAGTTATAGAGAATTTATGTGGCTGTAAAAAACAAGGATATAATATTTGAATTTCTAGATATGTTTTCAACAAAATAGTGAAAGAGAAGAGGGTTGAGATGAAGATATTAATTATTGAAGATGAAATAGAACTGGTTAAGAGCATGAAAGAAGGACTGGAGAGTAAGGGTTTTATTGTGGAGGCTGAATATACAGGCGAAGGTGGAGAATATAGAGGGCTTAACAATAGTTATGATACCATAGTCCTTGACCTTAATTTACCAGATAAAGATGGAGTCGAAATATGTAAAACTTTCAGGGAAAACAATATAGATACACCAATAATTATGTTGACTGCCAGAAGCAGTATAGAAAATAGGATTGAAGGGCTGGATAGCGGATCGGATGACTATATGACTAAGCCGTTTGAATTAGATGAGTTACGAGCAAGAATTCATGCTTTAATAAGAAGGTACCACGGCAGAACTAAGACTACACTTAAAGTTGGAGATATCTCGCTAGATCCATCTACTAGAATAGTAAAACTGAAAGATGAGGAAGTTCCTCTTACGGCTAAAGAGTTCGACATTCTTGAGTACTTATTGGAAAAGCATCCAGGGTATACAACTGCTGAAGAAATAATTGAGCATGTATGGGATGAAGAGTTCAATCAGTTTTCTAATGTTGTAAAGGTTCATATTGCAAATATAAGGAGAAAACTGAAAAAGGTATGTGATGAAAATCTTATAGAATCAACTAAAGGTATTGGTTATAGGATATGCACAAAATAAGAAAAAGGATTATTTTCTTGATGCTGATATTTGTCGTTTTAATAATAATTTCGGTAGTTTATATATTTACCAATTTATTTCAGCTCGAGGGACACGAACACTTCCATATCAATTACAAGGGAGTAGTATTCCAGGGAGAGGAATCATCTTTTAGATTAGGTCAAGATCATCATCACCATGGAAATGTCAGTGGTGTGCTTAAATATAGCTTTTATTCCATTCTGAGTATGCATGTGCTGATGCTGTTTGTACTCGCAATAATGCTCAGCTTGTATATATCCAATATAACGATAGTACCCCTTAAAAGAGCGTCGGAGTTCATATCAAATATGAACTTCAGAGAGCCTTGTAAACAGCGTGATATTCAAGATGAAGAGATAGGAAATTTGGCTTTGGAATGCAATAATATCTCTGAAAGGATGAATGCTATATATGAAGATGTAGAGACTTTTAACTCTTTTGCAACCCATGAGCTAAGAAATTCATTGGCCATATTGAGCACTAAAGCACAGCTGAACAATAGCAGTGGTGATATCAAATCGTATATAGGTGTGCTAGGCAATACTGTTGAGGATATGCTTTTGCTTTCATCTAGCAGAAGAATAAAAGATGTGGAACTTACAGGAGTGGATTTGGCTATCGTTGCAGCAAGAGCTGTTGATGAATACAGCATCAAGAACAGCAATATTGAACTGATAATACCGGAAGACGGAGTGGAAGAGATATACGGGAAAGAAGTTTGGATATATAGATGCATATGTAATCTACTGGATAATTCTATAAAATATGGTTATAAAGACACACCAATAATTGTTGAAATTGAAGAAACATTAAATTCTGTTTTACTTAAGGTTAAGGATTATGGAAAGGGAATGGATCCGCAGTATATCAAATACATCTTTGAGCCTTACTACAGAATAAAAGAGTCGAAAAAAGATGGACATGGGATAGGATTAGCTTTAGTAAAAAAAGTTGTTGATCTTATGAGTGGAGTAATATGGGTTGAGAGCAAAGAAAATGAAGGAAGTCAATTTTATATAGCATTTCCTATGAAACAGGAGGTGGAGTTATGATACTATTCAGACGAGACAATAGACTGAATATTGGATTAGCACTCTGCTTTACAGTAATATTTTTGCTTCCAACAGCCACGAGATTCATTCGTATGAATCTGAGAGAAATAACCCGGAATATGGAGACCGAAATTGTTCAGAGATCTGATAGAGAGCTTAGTGGAGATGTAAATGATGTGGAATTTAGTTTTATAAGCAAGGATGATACTCTGGATATTGAAGATAAAAGCATATTGAGAGGGATAAACTATAGGACTATTTTAAAGCTTAAAGTTGACAATGAAGATGACAGCGGTGGATATTTACAAGTTTTCGGAGATGAGTCAAGAGATGGAATCAGAGGTTTCAGAAACGGTCAGAGAGCATTAGTAAAGGGTAGATTCTACAGCAGATATGAATGCAGTAATATGGGCAGAGTTATAATAATAAATGAACAGTATGCTGAAAAAACAAGCTTGATATTGGTGATGAAATCAATTTACAATATGCCGCTGGAGATGAAAAAAGTGGGATATCAAATGAAAGGTTCGAAGTAATAGGGATTTACAGAGACAATCTTTATGATAGCAGAATGGATACTCTATACGATAAAAACAGAGTTGCATTTGCACCGATAAACACACTTAGTAAAATTTTAGGTGACAGTAATCTGGTTACTGAAGTTTCGTATTATCTCAATGACAAAGATGATTTTGATGCGTTTAAAAAAATGGCATTAAAAAATAAAATTAAGTCGGATCAGGTAATATTTCACACTATAGAATACTCAATTAATAATATAAATATGCTCAGATCAATCTATTTCGCATCAACTGTGCTCATAATATTTGTAGCATTTACCGAAATAGGACTGGCGCTAGCCATTGAGAAAAAAATGTTAGACAATAAAATGGAAGAAATGAGAATAATTCACTACTCAGGTGGAAGGTTTAAGGGATCGGTAATAATAGAGATTGTTGAAAGCACAGGGATGATGGTGTATGGAGTGGTATTTGGAATGGTTTTATGGAAGTTTATAGGGGCTTTCCTGTCAAGAATGTTCGGATGGGGAATCTACTCAGGAGTCTACTCATTCAGCCCTATATTTGTTGGATTTACTTCAGCGTTAGTAGCTGGGGTTTTCTTCAATATCATGTTCTTTGTGGATGCAAAGAAAAATATATTCCATAATATGAGGTGACAAATGTCTGATTTATTATTAAAAAACTTGAGCATGAATGATGATAATGTATCGTTAAAGAGCATAAATATGAATTTCTTCTCAGGTCAGATTTATACACTGATATACAAATCTGAGGAAGAAGCAAATGCTCTGATAGATATAATGCTTAGATTAAAAAATAGCTATGAAGGTCAAGTGTTATGTAATGGAGTAAATATATTGGATATTGATGAGTATGAGTTCCGTAGAAACTATGTAAGTGCAATAATACCGGAAAATGGACTCATAAGAGATACTTCTGTTAAGCAGAATATGTATTTGCAGATGAGAATGTTCGGATTGGTTAAATCCTTTAAGTTTGATGAGGATTTGTTAAGAGAGAAGTCTGATATAGCAGGAGTTACTGAAGAGTTGGTTGAAAAGCATTATTCTGATATGACAGAGGAAGAGTATAATAAACTCATACTGTTAAAAGGATTGATAAGGCCATGTGAGGTTATTATAATTAAAGATATTATAGACTCTATATCAAACAGAACAGAGGTTTATAAAAATCTTAAGAAGTTAGCAGAAGATGAGAAGATATCAATTGTTGTCTTTACCAAATCGGCTGATTTGACAGTGGTTACAGGAGACTATTCATTGATAGATAATATATCTTATTTAAAAAGAGGTAGAATACTTACGATAAAGTAGAATAACAAACTTAGGACTTGAACTGCAGAAAAACGGCAATTCAGGTCCTTTTTTATGAATATTAGCATTAGATATAGAAACTGGTACAATTTATACATGAATTTCTATTTAAATTTGTAGTTTTTTTATAAAATTTGGTTGAAATCTATTGAAAAATAATATTAGAATGGTATAATAATACTAAGGTCAAAGAAAGTCAAAGTAAAACTAATTAAAAATAAACATTAAGCATAAATACCTTAGACTTGATCAACTAAGAGTCTGGGCAGATTATGATAGGAGGAGTGTTAATATGAATATAGAAAAATTTACACAGAAATCAATAGAAGCTATACAGGCAGCTAATAATGAAGCACTTAGAAATGACAATCAGCAGATAGAAGATATTCATTTAAACTATGCACTTCTAAATCAATCAGATGGATTTATACCGAGAATATACAGTTTGATGAATATAGATTTAAATTCTGTAAGATCAGATTTAAAGTCAAAGATAGATAGACTACCTAAAATTCAGGGAAGTGGGGCTCAGAACCCATACGCATCCAGAACTTTCAATAAGATAATACTAGATGCTGAAACAATTGCTGAAAGCATGGGAGATGAATACGTAAGTGTTGAGCATCTCTATATTGCCATGATTAGAGATAAGTCATCTATGTCTCAGGAATATTTTAAGAAGTATGGTATAGATGAAAAGAGATTTAAAGAATATATGACTAGGATAAAAGGAGATAACAAAGTGAATTCAACTAATCCTGAAGATATGTATGAAGTGTTAGAGAAATATGGAAGAGATTTATGTGAAGAGGCCAGAGCGGGAAAAATAGATCCCGTAATTGGAAGAGATAGTGAAATCAGAAACTCGATTAGAATTCTTTCTAGAAGAACTAAGAACAATCCAGTATTGATAGGGGAACCAGGTGTTGGTAAAACTGCAATAGTTGAGGGACTTGCACAGAGAATAGTAAACGGAGATGTTCCGGAAGGACTTAAAGACAAAACTATTTATTCGCTAGATTTAGGTGCACTTATTGCAGGAGCTAAATTCAGAGGAGAGTTCGAAGAAAGACTGAAAGCTGTTTTAAAAGAGGTTGAAGAAGCCGATGGACAGATAATAATGTTCATAGATGAAATCCACACTATAGTTGGTGCTGGTAAAACTGATGGAGCAATGGATGCTGGAAATATATTAAAACCTATGCTTGCTAGAGGAGAGCTTCACTGTATAGGAGCGACAACTCTTGATGAATATAGAAAATATATTGAGAAAGATGCAGCTCTTGAAAGAAGATTCCAGAAGGTAATAGTTGATCAGCCGACTGTTGAGGATACTATTGCAATATTAAGAGGTATAAAAGAAAAATATGAGGTTCACCATGGTGTAAGAATAGCAGACTCAGCAGTAATAGCAGCTGCAAATCTATCGGACAGATATATTACAGACAGATTTTTACCAGATAAAGCTATCGATTTAATGGATGAGGCTGCAGCTATGCTTAAGATGGAAATTGATTCTATGCCAGTTGAAATTGATGAACTGAGCAGAAAGATACTTCAGCTTCAGATAGAGGCTGAGTCGCTGAAAAGAGAAACAGACGAGCGTTCAAAAGAAAGACTTCATGATATACAGAAAGAGATATCAGAACTGGAAGAGGATGCAAATATTCTAAAAGCTCAATGGAATGTAGAGAAAGAAGCTATAAACAAGATCTCTGATTTAAAGAAAGAGATAGACAGTGTAAAACTCGAAATAGAGTATGCTGAAAGAGAGTACGATTTAGAAAGAGTAGCCAGACTTAGATATGGAAAGCTAAAAGATCTTGAAAACGAGTTGGAAGAGGCTAAGTCTATAGAAAAAGATAAAGAAAACTCAATGCTTAAAGAAGAAGTTTCAGATATAGATATAGCAGAAATAGTAGGAAAATGGACAGGAATTCCAGTAACAAAACTTGTTGAAGGTGAGAGACAGAAGCTTCTGCAATTGGAGTCAATATTAAGAGAAAGAGTAATAGGGCAGGATGAGGCTATTAAGAATGTATCAGATGCTGTAATTAGAGCAAGAGCAGGACTTAAAGATATAAATAAGCCTATTGGTTCATTTATATTCCTAGGACCGACAGGTGTTGGTAAGACAGAATTAGCAAAAACTGTTGCAGCTTCACTTTTCGACTCTGAAAGAAACATCGTAAGAATCGATATGTCAGAGTATATGGAAAAGCACTCTGTATCGAGACTTATAGGAGCACCTCCAGGGTATGTCGGATATGATGAAGGCGGACAGCTTACAGAGGCAGTTAGAAGAAAACCATATAGCATAATCTTATTTGATGAGATTGAAAAAGCTCATCCGGATGTTTTTAATATACTATTACAAGTGCTTGATGATGGAAGACTTACAGATAATCAGGGTAGAACAGTTGATTTTAAAAACACAATCATAATAATGACTTCCAATATCGGATCAGATTATCTGATAGAGGGAATCGATGAAGGTGGAAATATAACTGAAGATGCTAAAGAAAAAGTTATGGATATAATGAAATCAAGCTTCAGACCGGAGTTCTTAAACCGTATAGATGATATAATAATGTTCAGACCACTTGGTAAAGAGGCTGTTTATGAGATTATTGAGCTTATTATAGATGAAATAAGAGAAAGACTTATAGACAAGGATATGATGGTTGAGATAACTGAAAGTGCAAAGGACTATATCTTGGATAATGCTTATTCTCACATCTATGGGGCAAGACCGATTAAAAGATATATTCAGAGATTTGTGGAGACTGAACTTGGTAAGAAAATAATTTCTGGACAGATCTCAGATGGTGATAGAATATTGATTGATAAGGAAGAAGATGAATTAGTTATTAAAAAAGGAAACTAGGAAATATAAAGATTGCTGCATGTTAAAATAACATGTGTTAAAAGCAGATATACTTGGCTGAAAAAATCAGATAATAATCCTCCAGGAACTAGAAAACATAAAATTCCTGGAGGATTGTTTTATTTAGATACGGGACAAGTGAACACAGCTGTATGTTTGTAATTATCGTTGATTCCATCGCCATCCTTTTCGAGTTTGATTTTGACTTCATCAGTTTTTTCATCTAGAGCATATAAAACCTCAGTTTCACAAACAGCACCAATAGGAGTGAATTCAGGTTTATCGTAGGAACTATCTATATGATAATGCTTAGCGGTTTTATTGTCTTTTCCATATTCAACAGGTAGAGATTGAAATATAAGATCGCTTTTAGTATCATATCCTAAGTTCTGGTATGTATAATTTACTATTATAACATCAACGATATCTTCTTTAACCTGTGATCTTTTTTCAGTAGACTTGACAGAGTTTATGGTCAATTGCCATTGTTCCGGCACTCTCCATACTTCACCCGGTTTAAGTTCCTGGTGTGTGTCCCCTGAGTTAGTTTTTTCAATGTTTTTACTATTACCACACGCTGTCAGAATGAGTGCTGATAATAATATAAAAAATAATTTTTTCACAAGACTCCCCTTCTTTCTCATAATTTTATTAATGTTTATGATGTACATAATTCGAACATTCATCCACATAAATCGATAATTAACTTTATGCACTTCAATTTTTTAAAAACAGATATAAATCTACTCATTTTTATCAACTGGGCATATAAAATCGACAGCATAAATATCTTCATCAGATGACACTTTTTTGGTAAGAATATGAAATGAAACTTTTATTTCATCCGATTTTTCAGATAATCTATAGGGAACATCAACAGTGGATGATTCACCGATTTGTATAGATTCTGGAGTGTGTTCCATAATTAATGGATGCCTATGAGCTGTTTTTCCAGCACCATCTACTACAGAGTTTGGTTCCATAATAATAATTCCATCTTCATTAAAGTCTAGACCCAGGTTTTCATAAGTATATCTGACAATGACAACTTGTTCAGTTGGCTTTTCATAAAAAGGACTCTTTTCAGAAGTTGTTTTAACAGAGTCTACAGTTAGCTTCAAAAATCCAGGAATCTCCCAGGTATCCCCAAGTTTCAGCTGTTCTTTTACAGTTGACTGCTTATTTACCTCTTGAATTACCATGGGACCTTTTTTTGAATCATCGTTTCCGCAAGCAGTCAAAATAAGCAGTGATAAGATCAGTAACAATATTTTTTTCATAACTTTCCCCTTCTTTCTAATAATAAATTTTGTACAGACATTAGTGAATGATTATTAAATATATGTAGTTACCAGTCTGTATTATTTTATTACCCGAAAACGTAGAATTTATAGACAGAGGACAGCATTATATTGGAAATAAATAATCATTGTCAGTATAGATTTAGCTTTATTTCGTTTATAAGGTTATAAAGATCAAGTTATATGAGGGTATTGTTTACATATATGGCATACTCTGTTATTATTTGAATTGATACATAATATTTTCAAACACTTATGAATCAGTAATGATAGGAGATTTATATAGCAGTTATTATAGTGACCATATTGGAAGGTGATGAAGATTAAAGAAGTTATTGTTTTTCTGTTAGGATTTTTAGGTTTAGCAGGAGGTTATTTAGGCAAAAGGAATCGACTGAAGCGTGTTTTAGTTGGAGTATCAATATCAATAATGGCTCTTGTGTTTTTTGGAGATAATTTTATCAAAGATAGTGGGATGAAGAATGGATACTCAGTCATATCAGCATCTGAGGAAATGGACGGATCTAGACTGGATAGAGATTCAAGAGAAGGCATTGATGGAGAGTCAGAAACAAAAGATAGTATAGAGAATGCCCAGATTGAAAAGAGAGTGAGCTTTATGGGGGTAGGTGACAATCTGATTCATGACACCATATATAAGGATGCGATGAAACAAGATGGAACCTACGACTTTAAACCAATCTATGAAGATGTAAAGGATATGATTAAGAGCAAGGATATATCATATATCGATCAGGAGTCTATGATTGC
>CAZBAL010000005.1:9588-73462 GCA_964489735.1 uncultured Clostridia bacterium | reverse complement strand
AGGATATGATTAAGAGCAAGGATATATCATATATCGATCAGGAGTCTATGATTGCGGGTGATGAGTTTGGAATTTCTACATATCCAGCTTTTAATACTCCGGAGGATATGGCTCAGGATGTTAAGGACTTAGGTTTTGATTTTGTCAATATTGCAAATAATCATATATTAGACAAGGGATCTAAGGCTGTTACTAGCTCCTTAAAGATATGGGAAGACATAGGAATTGATGTAGATGGCGCATTTTCTACGAAAGAAGATAGTGAAAGAATACCCGTTGTAGAGAAAAACGGTGTGAGGATTGCGATTCTATGCTATACATACGGAACAAATGGAATAAAGCCTGACACAGACTGGAGAGTCAGATACTTTGATGATGAGAAGATCAGGAATGACATAAAGAAAGCTAAAGAGATAAGTGATTTTACCTTGGTTTCAGCTCACTGGGGAGAGGAAAACTTAATAGGAAAGAGTGAATTTCAGAGAAAGTATGCTAGATTATTTAGTAAACTGGGTGTTGACGTAGTATTAGGTACTCATCCTCATGTTATCGGTCCAATAGAAGAGCTGGTCAATGAAAGTGGACATAAGACATTAGTTATATATTCAACGGGGAACTATGTATCGGCAATGTATAACAGAGATAATATGTTAGGATATACAGCAACATTTGACTTTGTTCAAAAGGGAGATAGCAAATCGATAGAAAATGTAAAGATGTTGCCGACAGTTACCTATTTTGAAGAGTCTCCAAGCGGAAGATGGGTAAACTTCAAAATATTAAAGCTTGAAAACTACACAAAGGAAATGGCAAGAAAGCATTTAATAGGAAAGCATAAAAATGTGAGTATGGATCCATCGTATTTTAGACAGCTTTTTAATGAAACAGTAGATGAGAAATACAGATAGAAGATGGATTAAGTCAGAAAAATTGAATATTTGGTTAAGATTATAAAACCTCCAGGATAAGAGTAAAGTCACATGGCTTCTCATTTTCCTGGAGGTTAATTTTTATGTTTCTATTTGGTTTTGATTGAAGAATATTTATATATAAGAAAATTAAAATAATATAATTACAAAAACAAATACCTGAGTGAATATGTATCATAAAAATCAATACAGTTTAAAGCGGTACTTTATTGAATGCAGAGATTCTATAATATAGAATCAAATTATGACTTATTAGGGAGGATCACTATGACTAGGGAAGAATTATTAAAGAAAGTTAAAGATGAGGCAGAAGGTTATTTTGCAAGAGGAGAGTTTTTCTGTTCTGAGGCAGTTGCTCAGACAATAAACGATCTATTAGGAAAGCCATACAGTGATGATATTGTTAAGATGGCTTCAGGGTTTCCTATTGGAATGGGGAAAAGAGGATGCTTATGTGGAGCAGTTAGCGGTGGACAGATGGCTTTAGGTATGGCTTATGGAAGAGTTCATGGAGAGCCTATGAATGAAAAGATGTTTCCTATAGCAGCAGCTCTGCACGATTTCGTTAAAGATGAATATGGAGCTACTTGCTGTAGAGTTATAACGAAGCAGTGGGCGGGAGACAATTTTCAAAGCCCAGAGAGAAGACAGCACTGCATAGAGATCACTGGTAGAGTTGCCGAGTGGGTTGCAGATAAACTGATAGAAGATGGTGTAGTAGAAGTAGAAGATAAATAGAAATTATAGCTTTTTGAAAAGTTATATTCCGTTCTATAAAGTATAAAGATAAAATCCTCCAGTATATGTGAACAATCATCAGAAGATGTAATTTATCTTCAATTGATTTATGCAGTTCGCTTTACTGGAGGATTATTCTATTTGTCTGATTAATTTTCTGTTTTATCAAAAATGAACTTCAGATAATAGATAAGCACAAAAATAACTATTAATAAAGCAATTATTTCTTCAAACTTAACCAAATACTTAAGTGCTGGTATTGCTCTATCAGAGTTTACAAGAAAACCATTGGATAATTTCAGTGAGATTGCTGAAATTACAAGTGGGAATGTAAAGCCTGAAAAGCTTGGATAAAACTTCAGTCTCGCAAGTTTTATAAGCTTAAATAAAACTAAGAAATAGATTATCTGAGATATTACTAGCATTGATAAGAACAACACCATATTTATCTGTTCAAAAGAATTAAGATAACCTGCCAGGCAAAGACTCCCTGGAGCTGCAAATATGATTAAAGTCGGTGTAGCAGGTTCTGGTATATCTTTCACAAAGAAAACTCTTTTTATTACGATTATCATCAGTATTATATAAGAAACAAGTCCAAAGTAAAATGCGACTCTACCGAAACTCTGCATTTTAAAGGCAGGAGCAGTAACTGATGAAACAACTATACCGACATACACTATAAACCATGATGGAAAGACTTTTTTGATATTGAATTTGAGCAAATGATTAGCAGAAAATATCAAAATCAAAATAACGTGAAGGATTACACCAATAATCCAAATACCAAACCCTAGACCATCATTATATGGTTTAAGATATGTTGCAAGTAGCATCATTCCCATTGAAAAAGTAGGAAAAACGCTGAAAACTATTGGATTACTGAGTTCTTCTCTGATAATAGAAGGATGGATGGCTATTTTTAGTATCACAGCGATGAATATAATAAGCCCAATAGCCCCAGCAATACTTCTGAACACTTCTCCGTAGCTTTGGATCAGATTGCCTAGTGCAAATATAGCTAGCATCAGTCCAGTGATAGGGAGAGGTATTCTCTTTAATAAACTGTTCAATATATCACCTCTTATTTGTATTATTTCTAAATTTCAGATTACCATATGTATATCTAATCAACCAATAGAAAAAAACTATAGAAATCACATTAACTATTGATAATCACGGAAATATTTTTTTAGTTGTATAAGCTATATAGAAGATAGAAAAAAATTAGTGAAAATACGAAAATTTTTTCAAAAATATTGAATTATGTCCGGATTTGATATAAAATAATATATGTAATTAAAGATGAAGGGAGCAATTTATTATGTCAAAAAGATGTGTAGGTACGGTTGCTAGAGGACTAAGAGCCCCTATAGTAAAAGAAGGAGACAATATAACAGAAATAGTAGTTAATTCAGTTCTAGAGGCTTCAGAATGTGAAGGTTTTGAATTAAGAGATAAAGACGTTGTTGGTATAACAGAGTCATTAGTTGCTAGAGCTCAAGGTAACTATGTTAAAGTTTCTGATATTGTAAATGATATAAACAGTAAATTCAAAGGTGATGACATAGCAGTCATGTTCCCAATCCTTAGTAGAAATAGATTTGCTGTTGTGCTTGAAGCTATAGCTCAAACAGGCAAGAATGTTCATCTGTTCTTAAATTATCCAAGTGATGAAGTTGGAAACCATTTAATGGATATAGATGAAATGGATGCAAAAGGTGTTGATCCTTACTCTGACCTACTTACAGAAGAAAAGTACAGAGAGCTTTTTGGAGAAGAAGTGAAGCATCCTTTTACAGGAATTGATTACGTTAGAATGTATAGAGAATTAGGTGTGAATGATAATATAAAGATTTATCTGACAAATAGAGCTCAAGATGCTTTAAAATACACTGATGAAATATTAGTTGCAAATATACATGAGAGAACTAGAACGAAAAGAATCCTAAAATCAGCGGGAGCTAAAACTATTTACGGTTTAGACGATATAGTTAGTGAACCAGTTGACGGTAGAGGATATAATGAAGAATTTGGTCTTTTAGGATCAAACAGAGCAACAGATACGACTGTTAAGCTGTTCCCAAGAGATTGTGACAATATAGTTCAAAAAATTCAGGAAGAACTTAAGGAAAAAACAGGAAAGACTATTGAAGTTATGGTTTATGGAGATGGAGCTTTCAAAGACCCAGTAGGAAAGATATGGGAACTCGCTGACCCGATAGTTTCACCAGGATTTACAAATGGACTAATTGGAACTCCAAATGAAATTAAGCTTAAGTATATAGCTGATAATGAAATGGATGGAGTAGACAGCGAAGCTATGATGGAAGAGATGAAGAAAAAAATCAGAGCAAATAAAGATGCTTCTACATCATCAGATGAGGCTGCAAAGCTTGGAACAACTCCAAGACAGCTTACAGACCTTTTAGGAAGTCTATTTGACTTAACATCAGGAAGTGGAGACAAAGGAACTCCTATAGTACTTGTTCAGGGATATTTTGATAGTTTAGCTACAGAATAATATTATTATTTGGTTACCTGTACTATCTTTAATATATAATAGAAGATTCTCATTACTCTGATTTAGAGTTTATGGGAATCTTTTTTAAATTCTGATTGGGATATAGCACGATTCTTTGCTATAATTAGTATAGAATACAGATTAAGAGCTTAAGAGGAGGAATAGATTTGATTAAAATGGTGAACCCGTTAGTTGAGATTGACGGAGATGAAATGACAAGAGTTCTTTGGGCAATGATAAAAGATAAGCTTATAAAGCCTTATGTAGATCTGAAGACAGAGTATTATGATTTAGGACTTGAAAAGAGAAATGAAACAGATGATAAGATAACTGTTGATGCGGCAGAAGCTATAAAAAAATATGGAGTAGGTGTAAAATGTGCTACAATCACTCCTAATGCAGCAAGAATGGATGAATATGACCTTAAGGAAATGTGGAAGAGTCCAAATGGAACTATAAGAGCTATATTAGACGGTACAGTTTTCAGAGCTCCTATAATCGTTGACAGCATAAAGCCATTCGTTAAACCATGGAAAAAGCCGATTACGATCGCAAGACATGCTTATGGAGATATATACAAGGATGTGGAGCATAGAGTTGAAGGACCGGCAAAAGTAGAATTACTTATTACTGATGAAAACGGGAATGAAACAAAGAAATTAGTTCATGAATTTGATGGACCGGGAGTAGTTCTTGGAATGCACAATATAGATAAGTCTATAGAGAGCTTTGCAAGATCATGCTTTAACTATTCACTAGATCTTAAGCAGGACTTATGGTTTGCTGCTAAGGATACTATATCAAAAACATATGACCACAGATTCAAGGATATATTCCAAGAGATCTATGACAGCGAATATAAGTCTAAATTTGAAGATGCAGGAATTTCATACTTCTATACTCTTATAGATGATGCTATAGCAAGAGTTGTTAAATCTGAAGGTGGAATGGTTTGGGCTTGTAAAAACTATGATGGAGATGTTATGTCTGATCTAGTTGCAACAGCTTTTGGAAGTTTAGCTATGATGACTTCAGTTCTTGTTTCACCAGAAGGAAACTATGAGTATGAAGCTGCTCACGGAACTGTACAAAGACATTACTACAGACATCTTGAAGGTGAAGAAACTTCTACTAACTCTATGGCGACAATATTCGCATGGACAGGAGCTCTTAGAAAAAGAGGAGAGCTTGACAGTATTGATGAGCTTGTGAGGTTTGCTGACAGTTTAGAGAAAGCTTCTATTCAGACTATAGAAGAGGGAGTAATGACTAAGGACTTGATTTCTCTTTCAGAAGTCGAAGAGAAAAGAGCTGTAAATTCAGAAGAATTCTTAGATGAAGTCAGAAAGAGACTGGAGAATCTATTATAATAATCCAAGACAATAACAATGGTGAATCCTGAAGATAATTAAGGGTTCCACAAGATAATAAATAATTAACAATATAAAGCTGAAGGCCGTTTGCGTTTGAGTTAAATCATTTGCAAGCAGTCTTCAGCTTTTTGTTATTAATACAATATTAAGGGTATATTGTCTATAATGGCGATAAAAAAAGCCAGGCAGCTTTTGAATTAAAAACCACCCGACCTCTTATGCAATTTAATTGGTATATATTATTTCTTATAAACTGTAAATCATTTAATATTGATTGTTGCTTATCGATTATTGATAAACAGGAACGTCAAAGCTAAGTACGTGTTGAGGACATGAATCATAAATAGCTTTTATGTTTTTAACCTGAACACTAGCCCATCTGATATCTGTAGCATATTGTTTCCATATGTTGTTTATATCAGGGTTCCATCTCATTTTATAAAGAGTGTTTTGTCCTTGACCTATATATCTTTCTCTGATGTGCTTAGCACCACCAACTATTGCATCATATGGTGTAAACCATCCTTCTTGATATGCAAATCTTGAACCTTCTCCTACTGGATCAGAGTCTACAGCTCTGTAACCATACATATTGTATATAGCTCTTCCATTAGGCATTGATCCACCATTAGCTAATTTAGATGAACCGTTACCTGTTTCTAATATAGCATGAGCTACTAAGTAAGCATCATTTATTCCGTAAAGATTAGCCGCATCTACGAATGCTTGTCCCATTCCTGAAAGGCTACCTCTAAGGATTTTATTGAATTCATCAGCTGATATTCCACTTGGCTTAGATAAGTCTAAGAACTGGAAGTACTGGTCTGAACCAGGTGCTATGTTTGAAACATCAAGATATTGTCTTATCTCATCAGTAGTAGCTTGTACCCAGCCGCCACCACGGTTGATTGTAGTAAGTCTGTTTGCTTGCGCTTGAACCATTTGCTCAAAAGTCATATTGTACTGAGTATAAACAGTTCCTCCTTCTTGTGCTGTTTGCGCAGCTACAGCAAATTGATAACCTTCTGCCGGTGGAACATAGTCTGGCGAAGAAACAATTGCTACAAAGTTAGCAGCATCCCAATCCACATTTAGTCCTAGTGCTTCAGAAACAAATCTTAAAGGAACTAGAGTACAGTCATTAACAAGTACTGGAGCAACTCCATCAGTAACTGATACAGCATTTCCATCGATATATGCAGTAGGGCTTCCTATAGTAAGCTGAACAGTTCTTCCATCTTTAGATATTGTAACTGTTGATGATGCTTGATCCCAAGCAACTGCAGCGCCTGAAGCTTCTGCTAAGTATCTTACTGGTACTAATGATCTTGCATTTTTTACAACTGATGGCATTTCTTGAGGAATAAGATCTCCGTTATATGCCACTCTTACTGGAGAAAGGTCTTCTGTAACCGCAACTCCCGTTTGATATTCCACTTTATAATTTGCAGCTAATGCAGCTGAACTTCCAAATATTATTGTTGTCGCTAACATAAAAGATAATAATCTCTTCATGTGAACCTCCCGATAATTGTATTATATATATTGTATGTTCGAATACTAAAATTTCTCTTCTATTAAAACTTCTAACTCATTCTATCACATAAAAAAACAAAAAGAAACTAAAAATGAACAAATAGTTACAAAAAACATAAATTTTGTAACTATTTTTAGAATAATGAGATAATTCTTAAGATATTGTTAATAATTGGGCAAATCAATCAATTTTTCGAAAATATAGGCCTATTTAGTGAAAAATAAAGAACAAAAAATGATTCATAAGTTAAATAAAGTGAATAATGGGTAGATATAGGTATATTAGATAAGGTTGTGTATTTCTTTTTCTAAGATATTTGAGTTATTGACAAGAGATAGTTTAGAGTGGTAAAATTTTAGAGATAGAGATTTATATATTATCTTTAATCTGGTCCAGCGAGGCCAGAAAGGTATCAGTATAATAATTGGATAGATTATATGCCTTTCTGTGCCCATGCCCAGGAGGGCTTTTTTTGAAAAGAGCTCTTATAATAATAAAAATACTGGCGGGGTGATATGAATGAATGGAATTATATTCTTAGAGGATGGAACTATTTATAGAGGTAAAGGATTTGGTGCTGTAGGTACTGCTGTAGGTGAACTGGTTTTCAATACTACAATGATAGGTTACCAGCAAGTACTTGAGGACTCTTCATGTGCAGGATTTGTACTTAACATGACTTATCCTAGTATGGGAAGTTATGGTGTGAAAGACGAAGGCAGAAAATCATTTGCCAAAGGCATGGTAGTAAAAGATCTTATAGATGAACCTTCTAATTATGAATGTAATAAAAATTTGGAAGACTATTTAAAGGAAAGAAACATAGTAGGCGTTAAAAATGTAGACACAAGAGCTATTACTAGAAAGATAAGAAAAGATGGAGTAATGAAATGTGTAATATCTACTGAGCCGCTTACACAGGATGAACTTGAAGAGAAGGTCAAAGAAGATGTTAAATATGATTATGTTGAGGAGTTCAGCGTTAAGTCTATTGAAAAGATAGAAGGAAAAGAACTCAATATAGGTATATTGGATCTTGGTCAGAAAGATGACGTTCTTAGAGTATTAGAAGGAAAAGATTATGGGTTTACAATTTTCCCATATAATAGTACAAAAGAGGAAATAGACAAGGAAAATATAGATGGACTTATTGTTACAAACGGTCCTGGAATTGCGACTGAAAAGACAGATATAGTAGAAGAAGTTAAAAAGCTTATTCAGGAATATCCTACTTTCGGTATCTCACTTGGTCACCAGGTAATAGCGCTTGCAAGTGGAGCAGAAGTTAAGAAGATGCACCACGGACATAGAGGCTGGAACCACGGTATTTATGATTATAATAAGGAAAGAGCATTTATAGTACCACAAAATCATGGATATGTTGTAGATGAAAACAGTTTAGCAGGTTTAGATCTTGAAGTTTCGCATATAAACTTAAATGATTCGACAGTTGAAGGATTGAAAAGCACTAAACTTAATGTATCATCTATTCAGTTTGAGCTAGAAAAAGAATCGGAGTTAGCAAACACTTCATATATATTATTTAGCTTTATTGATTCTCTTAAGGAGGGAAAGTAAATGCCATTAAATAAATCATTAGATACGGTATTAATAATAGGATCTGGTCCAATAATCATAGGTCAAGCAGCTGAGTTTGACTACTCAGGTACACAGGCTTGTAAATCGATAAAAGAAGAAGGAATAAGAACAGTTCTTGTAAACAGCAATCCAGCTACAATAATGACTGATATGAATGTGGCGGATAAAGTTTATATAGAACCGATAACAATAGATGCGGTTGAAAAGATAATCGCTAAAGAAAAGCCAGATGGACTTTTAGCAGGTTTTGGAGGGCAAACTGCTCTTAACCTCGCTATGAAGTTGGAAGAAGAGGGAATTCTGGATAAATACAATGTAAAACTTTTAGGTGTTAAGCCTGAGACAATAAAAAAAGCAGAAGATAGAGAAGCATTTAAAGATCTAATGCTTGAAATAAATGAACCGATAGCAAAATCTATAATTGCTACTAATATTGAAGAATGTAAAGAGTTCGTTGCTGAAAACGGATATCCGGTGATAATCAGACCTGCTTATACATTAGGAGGAACTGGTGGTGGAACTGCTTCAAATGAAGAAGAGCTTGAAGAAATATGTGCTTCAGGTTTCCATAACTCACCAATCGGTCAAATTCTTCTTGAGCAGTCTGTTGCGGGCTGGAAAGAGATTGAATTTGAGGTAATGAGAGACTCAAAAGGGAACTCAATGGTAATATGCAGTATGGAAAACTTCGACCCTGTTGGAGTTCATACAGGAGACAGTATAGTTGTGGCGCCTGCTCAAACTTTGGCATCACATGAGTACAGCATGCTTAAAACATCTGCACTGAAAATTTTGGACAGCCTTGATTTAGAGGGTGGATGTAATGTTCAGTACGCGCTTGACTATAAGACAGATAACTATATAGTAATCGAAGTAAACCCTAGAGTTAGCCGTTCGTCAGCATTGGCATCTAAAGCTGCAGGATACCCTATAGCTAAGATCGCATCTAAAATAGCAATAGGATATACACTTGATGAACTTAAGAACTATGTTACAAAGACATCGTCAGCATATTTTGAACCATCAATAGACTATACTGTTATAAAGTTCCCTAAATGGGCATTTGATAAGTTTGCAGGAGCTGCTAGAAAGCTTGGAACACAGATGAAGGCAACAGGAGAGGTAATGTCAATTGGAAGAACTTTTGAATCTGCAATGATGAAAGCCCTTACATCTCTTGAGAGCAAGAATCAGGGAATGAGACTTGACACTGTGAAAGGTCTTACGAATGATGAGCTTATGGAAAAAATCTCGAAATGTGATGATGAGAGAATGTTCGCAATAGCTCAGGCTATAAGACAAGGTGTTTCTGTAGACGAGATATATGAAATGACAACTATAGATAAGCTGTTCTTGAATGGAATAAAAAACATTGTTCTTATGGAAGAAAAAGTTAGAAATGAAGTGCTTACACCAGAACTTATGCTTGCAGCTAAGCAGATGGGAATAGCTGATAAAGATATCGGTATCCTAAAAGGCATAGAGACTAAAGAGATAACAGCACTTAGAAAAGAATATGGATTCAAACCATCTTATAAGATGGTGGATACATGTGCAGGAGAATTCGATGCACAGACGCCATATTACTACTCTTCTTATGAAAAAGAAGATGAAAATGAAATAACAGACAAAGAAAGCGTAATAGTTTTAGGATCTGGACCGATAAGAATAGGACAGGGTGTTGAATTCGACTACTGCTGTGTTCATGGAGTTTGGGCAATAAATGAAGCAGGATATGAGTCTATAATAATCAACAACAATCCTGAAACAGTTAGTACAGACTTTGATACTTCAGATAAACTTTATTTTGAATCACTTTATATAGAAGATGTTATGAGTATCATAGAAAAAGAACAGCCTAAAGGTGTTGTTGTTCAGTTCGGTGGACAGACTTCTATAAACCTTGCAGAAAAACTTCATAAGAGAGGTATCAACATATTAGGTACATCTTATGATTCAATAGATTTAGCAGAAAACAGAGAGAAATTCGGACAGCTTTTAGCTAAACTGAATGTACCATCACCAGCAGGAAATGGTGTTACAAATCTGGAAGAAGCATTAGAGACAGCAAATAGACTAGGCTATCCGGTAATAGTTAGACCTTCATATGTAATCGGAGGAAGAGCTATGCAGGTAGTATATGATGATGAAGTGCTGAAAACATATATGACTGAAGCTGTTTCAGCATCTAAGAGTCATCCAGTTCTAATAGATAAATACGTAAAAGGAACTGAGATAGAAGTCGATGCTGTTTGTGACGGTGAGGAGATATTAATACCTGGAATAATGGAGCATATAGAGAGAACAGGGGTACACTCGGGAGATAGTATAACTGTTTATCCTACTATAACTCTTAGTCAGGAAGTAAAAGATAAGCTTTATGAATACACTAAGAGCATAGCTACAGAACTTGATACAAAGGGATTAATCAATATTCAGTATGTATATGATGGAGAAGAAATATATGTAATCGAAGTTAACCCAAGAGCATCAAGGACAGTACCTATACTTTCTAAGATAACAGGTACTCCAATGGTTAAAATAGCTGTTGAAATAATGTTAGGAAAGAAACTTTCAGAGATGGATTATGGAGTGGGACTTATCCCACCTAGAGATTTCTACGCTATAAAGATACCAGTGTTCTCAACTGAGAAACTTGGAGATGTAGACATATATCTAGGACCTGAGATGAAATCAACTGGAGAAGTACTGGGAATGGACAGCGAATTTGAAAAAGCGGTATTCAAGGCATTTAAAGCTACGAATATTCAGATGCCAAAATCTGGCGCTATGTACGTTTCAATAAAAGATGTAGATAAAGAAGATTCATTATCCACTATAAAACAGTACTATGATAGAGGATTTAAGCTTTACGGTTCAATGGGTACAAGCAAATTCCTACAAGATAATGGAATTGAGTGTGAACCTATCAAACCAGAAGACATAGGTGCAAAAATAGCTTCTGATGAGATCAAGGTCATATTAAATACTCCTACAAGAGGTAATGACAAGAGAAGAAGAGGATTTAAGCTTAGAAGAAAAGCAGCAGAGCATAAGATACCTATATTTACTAGTATAGACACGGCCGCACTTTTCATAAAAGCATTAGAAGTTAAAGACAGTGAAGAAAATGTAGAATATAGAGATTTACAATCTTATTTTAAATAAAAGTTTATTTGATAAATAAGAAATAATTTAGAGAATCAAGAGGTATACAGATATACCTCGGCTCTTTGTCAAATAGTGTTGGTATTAATTTTGGCAAAGAAATCGAGTAGATATTAAGAAACATGGTTGAGAGCTAAGAAGCGAAAGGATATGCTTCTTGGCTCTCTTTTTTTGGAATCATTAGTTTCTTGGAAATCAGTATTCTGTTTCTAAAGTGAAAGAAACTCTTGTATCCGAAAGCAATTCTTTTAAGGACTTTAATGTAATTGTTAATCCCTTCTAAGCAACCATTGGAGTAGCTGCACTCTAGTGCGTTTCTAACATAGACAAAGTTTTCTAGTAAAGTGTTAATTGATATATTCATTTCAGGGCTTAAATTGTCTTTCATTTCAATTAAGTGCATTTTCAGTAGTTTGTAGTTTCTGTTCTTAATATCGGATAGAAAAATCTGGTATGCTCTGTAGGTTTTCAGAAGAGTAGTATCGGCTGAAATTGACTCATACACAACATCATAACTACATTTCCAATTTCTAAAGTGAACATAATGCTTGAAATCTACCTGGTTTAGTTTTTCTGAATCAAGCTGAATTAATTTCCAATATCTTTTTAGTCTTTTGTACTCCATAGAATAAATAGAAAACTTCTTCATTGCCTGTATCCTAGTCTTAGACATAGATCTGCTGATCAAGTTAACGATATGGAATCTGTCAAAGATGATTTTTGCATTCGGAAATAACATTTTTATCAGCTTAATATATGGAACATACATATCTATGCATATTGTCTTAACACTTGTTCTGGCCTTTTTACTGAACCTCATGAAATATCTCTGTAGGTAGTAGAACTGCCTGTTTTCAACAATATCAATAACATCATGAGTATCTGCATCACAGAAGATAAAGCTCATAGCTCCTCTGGCATCTCTAGTAGACTTGAATTCATCAAAGCATAAGTTTTCTGGAAGACTATTTAAATCAGGGCTGAAAGACTTGAAATCCTGGTCAATACATCTTGAAACAGTGCTGTGTGAAACAAAGTTTGTACTGGCAATGTCTTTTTCACTGATTTTCTTTGTTAAATCCACAAGAATATGCTGTTTAACCATATTAGATATGTAACAGTTTCTATCGACAACACTGGTATTGGCGCTAAAAGTTTGCCCACACTCTTTACATAAAAATCTTTGCTTCTTTAAAGAAAGAAGACATGGATTACCAGCTGTTGGTAGTAGTTTAATTACCGAAGTCTTAAACCCATATCTGATAATGGACTTCTCATTAACAATGCCACAAGCCTGACAGCAGCTAGGTTCATAAGTTAACTTAGCAAACAGTTTAGTGTACAATACATCCTTGATCCTGACTTCTTTTTGTTCTTCGGTAAAGGCTATATTCTTATCTTTAATTCCTAGTAGTTTTATTATATAATTAGTTATAGACATATTGGCTCGCTCCTTACTTGTTTGGTTTGGTCACTTAACATTGTACAGGATTTCATGCCAATATGTCTTTTTTTTGCTTTAAATTAAGAAAGTGCTGATACTTTTTTAAAAGTACCAACACTATAAATTATAGAACCTATACCTCTTGGTTCTTTTTTTGTATAAACAACTTATGTGAAATGAGGTTAATAATCCAATAATGGTTCTTTGTCAAATGGTGTTATACTATATATGGAAACTGAAATATCATAGAAAGGATGAGAGAATTGGAAAAATACACAGTAAATTCTTTTAAGAACTCGAAATTATCCGGTGATAAAATAACAGTCTTGACAGCCTATGACTATACTAATGCGAAGCTACTCGATGAATCGGGAGTTAATTGCATTTTAGTAGGTGATTCGCTGGGGATGGTTATGCTTGGATATGAGGACACTTTAAAAGTAACTGTAGAAGATATGATTCATCATACCAAAGCTGTAAAAAGAGGAGTTAAGCAGGCATTTATAGTTACGGATATGCCGTTTCTCAGCTACCATATTTCTGTAGAGGAATCTATAAGAAATGCAGGAAAGATTATAAGAGAATCTGGTGCTAATGGCGTTAAATTAGAAGGTGGTAGAGAAATTGCAGATAAGATTAGAGGGATTATTGCTGCAGGAATTCCTGTCATGGGACATTTAGGGCTTACACCACAGTCTGTAAATGCGATGGGTGGATTTAAAGTTCAGGCTAAAAATGAAGAGAGTGTAAAAAGGATAATAGATGATGCACTGATACTTCAGGAGTCAGGCGCATTTGCTTTAGTTCTTGAATGTATTCCTGAGAAAGTTGCTAAAATGATCACAGAAAAGCTGGATATTCCAACAATAGGAATAGGTGCAGGAAAGCATTGCGATGGACAAGTTCTTGTAATCCAAGATATGCTTGGAATGAATAAGAAAACTCCAAAGTTTGTGAAAAAATATGCACATCTAGATGAAGAAATTATAAAAGCGGTAAAGGCTTATTGTCGTGAAGTTAAACAAGGAGATTTTCCGGAAGATAATCATACATTTAGTATAGATGATGAAGTATTGAGTAAATTATATTGAGAATATATTTTGAGAAGGTGAGATAATGAAAGTAATTTCTACAGCAAAAGATATGAAAAAGATAGCCAGAGATATTAAGGAGAATGGAAAGACTATAGGATTTGTACCTACTATGGGATATCTTCATGAAGGGCATTTATCACTTGTGAAAAAGTCAAAGGAAGAGAATGACATTGTTGTAGTATCAATCTTTGTAAATCCCACACAATTTGGTGAAAATGAAGATTTAGATGTCTATCCAAGAGATTTTGGAAGAGATAAGAAACTGCTTTTAGAGGAAGGAGTAGATTACATATTTAAACCTGAATATGAAGATCTATATCCTAACGGAGACTTTACTAGAGTGAATGTAAGTGGAATAACAGATAAGCTGTGCGGAAAATCTAGACCACACCATTTCAGTGGAGTTACTACCGTAGTTGCAAAGCTGTTCAATATTGTAAATGCTGATAGAGCATATTTCGGATTGAAAGATGCTCAGCAAGTTGCTGTTATTAAGAGAATGGTCGATGACTTGTTTATGGATACTGAAATAGTTCCTTGCCCTATAGTGAGGGAGGAAGATGGACTTGCAAAAAGCTCCAGAAATGTTTTTCTAGATGAAAAAGACAGAAAGAAGGCACGCTCACTTTCAAGAGCATTAATAAAATCAGAGGATATGGTCAGAGATGGAGAAAAAAATCCTGAAAATATAAAAGAAACATTAAAGTCGGAAATAGAGGGAGAAATTGATTATGTAGAAATCCTTTCATATCCAGGACTTGAAGAGATTACGCAAATAGATAGAGATATAATAATAGCCCTAGCTGTATGGGTAGGTAAGGTAAGACTTATAGATAATAGTATTATTGAGTGGGAGTAGGGAACGGCAGCCTAATCAATTATGTTTCACAATTAAGATATAGAATCAAATAGAAAAGTACTATAAACCCGGAATATTGGAATAGTTAAGCCGATAATTCTGGGTTTATTTTTGTTTCAGTTAAGGTTCATATGATAAAATATAATATAAGTAAGTAGTTTGTAATTAGAGAGGGTGGTGTTATGAGAATACTATTAGCTGAAGATGAAAAGCAGCTTTCAGATGCATTGGTCATGATACTGAAACACAATAATTATTCAGTTGATCCAGTATACGATGGTGAAGATGCACTCTATTATTTGGAGAATAGTGAATACGATGTAGCTATTTTAGATATAATGATGCCAAAAATGGATGGAATAGAAGTATTAAAGAACATAAGGAGTAGTGGAAGTAAAATCCCTGTCCTTATGCTGACTGCCAAATCGGAAATAGATGATAAGGTTTTAGGATTGGATAGCGGTGCGGATGATTATCTAACTAAACCGTTTGATACTAAGGAGCTTCTTGCGAGACTCAGAACTATTACTAGAAGGCAGACTGGTGTTACGGATAATCTGCTTCAATTCAGCAATACATACTTAGACAGAGCCACCTATGAGCTGAAGGCTGAGGATGGCGAAGTAAGGCTTTCAAATAAAGAGTATCAGATAATGGAAACATTAATGGCAAACCCAGATAATTTGATTTCTACAGAAAGGCTTTTAGAAAAAATATGGGGTTTTGACTCAGATGCTGAGATAAATGTAGTATGGGTATATATCTCGAATTTGAGGAAAAAGTTGAAGCAGATTGGTGCAGATATAGAAATAACAGTTATAAGAAATAGCGGATATACATTGGAGAAGAAATAATGATTCAGAAATTAAGGATGAAATTCATCGCATTATCAATAGGAATAGTTGCTGCAGTAGTTTTTGTCATAATTTTCGGAATAAACTTACTCAATTATACTAGAGTTACAAATAGGGCGGATAATATACTTGAAGTACTAGCTGAAAATGATGGCTATTTCCCGGAATTACTACAGCATATGTCGCCTGAAGTCAGATATACTACAAGGTTTTTTTCGGTGACAACAGATATTAGTGGGAACCCAGTCAAAGTTGACACTGTGAATATAGCATCAAAAACTAGAAAGGAAGTACTCGAGTACTATAAAAAAGTTCTTAAGGGAAATAAAAATAAAGGCTTTATTGATAATTATAGATATAAAGTTGAAGAAACTCCAACTGGAGCGTTGCTTGTATTTATAGACTGTTCGCAGGATTTGGAGATATATAATTCATTTTTAAAGGCAAGTGTAATAATTTCAACTGCAGGAATAGGTACTATCTTTGCCATAATAGTACTTCTTTCAAAGAGGATGATAGCACCTGTAGCAGAAAGTTATGAAAAGCAGAAACAGTTTATAACAGATGCGGGTCATGAGCTTAAGACTCCACTGACAATTATTAATACCAATACTGATGTGCTTGAAATGGAACACGGAGAGAGTGAATGGACTAAAAACATACATTCACAGGTATCGAGATTGTCTGAACTTGTAACGGGTCTGATATCACTCAGCAGAATGGATGAGGAGCACACAGATATAATCAATAATGAGTTTTCTATATCAGAAACAGCAAGAGAAACAGTGGACAGCTTTAGAGCTGTGGCAGAAGTTGGGGGTAAAAAGATGGTTACCTCTATAGAAGAAGATATTATTTTTCATGGAGATGAAAAGTCTATAACTCAGCTGTTCTCAATAATAATAGATAATTCAATAAAGTATTCTCCAGCGGATACGGATATCAATTTCAGTATGAAAAGAGAGTCCAGAAGGATTGTAATTGAGCTGAAAAATATTTCATCTGATATTAAAAAAGGTGATCTATCTTATGTTTTTGAAAGATTTTATAGAGGAGATAAGTCCAGAAGCAGTGAGACAAGCGGTTATGGAATAGGTCTCTCCCTTGCAAGGGCAATAGTATTAAAGCATAAAGGCGAGATAAATGCTATTAGTCCAGATGGAAAAGAATTTATAATAAGGATTGTGTTGTAAAGCACAGTCCTTTTATTTTGGCTTTTATTCTATATAAGAGCACTAAAATAGCTGTTGAGACAAAATAAGGACAGAATTATGATAAAATATATCAGAGATGAGATATTGAGGTGGTAGATTTTTGGAAGTTCAAAGAGATTTTAGCAGAAAGAATATTATTAAATTTGCCGGAGCGTTTATAGCCTGGGTGATAGGTTCGGGCTTTGCAACTGGGCAGGAAATATTGCAGTTTTTTTCGAGCTATGGATACTGGAGTTACGGTATAGTTTTGATAAATTTAATTGGTTTTTTATTTATGGGGCAAGCACTGCTCAAGTTAGGGTATGAAAATAGAGAGGTAAGAGGTTTCAATCAGTTTAATTATTACTGTGGCGAAAAGCTGGGTACTTTCTATTCTTGGCTGATACCAGTTACACTTCTTTTAATAATGCCCGTGTTGATTGCTGGTGCAGGTGCTACATTAAATGAGTATTATGGAGTAAATAGGTATATTGCATCTGCTTTTATGGCTATAATGGTGTTAACTGCATATCTGATTGGGTTTGAAAGGCTGGTAAGAGTCGTTTCAGCAATTGGTCCAATTATTATTGTGTTTACATTAACGGTTGGAGTGATAACCGTAATAACTGATCACAGTAATTTCGTGGAGATTGGTAAAAATGAAGCATTTCTTGAAAAATCACAGTCTTCACCAAACTGGTTTGTAAGTGCGATACTCTATCTTTCACTTAACTTTTTGAGTGGCAGCACCTATTTTACACAGCTTGGAAAGACATCAAATACAAGAAAAGAAGCAAAGTATGGAGCAATACTAGGAGCTGTTGCAATAGTATTAGCAATTGCAATAATGAGTACATCAATTCTTCTCAATGCCGAGAATGCAACATCTACTGCGATACCCATGCTATATCTTGCCAAAAAGATTTCCGTTTTCTTTGGAGCAGTTTTTTCAGTTGTTCTTATGCTGGGAATGTTTTCATCATGTTCAGCTATGATGTGGACGGTATGCAGTGTATTCAAATTTGGCGGTAAAAAAGGGAATATAGTATTTGCAGTTTTAGTTACAGTATTCATTTATATTTTGGGACTTTTCTCTTTTAGTAAATTGGTATCCATATTTTATCCAATGGAAGGATATCTGGGACTTTTATATATGTTCTGCCTTATTAAAAAGGAATTGTCTAAATAGGTATCAGTCTCAAAAATGGGTATTCTAGTAATGTTGACAGTGGATTCATTTATGATGGCAATTGTATAAAATTTAATTTGTATTTAATAAAATTTGAAAATTTTTGAGTAGTTTTGAGTAGTTTTAAAGACAAAGTTAAACATAAAAGAGGTTTTATTTATGACTGGAAAAATAGTTTTTTTGTTTATCTTGATTGTTGCAAATGCATTTTTTGCAGCCTCCGAGATAGCACTAATTTCACTTAATGACAATAAAATAAGGTTGATGGCAAAAGAGGGAAATAGAAAAGCTCAAAAAATAATGGGCTTATTAAGCGAACCGAGCAGGTTTTTAGCTACAATTCAAGTGGGAATAACATTAGCAGGATTCTTAGCCAGTGCATTTGCTGCTGAATCATTTGCGGGACCTATAGTAGATTTTTTAATTAGATTTTCTTTACCGATATCAGTGGAGTTGCTTAAGGTCATAACAGTGATATTGATAACGGTAATACTATCTTTCTTTTCTTTAGTTCTGGGAGAGCTGGTACCTAAGAGGATAGCAATGAATAAAGCTGATAAAATCGCCTATGCAGTTATTGGACCTTTGAATATGGTATCTAAAATTGCAAAGCCTTTTGTCAATCTACTCACATTGACTACGAACGCTGTTGTTAGAATGTTTGGAATAAAGATTGATGAAACCGAGAACAATGTCACAGAAGAAGAAATCAGAATGTTAATAGACATTGGAGAGGAAAAAGGAACCATACATGAGCACGAGAAGATAATGATAAACAACATATTTGAGTTCAATAATAAAAAAGTCGAGGATATAATGACTCATAGGTTGGAAATAGCGGCAGTACCAAATGATATAAGTTTATCAGATTTGATCAGAACCATATGTAGAAAAAAGTATTCAAGACTACCTGTATATGAAGGAAGTATAGATAATATAATCGGAGTACTGTCAACTAAAGATTTACTATGTTTAATCAATAAAAAGGATCTATCTAAGTATTTTGATTTGTTCAATATAGAGAGATATATGAGAAAGCCGATGTTTGTCCTGACCTACCGATCACTTGATACTCTGTTTGCAGAGCTTCAAGAAGCTAAGACACATATGGGTATAGTAATAGATGAATATGGCGGTACGGCTGGTATTGTGACAATGGAGGACATCGTGGAGGAGATTGTAGGAAATATTTTCGATGAGCATGACACTGAGGAAGATTTTGAAATTGTACCTGTAGGTGAAAATACTTATGAAGCTATTGCTACGATAAGCCTTTTGGATTTAGAAGATTATCTGGGAATAGAGCTTCCAGTATATGAATTTGATACATTGAATGGATTTCTAATTCATTTATTCGGAAAGATACCAACAGGAGATGATATAAAAGAGATTGAGTATAAAAACATGAGAATGAAAGTTCTAGAAGTTACTGACAAAAGGATAGAAAAGGTTATTATCTATCTGGATAGTCAGAAGAGAGATCTAAAGGAGATAAAATAGATGATAATCAAAGTGCTAGAAGAAGAGTTTTCGATTTGTAAGCTAAAAGATATTTCAGAAGTAGATTTTAATCAGGAATTCTGCTTTTATGGAAAAACAGATGAGGAGATTTCACTGGTCTGTATAACAGGTTCGGTTCCAAATAATACAATAGAGCGTGAAGATGGATGGCGTGCATTCAGAATAGAGGGTATTTTGGATTTTTCACTGACCGGGATTTTATCAAAGATTTCTTCAATCTTAGCGAAAGAAAAGATAGGAATCTTTGCTATATCCACATTTAACACGGATTATATTCTAGTAAAAGAAGAAAATCTAAGTAAATCCATAAAGGTTTTGAGTAAAGAGTACACTGTAAATCAAAGTTATAACTACAAGGAAGCAGATGCAGTTGATCAATACATATCAGAGTTTCCTGATGAAATACAGGAAATACTGTCAAATATACGTGAGGTCATTAGAAAAGCTGCACCGAATGCTACAGAGAAGATATCGTATAAAATGCCTACATTTTGGCAAAAAGAAAATCTCATACACTTTGCGGCATTTAAAAAGCATATCAGTATTTTCCCAGGTGGAGAAGCGACTAAATATTTTGAAGATAAGCTCACAGAGTATAAGACCTCTAAGGGAACTATCCAGTTTCAGTTAAATGAGCCGATTCCCTATGATTTGATAGAAGAGGTCACTTTGTGGAGAGTAAAAACTGTAGAAGAAAAAGAGAAAGAGAAAAAGACACAAAAAAGAAATAGAAAGACAGTAGACTAATAGAAACAAATAGACAAGTAGAAAAATAGCTATATATAATAGTGAACAATGAGCTTGTACTCATTTTCACTTAAGGGGCTGAATCAGAATATCATAATTTTGATTCAGCCCCTTATTCAATAGGTTATTCAATGGTCTCTACGCATAATAATATTATTGAAATGCAAACGTGAACCTAGGATTCTATCGGAGGTGCATATGCTTCCTCAACACCCTGTTTGCGAAGCGCTTCAAAATATCCTTGAAGATATTCGGTATCACAAAAAACCTCAAGAGATCTGACTTTTCCCCAAGATATTTTTATTACATGAACTCCACGATTAGAATACGAGTTGCCATCTCTGTCAGTTAAATAGTCTGTCCACTCAAGCATTGCCGTCGTATTCCATGGCCATCCGCTAATGGCTATTTTTTCAATTTCAAATTTCAAATCTGGCATCAGTATTTTAAGCCTATCATACCATTCCAATATTGATGACTTTGTAGTTCTTAGTCCGGAAAGAGGATGATTTTCACCTGAAAACCAATGGCTTACATTGTCTTCGGGAAACTGTCTGGTAATAACTTCATAGTTTCCTCTATTCAGAGCTTCAAAAGAATTAATTAGATTTCGTTTTACAATTGAGTGATACATGAACTGTTCATCCTTTCGTTTTCTCCTACTGCTTCTTTAAGCAATCTATTAGTTTTAGTGTGATTATACAGTAGTTAAAAGCAAATATTATATATTTTACTCTCATACCCATTATAGAAATAAATATGCCATTATCAAATATCAACTGATTTGAAAATCGGTTTATAAGATAGCTTAATAGCTTCATAAATGGGTATTATTTTTCTATATGTAACATGCAATATACACTCATGAAAATAGAATGGGGGAATGGGTTGTGAGCGTTATTTTTGATAATTTAAGAGAAAAGATAAGTGATGATCCTTCAAATAAAGAGTTTAAAGAAAAGGGATATGAGCCTCTTTTTGTTGCTGATGAAAGAGCAAAGATTGTTATTGTTGGACATGCACCTGGGAAAAAAGCACAGGAAGCTAAAGTGGCTTGGGGAGATAAAAGTGGAGAGAGATTGAAGGAGTGGCTTGGTATTGATGAAAAAATATTTCGAGATGAGAGTAAAATCGCATTAATACCTATGGACTTCTATTATCAAGGTAAGGGGAAAAGTGGAGATCTACCGCCGAGAAAAGATTTTGCTCCAAAATGGCATACTGAAATATTGAGTCATATGCCGAATGTGAAACTAATAGTTTTGGCTGGCAACTATGCACAAAAATACTACCTTGGGAAAAACTCAAAGAAAAATCTGACGGAAACAGTTCGTGCTTATACTGAATATTTGCCTAAGTGTTTTCCAATAGTACATCCTTCTCCACTCAATTTTAGATGGCTGAATAAAAACCCATGGTTCGAAGAGGATGTTGTCCCAGTGCTTAAAGAAGAAGTGAAAAATATTCTGCTCAAGTGACTTTGCATGAGCATGCCAATTAATATAAGAGAAGGGTTAAGATAAGGCATGCTTGCTTTTTGAAGGATAGTGTTATGGGGTGAAAATATGGAGAAGGTTCGAATTGAAAAGAATACTGTTATGGAAACACTGATTGTACCTTTATATGGACGCGAAATGTGTACAGAAAAATTCCCCGATTTGTATTCAGATAAATATGCTGTGGAATTTTGTAAAAAGTTGGACTATGATTTTTCTGAGCTGGATAAAAAAAGAAACAGTGTGCTGTATGAGTTTGGAGCATTGGAAGCAGCTATGCGTCAGCTGGCTATGAGATGGGAAATAGAGGAGTATCTGAAGTGTTACCCTAATGCATCGGTTATAAATTTAGGGTGTGGCTTAGATCAAACGGGAAGATGTGTCGACAATGGAAGATGTAAAATATATAATTTAGATTTTCCTGAAGTTATTGAAATTCGAAACAGACTTATGCCAGCTGGTGAAAGAGAAGAAAACATACCTGGGGATTTAAGAGATTATAGCTGGATGGATTTGATAGATAGACAGTCAGGAGTAATTTTTATTGCAGCTGGAGTTTTTCACTATCTTAAATCTCAGGAAGTAGAGGATATGGTAGTAAAAATGGCAAGCAGATTTTCAGGAGGCAGATTGATTTTCGATACTGTAGGAAGATGCGGTCTGATTATGATGAAGAAAACTTTAAAGAATATGGGAATAACTGATGTTAAAGGATTGTTCTATGTCAGTGATATTAGACAGTTCAGAAGCTGGTCCGATGAAATAAAAGTATCGGATAGAGGTTATATGCTTGGTTATTATGATTTAAAGGAGTACAATATTCGGAAAGTCCATCATTTTCTTTCAATGGTTGGGGATAATATTTTGGGAATGAGAATTGTTAGAATTGAATTCAAAGAATAGAGATTTGCATATAGATATATAGGAGTATGTAAATTGGGAAAGTATAACAATTAAGAAAGTAGAATAATTGGGGGGACTTAAAGTGAAATATTTTAAGCGAATACTACTATGTGTTTTAAATTTACTTTTTGTGTTTTCTTGTGGTTGTAGAAATACGGAAATCCCGACTACTGAGGATTTAGAACAAATTACAGTGTCATCCTATGGCGGTCTGGCTGGTGGTGGAGATGAGTATATTCTTGAAAGAAAGGATAACGGAGTTTTTTTGACAGTCATTGTAACTGAGAATTGGGAAATGACTGGAACTAAAAGAGTCTATAAATGTCCGGATGACGCCCTTATGAAAGTACAGGACTTTATGGTGAAGAAGGGCATATGGAAGGTTGAGAATATAAAAGCCAATGAAGATATTATTCCAGACTTGAGAGGAACTTCATGGTCAGCAAAGATTTCAGGAAAAGATTATGATATATTTTCAGGGCAGATAATGGATAGAAAATATAGTGATAGATTTTGGAAATTAAACGATATGATAGTGGAGTTTGAAGTAGAAGAAAACAAATTAGAAGAATCTGAGTACAATTTAAACAGTAAATAATATTTATTAACATTAAATTGCAGTATTAAATTGAAAACAGGCGAATAATCAAACAAAAAGAATAGTTAGAAAGACAAGTTTTTTTATAGCTTGTCTTTTTTTAGTTTCATTTAAGTTTCATCTATTATCATTTAATTAAGAGATAAGGAAAAACGGTGAAAGGCGGATGAAAATGGATAATAAAGATTCTAATAGATATAATGATAACAACAGCAATTATAACAACAGCAATGATAACGATAGCACTGGTTATAATAAGTTGAATCAAAGCAATGAAAGTAATGAAATGAATAGCAGCAGCGACTGCAGAGATATCAATGAAAACAACAGCACTGATAGCTTCGAACATACCCATAAGTTTTCAAGCTCAGATGATGAGCTAAATGCAAAGTATAGTGAATATAGCAGAAAGTATGAAGAAAGCAAGGAATCAAAAGGTGGAAATGGTCAGAAAACAAGTGAATCCTCAGAATATAAAAAGCAGAGATCATATCCTTCATATGTCCTTACAGGACTGGCATCTGGACTTGCTGGGGCGTTAGTTTTCGCATCTGTATTTTCAGGAAATAAAGACATATTAAAGTCTGCATCAGGAAGTTCAGATTCAAATATAACTATAGCAGCTTCAGAGGGTGCAAATATACCGCAAGCTGTTGCAGCAAAAACTATGGACTCTGTTGTTGGTATAACCACTAAGCAAGTCAGAGAGCAGAATGATATATTTTCAGGAATGACAGAGCAGGTTGTTCAAGGTGTAGGATCTGGAGTCGTTGTAAGTGAAGATGGATATGTCCTTACAAATTCACATGTTGTAGCTGATGGAAAAGCTGAAGATATAAAGGTTCTATTTAAAGATGGAAAAGAAAAAGAGGCTAAACTGATTTGGAAAGACTCAGCACTTGACCTTGCTGTGGTAAAAGTTGAAGCTAAGGGTCTTAAAGCAGCAGAACTTGGAAACTCTGATAAAATGAACATTGGAGAGACTGCTGTAGCGATAGGAAATCCGTTAGGATTAGATTTTGAAAGAACAGTTACTTCTGGTATTATCAGTGGACTGAACAGATCCATTGAGGTTTCAAATGCCTATTCAATGGAAGGTCTTATTCAGACAGATGCTTCCATAAATAAAGGTAATAGTGGGGGACCACTGCTAAATAAAAATGGACAGGTAATAGGAATAAATACTCTTAAGCTAAACACTGGTGAAGGAATGGGATTCGCCCAACCAATAAACATAGTTAAGCCTATAATAGATGAAATCAAAAAGACTGGGAAATTTGAAGAAAGTTATATTGGTATTTCGGGTGGAGATGTATTGAAATATCAGAAATCTACAGGAAGAGATATGGGTGTAGAGTATGGAGTACTAGTATCGAAGGTTGAAACTGATTCACCAGCGGAGAAGGCTGAGCTTAAACCAGGGGATGTAATAGTTAGCATTGATGGTGATAAAGTTGAGTCATTCCAAAGTCTTAAAAAATTATTAAGCAAATATAAGCCAGGTGATAATATTAAACTAGGTATAATCAGAGATAAAGAAAGCAAAGATATAGATGTCAAGCTAAGCAGTCCAGAAGAGAAAGCTGAAGTTCCGTTAGAAAATGAATTTAGCTTTGAAAGATAATTGAGATTCTCCTTTTAATAAATATATATAGCATTCTAGCAAGGTTATGATTTGAAAATCAGACTCCTTGCTTTTTTGCATTTAGTTATTCAAAAATGATTTGGCCCTTTAAAAGAATTATAAGTTAGCTATTATTGGGGTTCTTATAGACTTCTTCAAATGTATAGGAAATAATTATAATAAACGCATCTCCTTATATGGTAAAATGTAGGTGCTAAAATGAGGAGGATTTTTATGAAGAAAGAGTCTAAAATTAAAATAATAGTGCTTATTATTGTAGTTGCTGTATTTGCGTTAGTAGAACCTTTGAGAAACTGGGTTATCAATGCAGCAAAGCTACTGGCAAAAGTAGATGTTGACGAGATAAGAGAATATATTCTGTCTTTTGGAATATGGGCTCCAGTTGTGTCATTTCTGCTTATGGTATTTCAATCTGTTGCAGCACCACTGCCGGCTTTCTTAATCACATTTGCAAATGCAAGTCTTTTTGGATGGGCAAAAGGTGCAGCTCTTTCGTGGTCATCTGCAATGGTTGGAGCTATGGTTTGCTTCACTATATCCAGAGTTTATGGAAGAAATACAGTAGAGAAGTTGACTTCGAGATTTGCTCTGGAGGAAACAGATAAGTTTTTTGAAAAGTATGGAAACTATGCAGTTCTAATCGCAAGATTGTTACCGTTTATTTCTTTTGACATAGTTAGCTATGCGGCTGGACTTACATCGATGGGAATATGGTCATTCATCTGGGCGACAGGACTTGGACAGCTACCAGCGACATTAGTATACTCATATGTGGGGGGAATGCTCACAGGTGGTACTAAGATGTTTGTAACAGGTCTTTTAATCATATTTGCATTTGCTACTTTGTTATTTTTAATTAAAAAGGTATTGAATGACAGAAAAAAAGATAAAAAAGTTGAGAATAAATAACTTATTTCGATAAAAATATAGAATCATGCTCATACATCCTCAATATTTGGATTATGAGCTTTTTTTAATGCAAAGAAGAAATAGGATAAATGGTATAATGTAATCAATTAGTTAGTTTGGGAGTGATTTCTTTTTATGATTTCAGTAATAGTTCCAGTATATAATGAAGAAAAAACAGTCGAAGATACGATAAATTTGCTAAGTGGATTATATGGTGATAAAGAAGTTATCATTGTTGATGGGGGAAGTATTGATAATACTTATAAAATTGCAGAAAACCATAAAAACAATGAAAAGTTTAAATTAATAAAATCTGAAAAAGGACGTGCAAATCAGATGAATACAGGTGTGGAGTCTTCATCTGGTTCTATATTATGGTTTCTACATTCAGATTCAAAGATAGAAAGGGATTCATTACTCGATATTGAAAAAGCCATAACTGATGGATATGATGGTGGTTGTTTCAGCTTGTATTTTCATGATTATGATAATAAAAAGCTGAAATTTATATCATGGAGCTCTAATCTAAGAGCTAAATATTTGAAGCTGATATTTGGTGATCAGGGAATGTTCATGACAAGAGCTTTGTTTGATGACATCGGTGGATTTAAGAATATTCCTATAATGGAAGACTGGGAAATGTCCAGAGCAATGTATAATAAAGGAAAAATAAAAGTATTAAAGAGCAGAATAGGAACATCTGCAAGAAGATTTGTTTCGGGTGGAGAGATTAAAACTCTACTGAATATGCATAAGATAAAATCAATGCATATAAGAGGTGTTAAGCCGGAGGAGATAGTTAGGAAATATAGGGATATAAGGTAAGACACTTTGCTCGCAACTGAGGAGAAAGACGGACAGATTCAAGAGTTTTAAAGGAGGATATTATGGAGGTAGTAATTGTTATGAGCAGAGCACCCATACCGAATGAGACAAAGACAAGGCTTATGCCTCATTTGACTGGGGAGCAGTGTGCTGAGTTGCACAAATCTTTTTTAAGAGATGTATTCGGTCTGCTTGACGAGGTCAAGGAAGAGAGAAAAGAAAAAAAAGGATTTAAAAATATGGATATAATACTTTCATATACTCCAAATAGCAAATTAAGTGAATTTGATGATATAGAAAAGATAAAATCTAAGGAAGTTGAGGCTATTCCTCAGATAGATGGAGATATTGGAATGAGAATGTCTGAAGTTATGAGAAAAATGTTTGAAAGAGGTTACTCTAAAGTCATTTTGATAGGTTCGGATATCCCTGCAATTCAAAAAGAGGATATTGAAATTTCATTTACAGAACTTGAGGATAATGACGTGGTTTTTGGTAAAACCGAAGATGGAGGATACTATTTGGTTGGAATGAGTTCATATACTCCGGAAGTTTTTGAAATAGATGAGAATCTATGGGGTGGTGAATCCGTATTTGAAAGCACTTTAGAAAAGCTCAGAAGACTTAAGAAAAGTGTTGGTTTTACAAATACCAGATATGATATAGATTATATTGAGGATTTAATTAAGTATAAAAAAAAAGAGATTAGAAAAACCGAGACACTGAAATATATTGAAAAGCTGGGGATAGAAAAATGCTCAAAGACAGATTATTAAATGAGATAGATGAGTATATAAGAAAAAATTTAATAAAGATAAGAGATTCTGGTGTAGAGCTTGGAAATGAATATGTCATCAGATTTTTGGCTCAGGGAGAATATAACGTGAACTTCATAATCAGTTCTACTTATATTTTCGAACAGAATGATGATTATTGCAAAAAAAATATAGGAAGAAATAATCAAAGAACAAAAAATCAAAGTACAAAAAAACAAGAATCAGAATCATCAGAAAGATGTGAAGGGAAAAAATATGTACTTAGAATAAATACTGGAAGTCAGATAGAATCAGATAATCAGATAAAGTATGAGTTTGATGCTATAAGTTATTTAGAGCAGTCAGGAGTGACACCAAAAGTCTATTATCTAGATGATACTAAATCTGAGATAGAATATGGTCTTCTAATAATGGAGTTTCTGCCTGGAAGACATCTCGATTACTATAATGATATGGAGAAAGCAGGAGAGCTTATTGCAAAAGTACATAGAGTTCCAATAGTTGGAGCCGGAAGTTTTATAGTGGAAGAAAAAATATTCTCTGACAGAATAGCTGAAGGCACCAGACTTTTAAAAGATGTGTGGGAATCTAAGCGCATAAGTGGTGATGTCAAACTGTTTTTTGAAAAGTTTTTAAACTGGGCAATTGAGAATGAAAAAAATCAAAAGTATTTCTTAGATAATCCTTGGATGGTTATAAACAATACGGAACTCAACTCGGGGAACTTTTTGATTAATGCAGAAGGAAAATCATATATTATTGACTGGGAAAAGCCTGTCATTTCAGACCCTTGTCAGGATATAACTCAGTTTTTAGCAAAGACAACTACTCTTTGGAAAACGGATTACATTTTAAATGAAGATGATGAACAAAAATTCTACAATTCATATATAAAGACATTAGGTGAGGACAAGGATATAAAAGAGAGAGTGAGATTATATACTCCTTATCTGTATCTGAGAGCTCTTTCCTGGTGTGCATATGCCTATTTGGAGTACACTAAAGAAGAAGGAAGAGATATCAAGAATATGGATACATTCAGGACAATAGAGAGTTTTATTCAGCTGGATTTTATGAAAGAACTTTTGAGTCCTTACTTTTCGAGTACTATTTAGCAAGTTCAGTCAGGTCTAGATTTACCTAAATGATGAAAGCACAATGCACTGAGATGAATGTTTTTGAAACTCTAAGTAAATCTAGCTAAACAGTGTGATTTCTGATAGAATAAGCTTAATATATAAATTTGGGGTGATTTAATGAAAATAGAAACTAAACTAATACATGAGGGATATAAGCCGGAAAATGGTGAACCTATGTACATGCCAATATATCAAAGTACAACTTTCACTTATGATTCAACAGAGCATATAGGTGATCTTTTTGACCTTTCTGTACCTGGTCATATGTACTCAAGAATATCGAATCCATCTGTTGGATTTGTAGAAGAAAAAATAGCAGCATTAGAAGGTGGAGTTGGAGCTCTTTGCACTACTTCAGGACAGGCCGCATCACTTATTTCAATAATGAATATACTGAAATCAGGAGATAGTTTTATCTGTGCTTCCACAATATATGGAGGAACAATAAACTTATTTGCAGTTACATTCAAGAGATTTGGAATAGAGTGTATTTTTGTTGATCCGGATGCTTCAGCTGAGGAGATTCAAAAGGCATTTAAGCCTAATACTAAGGCTGTATTTGGAGAGACTTTAGCCAACCCTGCACTTAGAGTTTTAGATATTGAGAAATTTGCTAAAGTAGCACATGATAATAATGTGCCACTTATAATAGATAATACTTTTGCTACGCCTGTGCTTTGCAGACCAATTGAGCACGGTGCTGATATTGTAATTCACTCGACAACAAAATATATGGACGGTCATGCAGTTCAGGTTGGAGGAGTTATTGTTGACAGTGGAAAATTCGACTGGACTAACGGAAATTTCCCAGAATTTACAGAGCCAGATGAGTCGTACCATGGAATTGTTTACACTGAGGCTTTTGCGGAAGCAGCTTATATTACTAAAGCTAGAGTTCAGCTTATGAGAGATTTAGGAGCATATCCTTCAGCTCATGCTGCATTTTTATTGAACCTGGGACTGGATACACTGGCAGTTAGAATGGAGAGATATAGCAGAAACGCAGAAAAAGCGGCAGAGTTCTTAGAAAGCTCTGATTTAGTTGAATCTGTAAATTATCCATATCTAGATTCACATCAGGATAAAAAGCTCAAAGACAAGTATCTTCCAGATGGATGCAGTGGAGTTATTTCATTCACCATAAAAGGCGGTAAAGAAGCAGCTGTGAAATTCATGGATGCTCTTGAGCTTGCAAGTAATGTGGTCCATGTTGCATGTAATAGAACTCTGGTACTGCACCCGGCATCAGCTACACATAGACAGCTTACTGATGAGCAGCTTGTAGCAGCAGGAATCAATCCTGGAATGATAAGACTTTCTGTGGGACTTGAAAATATTGATGATATAATTGCAGATCTTGAAAAAGGATTTGCAGCAGTTAGCAAGTAGATAAAATAATTAGTAAATAACTGGAACAAATATAGTAAAGCTACTATTGCTTTAAGTTTTTCAAATAAATATAATAAAAAAGATATGAAAGAAGCAAATATCCCATATGTATTGATTTCGAGAAATAGATTCAATAATCTGATATCTGAAATTAAAAAAACATATGGTTTATTTGCTTTTTTTCCTTAAGCATTTTGTATTGAATTAATATTGAATTTTGCATTTTTTCACACAAATAAAGGGTAAATATAATAGATACATGTAACTTTAGCTATGAAAAAATTCTGTAAAATTAGAGAAGAGGAATTGGTATGAAAAGAATAATAGCAAAGGTTGCTGGGGTTACCGCAGCAACAATGATCATGGTGGGTACGTATTCATTTGCTGAGTCGAATGACTTTTTGATATTGGTAAACGAAGCTCATCCAGTGGGAGAGCAGTATGAACCGAAGGATACAGATAATATTGGGAACTATGCTCCTACGACGAGAATTGTAAATATGAGACAAGAAGCTGTTAATTCTTATGCGGCAATGAATGCTCAAATGAGAGCAGAAGGAATATATGGACTTATGGCAATAAGCGGCTATAGATCGTATTCTTATCAAAAAACATTGTTCGATAGAGATCTTAACAACTATATACGAATGGGGCACAGCTATGAAGATGCTTATAATATTACAAAATCGAACATAGCAGTACCTGGACACAGTGAACACCAGACAGGGTTAGCAGTTGATGTGAGCCTGGATGGAAATCTATATACTAGTTTTGGAGATACTTCTGCTGGTTTATGGTTAAGAAATAATTCTTACAAATATGGCTTTATTCTCAGATACGATAGTGATAAAAAGCATATAACTGGAATAAATTATGAGCCGTGGCACTTTAGGTATGTGGGGTATCCTCATTCTGAGATCATGTTTAAGAACGGCTTCAGTTTAGAAGAATACACAGACTATGTAGCAAGTTCCGGTGATTTTGTATATTTTGCAGACTCCGGTGAAGAGTATAGAATAACCCACAGAGCAGAAGAAAACACAGAAGGAATAGATAATATACTGGGAAGCTCGAGCAACAATTCAGGTGGTTATGTTATCACTTCAAAGCCTATAAATCCAGAGGGACAGGGCTATATAACAGGATACCATAACGATGAATTCAGACCAGATAATAAAATAACCAGAGCTGAGGCTGCTACTATAATTTCAAGGGCGCTTACAGATTATGATTCGGCACAAGAATACAATTCTGATTATTCTGATGTAGATAATCAGACGTGGTACTATAATGTAATCGGTTATATGCAGGAAGCAGATCTGATAAAGGGTTATAAGGATGGTAGTTTCAGGCCGGATGATAATATAACTAGAGCTGAATTTGCTTCTATTATATCAAGGGTAAAAGAACTTAAAGAAAAATCAGAAATGAGTTTCACAGATATTAAAGGACACTGGGCCGAATCAGATATTCTAAAGATGAAGAATAGAAAATGGGTAAACGGCTATAGTGATAACAGCTTTAAACCTGAAAATCCAATAACTAGAGCAGAAGCTGTAAAGATGGTTAATAATGTTATAGGCTACGTAATAGATAATGAGTATATTGATACTAATTATTTCAGTATGAGAAGATTTAAAGATTTGAATAAATCCCATTGGGCTTTTTATGAAATAATGACAGCAACTAATATAAAAGCAAATAATGCGGAATAAATCCTTAAAAAAGAATAACACAAAAACAAAAAGCAGAGATATAGTATGACACAAATGAATATATATGTTAATAATAGTGTGTTAATCTAAAGAAATTAGAATAAATTCAAAAATAAACAGTGTTTTCACAAAAAAACATAAAAAAAGGATAACATATATAATTATATATGTTATAATATATTTGAATTGGAGATTAAATTTACACTAATATAAATATTATACAATTGGTTAATGAGAGGAGAATTTACGTGAGTTATAAGTACATTAGATGGTTCAATGAAATCGACAAAGAAGATATACCTCTAGTTGGTGGAAAAGGAGCTAACTTAGGAGAGTTGACAATTAAAGGTGTAGACGTACCACCAGGATTCTGTGTTACTGCACCGGCATATTCAGATTTCATTGAGAAATCGGATCTTCAAAAAGAGATATTAGCAGAACTTTCAGATTTAGATGTTGATGATGCTGTTCAACTTCAAGAAAGAAGTGCTGGAATAAGAGCGCTTATAATAAGAAAAGACATACCTGCAGATATTGAGAAAGAGATAGTAGAAGCTTATGAAGAGTTCAATAAGAAAATCGGAGTTACTGATGGACAGGTTGCAATAAGATCATCAGCAACAGCAGAGGACTTACCAGATGCTTCATTTGCAGGACAGCAGGATACTTATCTTCACATCAGTGGTATTGATGAAGTAAAAGCTCATATAAAGAGATGCTGGGCATCACTATGGACAGCAAGAGCAATTTATTACAGACACTACCAAGAGTTTGATCACGCTGAAGTTGCACTTTCAGTAGTTGTTCAAAAAATGGTTGAGTCTAAAGTTGCTGGTGTTATGTTCACTGCTAACCCAATAAACAGCAATAAAGATGAAATAATGATAAACTCAAGCTGGGGACTTGGAGAAGCAGTTGTTTCAGGAATGGTTACTCCAGATGATTTCATATACAGCAAGAAGTCAGAATCTATAATTGAAAGAGAAATAGCTGACAAAGTTACTATGGTTGTTAAGAGAACAGATGACGTTGGAACTGAAGAAAAAGATGTTTCTGAAGTATTAGGAAAAGAGTTTGTGACTAAGCAGTCAATTACAGATGAAGAAGTTAAAAAGCTTGCTGATTACGGTATGAAGATAGAGGAACTTTATAATTCACCTCAAGATATAGAGTGGGCGTTAGATGGAGACACTAATGAACTTTATATTCTTCAGTCAAGACCAATAACTACTCTAGATGAAAACGCAGCAGCAGCTAGCGTTGACACTGGTCAAGGTGGAAGAGAATTAAAGATGATAGCAAAAGGACTTGGAGCTTCACCAGGAATTGGAAGCGGAAAAGTTAAAAATATAAAAGATATTTCAGAAATGGAATTAGTAGACGATGGAGATATACTTGTAACTGTAATGACTAACCCAGACATGGTTCCAGCAATGAAAAAAGCTGCGGCTGTTGTTACTGATGAGGGTGGAAGAACTTGTCACGCAGCAATCGTATCAAGAGAGCTTGGAATTCCATGTATAGTTGGAGCTAAAAATGCTAGTGAAGTACTTGAAAATGGAATGGAAGTTACAGTTGATGCTACAAGAGGAGTAGTATATGAAGGTATAGTACTTCAGGAAAAACAAGAAGAAAAAGCAGGAGCGGAAGCAGAAGGTGTAGGTGTAAGCCATGCACTTCTTGAGCAATTGACAGCACCTATAACTGGAACTAAGATATACATGAATCTTGGAGAGCCAGATTTAATAGACAGATATAAAGATCTTCCAATGGATGGAATTGGTCTTATGAGAACTGAGCTTGTATTTACAAATGCAGTAGGAGCTCACCCAATGTACCTGTTAAAAGTTGGTGAAGAAGATCTATTCATAGAGAAATTCTCAGAAGCAGTTACTAAGGTTGCAACAGAACTTTATCCAAGACCTGTTACAGTTAGATTAAGTGACTTCAGAACTAATGAGTTCAGAGGACTTAAAGGTGGAGACGAAGTTGAGCCGATAGAAGCTAACCCAATGATAGGATGGAGAGGTGTTTCAAGATATATCTCACCTGAATATATAGAAGGATTCAAGCTTGAATGTAAAGCTATTAAAAAAGTTAGAGAAGAATACGGACTGATAAATGTAAACGTAATGCTTCCATTCGTTAGAACTACTTGGGAACTTGAAACAGTTAAAGAGATAATGGCTAGCGAAGGATTAGTTCAAGATAAGAACTTCAAAATCTGGATAATGGCTGAAGTTCCTTCAGTAATATTCCAAGCTGAAGAATTCGCTCAAATGGTTGATGGATTCAGTATCGGATCAAACGACTTAACTCAGCTTATAATGGGAGCTGACAGAGACTCAGGAATCCTTAATGATATGGGATACTTCGATGAGAGAAATGAAGCAGTAAAATCAGCTATAAAACAGCTTATAGAAGCGGCTCACAAATACGGTAAGACAGTTTCAATCTGTGGTCAAGGACCATCAACTTACCCAGAGTTTGCTGAATTCCTTGTTGAATGTGGTATAGACAGTATATCTGTTAACCCAGACACTGTAGCATATACTAGAAGACTAGTTGCTGGTGTTGAGCAAAGAATGATTCTTAAGAAATTAAGAGAGCAAAAATAATTAAGTAAGATAATTATTTGAAAAATATAATAGAAAATTTATATAGTTTAGACAGCTTCCAAAGAGCATAAACAGTGCTTCTTTGGAGGCTGTTTTCTTATTTGACAGAGAAAGATATTGACTATAAAATTGATATATTAGGTTGAAAGGAGAATGACATGAAAATATTTCACACAGCAGACTGGCACATAGGAAAGCTATTACATAAAGAAAATTTAATAGAAGAACAAAAGGAAGTCCTAGATAAGTTTATTGAGGATATAGATAGAGAGAAGCCTGATGTGATAATAGTTGCAGGTGATATCTATGACACTACAATTCCTAGAATTGAGGCAATAGAGCTGTTAAACAATGCGATCAATGAAATAATATCGAGAAATATTAAGATGATCATTATTTCTGGAAATCATGATAGCTCTGACAGACTGTCTTTTGGAAATGAACTATTTACTAGGAATGGCTTATATATGGTCACAGACTTCAGATATATAAAAGAACCTATAGTGCTTGAAGATGAGTATGGCAAAGTGAATTTTTATCCGTATCCTTTCATGTCAATTGCTAGAGGTCGAAATGAAGTTGATAATGCTGAGATTGACAGCTTTGATAAGCTGGCTGAATCACTGATTGAGATATCAAATTCAAATCTGAACAAAGAAGAAAGAAATATAGCTATATATCACGGCTTTATAGTAAATATGTCCTCAGATAATTCAAAAGATAAACTCAATGAAGAGAAATCTGAGTTGTCTGACTCAGCTAATTCATCATATGTGGATTCTGATTCACTATCGGACGGTTATTCAGAAGGCAGTAAAAAAGAGCAGTATAAAAAAGCTGCTGAAAATCTGATAGTCAGCAGCTCTGAAAGACCTCTATCGATAGGGGGAACGGACTATATAGATGCAAAGCACTTTATGGACTTTGATTATACTGCTTTGGGACATCTTCATGGTCCGCAGAAGGTGAAATCAGAAAATATAATGTACTCCGGCTCTCTTATGAAGTATTCGTTCTCAGAACAGAATCAGAAAAAAGGATATATTGAAATCGTAATGAGAGAAAAAGGAAATACAGAGATAGTTCTTAGAGAAATATATCCATCAAAAGATGTAAAGATAATAGAGGGAACTATGGAAGAGCTTTTGAAATATAATCCTACGGATGATTATATAATGGTTAGACTCATGGTTAAGGGGGAAGTATATGAACCTAAAGCTAGGCTTAACAAAGTGTTTGAGAATTTACTGCATCTGGAGATAGTCAGAGAAGAGACTATAGAGGGCAGCTACAGCAAGGAAATCAAAGATAAGCTAAAAAGAAAAGATATTATAGGATTGTTTAAAGATTTCTATGAGTATTCTACCAATAAAGAGTTTACTGATGATAAAAGAGAAATAATAGAGAATTTGAAAGATGAATTGGAAGGGAGAGTTTTTGATGAGACCGATTAAGCTGGTTATGAATGCCTTTGGTCCATATAAAGGCAAGGTTGAAATAGATTTTATGAAGCTCAGAGATAAATCTCTCTTTCTTATAACAGGACCAACTGGAGCTGGAAAGTCTACAATCTTTGATGCGATAACATTTGCACTGTACGGTAAAAGCAATTTAGAGGGAAGAGGATATGAGAGAGATTCTAAAAATTTCAAATCTGACTTTGCTGGTATAGAAGATGAGGCTTTCGTAGAGTTTGATTTTGAAGTAAAAGGTAAACCATATAATATAAAAAGGTTACCCGCTCAGGAAGTCAAGAAATTGAGAGGGGAAGGTTCTAGAGAAAAGTCGGAAGAAGCAGTATTGAGCTACAGAAACTCAGAAGGTGATACAGTATTTTTTGAAAGACTGAATGAGGTCAGAGAAGAAATTGAAAATATAATAGGACTTACTGTAGAACAGTTCAGACAGATAATGATGATTCCACAGGGACAGTTCAAAAAAGTTATTTCATCAGATACAAGAGAGAGAAAAGAAATTCTTCAGAAATTATTCGACATATCAATCTGCAGCAAAGTTCAGGAAGGTCTTAAGGTAAAGACCAAAGAAAAAGAGCGAGAGATAAAAGATGTAGAAAAAAGAATAGAAGAAAACTTCCTGTATCTCAATCGAGAAGTAGCTGAAGAAGAGAAAATAGAAGTTGATATTGATAAAAGAATAGAGTTTTATGCTGATATAAAGAACAAGAATGATGATAGTATTATAGAAATTGAAAAAACACTGAGAGATGTTGAAGCTGAAATCTCTGAATTGAATCAGAAAAAAGGTAAGGCTGAATTGGTCAATAAGCTTATAGATGATAGAGATAGAAAAGAAAAAGAGCTGAAGCTTGAACTTTCAAAAGAAGATGAATATGCAAAGAAGGAAAAAAGATATAAAATTGCTGAAAAAGCGAGCAGTGTAAAAGATAAGGAAGACAGATACCTTGAGGCAAAGGATTCGCTTAGCACATCTATCGACTTGATTAATAAGCTGGAAAAAGACATTAGAAATAAAAAACTTGATTTGAGATTTATAGAAGCTCAGATAGAAATGGGAAAAGAAGAGAGAGCAGAAAGAAATCAGCTGGTTCAGGAGATAAAGAACTTAGAGATAATGAGCGACTCTGTTGAAAAACTGGAAGATGCAAATAAAGAGGTCAACCGTCTAAGGGTTCATTCGACTAAACTTAAAGCAAGAGGAACAACTCTGTTTGAAGAAACGGAAACACTGAGGAAACAGATTTTAGATCAGGATAAATTAGATTCAGATAAAAAGACTCTTGAGGATAAAGAAAAGGAACTAAAATCAAAGAAAAGTGAATTGGCAGTTAAAAAAGAGAGACTGAATTCACTAAATGAAAGATTTAATGATTTGAATGCGGAAGTGCGAGAATACAGCAAAATTAAAAAAGATTTGAGTGAGAGTGAAAAGCTAGTTAAAGAACTGACAGATGAGTTCAAAATAGTCGAAAAAGAGTTTAATGAAATGCAAAAGAATTACAATAAACAGTTGGTATATAGACTCAGAAGGGAGCTTAAATCAGGAGAATCTTGTCCGGTATGTGGCTCTATAGAGCATAGTGATTTTGAGGTTGAAGAAAATGACAACCAGGTCACAGAAGAAGAACTCAATAGAAAAGAAGAATTGAGAGATAAAAAGAGAGAAGCTCTACAGACAGAAAAAAACAGCTATATCCAACTGGAAACTAGATTAGAAGAAAATATCAGTAGAGGCAAAAATCTGACTAACCAGATATCTGATGAATGCAAAAGCTTTGGAATAGAGATAGAAGATGGAGCAAATTACAATTCTCTCAAGAAGCATATGATGATATATACCATGGACTTTGGTAAAAGTGAATCAAAATTAAAAAGAGAAATAAAAGATGTGGAAAACAGGATCGAAGAAATCGAGAAAAAATCAGCATTAAACAAGGAAATAGACAAGAAGTATAGAGATAATAAGGAAACACTTCAGTATTTGAATGAGGAATACAGTGAAAATAGCATTAAACTCAATGAGTGTGAAATGAAATTCAAATCTGAAAAAGAGAAGATATTTGGCTCTGAAGATGCTGATAAGATAGAAGGGAATCTTCTGTCAGAATATAATCGATTAAAAGATTCCAAGATGCAAAGAGAAAAAGAACTTTCCAAGAAGATTGAGGAGGAAGACAGCACTCTTAAAGAAACGGAAAAAGAGATTGAATCAAAATCTGGCGAGATGAAAGCTACGGTCGACAGAAAAGCAGAACTAGAGCAGAGGAAGTCAGAACTAAAAGAACTATTCCAGAAATCTATCACAGAGAATGGCTTTTCATATGAAGACGAATACAGAAGCAGTGTAATAAAAGAAGAAGAGCTTAAAAAAATGAATGCGGATATTTCCAAATATAGAGAAAACTTAAACCTCCTCACTAAACTCTATAATGATTTGGTTATCAGTATTGGAGATGGTCAGAAGACAGATTTAAGCGAATTAGAAAAGCTGATTAAAGAAAGTTCTGAAGCGAAAGCAGTTTTAGAGAAAAACATAAACAATATAAATTCCATGAATGAGAAGATAGTATCTTATTCTGAAAAAATTAAAAATGATTATGATTCTAATAAACTTGCTATCGATGAATATGAAAAAATAAAAGATCTATCTGATGCTGCAAATAGACAGAATAATAAAAATGCAAGTTTTGAAGCTTATGTCTTATCAACCTATCTAGATGAAATTCTAGAGTTTACAAATCAGAGGTTCAATAAGATGACAGATGGGAGATATGAAATTTTCAGGAAAAAAGACATTACTAGCAGAGTTTCTGAAAGTGGTTTAGATCTTGAAGTACTGGATTACTATTCTTCTAAGAAAAGAGATATATCCACACTATCAGGTGGAGAGAGCTTCAAAGCTTCGCTATCGATGGCACTTGGACTTTCCGATGTCGTTAAGATGTATTCAGGCGGAATAGGACTTGACACTATATTCATAGATGAAGGATTTGGAACTTTAGACTCTGAATCCCTTGATTCAGCAATTGATACACTCATAGAGATTCAGAATCAGGGAAGGATTGTGGGAATCATATCGCATGTTGAGGAACTTAAAGAACGAATACCGGATAAAATAGAGATAGATATAACTTCAGAGGGAAGTACACTTTCTGCTTTTGAAAATTAGATTAAAAGTTGTTTGAAAATAGTTAAAACACAATAAAATCACAAAACTACAGGAAAAAATATTAATTATAGCTGTAAATTGAAAAATGCTGGTATAATTATCTTGTAGGATGTATTTTTATTGAGATATTGTGTAACTTGCCAAAGAATGAAAAGGAAAACACCTTGTCTAAGGCAGGGAATAGGATTTGAAGGGTGGTAGGAAATGAAATTATCGGAATTGAGCAAGGGAATGAGTGCGAAAGTTACCAAAGTTGGGGGAGATGGTCCGTTAAGACACCATCTGATAAATATGGGATTGATTCCCGGTACAGTGGTAACCCTTGTTAAAGTTGCACCAATGGGAGATCCTATCGAAATACTGATAAGAGGTTATTCGCTTACTTTGAGAAAGGCAGAAGCGGAAAAGATATTAGTAGATGATATAAGAGACAAAGATACAAGACAGAAAAAAGAAAAAGCTATTGAAAGGCAAACAGCCCATCCTAAAATTGGTGAGCCTCATGTCTACTACACCAGAAGAGAAGGGGAACTCATTGACGAGGAAACACAGATCAGATTTGCTTTAGTTGGAAATCAGAACTGCGGAAAGACAACCCTGTTCAATCAGCTGACAGGCTCTAAGCAGCATGTAGGTAATTTTCCAGGAGTTACGGTTGATAGAGTAGATGGAGTTATCAGAAATGCAAAAAATGCAGTTGTAACTGATTTACCTGGTATATATTCGATGTCTCCTTATACCAGTGAGGAGATTGTCACTAGAGACTTTCTTTTGGACAGTAGACCAGATGGAATAATCAATATTGTTGATGCTACAAATTTAGAGAGAAATCTATATCTGACTATGCAGCTTCTGGAAATGGATATTCCAATGGTACTTGCGCTTAATATGATGGATGAAGTAGCAAAAAATGGTGGTACAATTGAAATAAATAAACTGGAAGAGACTTTGGGAATACCAGTTGTGCCGATTTCAGCAAGCAGAAATGAAGGAATAGAGGAGCTCATTACTCATGCGGTTCATATCGCAAGGTATAGAGAGGTTCCTGGAAGACAGGATTTCTGTGATTCGGATGCCAGAGACGGTGGAGCGGTCCATAGATGCATACATTCAATAATGCATTTGATAGAGGACCATGCCAAGAGATACAGACTACCTTTAAGATTTGTTGCCAGTAAGTTGATAGAAGGCGATGAACTGATAATGGCGAGACTGAAGCTTTCCAAAAATGAAGAAGAGACTATAGAGCATTTGATAAAGCAAATGGAGATAGAAAGCGGTATGGACAGAGTATCGGCAGTAGCAGATATGAGATTCCATTTTATTGAAGAAACATGTGAAGAAACTGTGGTCAAGCCGAAAGAGAGTATTGAGAGAACTAGGAGCAATGCAATAGATAAGGTGTTAACTGGGAAGTATACGGGAATACCAACATTCATATTGATAATGGGATTAGTTTTCTGGCTTACATTTGGTCTTATTGGAAAAGTTCTTTCAGATGCATTTGAGTCTGGGATTGAAAGCTTCACGGAGATAGTAGGTCAAACACTGAATTCATATGGGATAAATCCAGTTGTGGAATCCTTAGTTGTTGATGGTGTGTTTGCGGGGGTAGGAAGTGTACTCTCATTTTTACCAACCATAGTAACACTGTTCTTCTTCCTATCCTTACTAGAGGACAGTGGCTATATGGCTAGGGTAGCATTTGTAATGGATAAGCTTTTAAGAAGAGTCGGACTTTCAGGAAGATCTTTCGTACCTATGCTTATAGGTTTTGGGTGTTCAGTGCCAGGAATCATGGCTACTAGAACATTGCCGTCTGAAAGAGACAGAAAAATGACTATAATGCTGCTCTCATTTATGAGTTGTTCTGCCAAACTGCCAATATATGCATTGTTTTCAGCTGTATTTTTCCCTGATCATGCGGCTCTTATGATGATAGGATTGTATTTTACGGGAATAGTAGTTGCCATATTATTTGCGCTTATTTTAAAGAATACTGGATTTAAAGGAGAGCCAGTTCCTTTTGTAATGGAACTTCCAATATACAGACTGCCTAGTGCAAAGACAGTGGCATTTCTGATATGGGATAAAGCTAAAGGGTTTATAACAAAGGCTTTCACAATAATATTTGCGGCTTCGATAATAGTATGGTTTCTTCAGACTTTTGACCTGAAAATGAATATAGCACAAGAACCATCAGACAGTCTATTAGCAATGTTAGGAGGATTTATTGCTCCTATATTCAAGCCACTAGGTTTTGCGGACTGGAGAGTTTCAACTGCTCTTATAACTGGGTTCATAGCTAAGGAGACAGTAGTCAGCACATTGACAGTACTGTTAGGAGGAACTGCTTCAAATCTGAGCACATTGTTTGTTCCATTTACTGCGATAGTCTTCCTTGTATTTGTATTGATATACACACCGTGTGTAGCTGCGATAGGAGCAGTTAAACGTGAACTAGGAGGAAAATGGGCATTTCTGATAGCTGTTATTCAATGTGTAGTTGCTTGGATAGTTGCTTTTATAGTAAATCTAATAGGTTCTTTGGTTGGATTCATATAAGATATTAAATTAATTTTTAATTATTCAAAAGCTAAATAAATACACAAAAATATACTTTAGTATATTTTTATATACTAAAGTATAAACTTTGGTATATAGAATGTTATTCAATTATGGAATATAATTATATTAGAATGTTGGATATAATTTGTTAAATTAGATAGTTATTGGGAGTGCTTTTGGGGAAGAGCACGATTGGGAAGCATGGAAAACTGAGTCTCTTTTTTAGAGATTCAGTTTTTCATGTTTTTTTTTGCTTTAAAATAAGAAAGTGCTGATACTTTTTTTAAGTACCAGCACTATAAATTTTAGAACCATTAATTCACCGATTAATTCATCGATAAGATTAATCTATACAAATTGGTATAAGCATTATAAAAAACAATTTATTATTTTCAGTGTAAATTGACACAGAATTACAATTCTAATAGAATGTAGTTGCATATAGATGAATATTATAAATTTAGAGGTGAGAGCATGCTTAAAAAAATGATTCTAAGGCACAAAAAGATAATAGTATTTCTTGCTTCGATGATTGCACTATACATTTTATATAATTATTTCTTTAAAGACTTCGGTTCAGCAAAAATCAGAGATTATGTCGATTCTTATGGAGTTTTTGCACCTATCGCTTATATACTGCTTTTTTCGGTTCTGCCAATAGCATTCTTTCCAGTTCCTATATTAGCACTTGCAGGAGGTCTATCATTTGGATTAATTGACGGAACAATCTATACGATTATAGGAGCTATGATAAATTCTACGATAATGTTCTTACTAGCCAGATTTGTGGCTAGAGATACTGTGAGTTCATATCTTAGGAAAAAGTTGCCTCCCAGATGGAAAGATAAACTTGAGCTATCAAGTGGAAAAGAGGGATTTTATCTTTTATTGGTTCTCAGACTTATTCCACTCATACCGTACAATATGATTAATTATGTATTTGGACTTACAAGTATGAGTTTCGTATCATATTCTTTAGCCACATTACTGGGCATAATACCTGGAACTTTAGTGTTTTTAAATATTGGAGATAAAGCAATTGATTATAAGAGTCCGGAGTTTTTAATATCTATATTTTTATTAGTTGCATTAATTTTAGTTTCTGGCTATTTTGCTAAGAGAATCAATCTTGAAAGCATTAAAGAAGAAGAGTTAGGAGGAGAGTAGTTTGAAAAAATACGATAATCTTACAGATAAATGCATTCACTGTGGAAAATGTACGTCTGTATGTGAGTTTTTGACAAAGTACAATCTGGACTTAGATGGTTTCAATGGGAAAAAGGATTTAGCATACAGTTGTTTCTTATGTGGAGACTGCAGAAGAGTATGTCCTGTCGATATTGATGGAAGAGAAATATCCTTAGTCATGAGAAAAGATATACTAAATAAAAATTCAGGCAAGACAGCTCCCTCTTTCAATCTACTTAAGCTTGAGAAAAACAGCTATAAATTTAAAAACTATAGAAGAGCTGTAGGAAAGTCTGTCTTGTTTCCAGGTTGCAACTTTCTGTCATTCTACCCTGAGACATCAGAAAAGCTTATAGACTTAATGAAAGAGAATGGCATAGGAGCCATGTTTGACTGCTGTTCTAAACCGATATCTGAGATTGGTCTGGATGATGATTCCTCATCATCTGTGGATTTTATCAATAGATATATAGCAGAGAATCAGATAGAGGAGCTTATCATGGTATGTCCAAACTGTTATTATTTTTTAAAAAACAGGATAGATGCAAAATGCATTACAATTTATGAAAAACTTAATGAGCTGGGTTTGGGCAAAAAAATAGAATATGAGTCAATAAGAGATAAAGGGCACGGTTTAAAAGAAAATTTGCAAACAGATTCTCAGAATTATATATATATTCCATGTCCCGATAGAGATTCGAGAAAGCTTTATAAAGATCTAACAGCTTTTATGGATATGGAAAAGTATAAACTAGCTGATGCACAATGTTGTGGATTAGGAGGGCTTGCGAAAGCAAAAGAGCCTGGGATATCAAATGATATGAGTGAAAAATTCTCCGAATTTTCAGGAACAGTATATTCTTATTGTGCGACTTGTGCGGGGAATATCAATCTGAAAACACCAGGAAAGTCTCAGCATGTGTTAACAAAAATCTTGGGAACAGAAGAGGCAAGCAGCAAAGGCATAGCAACAGTATTTAACAGAGCGAAGTATAAATTCAAGTGATAATAACATAAGAAAAATAAATAGATGATATTTATAGGGGATGAAATAATGAATAGAATAACAGATTTTGAATCGAAGATTGAACAAAAAGAGTTTTTAAACACAAAAGAGAATTTATCTGTGATGCAGGTAAATGTAGGAAAACTTTGTAATATAGCATGCACTCACTGTCATGTTGAGGCGGGTCCGAATAGAGCTGAGATAATGGATAAGGAAACAATTGACAGTTGTCTTAGAGTATTTAAAAAACATGGCTTCAAGACTATGGATATAACAGGTGGAGCTCCTGAAATGAACCCTAATTTCAGATATTTCCTGGAAGAGGTTGTAAAAGTTGCAGAAAAAGTTATAGTTAGAACCAACCTGGTTATACTGACTGAAGAGGGATACAGAGATCTACCTAAACTGTTTGCTGATAATGGAGTGGAAGTTGTTGCTTCACTTCCATGCTATACAGAAGATAATACCGATAAGATGAGAGGAAAGGGAGTATTTGATAAGTCGATAGAGGCATTAAAAGTTCTGAATGAACTTGGATATGGCAAAGAAGAAAACTTGGTTTTAGATTTAGTGTACAACCCGGGAGGTCCATTTCTTCCTCCTTGCCAGGAAGCACTTACAGTAGATTATAGAAAGAGACTATCAGAAGACTATGGTATAGTATTCACAAATCTTTTCACTATAACTAATAATCCAATAGGTAGATTCAAAAAAGGATTAGAGGCAGATGGTAAACTGGAAGAGTATATGAAGCTGCTTGAAGATAATTTTAATCCTGGTACAGTTGAAAATATGATGTGCAGAGATCAGGTATCAATTTCCTGGGACGGATATATTTATGATTGCGATTTCAATCAGATGATCGATCTAAAAGCTGATATGGAGAAAGTGAATATTAAAGATTTAGATAGACTGGATATAAGGAAAATAAAAACCGGAAATCACTGCTATGCGTGTACTGCAGGAGCAGGATCATCGTGTGGTGGAGCAACAGCATAGTTAGTATATATTATTTTATATTTGAGAGGTATACAAATGGATAAAAGAGATAGTAGCGTATTCAATAAGGAGAAGGTAGTAGAGTTATTTGGTCAGGGATTTGACTGTGGTCAGGTTATAACTTCATATTTTGCCAAGAAGTACGGTGAAGATGAGAAGCTTGCAATTAAAATGGCTGGCTCTTTTGGAGGCGGAATGTTCAAGGGAAGCATCTGTGGAGCATACATCGGAGGTCTTATGGCCATAGGTATGATTTATGGACAGACAGAACCGGGAGATATGGAGACTAAAGGGAATATGATGAGAAAAACAGCAGAATTCCAGATGAAATACAAAGAAGAATGCGGTTCAGAAGTTTGCGAGGACCTTCTTGGTGGAAACTTGACTGATCCAGTTGAAGGAGAAAGAATAGAAAAAGAAGGACTCCTGACTAGTTTCTGTCCAAAACTTGTTCTTAAGGTGATAGATATTGTCGAGTCTTTAGAAGAATAATTGAAGGATATAAATAAAATGGCCATGTCGCTTAAAAGTGATATGGCTATTTTTTATCAAAAATCCATATGTATAGGTATATGTAGAGTTATACCTTAAAAAATTCACATAAGATAAAAATTATTAAGCTTTTCTAAAGAAAGAATAATATGTATCTTAAATCGCTTGAAATCAATAGAAACAGAATAAAAAAAGTGATAGAATAAAAAAAAGAAAATTCAAAGTGGAAGAAGGGAAATTAAATGAAAAGAAATAAAATTAGATTAATAGCAGTTTCTTCAGCACTTATTGTAGGGGCATCGGTTTTTATAGCAGGTTGTTCTTCAGATAAAAAAATAAACAACCAAGAGATAACCGCTGAAAAGTCTAAAGAAAAATCTACAGAAAATAATGCTTCAGATGTCAATTTTGAAAAATTTGTATCAGGTGTACATGAAAATATAAAGGCTCACTGGCCACATATGGATAAAGTTTGGCCTACTTACGATTACAAGAATCACAATTTTATTTTACTTAAATTAAATGATGACCAGAGCATTTCAGAAGCTTGGGTGATGAATTCAAATGAGAAGAGAAAGCTGAAAGAAAGTGAATATGGAAAGATTACAGCTCCTCAACCTGGAGGTTACAGTGAGTTGAAATTTGAAGGGAAACCTTCTATAGCCATGAGTGTTGATGATTCGACAATGGATGAGAAGGATTCGGTAAATGAAATATATAGAATAGGAACTCATGAGTTAGTGCATTTCTATTATCAGAAATTATCTAATTCGGATTCAGAAGCCGACAGATCTCAAAAATATCCTAGTGATGGGACTCCTAGAATATATAGAAGGATGATCTATGATAATTTAATCAAGGCATATGAAGAGCCGGATAAAGATGAGGAATATCTTTCAAAAGCAAAGTACTGGCTTGATAAATGGAAGACAGAATATGAAGATGAGTATAAAGCAATAAAATCTACAGATATAGCAGAAGGAACAGCCAGATACTCAGAGAATTTAAGTATGTTCATCACGGATAAAATATCTGATGAAGAGTTCAGAACTTCAGCTATCAAGGAAATAAAAAGACCTGAATCTTTTGATACTGCGGATGAAGAGAGTTATGAGATAGGTTATGTAGCAGCGCTTATATTGGATAAAAAGCAGCCTGACTGGAAAGAAAAATTCTATGAAGAAGGTAAGACCATAGAGGAAAAGCTTCTTGAGAACACGAAGCCTACTGAGGAAGAGGCAGATGCAGAAAGAAAAGACAAGATAACAAAATCTACAGAAGCATTCAACAGCAAAGTAAAAGAAAATTTAAAAGATATAATAAAAGCAGAAGAGGATAAAAATATCCCATATCTTAAGATAAATGTAACAGAGGCATCTAGCAGCTTTAAATCGGAAGGTATGGTTCTTTATAAAGATAATCAAGTGCTTCCGAACTATATAAACAATTACAAAGTGGATGGAAACAGTCTCAATATTAATAAAGTAAGTGTTCTGGATGAAGTAGATGAGGATCAGCTATATGTGTTGCTTCCACTTACTATGGAACACGAATATAAGGATGGCAAATTAAAGATAGATTCAGAAACTATTAAAGCTGATTCCATTAAAGCTGAAAAATCTGAAGAGAATGGAAGGGTAATATATAAAGTAACAGCCAAATAGATAAGAGTGGCTATGAATAGATAAGAGCAGATAAGAAGAGATAAAAATAGATAAGTTTTAAATGAGGACATAAAACAGAATACTATAATGAAAAACACAGAATACATAATGTATTAAAAAAAATACAATATGCGTTCTGTGTTTTTTTATGTCTTGTAAAGTTAGTAAAATAGGGAGCTGCAGACATATATTTTTAAATAGAGCATTATACAAAAGACAATAAATAGAAAAAAATAGAAAAAAGTGATTAAAGAGATTAATTATGCGGGTATAGTATAAATAAACATATGATAATAAAAAAATGTGGAGGTGAAAAAAATGTTACAATTTGTTATTGGTACTATTGTTATTATAATAGGATACTTCACATATGGAAGATTTGTAGATAAATTTTTCGATGTGGATCCCAATAGAGTGACATGTGCGTGTGAAATGGAGGATGGAGTTGATTACGTTCCTATGAGCACGCCAAAGCTGTTTTTGATACAACTTCTAAATATTGCAGGATTAGGACCTATTTTTGGAGCGATTCAGGGTGCGTTGTTTGGACCATCAGCATTTGTATGGATAGCTCTAGGAACAGTTTTTGCTGGAGGAGTACATGATTATTTCTCAGGAATGTTAAGTGTGAGAAATAAAGGAGCCAGTATTTCTGAAATCTCAGGGCAGTACTTAGGTGAAGGTGCTAGAAAGCTTATGAGAGTATTTTCAGTAGTTTTATTAGTTCTAACAGGTACGGTTTTTATGACAGGACCTGCAGGATTACTTGCTAGCTTAGGTTTTCTAGGACTTTCAGACTTAAATATATGGCTTGCGATAATCTTTGTATACTATGTACTTGCAACTATTGTTCCTGTAGATAAGATAATCGGTAGGATATATCCATTTTTTGGAGCTACATTACTTACTATGGCAGTTGGAGTTGGAGGCGGACTGTTGATAGGTAAATTCGAATTACCACCTTTTCAGCTTACATCAATGCATCCTCAAGGGCTTCCGGTTTGGGCGATGCTCTTTACAACAATTGCATGTGGGGCTATCAGTGGATTCCACTCTACACAGTCTCCTATGATGGCGAGATGTTTAAAGAATGAGAAAAATGGTAGACAAGTATTTTATGGAGCTATGGCGGCAGAAGGAATTATTGCTATGATATGGGCAGCAGCTGCTATGAGTTTCTTTGGAGGAGTTCCTCAGTTAGGTGAATTCTTAGCAGGAGGAGCTGGACCTGGTGGAGTTGTCAATGAAATTTCTTTCAGTATAATGGGTAAAATTGGTGGAGTTCTGGCAATGATAGGAGTTATTGTCTGTCCAATTACATCTGGAGACACTGCTTTTAGATCAGCTAGACTGACTATAGCAGATGCTACTAATTTTGAGCAGGGACCACGTAAAAACAGAATAATACTAGCTGCTCCGCTATTCATAATAGCATTTGCGTTGACGAGACTTGATTTCAGTATAATTTGGAGATATTTTGCATTTTCAAATCAAGCTCTGGCAACAATTGTTCTATGGACAGCTTCAGCATATTTAGCTATGAAGAATAAATTGACATTGATTACGACATTACCTGCTGTATTTATGACTTTTGTGTGTAGCACTTATATTCTACAGGCACCTGAAGGTTTCCGACTTGCAACAAAAATTGCCTATCCTTTAGGAGCTGTAATAGCTTTAGCAATATGTGCAGCAATGATATGGAAAGTCAGAAAAATAAAAGCGAACGGTATTATAGCCGATTAAGAGCAGATAGTTTTAATTAAATAAGCACTTATTTATTTAAATATCTATAATATCTACAATATCTACTAAAGTATTCGATAAAATACTTAATAAAGCAATTATAAAAGTTAAAGCCACCTCAATATGTTCATTTAACTAAACATATTGAGGTGGCTTTTATATTGAACTTCTTGAACTTCATTTTTCAATAAAACTGAATATATTTCTTATAACTAGAATGCAGGTACTACTCCACCATCATAGTTATCTTCTATATATTTTTTAACTTCTTCAGATTGAAGAGCATTTATAAGCTTTTTGATATTCTCATTATCTTCATTTCCTTTTTTAACAACAAGAATATTTGCATAAGGAGATTCTTTTCCTTCGATTACTATTGCATCTTCAACAGGATTTAGTCCAGCTTCAAGAGCATAGTTTCCGTTGATCACTGAAGCATCAACGTCTTCTAGAGTTCTAGAAAGCTGTGCAGCTTCTAGTGGCTGAATCTCAATGTTTTTTGGATTCTCAGTGATATCTTTTTCAGTAGCATTGAATCCGGCTTTTTCATCAAGTTTTATTAGTCCGTTTTCTTGAAGAAGTAACAGTGCTCTTGCACCGTTTGTAGGGTCGTTAGGAATTGAAATTTTTGCTCCATCTTCCAGGTCATCTATAGATTTCAATGATTTTGAATAAAGACCCATTGGCTCAATATGAACTTTACCTACAGAAACTAAATCAACTTTTCTTTCTTCTACAAAGTTATCAAGATAAGGTTCGTGCTGGAAGAAGTTCGCATCAATCTCTCCATCAGCAACAGCCATATTTGGCTGAACATAGTCGCTATAATCTTTTATCTCAAGCTCAACACCATCTTCTTTAAGATCATCCTTTACAAGTTCAAGGATTTTAGAGTGAGGCTCTGGAGATGCCCCTACAACTAGCTTATTGTCAGCGGATTTGTCCCCGCCACATCCAACTACTGCAAGGCTTAGTGTTAAAATAAGTCCAGCAAAAAGTTTTTTCATAGATAAATTCCTCCTAAAATATTATTAAATAGTAAAAATAATTACTACATAATAGTATCATATATAAATCAGTTATTAAAGTATATTCATACTATTCCTATCAAACTACTCAAACATTCAAAGTATACTTACCTAACAGATCAAAATGAACTATCTTCTTTTGTTGTTTATTGATATTGAAATCCTATTACCAATGACCTGAATTATCTGAACTAAAAGAATTATTACAATTACCGAAACTATCATGATATTCAGCTCGTATCTATAATAACCGTACCTCATGGCAAGGTCTCCAAGACCACCTGCTCCAATAGCTCCAGCCATTGCAGAGTATCCAATCAGGTTTATTATAGTAAGAGTTATACCGCTGACTATTGACGGCATAGCCTCTGGAATTAGAACTTTTCTGATTATCTGAAAAGTTGTTGATCCCATTGACTGCGCAGCTTCTATAAGTCCTGAGTCGACTTCTCTTAAAGCTGATTCTATTACTCTTGCCACAAAAGGGAAAGCAGAAATTGATAATGGAACTATAATAGCAGCAGTACCAGTTGTAGTACCGACAATAAATCTAGTAAACGGAATTATTGCAATCATAAGAATCAAAAAAGGAAAAGATCTCAGAATATTTACTATTGTTCCTAAGATGCTGTTTAATTTGAGATTTTCCCATATGCCATCTCTTTCAGTTAAAAATAAAAGCACTCCTAATGGAAGACCTAAAATCACAGAGACAATCGTTGATGCCAGAACCATGATAAGTGTTTCTAGTAAAGCTGGGAATAATAGGTCTGGTGCTATAAAATTAGCCATTCCATATCACCTCTGTTGAAATATTTTGTTGTTTCAGTGCAGCTAAAGCGTTTTCTATATTTTCTTTATCTCCTAGCAGTTGGATTATAAGGTGACCAACTGATGTGCTCATCAGTCTGTCAATATCCCCAGAAACGATATTTACATCAATATCATGTTCTTTTATGAGATGTGAAACTATAGGTCTTTGAGCAGAATCACCCAGATATGAGATTTCCACTACTACAGAACCAGGGATCTTAGGAAAGACATCTTTATAATCGCTGCTAGGTCTGATACCAAAGACGAAATTCTTTGCTGTTTCCGTTTTGGGATTGGAGAAGACATTTTCTACAGTTCCTGATTCAATAACTATCCCATTTTCCATTATGGCTACCTTATCACATATCTCTCTGATTACCTCCATCTGATGAGTTATCAAAACGATTGTAATACCGAGCCTCTCTCTAATATCTTTTAGAAGAGAAAGAATTGAGCTTGTTGTTTTAGGGTCCAGTGCTGAAGTGGCTTCATCACATAAAAGTATCTTAGGGTTGTTGGCAAGAGCTCTCGCAATTGCTACCCTCTGTTTCTGTCCACCTGAAAGCTGGGCAGGGTAGGCTTCTTTTTTATCGGATAGACCTACCAGTTTCAATAGCTCATCTATTCTGTTTTCAATATCAGCTTTGCTTGCGCCTGAGATCTCAAGAGGGTAAGCAATATTACCTGCAACAGTTCTTGAAGATAGAAGATTGAAATGCTGGAATATCATTCCTATTTCTTTTCTGCCTTCTCTTAAATCTGATTGACTCATTTTAGTAATATCTTTACCATCTATTATTACAGAACCACTAGAAGGTTCTTCAAGTCTGTTGATCATTCTAACAAGAGTAGATTTTCCGGCACCACTTAAACCTATGATTCCGAATATATCGCCCTTTGCTATATCAAGACTGACATTATCTACAGCTTTGACTTTAGAGCCATCCTTAATATCAAAAACTTTACTTAAGGATTCTAATTTTATCAAGACATCACCGCCTTAAATACATTATTTTATCAATTTATATTATAACCCAAAACTCAAAAAAAGTATAAAACAATTCAATCTATTCTATTCATAAATAGAGGATCTAAATGAATAATCAGGATATATGAACTAGTGAAGAATAATATAAAATAATATAAATTGGGAGTAAAAAATAAGAACCGACCTATTGAGAGCCAATTAATCATTGACTCTGCCAAGGCCAGTTCTTGGGGGAGTATATATTACTTAGGCATATTAAAATATATGCTAAAGGCAGTGATAAAAATTGTATATTAAATATTCAGCAGGGTATTGAGCTCACTGAGATTATTGATAACATAATCTGCATCTGCTTCATAATACTTTGCTCGGGCATTGTCCATCAGTATTTCTTTTGATGCATCATCTAAAGCTTCAAAGCTGTCTTTAGAGAATCCTACAAGGGAGCTGCCCTCTAAGATTCCAATCGATATCAAACCTGCATTTTTGCCTTCTGTAATATCGGAAATGGTATCACCAATTTTTACTGCTTTATCAACTGATTTAATGCCTAGAACTTCAAGGTTTTTAAAAATCATATAAGGATAAGGTCTGCCCATATTATTAACTGAATTAGGAGTAATCCAGTAGTCAGGAGAGTATCCATTTGCTTTTGCTTTTTCAACGACTATATTCATCATTTCTTCGGTATAGCCTGTAGTAGAACCGATTTTTATTCCTTTATTTCTAAGCTTTTCAATAGTTTCGAGTAAATATGGTTTTATATCAGTAAAATTAGCAACAGTAGATAGGAGCTTATCTTCACTTATCTTATAGATGCTTTTCACATCATCTTCTGTCCAATCCCTACTGTACTTTTCTTTCCAAAGTTTAGAGATTCTTTCAGTTTTCAACATCTCTCTAATATGATCAATTTTTAGCATTCCCATAGGCTCTCTTACTTCTTCTTCTGTAACTTCAATTCCTTTTTCCATAAAAGCTTCTGAGAATGCAGCAACAGGCGCCATACATCCAAAGTCTATCGTGGTTCCTGCCCAGTCGAATATAACAGCTTCGATGCTTTTCAGCTTATTTCTATTCATGTATATTTCAATTATAGATACCAATTTTTCAATATCTTCAGGATATATCTCGCCAATATTTCCTATTCTAAAGCTTTCAATATCTGTGAGCTTACCAGGGTATATTACGAAGCCTCTCTCTTTTATGAAACTGTACATATCATTAAAGTTAAATGATTCCTCCTCAGGAAAAAGGAAAGAGGTGATGAATGGACCTTGAAGACTTTTGTCTATATAAGATTTAAAGCCAAGCTTGTTCATCGAAGAAATCAGAATATCATTATTCATCTGATATCTTCTGTTTCTCGCTTCAATCCCGCCTTCTGCCCTTAGCTCTGCAAGTGCAGCTTTAAAAGCAAGCACTGTATGTGTAGGAGAAGTGTATCTCCATTTACCGTCTTTGTCCATAGTCTTATATTGATCATAGAGATCAAGTGACAGGGTCCTCGCATTTCCTTTAGATGCTTCAATCAAATATTTTCTAGCAATCACAAAAGAGAAGCCAGGAACACCTTGAATACATTTGTTAGCACTAGAAACCAAGAAGTCAATACCCCAGTCATTTATAGGAAGGTTGATCCCGCCGAAACTGGACATTGCATCTACAAAATACTTTTTATTGTATTCCTTTGCCACTTTTCCTATCGTCTTTATATCGTTCATTATTCCAGTTGTAGTTTCGCTGTGCACTACAGCAATATAATCTATATCAGTTTCTTCATCCAGTATAGTTCTAAGCTTTTCTATATCGAAAGTTTCATTATCTGGCACATTATAGACTGTATTATTAATTTTATGAGACTTTGCAATCTGCACCATTCTGTCTCCATATGCACCATTAGTAAGAAAAAGAATCTTTTCATCTGCTCCTACTATTGATGAAATTACTGATTCAACGCCAAAAGTTCCACTTCCTTGCATAAGAACAGCAGTGTATTCATCAGAATCAACCTCACCTAGCTTAAGAAGTTCTGCTCTTATTGATTGAGTGATTTGCTTATATTCATCATCCCAAGTGCAGTGATCGCACATCATAGTACTTTTTACGGTTTCTGTTGTTGTTAAAGGTCCAGGTGTCAGTAGTTTATAATTCATCTTTTATCTCTCCTTATTTTCCTTTAGCTTTTTCAGATAGTTCCTGGTGCGTTTTTAATAGATCTACAGTCAGTTCTTGAGGGAATACCTTCTTTTTACTTGATTCAAACTCTGAACTCACACTTTCTCCTTCATATAGTGCAGTAGGATACATATTGATTATTTCTTTTCTGGCTTCCTTTAAGATGATATCTGCAATCTTCTTGGCATTTTCTTCTTTCTCAGCATTTCCCTTATCAATTATTGCTATTGACTCAGTTAAACTGAAAGTACCTTCTTCTGGGTCTACAAAGTCAATCGGCTGACCAGCTTGCTTATCCAGTACTGCCTGGTGTCTAAGTCCGATTCCTATTGGAACTTCACCTACTCTAACTTTCTTTAGTGGTGCAGAACCAGAACTCTCCAGATGATCACCTGCATTTTTGTAAATATCACTCAGTATCTTTTCAGACTCATCTTCACCATAAGCATCAATAAGTGCTTGTATAGTAAGCCATGCAGTAGAAGAGTGGTTTATATCTGAAAGAGATATATTGTCTGCATATTTAGAATCTGCAAGTTCCTTTAGTGACTTTGGAGCAGTTAAATTGCTGTCCTTTATAGCATTCGTATTATAGAATATAGCTCCTTCCTGAACAGTCAGAGGATATCTGAACTTCGGAGTGCTTTCTAGAGATTTAATATCAGGCTCAAAGTCTATAAACAGATTTTCCTTTTCCTGAGCACTGTCCAGATAGAATGAACTCATAGTCACCATATCAGCTTCAATATTCTTACCTTCAGCTAAAAGCTTTCCTCCAAGCTCTGAAGTACCGAAAGACTGAATGATATACTTATCTTTCATATCACTTTCATCCAGTGCTTTTTTTATCGCTTCGATAGGCTCCTCATCTGCATTTGAATATATTACAACTTTAGATGAAGTTTCCTTATCTCCACATCCTGTAGAGAAAATCCCTACACTTATTATTACTGCAAGTCCTTTTAATAATGCTTTTTTAAAATTCATTTTTATTCCTCCAGTTTTAGTTCTCATCGTTTTCAATTTATTAATTTAATTGCTTATAAGTACTTATGTTCTCTTATAGTTCTCTTATAATTTTCTTATGATTTTCTTGCGATACTCTTTGTTACAGCCTTCCTTCTAGTAAATCTTCTGGATTTCTTCACTTGAATATTAGTAATGGCTTTTAGTATTAAGTTTGTTGCCAGTATTAAGAGTGAGAGTATGAATATATCATTGAACCTTCCATAATACTGCAACTCCTTAATCTTTGCTGTTATAACCATTGTCTTCGCGCTGACAATAAATATTACCGCACTAACCGTTACCATGGAGTTTATGAAGTAATATGAAAACACTTCTATAATAGTGTGCTTTACATTAGGAGTTACAATTTTGAATACTGTCTTAAACCAGCTATCTCCCAGTAGTTTTGCTGTGGTCTCCCAGTTCTGATTCAGTTTGCTAAGAGAGTCCTGAAACATCAGGTATGGTGTTGAAAAATAGTGAATAATATTACAGAGAATTATTATTATAATTGTATTCTGCAGCGAGCTGCCCGAAAAAGCCAGCAGGTACGCAATACCAAGAACCATACCAGGAACCGTATTAACAACTGATGCAACACCGTTCAATATCTTAGAGTGTTTAAATGAAGCAGACTTTCTACTCGTGAATATGGCAGAAGCATAAGCCAGCATAGTTCCAAGAGCAGCTGTAAGAAGTGCAATGATTATGGAGTTTCTATAAGTCAGAATCAGACTGCTGTCGCTGAACATAGTCTTAAAGTTCACAAGAGTAAAGTCTCTCTCATAAGGCCAAGACTGAACAAATGGTATAACAAAAATCACAAAAAATATTGAGAGTATATACATTACGGTTAATGCTGATACTATACCAGCAAAAATATCTCTTTTTCTATTTGTTCTTATCTCCTTATAACTGCTGATATCTGTAGAAGATGCATTCTGTTCCAGCTTTTTTAGAATTACAACACTTATTATTGATGGAAGAAGCATAAATATCGCAATTACAGCACCTCTGTTGAAGTCTGGAATAGCTCCCATCATCTGTTAATACAGCAATTTTGAAATCAGCTCTGTCTTTCCGCCCAATGAAGTGGGTATACCGAAATCAGTAAATGATAGAAAAAAGCACTGAATAACGGATATAAAAAATGTAGGTTTCAAAGGCTGAAGAACAGTATTTTTGAAAGTCTTAAAAGGCGAATCTTTCAAAAGTCTGGAAACCAAACCATATTTTCTGTCTATATATTTCATTCCATTATCAATTAATAAAAATGAAATAGGCAGAGTATAGATAAAATAGCCAATCAGAAGTCCATTAAATCCATAAATATTTATTATGTTGAACCCCAGTTTCTGTGTCCAAAACCCCTGTTTTCCAAATGAATACATTATTGCAAATCCATAAGTGATAGTTGGAAGAAACATAGGAAGGATTGTCAGAGTTCTGATGGTTTTTTTGAACTTATCCGAAATATTCGTATAATTTATTGCAAAAGCCAGTACGAATGCAATAACAGTTGTAAAAACAGCGCTAATCAGAGATATTATAAAACTATTCCTAAAAGACTCTATAAGAGTTGTACTGCTGATTACTTCGCTGAATGTTCTAAGCGATATCCCATCGCTAGATACAAAAGCTTTTACTAAAATCATGGCAAGAGGATAGCCTAGAAACAGCAGGAAAACCAAAATGGAAAAACCAAATAACAGTTTTCTAGCTCTATCCGTTCCTTGTTTAGAACTAACCATTAAAATCTCTCCTTTATTTTCCACTTAATTCTGAAGACTGAAAAGCGAATATATATTATCTCTTTTTATTACCAGCTGGTTGATTATGAACTTCTTTATAAAGTCATTTTTGGGACTGTTCACAATCTCAGATGGAGTCGAAAATTGAGATACCTTTCCATCACTTAATATCAGCACTTTATCCGATAGTGTAAGCGCCTCTTCAGGGTCGTGAGTTACTATTATAGTTGTCAGATTAAACTGGTCTGAGATCTGTTTAATTCTTTCCTTTATAGACTCTTTGATTACCCCATCCAGAGCTGAAAGCGGCTCGTCTAATAGAAGAACTTCAGGCTTCATCACCATAGTTCTAGCTAGAGCAACTCTCTGCTTCTGTCCGCCTGAAAGCTCACTTATCTTCTTATGAAGGTGTTTCTCAAGATCTAGAAGAATAATGAGTTCACTTACTTCTTGATCAGTGCTCAGACTAGGACTGTTCTTTAAGCCGTATATAATATTTTCATAGGCTGTTAAATTAGGGAACAGAGCATAGTCCTGAAAAACTATATTGAAGTTTCTTTTTTCTATAGGAAGGTTTGTAATGTCTTTATCATTGAAGATAATCTGACCTTCAGTAGGACTTTCTATTCCAAGAATGAGATTTAGAAGTGTTGTCTTACCACTTCCTGATGGTCCCAATATAGAAACTATTTCACCTTTTTCTATTTCTAAATCGATTCCATTCAAAACAACATTGTCATCATAAGATTTCCTGATGTTTTTTAGTACAAGCATAACAATAGCTCCTTTCAATAAAGAAAATGATTTTTATAGGAAATTATAATATTTCACAATATATATTAAATATATTAGAAACCGAGATTAACAAAATCATGATTATATTAATATAGGCAAAAGGTTATGTTAAATTAATTTTAAAAAAGATAGATTGAGGGGCAAGATGCCTCTAATTTTATTGATTTTTATACCTTTGCATGTTAAGATTTTAATAGAACCTTTAATCTGATCCAGAGAGGTTAGGAAGGAAATGAAAACGTTATACTAGTGATGAAAACTCATAATTAAAAACTAAGACAGGGAATAATTATGGGTATTTTTTTGCAACTATATTTCGCCTTCCAGCTCATGGGAGGCATTTTTTATATGGAGGTGCGTAATATTGCTAAAAGGAAAGCATTTGTTAGAGCCAATGGACCTCAGCAACGAGGAGATAGAAGAGCTCTTTAAACTAGCTGAAGATATAATAGAAAATCAGGAAAAGTACTCGGAAGTATGTAAAGGTAAGCTTATGGCGTCACTTTTCTATGAGCCAAGCACAAGAACCAGACTCAGTTTTGAATCAGCAATGTATAGACTTGGTGGGCAGGTCATAGGTTTTTCAGAGCCAGGCTCATCATCGGTTACAAAAGGAGAAAGCATCGCAGATACAATCAGAACAGTAAACTGTTATGCCGATATAGCGGTTATGAGACATCCAAAAGAGGGTGCTCCAAGAGTTGCATCAATGCATTCAGATATACCAGTAGTAAATGCAGGAGATGGTGGGCATCAGCATCCTACACAGACTCTGACAGATTTGCTGACTATTAAGTCGGCAAAAGGAAAGATAGAAAATCTGACAGTCGGATGCTGTGGAGATTTGAAGTTCGGTAGAACGGTGCATTCGCTTATTAAAGCACTGTCCAGATATGAAAATATCAATTTTGTTCTGATATCACCTCAGGAACTTAAGCTTCCTGACTATATAAAGAAGGAAGTTTTAAAGAAAAATGGAATAGAGTTCATGGAAGTTGAGAGTTTAGAAGAAAATATAGATAAGCTCGATATTCTTTATATGACCAGAGTTCAAAAGGAAAGATTCTTCAACGAAGAGGACTATGTAAGACTGAAAGATACTTATATTCTGAATAAGGATAAAATGGAGCTTGCAAAAGAAGACATGATAATTCTCCATCCTCTACCTAGAGTAAATGAAATTGATTATGAGATAGACAATGATCCTAGAGCATACTATTTCAAGCAGACAAAGAATGGTATGTATATCAGAATGGCACTTATTTCTAAACTTTTGGGGGTGTGCTAAATGGCTGTAAGTATTAATAGTATTAAGCAGGGGATAGTTATAGACCATATAAAAGCAGGTCATGGAATAAAGATTTACAACTACTTGGGGCTTGATAAAGTGGATTTCACTGTAGCACTTATTAAAAATGCTCAGAGTAAAAAGCAGGACAGAAAAGATATAATAAAGATTGAAAATGCAATGGATTTGGATTTAACAGTTTTAGGACTGATAGACCCGGATCTTACTATAAATATAATAGAAGATGAAAAAATCAAAAAGAAAATAAAACTTACAATTCCAGAAAAAGTTGTAGACATTATTAAATGTAAAAACCCTAGATGTGTTACATCGGTTGAGAAAAATATACCGCATATATTCCTATTACTTGATAAACACACTGGAGAATACAGATGTCAGTACTGTGACGAGGTATATACTTTTTCGGAGGTGGAATAAATGGAGCTTTTAATTAAAAATGCCAATATAGTCGATTCATCTCAGAATTTTTCAGGAGATATCTATATAAAAGATGGAATTATAGAACAATTGGGTATAAATATAGAGAAAGACTGTGAAATTCTGGATGCGGAAGGAAAGACTGTAATGCCGGCTTTCATAGATATGCATGTACACTTTAGAGAACCAGGATTTGAATATAAGGAAGATATTGAGACTGGAAGCAAGGCGGCTGTCAGGGGTGGATTTACGACAGTTAATCTAATGGGAAATACAAATCCTGTATGCAGCACTATGGAGACGGTAGATTATGTGCTGAATAGAGGAAAAGAAGTAGGTCTTATCGATATTCACCAGTGTGTTTCCATAACAAGAGATTTTGATGGGAAAGATTTATCTCACTTAGATGAGATAGACACTGAAAAAGTTAAAATAATAACAGATGACGGCAAAGGTGTTCTTAACTCCAGAACAATGCTAGATGCGATGTTGAAAGCAAAAGAAGAAGGACTAATAGTTGGAGTCCATGCAGAAGATGAGGAAATAACTCCATATTCATTCAGAATATCAGAAAACATTGAGACAATAAGAGATATAGAACTTGCAAAAGCAACAGGTGCAAGACTTCATCTAGAACATGTGAGTACTAAAGAAGCCATGGAATATATAGTAGAAGCTAAAATGAAAGGTTTCGAAAATATAACATGTGAAGTTGGACCACACCATATCTATTTCAGTTCAGATGTGGAAAATTACAGAGTGAACCCGCCAATAAGAGAAAAAGAAGATGTTGAATATATTCTATGGGCGATAGAAAATGGATTCGTTGATATGATTGCAACAGACCATGCACCTCATACAAAAGAAGATAAGGAAAAAGGCGCTCCAGGCATGGTAGGGCTTGAGACCGCATTCAATGTTGCATATACGAAACTGGTACTTGAAAGAGGGATAAGTTTAAATCACCTATCAGAGCTGATGAGCAGAAATCCAGCACTCTTATTGGATATGAACAAAGGTGAGATAAAAATAGGATATGAAGCAGATCTTGTTTTTCTGGACTTAGATACAGAAGTCACAGTCAATAGTGAAGAGTTCGCATCAAAAGGTAGAAACACACCGTTTGAAGGTCATAAATTCTATGGAGATATACTTAAAACTGTTAAAGCAGGAAACGTGGTTTATTCAAAGAATTAAAGATATTGATACTTATATTGGAAGGGGCGAAATATATGATAATAGATAAATTGTTTGAAGCAGTAGAGAAGAAGGGTCATGTATGCGTTGGACTTGATACAGATTTAGAATATGTACCTGAATTCATTAGAAAAAAACACAATAATATTTCAGATGCAATTTTTGAATTCAACAAAAAGATAGTAGACAGCACAAAAGATTATGCATCATGTTTCAAAGTTCAGATAGCTTATTATGAAGCTTATGGACTTGATGGCATGTTAGCTTATAAAAAGACTCTTGAATACTTAAGAGATCAGAAAGAAATAATAATAGCTGATATCAAAAGAGGAGATATTTCTAAAACTGCTGAAATGTACGCAAAAGGGCATTTCGAGGGAGATTTTGAATCGGACTTTGTAACACTTAGCCCTTATATGGGAATGGATAGTATAGAGCCTTATCTAGACTATGTTAAAAATAAAGAAAAAGGTATATTTGCTCTTATAAGAACTTCAAATGAAGGAGCTAAAGATATTGAATATATCGAAACTTCAACAGGTTCGAGAGTATATACTGAGGTAGGTAAAAAAATCCAGGCACTTGGAGAAAATTACATGGGAGAATGCGGATACAGTTCATTAGGTGGAGTTGTAGGATGCACTCATGCAGAGGAAGGGATTGAACTTAGAAACACATTAGATAAGACTTTCTTCTTAATACCAGGTTACGGAGCTCAGGGTGGCGGAGCTAAAGACGTTGCGCCTTACCTAAAAGATGGAAACGGTGGAGTTGTAAACTCTTCTAGAGGAATCCTTCTGGCATATAAAAAAGCCGATGGAAAACCAGAAGAATTTGATATATTTGCAAGAGAAGAAGCAAAGAAAATGCAAGAGGCAATACTGGCAGAAGTTAAATAAAAACAGGGGTGAGGCTTATGGCATCAAAATATTCAACGGAAACGATTTATTCTAATGAAAAGCTTGCTGATGGAATCTATAAAATGGTTATATCAGGAGAGTACGAAGCAGTGCCAGGTCAATTCTATATGATGAGAGCCTGGAAAGTTGAACCTTATCTTTCTAGACCAATAAGTATTCATGGAATTGGTGAAAATGGAATAGAGTTTCTTTACCAGGTTGTAGGTGAAGGAACAGATATATTCTCTAAAATGGGAAAAGGAGATAAGATAGACCTTCTTGGACCAGTAGGAAATGGATTCGATATAGAGAAGATAAATGGAAAAGTTGCAGTAGTAGTTGGAGGAATCGGAATTGCTCCAATGTATGAAGTGATGAAAAAACTTAAAGAAAGACATAGCGATATAGTGATTGATTTCTATGCAGGATTCAGAGATGAAGTCTACTCTGTAGATTATATGTCTGAATTTGCAGATGATGTGATAGTTGCAACAGAGTCAGGTTCACAGGGTCATAAAGGGTATGTAGTTGAGGTTTTAGATCCTTCAAAATACGATTATATACTATGCTGTGGACCTACAGTAATGATGAAAGTTGTAAAAGAAATGGCTGAGAAAGCTGGAGTACCAGCATATCTTTCGCTTGAAGAGCATATGGCATGTGGAATTGGGGCATGCTTAGGATGTACTTGCGATACTAATAGAGGAAAAGAGAGAGTTTGTAAAGAAGGACCTGTATTTCTTGGAGAGGATGTGAAGTTCAATGGCTAATATGAAAGTTAGTATAAATGGAGTTGAATTTAAAAATCCTATAATAACAGCTTCTGGAACTTTTGGATTTGGGACTGAGTATGAGGACTATTTCGATGTTTCAAAACTTGGTGGAATCAGTACAAAAGGACTCACAATATTACCAAAAGACGGAAATGACGGAAGAAGAATCCATGAAATAAAAGCAGGACTTATGAACAGTATAGGACTTCAAAATCCAGGAGTGCCACATTTCATAGAAAATGAGCTGGAAGCTATGAAAAAGATGGATACTGTAATCTTAGCAAATCTTGGCGGAGGAAGCCTGGAACAGTACTTAGAAGGGGCAGAGCTGCTTGATAAAACAGATGTGGATATAATTGAATTAAATATATCATGTCCAAATGTTACATGCGGTGGTATGGCATTTGGTATAAAATCAGAGACTGCTAAATGGGCAGTTTCAGAGGTTAGAAAAGTGACTTCCAAGCCACTTATGGTAAAATTATCACCTAACGCAGATGATATAGTTGATATGGCTGTATCTTGTGTAGAAGCAGGTGCGGACTCGCTTTCACTGGTAAATACATTCAAAGGCTTAGCAATAGATATCTATAATAGAAAGCCTGTGTTTAACAATGTGACAGCAGGAGTTTCAGGATCTTGTATAAAGCCGATAGCTCTTAGTATGGTTAGGGATGTGTGCAAGGCTGTAGATGTACCTGTTGTAGGAATGGGTGGAATTACTACTGCTTATGATGCAATAGAGTTCATAATGGCTGGTTCACATGCAATACAAGTTGGTTCAGCTAACTTTATAAAGCCGGATATCACTATGGATATTTTAAAAGGCATGGAAGAGTTCATGGATCAGCAAGGAATTAAATCATTAGAAGAAATTAGAGGAATAATTTAGGAGGCGTGTAAATATGGCAATATCAGAACAAAAAGTAGAAGAAATAATGAAAGAAGTAGGGGCGATTTTAGACGGACACTTCTTACTATCATCAGGAAGACACAGTAACAGATACTGTCAATGTGCTAGACTTCTTCAACATCCAGAAAAAGCAGCGGAAGTTCTTGAAGTTGTAGTTGATAAGATAAGAGACTTAGGAATAGACGTAGTTGTTGGACCTGCTATGGGTGGAATAGTTGCAGCTTATGAAGTTGGTAGACAATTAGGAAAGCCTGCAATATTCACTGAGAGAGAAGACGGAGTTATGACTCTTAGAAGAGGCTTTGAGTTAAAAGAAGGTCAAAAAGTTATAATCATGGAAGACGTTGTAACTACAGGTAAGTCAAGTTTAGAAACGAAAAAAGCTCTAGAAGCATATGGAGTTGAAGTAATCGGTGTAGCTGCTATAGTTAACAGAACTAAAGAGGACATCGGAATGCCAATTTACAGCTGTATAGAATTAGATATACCAAACTATGATAAAGATGAGTGTCCTCTATGTGCAAGTGGAGACACAAATGTTGTAAAACCAGGAAGTAGAAAAATAAAAGCATAAGAATTATTAAACACCTTTGAAAGATATCTGTGGATATTTTTTGGAGGTGTTTTTTTGTTTTTGTATGAAGGGTCTGGATAAAGATATAACTGATATATTTGAGAAAAAATGGGAATGAATAGTAAATAAGGGTCGTAAA
>CAZBAL010000005.1:0-9488 GCA_964489735.1 uncultured Clostridia bacterium | reverse complement strand
TATAACTGATATATTTGAGAAAAAATGGGAATGAATAGTAAATAAGGGTCGTAAATGAATATTTGAATTGACAAGTTTAAATAAAGCTTCAATAGTATAGCAAAATTATAAAAAACAGGAGATGAAAAAAATGGCTAAAAAAGAAGACAGATTTGAAAAAGTATACAAGCAGGGAATGATGGAAGTAATAGAAATATGGGTTGATAGAGAAACAGGAGTTAATTATCTTTACAGATCAAGTGGTTATGGCGGAGGTCTAACAGTAATGTTGGATAGAGAAGGAAAGCCTGTTATAAGTGCTGTGGTGAATTAGGCGGGGGTTAAATTAAATAGTTCCAGTATTAATATAGGTATCTATGTATATAATATTAGCATATTTTTACAATACGTGATACTATAATGTACATATCGAAGCTAAAATTCTAAATTCATTTCATAGACCAATCAAATTTTCGCAACTACTTTATTAATAATTCACAAGCTGTAGAAAATACTAATCATAAATAGCTAATTATAAAAAACAAAACTTTAGTAGTATAAAAAATCAAAAAAAGACAAGGAAGCTTCTTTAGAAGTTCCTTGTCAAAACCAATTTGGTAAGATTTAAGTGATTTAAGTTTAAAACATTAGCAATTTAAATTTTTAAATTCCATTGTGGATAATTATATTTAGAAACTAATTATAACATATTTTGTATAATGAGGCTTGTATAATTAAAAAATATATAATATAATGGCATTATAAAACATTTACAATTTAAATAGGTTTAATTTAAATTATTGTTCGAATAGAAGAAAAAAGAGGTGAGTATATGAAAATACATTTAGATATGGTTCTTAAGGAAAAGAAAATAGACAAAGACTATAGAAAAGTTATCATTAGTTTTATTAAAAATGCTTTGAATAGTCACAGAAGAGGAGAGTTTTACAGTAAATTTTATGACAAAAACTTTAAAAATTTTGTATGGTCTATTAAATTCGAAGAACCAGATTTTACGAAATCTAAAGATTATATATTACTAAAAAGTCCAGAGATAAGAGTTAGCATTTCTGTAGAGAACCTAAAAGATGCTATGATTTTTTATAATGCGTTTATGGGAGTTAAAGACAAAGAAAAAACTTACAAAGATAAAGTGAGTATGGTTTTGAAAAGAGTTCAGTTTGAAAAAGAAAAGGCAATAACGATGAACACAGCACTATTTAAAGTTTTATCTCCGATATGCATAAGAGAACACTGTGAGGAAACGAATAAAGACTCTTATATATGTTCAGAGGATGAAAGCTTTATAGAAGAATTGAAAAATAATATGATGTTCAACTACCCAGAAAAAGATAGAAAAAAAATAGAGGAATTAAAAATAGATACGAGTGCTTTAAAGAAAACAGTAACAGATCTATTTAGTATAAAAATTCCTGTATCAATAGGATACTTGGTACTTCAAGGTGATATAGATCTATTGAACAAAATACTAAAAAAAGGATTAGGAAGTAGAAGGGGTGCTGGCTTTGGAATGCTCGAATTGAGTGAGGAGGTGAACTTGCCAGTATGATAGAAATAATCGAAGATTCATCAGCTAAATATAATAGGAAAATGAGTCTAAGTGGGTGGCAGTTTTCAGCTGCAGCATTAGGAATAGTAAGATTTCTAGATTTTGCAAAAAAAGATTATGAAATAATAGATGAAGATGTATTGCTTTATAAATATGAAGACATAAATTTAAATTGTGAAGGACAGTATGTCGATTTTATAGAGGAATATTTTGATGATAGGATTTCTCCAGTAAAACTTAGTAAGCTGCTTGAATATAAGGGAGATTTAACTGAGGATGAAGAAAAAATAATATCTGAATTGCTGAGAGCAAATACCGTTTCAAGACGAGTTTTTAAAGGATATAAGTATCCAGAAAATAGTAGAGAGGAATTGCTTTCTGTCTATCAAGAAAATAGAGAAGCCCTTATAAAAGAAACATTTAAGTATGCACTTTTATTTGGATATAGAAAGTTTTTAAATGAAAATCTCATGGGAACAGAAAAAGGAATAGTATCAAGGCTATCTGGATACTCTATAGATAAAGGTAGAAAAATAGAGTCGTTAAGTTTTAACTGGAATGCTAAAAGCTTCGTATCAGAGGATGCTACTGAGTTTGACTATATTCCATTTGCTTTCTCAAAATCAGTGGAAGCTTTCTTTATAAATAATAATTTTGAAATGATTGGACTTAAAGAAATAAATGATAAATTGAATCAACAGATAGAGAAGCCAATGGAAGAGGGTATTAGGCCTAGAAAAGAATTGTTTTTTAATATGGGATTTGGTTCTGAAGTGGCAATTAATAATGTTGAAATTATAAAAAAAGATTCTGAAAAAGATTACTATGAGACAATTTACTTACGAAAGACATCAGTGGATATTTTCAAGAGAGTAAATGAACTGATAGAAGAAGAAAAAGAATTTAAGAGTAAAAAAGCCATACCAAGTGAAAATAAAAGGACTCCTTTGGAGATGACGCTTGATTCATATGTGAGGGACATTGATTTAAATATTATGGAAGTTGTAACTGATAAAATTGTAAATAATTTATACCTGGACAGTCTTATAGAGTTATTGTTAAAAGAAAGCAACAGTTTCTTAGTAGGGAACTTGATAAAAATCAATAAGATAATTTATGAGGAGGTAAGTAATTTGGAAAGCAAAAATATGAAGAGGGCATATGCTTCAGCAAAGGAAATAGTAAGCAAGTTAAGCACAAAAGAACGAAAAAACAAGATAACATCTTATAGACAGAAGCTGATTTCATGCTTGATTATGCATGATTACGACAGATTTAATGAGACACTCTTGCAATTATCATCATATGCTGGTGTAGAAATAGGATTTGCTTATGATTTATTTGAAAATTTTGAAGAAAACAAGAATGTAGCTTATGCATTTGTAAATACATTAAACGATTTTAGTGATTATAGTAAAAATAAAGGAGAGAGTAAATAATGAAAAGAAATAAAGCATTAACGTTAACCGTATTAATAAGAGCAACATCAAACTATGGGGAATCATTAGGTAATATTGCTAGTATTCAAAAAGTATTCAGAAATGGGAAAACATATGCTGTAAGATCAAGGGAAAGCTTGAAAAATGCGGTTATGGTTCAAAGTGGTATGTATGATGATTTAAGTGTTGAAATAGATGGTGCAGCTCAGAAGAAGGTAAGTGAAGAAGTAAATGCATCAAATTGCAGAGCTCTAGAGGGAGGATATATGAATACAAAAGAGCTTACGAAGATAAGAAAAAGCTCCTTTTACTTTACAGATGCAGTTGCTTGTAATGAATTTGTTAATGAGACAAGATTTCATAATAATTTGTTTTTGGCAACAACTTTTGCAAAACAGGAAGGTATGAATATGCAAGAAAGGGATACTGATGAACAGTCGGGTGCGAAAAAGTCTGGATTAATGCCATATCAGTATGAATTTGATAAGAGTTTAAAAGTATATAGCATGACTATAGATCTTGATAGAGTTGGGGTTGATGAAAACTTTGATGCTGAAGCAAGTAGCAAAGAAAAGGCAGAAAGAGTGAATCTAATACTAGATGCGATTGAAAATTTAAGACTTGTTGTTAAAGGGAATCTGGATAATGCTGAGCCTATTTTTATAGTTGGCGGTATAGGCGAGTATAAAACACATTACTTTGAAAATGTGGTAACGGTAAAAGATTTAAAGCTCACAATATCCCAAGATATAAAAAATAAACTTTCAAAAGGTTATAATAGTGCATTAATAAGAGGTGGTAATTTAGAAAATGAAGAAGAAATAATAGAACAGTTAAAACCTTTTGAAATTGGAGAATTCTTCGATGCTCTGCGTGAGGAAGTGAATGAATACTATGAAAGTGCTAAGAATTAAATTAAAACAAAATAAGGCTCATTACAGAAAAGCAGATTCAGTAACTAATAGACTAACTTATCCATTGCCACCATTTTCAACTGTTATTGGAGCATTACACAATGCCTGTGGATATACTGAATATCACGAAATGGATATATCAGTTCAAGGGAAATATGGCTCTATGGGGAGAGAGCTCTACGTAAATCACTGTAGATTAAAGAGACTAGAAGGGGATAGGGGAATATTGATAAAGCTAAATAATCCGGGAATGCTATCAGCAGGATATAAGGAAGTAGCCTCGGTGATTAAGAGTCAAGGTGGTAGCTTTATGGAAGAAAAGTTTATCAGTGTGAAAAACAGAGATATCTTAGATGAGTATAAGAATTTAAAAATTATTAATGAAGAGCTGAATCTTGAGAATCGAGAAGAAATCAAACCAAAAATAAAGTTAATAAAAGATAAAATTAAAGAACTAAGAAAAGAAGTACGGGAATTAAAAAAGGATAAATCAGATAAGTATAAAGAAGTTGAATTAAAAATAAAAGAACTTCAAAAAGAACAGGCAGAAGTAAGAGAAGAGTTTGAAAGCAGACAATTTCCAATAAAAGAAGAACTTGATAAGTTTGCAGCACTTACAAAATCACCACAAATTTATGAAGTGTTGTATGATGTCGAGTTGGTACTGCATGTAAGGGCAGATGAAGCAGTAATGCAAGATATCTATAATAACATAAATAATTTTGTATCATTGGGTCGTAGTGAAGACTTCATAGATTTAGAGGAAATTAAATTTGTAGAAATTAGTAATAATATAGAGATTGATGATGCTATAGAATCCTTGAATAGTACTACTGGCTATGTATCAAAATCTGCTTACAATAATGGAGAGTTGGAACTTAGAAGAGCTGAGAAAAGATATAAAAGTGACATAGCTGTAAAAGGAACCAAGTATTTCTTGGACAAAAATTATTCAATAATGGATAACAAAAGAGTTTTTAACAAGAAAGAAGTGGTATTTATTTCTGAATATGGAATAGCTTTGGGGAAACATGAAAATGTTTTTATGGATGAAGACAGATATATCTTGGAGTTGATATAAATGGTAGGTTATGATGTTATGGAGAAATTTTTAGCGAAGCCAAATGAAACTTTGGCTTCGCATACGAAAAAACTCATCACAAATTTAGATAAATTGAAAGAACTAGGATATATAAAAGATGAGAACCTTTATGAATTAGTGAAAAAAGCTTGTTATTATCATGATCTAGGTAAGATGAATAGTGAATTCCAGAACAGATTAAAAAATAATAGGAAGTTTGATTCTACAAAAGAAATCGGGCATAATATACTTTCAAAATATTTGTTAGGTGCTGAGTATTACAATAGCGATATAAAGGATATAGAGGAGTATGCGTTGATTTCATCAGCAATACTGAATCATCATAATTATACTAATCACGAGGTAGCAATTGAAAAACATAGTGACATATTAAAAGATAATTTGAGAGATGTACTAAAAAAGTTATTTGAGGGTCAGGACATAGAAAATATGATAAAACATATATTTTACTATGTAGAATTAAGTAGTGCCGAGATGCAAGGAAGAGTACAGAATTCAAGAAGTACAGGAAGAGAACAGCCAATATTTAAAAAGTATTGGATGATAAATGGTTTGCTAAAAAAATGTGATTATTCAGCAAGTGCAAGTTTAGAAATTGAGTATGAAAATGATTTTCTTGAATTGTGTCTTGAAAGGCTAGGAAATACTTTTGAGTATGGTTGGAATTCTATGCAGCTTTTTTGTAAAGAGAATCAGGAGAAAAATTTAATAATAAAGGGTTCAACAGGGCTGGGTAAAACTGAAGCTGCTCTTCTTTGGGGAGGAAACAGTAAGTTGTTTTACGTCCTTCCTTTGACAACGGCTATTAACAGTATGTACAAAAGGTTTAGAGACAATTTATTAGAGAAAGATAGCGTAGACAAACAACTAGCTTTATTACATGGAAATACATTATCCGACTATTTAGAGGGGTCAGGACTTGAAGAAAATGCAAATGATGAATTTGAAAAGATCATGAAGTATTATAACTTGACAAAAAACTATGCACTTCCATTATCTATTACAACACCTGACCAAGTATTTAACTGTGTTTATAGATATTATGGTAGTGAAGTAATCTTATCGACTTTAGCATATTCAAAGATAATAATTGATGAGATACAGTCGTATTCAGCTGATATATTATGCTATCTTATATTGGGGTTACAAGAGGCGGTTAAGATGGGGGCAAAATTTGCAATAATAACAGCAACATTACCACCTTTTGTAAAAGATTTGTTAGTAAAGGGGAAAGAAGGAGAAGATCTATCCGAACTTATGAAGTTTGAGGAGAGAGAATTTGTAAATGAAATAGATAGACATAATTTGTGTGTGTTAGAAAGTAAGTTAAATGCTGAGGATATAATAAGTAGATTTAGAGATTCGCTAAATGAAGATTGCAGCAGCAAGTTTTTGGTTGTATGCAATACTATTGGAAGAGCACAGGAAATTTATAATAAACTAAAAGATGAATTTACAGATTCCGAGGACATTGAAGTCAACCTACTACACAGCAAGTTCTCTGCTAAAGATAGAGCAGAGAAAGAAGAGCAAATAATACGCGATGGGAAAACAGAAGTTAATAAGAAGGTAATCTGGATTAGCACACAAGTTGTAGAAGCTAGTCTAGATATAGATTTTGATTATTTATTTACGGAGCTTAGTGATCTTAACTCCTTTTTTCAAAGGTTGGGAAGAGTAAATAGAAAAGGGAAAAAACCTACAGAGAAATATAATAGTTACGTGTATACTGAGATAGATAACAAGCATCTCAGATATAGTGATAAAAAAGGATTTATTGATGGGGCAATATATGAGATAAGTAAAGAAGTATTATTGCTATTAGGCAATGGGAAGATATCAGAGAAAAGAAAAATAGAATTAATAGATGAAAATTTCACGACAGAAAAACTAAAAGAAAGAAATGGAATATTTCTAAAAGACTATCAGATGTATTATGATTATGTTTCAAGTTTAGCTTATAAAGAAGTATCAATATACGAAGCTAAAGATAAGTTTAGGAATATTGTGTCATGGAATATAATTCCAAGTAGTTCAATTGAAGAATATGATGAACTAAATTCACTAATTACTCAGTTAGGGGAGTTTGATTCTGAGTATGAAAACATAAAGATGAACACAAGAGATTTAAAAGAAAAGTCAAAACTATTTGATCAGTTACGTAGAAAGAAGATAGAAGTTGTAAGAGATATAAAGGAATATGTAGTTCCTGTTGCAGGGTATGATATAAAACCAGCAGAGATAACAGACAATAATCAACTAGAACTATCAAGATATGAAAAAGTATATATAGTAGATTGTTTATATGACAGTGAAATAGGTTTTATTAAGAAGAAAAAAGACAAAGTTTATGATAATAGTCAGAGTATAAATGAAAATCAAGAGGATAATAGTGATAGATTTTTATAGGAGATTATTATGAAAATTACTGGACTTGCAATTTACTATAATATAGTTTGTGAGAGAAAACTGTGGTACTATCTTAATGATTTTGGGATGGAAACATATAATGAAGATGTTGCTATTGGAAGGATGATAGATGAAGAATCATATAGGGACAAACGTAAACATATAAATATAGAGAATACAATCAACATAGATTTTATAGAAGCTACTGGGATAATTCATGAAGTTAAGAAGAGTAGGGCGATAGAGGAAGCAAGTATATGGCAGGTTAAATATTACTTATATTTCTTAGAGCGGAGAGAGGTATTCAATATAAAGGCGAAGATTGACTACCCTCTTTTAAGAAAAGCTTTGATAGTTGAATTAGAAGATGAGGATAGAAGGAAGATCGAGAAGATGGTAGAAAATATCGAAATAATAGCAAAAGAGAGGAAACCGAGAAAAATTAAAAAGAAAAACATATGTAAGAAATGTGCTTTTTTTGATTTTTGTTGGATATAGATAATAAAGATGAAAAAGAATAGATATCTATTTAATAGTGGGGAGTTGAAGAGAAAAGATAATTCTCTTATTTTTAAAACTCTTGAAGGAAATGCAAGTATACCAGTTGAAACTACTGCAGAAATATTTGCCTTTGGGGACATAAAGATAAACAGTGAAATCATATCGTTTCTATCACAAAAATCTATAATAGTACATTTTTTTAATTATTATGGGTATTATGCATCTACTTTATACCCAAGAGAGAAGAATATATCAGGAAAACTTCTTGTAAAGCAAGTAGAACACTATGTTAATGCTGATGAAAGACTCATAATTGCGAAAGAAATAGTGAAAGGATCTGCCAATAATATTTATAGAAATATAAGATACTATAATGGAAGAGGTAAGGATCTCAATAGGCCTCTAAACGAAGTTAAGATACTTATGGATTTAATTGATAGACAGACTACAATTAGTGAGTTAATGGGTATAGAGGGGAATATCAATAAAGTCTATTACTCTTGTTGGACTAAGATTACAAATCAAAAATATGACTTTGATAAGCGGGTAAAGCGTCCACCGGACAATATAATAAATACACTCATTTCTTTTGTCAATAGTTTGGTGTATGCTACGGTATTAGCCGAGTTATACAAGACACATTTAAATAGTACAATAAGTTTTCTTCATGAGCCAGGGGAACAAAGATTTTCATTAAGTTTAGATTTAGCTGATATTTTTAAGCCTCTTCTTTCTCACAGATTGATTTTTTCATTATTAAACTTAGGGCAAATAAGCGAGAGGCACTTTACAAAGGAAGTTAACTATCTACATTTAAATAAAAATGGTAGGAAAATTGTAATGCAAGAATTTGACAAAAGTTTAGAAAGGACTATTAAAAATAAGCAACTAGGTAAAAATGTCAGTTACAAGTACCTGATCAGACTAGAAGCATATAAACTTATAAAACATATAAATGGAGAAAAAGACTACGAAAGCTTCAAGATGTGGTGGTGATAATGATATGTATGTTATAGTTGTATATGATGTATCGATTAAAGATAATGGTCAAAAAAGATGGCGTTATATCTTTAAGGAATGCAAGAAATATTTAAATCACGTACAGAACTCAGTATTTGAAGGAGAATTAACTAAATCTCAAATTTTTATGCTAAAGAATTTTATGAAAAAGAATATAAGAGCTGACCTAGACTCTGTAATATTCTTTGAAGGCAGAGATAAAAAGTGGCTTGATAAAACAATTTATGGACTAGGGGACTCTGAATATGAAAGATTTTATTAGTTCTGTCGACCTCGTATAAACATAAAAACATAGGGGGTCGACAAAAGCCATAACTACAAGGCTTAAAGGTGATTTTTGAACAAGTTTTGAAAGCTATCTGGAAAAGAAAATATTAAATGTTGTAGGTAGACAGAAATGTATATCATAGATTTGTAAAGTCAACGCTTATAGAACCTAGTGATAAATCTATACCATAGTGGAATTTAAAGAATCTACTTCTTATTACTTCGTCATTTTCTAATACTCGATAAATCTATACCATAGTGGAATTTAAAGTATATTAAGGGTTGCT
>CAZBAL010000004.1:35473-98107 GCA_964489735.1 uncultured Clostridia bacterium | reverse complement strand
ATAATATTTCATATATACTCCATATGAAAATTTAATATTGGGAATTTTTAACATAAAAAAATCAGACCAGATAATCTGGTCTGATTTTCATTTATATTATTGTCCTTCTTGCTTGACATTAATTCTATTGATAGCTCTGCTAAGAGCAAGCTCTGCTCTAGCAATATCTGTATCCGCTCCTGAACGAAGTCTTTCTTCTGCTCTTTTTCTTGCAGCTTCTGCTCTCTGTAGATCTATTTCATCTGGCCACTCAGCTGCATCAACGATCAAAGTAGTTTTATCGCTTGAAACTTCCATATAACCAGAAGATATAGCAGCTCTCATTTCTTCATTCCCTGACTTTATCTTAAGTATGCTAACCTCTAAAGGTGTAACAATCGGTATATGGTTCGCAAGTATAGCTATATCTCCCGATATACTTCTTGCGATAACTCTATCTACTTCTCCACTGAAGAAATTGCGCTCTGGAGTGATTATCTCTAGTAAAAACTGAGACATTTCTTCACCTCCAATTAACTACTTATCCCTGCATTTTTTTAGCTTTTTCTACAGCTTCTTCTATAGTTCCTACATATAAGAAAGCTGACTCTGGAAGGTTGTCATGCTTACCTTCAACTATTTCTTTAAAGCTTCTTATTGTTTCTTTTAATGGAACATATGCTCCTGGCATTCCTGTAAACTGCTCTGCAACGCTAAATGGTTGTGATAGGAAACGTTGAATTCTTCTTGCACGTGCAACAACTACCTTTTGCTCCTCTGATAACTCATCCATACCTAGTATAGCGATTATATCTTGAAGCTCTTTGTAGCTCTGAAGTAACTCCTGAACTTGACGTGCAACTTCATAATGCTCTTCCCCAACAACAACAGGGTCAAGTATTCTTGATGTTGAATCAAGAGGGTCAACTGCAGGATAGATTCCTAGAGCTGATATCTGACGCGAAAGAACTGTTGTTGCATCAAGATGCGTAAATGTTGTAGCTGGCGCCGGGTCAGTAAGGTCATCCGCAGGTACATAAACTGCCTGAACAGATGTGATAGAACCTTTCTTAGTAGATGTGATTCTCTCCTGTAACTGTCCCATCTCAGTTGCTAGTGTTGGTTGGTATCCAACCGCTGAAGGTAGACGACCAAGTAGTGCCGAAACCTCCGAACCAGCCTGAGTAAATCTGAATATATTATCTATAAACAGAAGAACGTCCTGTCCTTCCTGATCTCTAAAATACTCTGCCATAGTAAGCCCTGTAAGAGCAACTCTCATTCTAGCTCCTGGTGGCTCATTCATCTGACCGAATACTAGAGCCGTATTGTCGATAACTCCCGACTCAATCATCTCGTAGTAAAGGTCATTACCTTCTCTAGTTCTCTCTCCAACTCCGGCGAAAACTGATAGTCCACCGTGCTCTTTAGCTATATTGTTGATAAGCTCCTGAATAAGAACTGTCTTTCCAACTCCGGCTCCTCCGAACAGACCGATTTTACCACCTTTCGCATATGGCGCGATAAGGTCGATAACTTTTATACCAGTCTCGAATATTTCCGTAGCTGTCATCTGCTCTTCGTATGCAGGCGCTTCTCTATGGATTGGTAATTTCATAGAATCTTCAATTTGTCCCTTTTCATCTATAGTTTCTCCTAGGACATTTAACAATCTACCTAAAGTTTTATCTCCTACTGGAACTGATATAGGTGCACCTGTATTCACAGCGTCCATCCCTCTAACTAGTCCATCTGTTGAAGACATCGCTATACATCTTACAGTGTCATCTCCAACGTGCTGAGATACCTCTGCAACAACTTTGTCATCGCCATTTTGTATTTCAATAGCGTTTAGAAGTTCTGGTAGGTTGTCATCGCTAAATCTTATATCCAACACAGGTCCTATGATCTGAACTACTTTTCCTATGTTTTCTTTAGCCATTTACTTCACTCCTCCACTAATATCTTTAATCTGACTATGCCTGTGCATCCGCACCTGCAACGATCTCTGTAATTTCTTGTGTAATAGATGCCTGACGTGCTCTGTTATATAGCAGTTCTAATGACTCTATCATTTCATTAGCATTATCAGTTGCAGACTCCATAGCTGTCATCCTTGCTCCCTGCTGACTGGCAGATGATTCAACTAGAGCTCCGTATATTGCTCCATTTACGTACTTTGGTATCAAGTAGTCTAAAACAACTTCCGGAGAAGGATCGTATTCCGTCAGAGTACGTCCTTTATCATCACCATCTGCTGCTTGATCCGTTTCTATTTCTGCAGGTAGTAGCTTAATAACTTTAGGTTCTTGAGATATAACACTGTTGAAGTGAGTATAAATAAGTCTTATCTCATCTATCTCTCCTGCATTATACATCTTTATCAGTTCATCACCGACTCTTTTTGCATCTGTATAACTAGGGTCTTCTGTCGTGCCTGTCTGACAGCTTAATATATTGTAATTTCTTCTGCTGAAATAATCTCTTGCTTTAGCTCCATATGTTATTATTTTGATATTGTCTCTCTGTGTAGCAGACATATCTTCCTCTGCAAGTTTCATGATATTAGCATTATATCCACCAGCAAGTCCTCTATCTGAGGAAACTATAACATAAGCAATATTTTTAACTTCTCTTTTTTCAAGAAAAGGATGGGAAATACCTACGGCGTTTCCTAAAACTCTTCGAATACTTTCTATAATTGCTTGAGTATACGGTCTTGTTTCTTCAACCTTTTGTCTTGCTTTTCTAACTTTAGCAGAAGATACAAGATACATAGCATTAGTTATCTGCATAGTACTGTTAACACTTCTAATTCTTCTCTTTATATCTCTCATTTGAGCCATAAACTCACCCCCTAATTTAGAAAGTCACTACAACTTACGAAAAACTCTTTTTGAATTCTTCAAGACCTTTTTTCAGTTCAGCTTCCGCTTCTTCAGTAAGATCTTTAGTTTCTGCTATAGACTTTCCTACATTAGGATAGCTTTGTTCCATAAAGCTTAAGAATTCTGCTTCAAATTCTCTTATCTTTTCAACTGGAACATCTGAAAGATACTTATTTGTTACTGCATATATTATCATAACTTGCTTCTCTACTGGAAGAGGTGAATATTGAGGCTGTTTAAGAATCTCAAGAATTCTTTCCCCTTGCGCAAGTCTTTCTTGTGTTTCTTTATCAAGGTCTGAACCAAACTGAGAGAATGCAACAAGCTCTGAGTACTGTGCAAGCTCAAGTTTAAGTCCTCCAGATACTTTCTTCATCGCACTTATTTGGGCAGCTCCCCCAACACGCGAAACTGAAAGTCCTGAGTTAACCGCCGGTCTCTGTCCTGAGAAGAAAAGCTCTGTCTCTAGGAATATCTGACCATCAGTGATTGATATAACGTTTGTAGGGATATATGCTGATATATCTCCCGCTTGAGTCTCAATTATTGGAAGTGCAGTTATTGAACCGCCGCCATATTCTTTGTTAACTCTAGCCGCTCTCTCAAGAAGTCTTGAGTGAAGATAGAAAACATCCCCTGGATAAGCCTCACGTCCTGGTGGTCTACGAAGTAGTAGAGACATCGCACGGTAAGCAACCGCATGTTTTGATAAGTCATCATAAACAATCAGTACGTCTTTTCCGTTATACATGAACTCTTCACCCATAGCAACTCCAGCATATGGTGCTATATATTGAACTGGAGCAAGCTCACTCGCTGTAGCCGAAACTACAATAGTATAATCCATTGCTCCTCTTGATTCTAATGTACTAACAATCTGTGCAACAGTTGATCTCTTCTGTCCTATAGCAACATATATACAGATAACATCTTCACCTTTCTGGTTAAGAATAGTATCTACTGCTATAGCAGTTTTACCAGTCTGTCTGTCACCGATTATAAGCTCTCTCTGTCCTCTACCGATAGGGAACATCGAGTCTATTGATTTTATACCAGTTTGAAGTGGCTCAGAAACTGATTGTCTAGCAATAACTCCTGATGCAACTGCTTCTATTGGTCTATATTTATCTGTAGTTATTGGTCCTTTTCCATCTATTGGCTGTCCAAGAGCATTAACAACTCTACCTATCATCTGCTCTCCAACAGGAACCTCAACAATTCTTCCTGTTCTTTTTACTGTATCTCCCTCTTTGATTTCTCTCTCTTCCCCCATAAGAACGCAACCTACGTTGTCTTCCTCAAGGTTAAGGGCCATACCGTAAACTTCACCAGGGAACTCAAGCAGCTCTCCGGCCATACACTTTTCAAGACCGTGAACTCTCGCAATACCGTCCCCTACTTGGATAACTGTACCTACGTCAACAACATCTATTTTACTATCATACCTTTTGATCTGTTCTTTAATAATTGAACTTATTTCTTCAGGTCTTAGATTCATTTATCCTTCCACCTCTATTCCGCTGTTAGTCTAATATTATTTAGTTCTTTTTGAATCTCATCTAATTTTCCTTTGATACTTCCATCCAGAACTTTATCTCCAAGTTTAACTAGAACTCCACCTAGTAGACTTTTGTCTATCAGATTAACAAGCTCTATTTTCTTGTCCAGTTTAGAAGAAAGCTTTTCCTTCATGCTGGCAATCTCTTCATCAGACATTGGAACTGCCGTGTAAGCCTTAGCTTCGATAATCCCAAGCTTCTCATTTGATAGCTCTGAATAAGAGTCGCTTATATCCTGAATGTATCTCTCTCTATTTTTATCTACAACTATATAACAGAGATTAAGTATTTCTTGAGAAATTCTACCTTCAAAGATATTTTTCAACATATCTTTCTTCTCATCTTTAGTTACTCTTGGATGAGTGAAAATAGTTTCTAGTTCTGGATTCTCACTAAATACATTTGCAACAGCTTTTATTTCATCTTTATATTCTTGTAATTTATCAGATTCCGCTGCAACTTCAAAAAGAGCTTCAGCATATCTTTTTCCAACTAATTTTGCCATTTCGATTCCCCTACCTCATTGATAAACTGATCTATCATGTTTTTGTGGGTATTCTCATCTAAATTTTTATCTACAACTTTGCCTGCAATAAGCATAGCCATACTTGCAACTTCAGATTTCAGAGAATCCAAAGCCTTTTCTTTTTCTAATTCTATTTCAGTCGTAGCTCTTTCTGAGATAACTTTAGCTTCCTGCTTAGCTTCTGAAACTATTTCGTCTCTAAGCTGATCTCCTCTTTGCTTTGCAGAATCCACTATAGCTCTAGCTTCTTCTTTAGCATTCTCAAGGTTTTTCTCATACTGAACTTTCAGCTCTTCAGCCTCTTGTTTCTCTTTCTCAGCCGCTGTTAAGTCAGCCGCTACTGCTTCTGCTCTCTTATTTAGATACTCTTTTAAAGGTTGTGTAACCAGTTTCTTCATTACCAAGAATAAAATAAGAGTTGCAATAAGCTGAGGTACCATATTTGCCAAGTCAGGCAGTATGTGTACTGTAAACATATTTCATCCTCCCTTCCTCACTCAAAGGATAACTCTTCTTCTTTAAAAATTTGAAACCATAATAAAATTGCTATTCATTAATTGAGAGATGAGTCTATCTCACCTCTCTAAACAAATTCCTGTATATTTATCGTACAGTAAGAATTAAAGAGCACCCATTAGTGGTCTAACGAATAGAAGTATGATTCCTATAACTAGTCCATAAATACCTGTAGACTCTGCAATCGCTTGTCCAAGTACCATCGTTCTGATGATATCCCCTTGTGCTTCTGGTTGTCTACCAACAGCTGCTGCTGCCTGTCCTGCTGCATATCCCTGTCCAATACCAGGTCCCACACCCGCGATTAATGCTAATCCTGCTCCTATTGCTGAGCATCCTAATACAAAAGCTTCACTTGTAATGTTTTCCATTTTTGAAATCCTCCTTAAATTTGTCCATTAAATTTAATTTTTTTTACTACTTTTTTTGATAGTTTTAATAATATTATTAATATTTAATTAATATTCAAAATTATGCCGTTTCTTCGTCCGGCAAGTTTCCACCAACAAAAACCATCGTAAGCATTAAGAAAATAAATGTCTGTACGAATCCTGCAAAAAGGTCAAAGTAAATGTGGAATGCTGGTGTTATAAGAGGTGCTACATATTTTAATGCATCATATAGTAATGACATTATAATACCACCACTCAAAATATTTCCGAAAAGACGGAATGATAACGATATCGGGTTAGCAAACTCCCCAACCACGTTAAGTGGCACCAAAAGTGCAACCGGCTCAAAATATCCTTTAATATAACCACCAATACCGTTTGTCTTGATTCCATAATACTGAGTCATAATAAATGTTATCAACGCAAACGACAAAGTAACATTATAGTCTGATGTCGGCGGTGCAAATCCAAGCAAACCAAATATATTTGCTATTGGTAAGAATAATACTAATGTAAATAGATAAGGAAAAAGTCTTTCCCTAGTAGGTCCTTTACCCATAGTGTCTTCTACCAGTCCTTTTACAGCTGTGTATAGAAGTTCTACTACATTGACCATCCCACTTGGCTTCTTGGTAGGATCTGCCTTCTTTAATTTGCTATTAAACACAACAGCAAAAATAATCAATCCTATTGTGATTATAATAGAGTTTATTATGGTATCATGGATCCAGACTTCTTTGCCCATTAAGGCAAATTTAATTCCCATTTCTTCCAAGGCTTTTCCTCCTTTCATATGATATTTTAAACCATTCAGCAAACGCTGCTGCGTCTACTTTTTTGTTTATATTTATTAAATTTATTTTGTCACTTAACTAAAGTATTACTCTAGTAGTGTGGCATACAATTTTATAAAGTTTTGGATAACGTTTTCTTTGAAGCTTCAGTTCAAAATGAAGCTCTCTACTTAAGACTGAGGTCTTATAGTATCGTATATGCTATCGGTAATTATCACAATCTTTACTACAAATAGTCCTATTATAGCGGTTATAAACTCAATCTGTTCTACTTTTGCAGCTATAACTAGAACTATACCATAAATCACATATCTTATAAAGTAATTAAGTGTAGCATGGGTCTTAGCCTTTCCTTCAGGCATATTAACCGCTCTTTTTGTACTCATCTCAAGTACTTTAAATGCTAGCATATTTGCAAGCCCGCCTAATGCCAACCCCGATGCATACGGTACAGGATTATCAAATAGAAACAGGCATATTATACATCCAATCGCTATTAGAACAATACTTCTCTTAATTATAGTCGAAACATAATTTTCTCCTAATGCCATTGATCCACGTCCTCATCATCTAACTCATCATAGTCCTGAGATTTTTCTTTCGATATCTTCTTAATCTCAGTTTTATCATATGGTACGGTCGTTCCTTTTTTTCTACCGCCAATTCCTTGAGTCCCTATTTTAAATATGTAATTAAATGATGAAAGAACTCCCAACACTGTAAATATAATGAGAAAAATTACTCCTGTGCCAAACTTCTGATCCAAGTATTTTCCCAAAAAAATACATCCTACAAGGATAATCACTATTGTAAAACCTATTTGAGTTATTAATGCGAGATTTGAAAGAATCTTAGCTCCATCTTTCAACACAATCACCATCTTTCGTAGACTCAATGATACCATTTTAGCATTGTTTTTTTATAAATGCAAACTAGTAAATTCCTAAAGTAATCTATATAAAACAAGCCCTATGACCTTTAAATCACAGGGCTTATACATGATTATATCACTTTAACGTGTAAAAATCTATATCTATTCTATTTTTTCATTCTATTAATTATAGCATCCACGATCTTATCCGCAGCTGTACCATCACCGTATGGATTAACTGCATTCGACATTCTTTTGTACTCTTCATTATCTGTCAATAGAATTTCCAAATTCTTAAACACATTATCATAGTCAGTTCCAACTAGCTTAGCAGTTCCTGCCTCTACTCCTTCAGGTCTCTCTGTCTCCTCCCTTATCACTAAGATAGGTTTTCCCAGCGTAGGAGCTTCTTCCTGAACCCCGCCAGAGTCAGTGATTATGAGGTCTACCTTTTTCTGCAGATTTGCAAACGGAAGGTAATCAAGAGGCTCAATCATATGTATCCTGTCATTATTGCCTAAAATTCTGTTGGCAATCTCTCTTACCTTAGGATTTAGATGCACCGGGAATATAACTTCTGTATTTTCATACTTTTCAACTATATCTCTCACTGCAGAGAAAATGTTCTCCATAGGTTCTCCCAAGTTTTCTCTTCTATGAGATGTTAGCAGAATAGTTTTATTGTTTTCAAAATCTACAGAGTTTATCGTTTCATCCTCAAACTCAAAGTCTTTCTTTGTTATATCAAGCAATGCATCTATAGATGTATTCCCCGTAATAAATATGTTCTCATCAGGATAATTCTCTTTAAGCAGATTCTGTCTGCTCGCTTCTGTAGGAGCAAAATGCATATTCGATAAAATTCCTGTCAGCATTCTATTTGCTTCTTCAGGAAATGGTGAGTACAGATTTCCACTTCTAAGACCCGCTTCTATATGCCCGATTTTCACTCCATTGTAAAACGCGGCAAGCGCTCCCGAAAATACTGTTGAAGTATCTCCCTGAACCAAAATAAGATCCGGCTTAAAGTCTTTTATCACATCTTCTAATCCCATTAGCGATCTTGTAGTTATCTCAGACAGACTCTGTCCAGGACTGAAAATATCCAAATCATAATCCGGCTTAATCCCGAATATATTCAGGACTTGATCTAGCATATCTCTGTGCTGTGCTGTTACACATGCCCTATGTTCTATCTCAGGATTCTCATTCAGTTTCTTTATAACTGGTGCCATCTTTATAGCTTCAGGCCTTGTACCAAAAATCGTCATTACCTTAATCAATATTAATTCCTCCTAATAAAATATGCTGCTTTTACCTACTATACTATTTACACTATATTCAATTCAATGTTTATACTATCTTCTTTTTATCTTTATAGACAGTTCTCTCAGCTTCATCATGCTAATTCCAACCAGAACAATCATCAGAACTACTACTAACACACTGAATATGAAATTCATATTGTATATTATTATTGCTGATAATCCAAATATAGCCCCTACTATGTAGAGAATTAAAACCGTTCTTCTCTGACCGAGACCAAGGTCCAGCAATTTATGATGAACATGTCCTCTATCAGCTTCCATAAGAGGTCTCTTGTTTTTATACCTTCTCAGCATAGCAAAAAAAGTATCAAATATAGGCAGTCCTAAAACCAACATAGGTATTACAACAGCAACTGCTGTAGCACTCTTCACGGTTCCTTCAATGGATGCTGCCGCTAGTACAAATCCTAAAAACAGCGCACCAGTGTCTCCCATAAATATACTTGCAGGATTAAAGTTATAAGGCAGAAAGCCTATCGCTGAACCTGCAATTATTAGCGATAGTGACGCCGCAGTGTAATTTCCATCCATGATTCCAACAATTCCCATTGAAATTCCGGCTATTGCACTTATCCCGGCAGACAGACCATCCAGACCATCTATAAGATTTACCGTATTTGTAATCCCAACTATCCAGAGCATAGTCAAAGGAAATGAAAAGTACCACGGAAAACCTATATGTCCATAGTCAAAAAATGGTGTTCTGACTATTTCTATCTTAACTCCCGCTACGTATATTATCGCCGCTGCTAGTATCTGCAGAAGCAGTTTGACTTTGGCATCGAGTGGCTTTATATCATCATATACTCCTGTTATAGCAATTACAGTACCACCTATTAGAATCCCTTTTATTTCTGTAGTTAAATCCACAAAAATAATGATAGATATAATCGTAGCGACATATATAGCCAATCCTCCAAGTCGTGGAATTGGTTTCTTATGAACTCGTCTTTCATCTTTTGGAACATCTATAGCTCCCATAAAAACTGCTGCTTTTTTCGCAAAAGGAGTAGCGATAAACGCTATGAGTATGGGTACTAAGAAAACAACTAAATAATTCATATTATTCCTCCTCCTTGCTAATTTCAAGCTTTAAAACTTCAACACCGGCTTCACTCAGGAGCTCCACAGCCAACTCATCAGGATAACCTTCTTCATACACGATTCTTTCAATCCCGGCATTTATTATCATTTTTGCACACAATATGCACGGCTGATTCGTAACATAGATCGTCGATCCTGCTATACTGACTCCAGAATGTGCCGCATGAACAATGGCATTCTGTTCAGCATGCAATCCTCTACACAATTCATGTCTCTGTCCAGAGGGAATCCCTAATTTATCTCTTAAACAGCCCACTTCCTCACAATGTCTGATTCCGGTAGGCGCTCCATTGTATCCTGTTGACAGTATCTTCTTGTCTTTAACAATAAGTGCTCCTACACTTCTTCTACAGCAAGTGGATCTCTTTTTTACAACATTTACTATTTCTATAAAGTACTCATCCCAGCTGGGTCTCATTAATATCGTCCCTTCGTATTGCAAAGCCGAACCAACCTATTATCTCGGATTGTTCAGCTACTGATATTTTTGTTCATATATCATATATGGATTTAATACTATTCTACAATATATTATAACTTATTCCAACAAAAAAAGCAGACTTCATAAGAAATCTGCCTAACCTTTGCTAACCTTTAATATTAGTTCCAAACATCCTATCCCCTGCATCACCAAGTCCAGGAAGTATATATCCATGTTCATTCAGTTTTTCATCCATATATGCTACATATACATCTATATCAGGATGATTGTCTGTAAGCATCTTCAGTCCTTCAGGACAACCCAATATACAGACGAATTTTATGCTGTTTGGATTATATCTTTCTTTGATAAACTGAACAGCTGCCTCCGCTGATCCACCAGTTGCAAGCATCGGGTCTATTATAACCATATCTCTATTTTCAGAGTCCACTGGCAATTTGCACAAATATTCTATGGGTTTAAGTGTCTTCGGGTCTCTATAAAGACCTATATGCCCTACCTTTACATTCGGCAGTATTCTTAAAAAACCATCTACCATTCCCAGTCCTGCTCTCAATATAGGAACAACAACAAGTTTTTTTCCTGCTATCATTTCACCAGTAGTTTCCATAAGCGGTGTTTTTACATTTACTGTTTCCATTGGTAAATCTCTAGTAACTTCAACAGCTAATATTGATGCAATCTCATCAATAAGCTCTTTAAATAATTTAGTGTAAGTTTCTTCATTTCTTAAAATCGTCATTTTGTGATTTATAAGAGGATGATTTAAAATAGTAACTTTTCCAGCCATATATATCTTATCCTTCTATGTCCATTATTTTATTTACTCTTCTCTCGTGTCTTCCAGCTTCAAACTCAGTATCAAGCCATGCTTCAACAATATCAAGAGCTAGTCCAACTCCTATTACTCTTGCTCCCAATGCAATAACATTTGCGTTGTTATGAGCTCTGGACATCTTAGCTGAATATGTGTCTCCACAAAGAGCACATCTTACACCATTCACTTTGTTAGCTGCTATGGAAATACCTATTCCCGTACCACAGATAACAATTCCTCTATCACACTCTCCACTTACTACCGATTCTCCCACTACTTTCCCATAATCAGGATAATCAACAGACTCTTCGGAATCAGTTCCATAGTCTAAAACCTCTATGCCTTTTGATTCCAAATACTCCTTAACTACTTCTTTGAGATCATAACCACCATGATCTGAGCCAATCCCTATCTTCATAGTATAACTCCTCTGCTATTTATTTGTTAAAATTTTTGCTAGATTCAAAAGCTTAGATTCAAGCTCTTCAGCTACATTTCTGTAAAGATCCAGACTACCTCCATATGGATCCATGACATCTCCTGTCTGACCTATATACTCAGAAAGTGTAAAAATCTTATCCTTATTATCAAATCCATATTCCATAAGAATGCTGTCTCTATGAACTTCTGTCATAGTCAAAATCAAATCTGAATTGTCAACAAGTTCTTCATTTATCATAGTAGACTCAAATCCCTCAAGTCCAATATTTTTCTCTTCCAATGCTTTTATTGAATTCAGAGATGCATCTAGTCCATCAATAGTCAATATCCCAGCTGATTTCACATCGACATCGAGTCCATTCTCCTCAGCTAGTTTCCGCATAATTCTTTCAGCCATAGGACTTCTGCATGTATTTCCAGTACAAACAAAAAGTATATTCAAATATATCCTCTCCATTTGAATTATAAGTATTCTATATTTCTGCCAGAAGCTTTTTCGAGTCGGTTCATTATAGCTTTTCCTATTCCTTCCTCTTCAAAACCTTCAGATATTATAATATCCACTTCTGAAGAGTCGCAATCTCTAAGAGCTTTGAACAGATTTTTAGCAATCTCAGAATAGTCTCCTCGTTTTCCAAGAGCTATTATGTTTTCAGACTTAAATCTGTCCCTATGTTCTTCCACTGTTATAATGGCAACCTTGTAACCTCTGGATAAATATTTTTCTTCTTCAGATACCATCTTTTCTATAACTTTATCTTCTTCACCGACGAACACCTTCATTTCAGCATCCGGACAATAATGTCTATATTTCTGTCCAGGTGATTTCGGTGCTTTTGATGAATCTTTGGCTATGGATGGATCATACTCGACATTCTCCAGAACAGTTTTAAGATCTGATATAGTTACTGCTCCAGGTCTAAGTATTGTCGATTTTCCCGTAGTGATATCCAGCACTGTAGATTCAATTCCGACATCAGTATCGCCACCATCGATTATCATATCCACCTTGCCGTATAAGTCCAAAACTACATGGTCTACATTTGTAGGGCTGGGCTTTCCTGATATATTAGCACTCGGTGCGGCAATAGGTCGCTGAGATGATTCAATAAGCTTTAACGCAACCTCATTATCAGGCATCCTAACAGCTACAGTATTCAGACCACCAGTTAAACTGTCCGGTACAGTATCTTTCTTGTTAAACAGTATCGTCAGTGGGCCCGGCCAAAACTTATCCATAACTTGTCTAGCCGCCTTCGGAACTCTTTCTACCAGCTCATCAAGCTGTTCAACATCATATATGTGAACTATCAGTGGATTATCCTGTGGTCTGCCCTTAGCTTCAAATATCATCTTTACTGCTTCTTCATTGAATGCATCTGCACCAATTCCATAAACTGTTTCCGTAGGAAATATTACGAGCCCGCCGTCCCTGATAATCTGTCCGGCAAGCTCTATATTTTCATCTACACAATTTTTCTTTACTATTTTAGTTTTTTTCATAAAAACCTTCCTAGCTTATTTGCTTAAGTTTTTCTGTCTGCGCTGTAGTGATAAGCGCTTCAATCATGTCTGAAATCTCTCCATCTAAGAAGTTTTCAAGTTTATAAACTGTCATATTTATTCTATGATCAGTAATTCTTCCTTGTGGGAAATTATAAGTTCTTATTTTTGCACTTCTGTCTCCAGTACCAACCTGAGACTTTCTCTCCTCAGCTATTTCAGCATTCTGCTCTTCAAGCATCTTGTCATAAAGTCTAGCTTGAAGTATTTTAAATGCTTTCTCTTTGTTCTTAAGCTGAGATTTCTCATCCTGACAAGATACAACTATTCCAGTTGGCTCATGTGTAAGTCTAACAGCGGAGTCAGTCGTATTAACACTCTGTCCACCATTTCCTGAAGAACGGTAAACATCAACTCTTACATCCTGTGGATTTATATCAACATCAACGTCGTCAACTTCCGGTAAAACCGCAACAGTTGCTGTAGATGTGTGAATTCTACCACTTGATTCAGTTTCTGGAACTCTCTGTACTCTATGAACTCCACTTTCATATTTAAGCATACTGTAAGCCCCTGAACCTTTTATAAGGAATACAACCTCTTTGAATCCACCTACACCTTGGTCTGATGCACTCATAAGCTCGTGTTTCCAACCTTGTCTCTCTGCGTATCTAGTGTACATTCTGTAAAGATCCCCGGCAAATATTCCAGCCTCATCTCCACCTGCTCCCGCACGAATTTCCACTATTACGTTTTTATCATCATTCTGATCTTTTGGTATTAATAGTATCTTAAGCTCTTCAGTTAGAGTAGGAACTTTTTCTTCCAGCTCATCTATTTCCATCTTAACTATCTCTTTGAAATCATCTTCTATCTTCTCTTGAAGCATATCCTTAGCCTCTTGTAAGTCTTGTTCAGCTTTACTAAGTTCTCTGTACTTCATAACTACTTCTTCTAAATCAGAATGCTCTTTTACAAGCTTCTGCCACTCTTTTATATTTCCTATAACCTCAGGGTCACTTATCTGTAGGCTCAACTCATTATATCTCTCTTCTAAAAAATCCAGTTTTTCTACCATAACTGAACACCCTCTCTATTCTCATCTATCATCAGTCTACAACTATATATTATACCACAAATCTCAACATTTTTGTATCAGTATATTATGAAACCAGCGACTCCCGCCAGCATCATTACAACTATTATATTCATCTTAGTCAAGTTGAGTACTATAAAAACACCTATCGCTATCAACACCGACTTTAGGTCTGTTATTGTCTCTTTCCCAACAGAAACTATAGCCGAAAGTATCAGCGCCATAACAGCCGGTCTTACTCCTTTATATATTACATCCATAAGATGGGTCTTTCCGAACCTCTTGGTTATCATGATCAAAATCATAACTATTATGAATGATGGTAAAACTACGGCCGTTGTTGCTACAATTCCTCCTAGAAGTCCTCCTACCTTAGACCCTATAAAAGTTGCAGCATTTATTGCAATCGGTCCCGGTGTAACCTGTGATATTGCTATCATATCCAGAAATTCCTTGCCAGTTACCCATCCATTTCTGTTTATGACTTCCTCCTGGATAAAAGGTATCATGGCGAATCCTCCGCCGAAGCTGAATGCTCCAACCTTTAAGAAAGAGATGAAAAGCTTAACTAATTCAATCACTCTTCTCTCCCCCCTTCACTTTGTCGTAAACAATAGCACTGAACGCTCCTAAAACCAGAACCGGTATAGGGTTTACTCCAAAATAAACTAACAGGAATCCTAAAACAGCAAAAACACCGTATTCGAATTTATTCAACTTAACAGTTTTTAACAGCTTAACCAAAGAATAAGTAATCGCAGCAACAACTGCTGCTCTAACCCCTGTAAACACTTTTTCAACCGCTGCTATATTTCTGTATTTGAAGAAAACAGTAGAAACGAGCATTATTATTATCAATGATGGCAATGAAGAGCCCAGCACTGCTACAATCGCACCTGGCACACCTTTCATCTTATGTCCAATATATACTGACATATTTATCGCCATAGCTCCTGGTGATGCTTGCGATACAGCCAACGCATCTACAAACTCTTCGGTATCCAGAAGCTTTCTCTTATCTACAACTTCTTCCTGTATGACTGGAATCATCGCATACCCTCCACCGATCGTGAAGAGTCCCACTCTGAAAAACATCATGAATAGGTTCAAATAACTCAATTCCATCACCAACTTTCGTCTACTTCTTAAATCCTAAAACAACTCTGTCGTTCTCTCCTAAATCTTTAATGATTTCAACATCATAAAAATCAATTTCCATAAGCGCTTTAACTACCGCACCCTGGTTATAGCCTATTTCAAAAGCGAGTATCCCATCTTCTTTAATATAGTCAACGCTTTCTTTGGTAATCTGCTTATAAAAATCCAGACCGTCTTCGCCTCCATCGAGTGCGAGCTTAGGCTCATATACTGCTACCTCAGTCTGTAGAGTTTGTATGACATCTGTTTCTATATAGGGAGGGTTTGATACTATTATGTCGTATTCTCTTTTCACTTCTGAAAAAAGATCACTCTTAAATACTTCTACCCTGTCATCCACCCTATTAAGCACTGAATTTTCTCTAGCAAGATTAACCGCTATATCCGATATATCTACACAGTCGACCATAGCAAGGGGTAAGTAGGTAGCTAAGCTTATACCTATAGCTCCCGTCCCTGTGCATAGATCTAAAATTCTAATAGTCTTTCCATAATACTTTTCTTCAGCAATCTTTATTACATTTTCAACCAAAGTTTCTGTATCAGGTCTCGGAATCAAAACATTCTCATCAGTCTTAAACTCAAGGCACATAAATTCCTGAGTGCCAATAATATACTGAATTGGATAACCTGATTTCCTTTTCTCAAGAAGTCTATTATATTCCTCATACTTATCTTCTTCTATTGTCTCATTTAGACAAAAAAATAGTTTATCTTTATCTTTTCCCAAAACATATGCTAGAAGTAATTTTGCTTCTAGCATTGGATTGTTGTATTCAGTTTTTCCAAGATATTCTATACCTAGTTCTAAAGCTTTCTTTATATCTACCATTTGTCAGCATCCTTATCTTCTACCCTAACCAGCTCCAGCGCTCTGATTGCAACTTCAATCTGAGAGTCATCCGGCTCTATTGTAGTGGCATATTTTTGTAGCATAAGTCCTGGATATGAGACAGCTCTTGCCAGTATGCTGTCACTTCTACCTATTACTTTGTTTATCTCATACGAGATTCCTCCAATAAGAGGGAAAAGCAGTATCCTGCTAACTATTCTAACAACTGGATGAGGCCACCCAAAGAAAGAAAATACTATAATACTTATTATCATTACCATGAAAAGAAAGCTGGTCCCACATCTCGGGTGAAGAATTGGATGTTTTTTAACATTCTCAACTGTCAGCTCTTCCTCGTTCTCATAGCAGTGAATTGTCTTGTGTTCAGCACCATGGTATTGAAACGTACGCTTAATATCTTTGACTTTCGATACACCGATTAAATACGCCAGAAATATTGAAACCCTTATTACACCTTCTATAAGATTAAGACCTAGACTGCTCGAAACCCTAGTCTTAAATAGCGATGTTATAGCAGTTGGAAGTATCATAAATAACAGCACAGAAAGTGCTAGCGATACAAAAACAGTCACATATATCATCCAGTCTGTACCTTCTTTTTTCGGCTCATCTTCACCTTCACTGCTCAAATTCAGCTTCGAATCTTCTTCCTTATTTTCATAAACATCTGCAGCTGGCTCTAAATCACTCTCATAACTTACAGCACTTACAGCTTTTTCTGCATAAGCAGCTTTCTTTTCATTCTCAGTGTCTGGATTTTCCTCAATATCAAGCTCTTCTTCAAAATCCATAATATCCGCCGAGAACATCAACGCTTTAGTTCCTATGATCATCGCCTCTATAAGAGCTACTACTCCTCTTACAAACGGCATTCCAAAAAACTTGTTTCTTGTCGTTATATTATCTACTTTATCCACTTTGGTTACTATTTCACCATTGCTTTTTCTTACAGCAATTCCCACATCTTGAGGACCTCTCATCATAACACCTTCTATGATGGCCTGTCCTCCTATCGTAGTCATATGCTTTGCTTTTCTCTTAAGTTTCAAAGTTTTTCACCTCACAAAATAAGATAAAACTCTATATTCATTATACTACTTACCGTATGCTATTTACTATATATCATAGGAAATAATATGCTGCTTATGAATATTTATTCTATACATTTATAAATAAAAAAGCCGGTTAGCAAAGCTACCGACTTTTTTTGTTTTAAACCATCTATTACATTCCGTATTTTTTCTTGAATTTATCAACACGTCCACCTGCGTCAACAAACTTTTGACGTCCTGTGAAGAACGGGTGGCATTCTGAACATATCTCAACTCTAAGTTCGTCTTTAACTGAACCAGTTTCGAAAGAGTTCCCACATGCACAGTGAACAGTTACTTTTTTGTAATCTGGATGTATTCCTTTTTTCATTAGTTTCACCTCTCTAATCAAATATATATTATATGTCATTTGTCTTATTGTCAACTTGTTCATTTTATCATATAAGCACGTCTATTGCAAGGATTTTTTTGTCTCCGAAAACTTTCCTATTCTCTTTCTCTGTGAAGAATTAGGAATTTCCAATTCCTCTCTGTACTTAGATACAGTCCTTCTAGATATAGAGATTTCTTTAGCTTCAAGCATTTCTTTTATCTTCTGATCACTGAACGGCTTTTCATGATTTTCCCCATCCACTATGCTTTTAATCTCTCTTTTGATCATCTCAGTTGAAGTATCAGAGTCTTCCCCCATAGATTTATTCGAAAAGAAAAACTTAAGAGAATAAATTCCTCTGGGAGTATCAATATACTTATTGTCTATTGCTCTGCTGACAGTTGAACTAGTTATTCCAAGTATATCTGCAATATCAGACTGATTCAATGGAGCAAGCATTCCTCTATTGAAAATGAAATCATGCTGTTTTTTTACAATCTGCTCTGTAACATTTTTTATTGTATTCTTTCTGCTCTCAATATTCTTAAGAAGCAGTCTGGCACGATCCAATCTTTTCTTTATGTATTCTGCCGCTTCCTCATCATCTTTACCCTCGAGTATCGAAATATATCCTTCATTCACATTTAGCCTTGTATACCTGGTATCTGGTATTTCTATCTTAAAGTTATCGCCTTCACCTGTCAAAAATATCTCTGGAAGTATGTAATCAGTTTCCTCAAGATAACCACTGCTGAATCCAGATGACGGTATTGGATTCAATGATCGTATCTTATTAATAGCAGAATCCAGCACAGCATCGGTTATATAGTACTGCTCCACTATCTCCTGGTATCTATGCTCCGCGATATCTTCCAAATTATTTTCTATTAAACTTCTTACAAGTTCATAGTCTGGAGAAGCAAGATCGAGCTGCATAACCAGGCATTCTTTCATGTCATATGCAAAACTGCCTTTAGGATCTAAACTTTTAAGCTTAACCAGTATATCTGCAACTTCTTTCTCTTTTATATTATACATATGGGAAAGCTCCTCTATAGTATAATCTAAATATCCTTTTGAGTTCAAATCCCTTATCATATTCACCGATATCTTAAACTCGCTTTCAGAAAGATTCATCATATAAAGCTGATTAATCAGATGGTCTTCAAAAGTCTCATCAGTTCTATCAGCAGACTCCATCCTATCAGTGTCTGAATCCGGATCATATTCTCCATAATCAGCTCTGTCGTAGACTCTCTGCTTTTTAAAATACTCTCTCCAATTTACACTATTGTGAGAATCATCCGACATATGAAATTCAATTACAGGATTCTGTTCAATTTCATCATTTATATAACTTTCAAGCTGGAAATTATTCATTTGAAGCATCGATAAAAACAACATAGTATTCTGACTTAATTTTTGTGTTTGACTCAATTCCGCTGTTGGTACAACTACATTCCTAATCATATCTATCACCCATTAATAAGTTACCCCGCAACGACCTGCTCTAATCTCATATGACCGTTAAAATTTGAAAACAAGCCAATTATTAATATTTTGACAATAAAAAAGAGTGCCGAAACCGACACTCCTAAAAAATATATTATAAGCTATCTCCAAAATCTTCTCTGAACTTAGCTACTAACTTTTCTTGCCATGATCCTTTTTCCTTAAGCTTTCCTAAGAAGAATCTCAGTGTTTTTGGCTCTTCATCGAACTCAAGTCCACCAACAAGCTCTCTGTTTTCATATAACCAGATTATTCTGTCAATTACATATTTAACCTGTGAAAGAGTAAATACTCTTCTTGGCATAGCCATTCTCAGTAATTCCATATTTGAAAGATTTTCTGTTCCGTCTTCATTTCTGTCTTCAGAAACAGTACCTCTCTCCATACCTCTTGCTCCACTTACTATATAAACTGCTGAAGCTAATGCTCCTGCTGGATATTCTTCTTGAGGAACATGAGATAAGAATTGCATCGCATCTATATGGCATCCCAGTCCACCTGCTGGTGTTACAACTGGAACTCCTGCCTTTATAAGCTCATCTGACATGTATTTTATGAATTGTGGTGCTTGAGAAATATTGTCCATATCCATAGTCTCTTCAAGACCAACCGCAATAGCCTCCATCTCTCTAACAGACATACCACCATAAGTTAAGAACCCTTCATAAAGTGTAAGAAGCTCTCTAGAAGCCATGAAGTAGTCAAGCTTGTTACAGATTATAGCTCCACCTCTTGCACTACCAAGCTTTCTAGCTGAGAAATATGTTATATCGCAGCAGTCAGCAATCTGTCTAGTTATCTCTCTGATGCTCATATCCTTGCATGCTTCTTCTCTGACTTTGATGAAGTATAAGTTATCTCCAAGTAAGCTCGCATCCATGATAAGCATTATTCCATGTTTATCACATATTGCTCTAACATCTTTAATATTTTGTAGTGAGAACGGCTGTCCACCTATAAGGTTAGTACCTGCTTCCATTCTAACGAATGCGATGTTGTCAGCGCCTCTCTCTTTTATTGTGTTTTCTAATATATCTAAATCCATATTTCCTTTGAAAGGCAGCTCACTTTCAACTGAAAGCGATTCTTCAGAAAGAGCCTCTACAAGCTCTCCACCATTTAGGAGAATATGAGCTTTAGTAGTAGTAAAATGATAGTTTGTCACTACTGTTTGTCCCTCATTTACGAATGCTTGAGCTATTATATTCTCACAAGCTCTACCCTGGTGAGCTGGTAAGAAATATTTAGTTCCGAATATATCCTGAACCACTTTTTCAAGTCTTGTGAAAGTTTCACTCCCTGCATATGAGTCATCCGCAATAAGCATGGCTGCCTGTTGTCTGTCACTCATCGCATTAACACCACTGTCAGTAAGCATATCCATAAAAACATCTCTGTTTTTCAGTAGGAAAGTGTTGTTCCCTGCTTCTCTCATTTTCTCTAATCTTTCTTCTATAGGTAAAAGATTTAACTTTTGTATTATTCTTACCTTATGTAGCTCCAAAGGTATTTGTTCGCCACTGTAAAACTTAATTTCCGACATCTTATCTCCTCCGCTAATCTTGTATAAAAATTTTTACTTATATATTATATATCAATTCTTTGACTTATTCCACCATTCAGGAAATACTATGTATATAATTCATTAAAACTGATTATCCAATTGAATAAACACAGAAAAAACAGACTGCTGAATGCATATAAAATACCTTTCAGCAATCTGTTCTCAATGCTTTTTCATCTTTATTCTATTTTATCCTGTGATACATATTCGCACAGATTTAGATGAATGTTCTATTTACTTTATCTATTAATTCTTCATTGTTCTCTGATTTTCTGAATAGCTTCAGCATCTCTTCTGTGGCCTCCAGCTTTCTATCACCAAGAGCTCTTCTGAGTCTCCAAGTGGATTCAAGTTCTTTATCACTCAACAGAAGATCTTCTTTTCTAGTTCCTGATTTGAATATATCTATCGCAGGGAATATTCTCTTCTCTGACAGGCTTCTGTCCAGATGCACTTCCATATTTCCTGTCCCTTTAAACTCTTCAAAAATCACATCGTCCATCCTGCTTCCTGTTTCAACAAGAGCAGTAGCCAAAATTGTAAGACTGCCGCCACCTTCAATATTTCTAGCAGCACCAAAAAATCTCTTTGGCTTATGAAGTGCTCCTGGATCCAATCCACCAGACAGAGTTCTTCCTGTTGCAGGTATAGTCACATTATATGCTCTAGCAAGTCTGGTAATGCTATCAAGCAGTATGACTACATCTTTGCCCTGCTCTACAAGTCTCTTCCCTCTCTCAAGAACCATTTCTGACACCTTCGCATGCTGATTTGGAAGTTCATCAAATGTAGAGTATACAATATCTCCTTTGACTGATCTTTGCATATCAGTAACTTCCTCAGGTCTTTCATCTATTAGCAAAATAATTATCTCTGTATCAGGATAATTAGACGAAATGCTATTAGCTATTCCCTTTAGAAGCATTGTCTTTCCTGTTTTAGGAGGAGCTACTATAAGACCTCTCTGACCTTTTCCAAGCGGACAGATCAAATCTATTATCCTTGAGGAAATATCCCCTCCAGGTATTTCCAAATCATATCTGCTTTCAGGGTAAATGGGAACTAAAGAATCAAAATTCGGTCTTCTCTTTGCATTTTCCGGCTCTTCTCCGTTCACTGCTTTTATATAAAGAAGAGCATTGAACCTTTCGCCTTCCCTTGCCTGTTTAGTTACTCCTCTTACAAGGTCTCCGGTCTTTAAATTGAACTTCTTAATCTGAGAAGCTGCAACATAAACATCATCTTCTCCAGAAAGATAGTTATTTCTTCTTAAGAAACCATACCCTTCAACGACTTCAAGAATACCTTCAACATCAAGTCTATTGTCTTTATCCACCAAATCAAGAGGATCTTTTTGAGGACTCCTTACGCTTTCATTATCCGACCTAATCTGCTCAGACGAAGATTCTATTTTTGCAGTTTTTTCATCAACTGACTCATCTTTCAATCTATTACTAATGTTTTTCTGCTCAACTTTGTCTAAAATAGCATCAATGAGTTCACTCTTTCTATATGTGGTAACACTTTTAACCCCCAGAGCTTTTGCTATTTCTCTCAACTCAGTTAAACTCGTTTTGCTGTAATCATCCTTCAAAAGAATAATCCTCCGCTCTAAAAAAATTTACACGTATCTTGTAAGAATTAATACGCATAATGAGGCTTCTTATCAAATCTATGAATAGCCTCTATAAATCTGACAGTACCCGTTTCACTTCTAGTAACCATAGTGTGAGTAACTGCTTTATCATTTCCGATATACTTAACACCTTTTAGTATATCTCCATCTGATATTCCTGTTGCCGCAAAGAAAACTTCATTCCCTTTTACCAGGTCATCCATTTCCAGCTTTGCTTCTACATGCTCAATACCCATTTCACGACATCTCTCGTAGTCTGATTGAGTTTGAGGCATAAGTCTTCCCTGGAATTCTCCACCAAGACATTTAAGAGCAGCTGCAGTGATAACTCCCTCAGGAGCTCCACCACTTCCTATCATCATATCAACTGCTGATTCTTCGAAGCAAGTTGCGATAGCAATAGCAACATCCCCTTCACCGAAAAGCTTGATTCTTGCACCAGCAGCTCTTACTTCATCAACCACTCTCGAGTGTCTATCTCTATCAAGTATTGCAACAGTTATATCATCTAATTTCTTATTTAAAACTCTAGAAAGTATCTCTAAATTTTCCTGTATCGGCTTATCTATATCTATCTGACCTTTTGCCTTAGGTCCAGCCGCTAGCTTGTACATATACATATCTGGCGCGTGCAGCAGACAGCCTCTAGGCGCTACTGCAAGGATTGAAATAGCGTTAGGAAGCCCCTTAGCAGTTGCACTAGTTCCATCTATAGGGTCAACCGCGATATCTACAGATAAACTGTCGTCTTCTCTAAGTCCAACCTCTTCACCAATATAAAGCATTGGTGCTTCATCCATCTCACCTTCACCAATTACAACCACACCATTAATATCTATAGTGTCAAACATTCTTCTCATTCCATTAACAGCTTCGCCGTCTGCAAGGTTCTTATCTCCCTTACCAAGATGCTTAGCTGCGCCTAATGCACCAGCTTCTGTTACTCTGGCTAAGTTAAGAGCTAAATTTCTATCCATATGTCTATCCCTCCAATTATCAATTCAATCTATTAAATCCAGTGCTTCTACTTCTTCATTTTTTCCCAGTCTTTCATAAAAGACTCAAGTCCCTTGTCTGTCATAGGATGAAGAGCCATAGCCTGAAGAACCTTGTAAGGTACCGTCGCTATATGTGCTCCAGCCAATGCTGATTCCATAACATGCATAGGTGTTCTTATACTTGCTGATATTATTTCTGTATCTATACCGTGAATATTGAAAATGTCAGCTATTTCTGAAATAACCGTAATTCCGCTATTTCCGATATCATCCATTCTGCCTACGAACGGACTCACATAAGTTGCCCCAGCTCTAGCAGCTAGAAGAGCCTGGTTAGCTGAAAAAATTAAAGTCACATTAGTTTTTATTCCTTCCCCCGAAAGAACACTAACCGCCTTCAATCCTTCTATATTCATCGGAACTTTAATAACTATATTCTCATTTATCTTAGCTAACTCTCTAGCCTCTTCAATCATCTCATCTGATTTCAAACCGGTAACTTCTGCGCTTATAGCTCCGCTCACTAAAGATGATATTTCTTCTATAATTCCTTCAAAATCCCTATCTGTCTCTTTCACTATAAGTGAAGGATTAGTCGTAACCCCATCTATTATTCCCCAACTGTTAACTTCTCTTATCTCATCAATATTAGCTGTGTCAATAAACAGTTTCATCCTATTATCCTTCCTCTCTCTAATTTCAAAGTTTCTATTTCCAAGCTTTTCCTACAGAACCGAACACTTCCATTTTTTCCATTATAGACTCTTTCATTATTTCTCTTGCTGGTCCAAGTATATTTCTTGGGTCTATTTCGTTAGGATTAGCATCTAAAACTCCTTTAACCCCTTTTGAGAACGCCATTCTAACATCTGTATCAATATTTATTTTACTTACTCCTATTTCTATTGCTTTTCTAAGGTCATCATAAGCAACTCCTGAAGAACCATGAAGAACTATAGCAACATCTATTTTTTCTCTGATAGCTTTTAGTCTTTCAAAATCTAACTCAGGCACTCCTTTATATGGTCCATGAGCAGTACCAATTGCAACTGCTAATGAATCCACACCAGTTTCTTCAACAAATCTCTTTGCTTCATCAGGATCTGTGAATGTAGCTTCTCTTTCACTTACTACGATATCATCTTCTGTTCCACCGATTTTTCCAAGTTCTGCTTCTACAGAAACTCCAACGCTCTCTGCAATTTCAACAACCTGCTTAGTTTTTTCTATATTTTCTTCCAGTGGATATTTTGAACCATCTATCATAACAGATGTAAATCCATTTCTGATACAAAGCATTATCTGCTTGAAATCCGTACCATGATCAAGGTGAACCGCTACAGGAACAGTAGCTTTCTCCGCTGCAAGTTTAGCTAAAGCCGCTATGTACTCAACTCCTGCGTATTTAAGAGCTCCCTGACTAGCTTGTAAAATTACAGGCGATCTAGTTTCCTCAGCTGCAGCAATAATAGCTTGAACTATCTCCATATTATTAACATTGAATGCACCTACAGCATATTTATTTTCTTTCGCATGATCTAAAATTTGTTTTCCTGTTACTAACATAAATAATTCCTCCTTAAAAAAGTATCATAGTATATTCATATAACTATTCAATTACTCTAATTATATCACACTTCAGGCTATTCTATCAGATTATTTGATTTAGACAGATTATATTGACTATAAAAAAGAAATCGAATATTTTCTGTGTTATAATTACTAATAAAATATACTTGCTAATTTCACAATTAGTTAATCGAAACAGGTGTTTATTATGAAAACAATTATTGAACTGTATAAAACTGATATAAAAAGGATAATCAGTAATAAAGCTGCACTGCTTTTAGCGATAGCACTCTGCATAATTCCGTCTCTATACGCTCTGTTCAATATTGCCGCACTTTGGGATCCGTACGGTCGTACCGAATATTTGAAAATTGCAGTATACAGCGATGATCAGAAGCAGATGTATAAAGACAAGGACTTGCAACTGGGTTCCAGTATAGTAAAGTCACTCAAGAATAACAAAAGCATAAACTGGATTGATGAAGACTCAAAAGAAAGTCTTGAAAAAGGTGTAAAATCAGGCAAATACTATGCAGGAATCTACATACCAAGAACTTTTTCAAAAGATATACTGGGTTTCACAAAGGGAGAAATTAAAAAGCCTAAAATAGAGTACTATTCTAATCAAAAAGTTAATGCGATAGCATCAAAAATAACAGATAAAGCAAGTGACAGCCTAGTTCAGAATATATCAAAAACCTTTATAGAGACAGTTTCATCAACAATAATAAAGGATATGAATAAAGCAGGAGTCCGCTTAGAGGGCAACCTTCCTATGATAAGAAAAGCTTCAGACCTTGTTTTTGCATTCGAGGAAAACGAAGACCTTATAGATGGATATACGAGAGATGTACTTTCACTTAAAGAAAAGCTCCCGGAAATAAATGAAAAAATCGATGATGCAAATGCCATAATTAAACTTTTTCCAGAAATCAACACAGCTTCAACTAGCATAATGGAAATGAATATGAGAATGGATGATATAGAAAGAGTAGGAGAACTGCTGACATCACTTGCTGACCAAAGAGATGATTTAAGAAATATTCAGACGGATATTTCCAAATACAACAGCACGTTCAACTCTTTAGAATCCACACTTAATGATGGTATCTTGCAGTCTCAAAATATGCTCGAAATTATTGAAAGTTCTGAAAACAGCATAAAAGCTATCAATGACTCTTCAAAAGATATCTCCTCTGCACTGGCAGACACAGCTAAGTTTGTAGATGGCCTTCAGTCAGCCTTCAGATCAATAAGTTCTTCTGTAAGCAGTGGAATCAGCGCTATGGAGATGTTAAACAGCTCAATAGTGAACGAACTGGAATATCTTGCAGAGAGAGTGAGCAGTGATTATTTTTCGGACAGAGAACTGAGTTCGTTAAAAAGAGGAATCCGATCTATGCAGGACAATCTGAAAAGAGATCTGAAAATCGCGAAGGATATGAGAGATACACTGAATAAAATACAGTCCATAATAGGAGAAGATACAGCACTTAAAGATATAATTTCAAGGCTGGACAACAATATAAATATTCTTGAATCCATGTTGGTAATTACCGATAAGATAAACTCCAACGATTCTATAACAGCTTCAGAGATAAGATCGGAAATACTGAAGCTCCAGGTATTTATAAGCCAGCTGAATGAGATAAACAGCAGCCTCTCATCACTTAATATAGATGAATCTCTAGACAGTGCTCTCAGCAAGATATCTGATATGCTCAATTCATCTTCAGATAATATTTATGCAGCAAGAGACATAACACCAAAAATATATGGACTTTTAAACAGTTCAAAAACTTCTTTGAGCAATATAATAAACCTGATGAAAGACTTCCAGAGTGAACTGCCCGTTGTCAAACAGAAAATCAACAATATCAGTGACCTGCTGGGAATGGGTATAGAAGGAGTTAACACCGGAATAGGCAGAGCTTTAAACTTTTATAAAGTGGAGTTTCCTCGTATGAAGAAAGGACTTAATAAAGTCTCAGATTTTGTAGCTTTTCAGCTGCCAGGTATAGAAAAGGATATTGAAAGAGAAATACAGGATATAAATAGAGCTCTTCCTAAAGTGAACAGCGCGGTGACCCTAGCATCAGATTTCATAGAGAATGATTATCCTAAGATGAAAGAAGCCAATAAAAAAATAGCAAACTTCCTGAGAGATACTGAAAACAAAGGAGATCTGGAAGATGCAATGAAAATCCTTAAAGCTGATGCTTCAAAGGAAAGTGACTTTCTCGCAAATCCAGTGGTTCTAGTAGATAAGCCTCTATATTCAATACCCAACTACGGATCGGCTTCAGCTCCTTTCTACACCGCATTATGTCTGTGGGTAGGAGCACTTCTACTCTCAAGCGTGACAACCACAAAAGTTCATCTCGAAGACCATATGATAGATAGAGCAACTGACAGAGCCATGTTCTTTTCGAGACTATTGACTTTCCTGACATTTGGGATGCTTCAAGCTTTAATAGTTTCAATTGGAGACTTAGTAATACTCGGAACATATGCCGTACATCCGCTCTTGTTCGTACTGTCTTCAATCTTGATAGGTGTTGTCTTTATGAGCATTGTATATTCACTCGTCAGTATTTTTGGAAACGTTGGAAAAGGACTATCTATAATTATTCTGGTGCTTTCCATTTCAGCAGGAGGAGGTAATTTCCCGCCGGAGCTTTCGGGGAAATTCTTCAGGATTATTAATCCAATTCTTCCATTCACATATGCAGTGAGTATATTGAGAGAGACAGTTGGCGGAATATACCTTCCGACATATATAAAGGGAACATCTTTACTGATCCTGTTTGGTTCTGTATTCATAGCAGTTGGAGCAATATTCCATAAAGCGCTGTCAAGAAAATTATCTGAATTTACAGATAAAGCACATGAATCTCATTTTTTCAACTGATATAGTCGGTATAGCAGCACAGTTTAGAAATAATCAGAATAGTTAGAACGGTTAGAATAGATCTTAACGGGTCTAAACTCCTATATTCATATTTAAATAAAACGAAAACTGGAGCGAACTGTCTTTACGGCAGTTCGCTCCAGTTTTTCATATCTTTATCAGCCCTGAGATCACAATTCAATCCCATACTCTTATACAATAGGTATGCAGACCTTTGTCGAATAACCTTCTCTAGCTTCGACTTCCTTAACATCGACCTCTATACCATACAACCTTCCCAGAACCTCAGAGGTTACAACTTCATCAGAGCTTCCAAATTTATAATAATTATCTCTTCCAATAGCCATAACTTTAGATGCTGAAATAAAAGTGTGATCAGGAAAGTGAGAAGTCATTATTATGCCTTTTCCCATTCTGCTGAGTTCTTTCACTATCTTCAATATTTTGGCCTGATTTCCAAAGTCAAGATTTGAAGTCGGTTCATCTAAAACCATAAACTCACTCTGCTGAGCCATAGCTCTGGCAATTAAAACCATCTGCCTTTCCCCACCACTGATTTCAGTATATACATCATTTTTGAGATAAGAAATCCCCAGTTTTTCTATAGCTTCTTCCGATATTATTTTATCTTTCTTACTAACCCCGGAGAAACTTGATATATGCGGTGTTCTCCCCATGCTCACAACATCCAGAACTTTAAAAGGAAACGGAGGAACATGCGCCTGCGGAACATAAGCAACCTTTTTAGCAAATTCAGATCTGGGGATTGAGTTTATATCCAAGCCATCAATCTCCACACTTCCGCTAAACTTTGGTATTAAACCAAGTATTGTTTTAAAAAGGGTAGTTTTCCCAACACCATTAGGTCCTAATATACACAATGACTCTCCTGATTCAACCATCATATTTACATCTTCCAGTATTAATTTGCTTCCATAGCCACAAGAAAGACCTTCAATTTCAACTTTCATATTCTTACCACCCTTTCTTAACTCTCATGAGAAGATATACGAAGAATGGTGCACCTACTATGGCTGTTAAAATCCCCAAAGGAATCTCCACCTTGGACATTGTCCTTGCCAAATCATCAACAACCAGCAAGAATGCGCCTCCCATAAAAGCAGATGCTGGTATAAGATACTTGAAATTAGGTTCAAAAGCCATTCTTGCCAGATGCGGCACTACCAGTCCAACCCATCCTATAAGTCCGCATAGAGACACAGAGGCTGCCGTCAGAAGTGTCGATGACAGAATTACTATAGCTCTTACTCTGTCTGTATTTATTCCAAGTGTTTTAGCTTCCTCTTCTCCAAACGACATTACGTTAAGCTTCCATCTCATCAAGAACAGAGTTATGAACCCAACGAGAAATGGAACTAAAATATATGGTATATCCCCTTTTCTTATCGATCCAAGACTACCCATAAGCCAAAATGTGATTGCAGGAAGTTTTTCGTCCGGGTCTGCCACATACTTTGTCAAAGAAATGAATGCCTGGAACAGACTCCCGACTAAAATTCCTCCAAGTATAAGTAAAAATATTGTATCACTGCTTCTTCCAAATCTTGAACTTATAAAATAAGTTAAAAGAACGGCTAATAATCCAAAGCCGAATGACATAAGCTGAACTGAAGCGGTATTGAACGACATCAGTATTCCCAAAGCCGCTCCAAACCCTGCTCCCGCAGAAGCTCCCAGAATATCCGGCGACACCATAGGATTCTTAAACATCCCCTGATATGCCGCTCCCGAGACTGATAGAGATGCTCCAACCAGCATTGCTACAACAATACGTGGAATTCTAATATCGAATATTACCGTATTTATTGTGGACTCCAGTTCATGAGTTCCACGAAAAAACTTATTGTCTAAAAGCTGAAAAAACTCAGATATACTTATTGAGTACCTTCCAAGATTCATTGAAATGAAGAAAAGCACTACGGGAATTATTGCGACAATAACAGCTTTTAGCCAAAGATTTTCTTTTTTTTCAATTTCCATTGTTTGACCTCCTCTTGTTATACTTTAATTCATACTGCATATCCATTGATTTTTTTATGCCTGGTATTGCTTGTTTCTAATCTCTAGCATTGTTTCTCTAGTATTGTTCTTAGCTGAGTGATCTTACTAAATCACCTTGTTCAATCACTTCTAGCTTTTCATGAAATATCTACACTTTCGGTATTTTTAAAAAAACAGATTTTCTTTTCTCAGGTAATACAAAACCTGAATCCGACTTTATCGCCATAGACTCAAGGAACTCTCTTAATTTATCGTTCTCTTCTTCTTTTATCTCAAAAAACCTTTCAAAAAGTTTCATACCCTCATCTATACTGTCTATATACTGCGGAAAATCAAACTCGACCTCTTCGTATTCATAATTTAGCCCTATTTCATCTAATTTTGCAAGGACACCATTTTTGACTCTCTTCTTTTTATCAAAAACTAAATTTCTTCCTATGAACTCCGAAAGCTCCGATGCCATAAACTTTTCATAATCATGAGGATGATGGTATATTATGAATAAATATTCATTTGTCATGCTATACGCTTTCTTTATTAACTCTATGCTTTTATTTATTCCTGCTGCAAATGCTGATATGACTATGTCGTGATTGCCATTTTTATAGTTTTCAAATGATGTGAAATAAGTCTTTGCCTTTGATGCATCAAGGTTTTCTCTCTCCAGATTTCTGTTCAATTTCTCCAGCATATTAAGCGATATGTCAACTCCTGTGCATAATGCACCTTTCCTCAAGAACTCCAGAAAGAATGCTCCTGTTCCTGTACCTATGTCCAGCAAAGTTTTCCCCTCTTCAAAGTCTATTTCATTCAGTATTTTTTTGATGAAAACTTCAGGATAGTCACATTCTTTTCTGCCTATACATTTATCATACATCTCTATTCTGAATCCATCCCAGGAAAAGTACGAATTAGTATTCGTCGAATACCCCATACCCTGAATTATCTCCAACAGTCTCAGATATAAATCATCTCGGTTTTCTTCTGTTACCTCTATAACTATTACATCTTTTCTATTTTTAATGCTGTTTATAAAATCACCATCATGTTTCTTAAGAACTCCAAGCACAAGCTTATCACTGTCTAATGCTCTATGTACCGCTGATTTAAACTTATCCGAATTCTCTTCAAACCTTCCCAGCTCATCAAAAACCAGTATATCTCTATTTCTTAAAGACTGTATGATCTCATATGATAGATAGTCATCGAAAATTTCCCTATTTACATATAAAGGCTTATGCTTTTTTCTATCTATTCTTGCCAGTTTGTACTTCGTTGAAAGATTAACAAGTGAGTTGATTCTAATATCTTTAAATCCATCTTCAATTACAGAGTAGCCCAGATATCCACCGTAGAAACCGTCAGTTCGATTTATAACTTTTCTCAGTACAGTGGTTTTTCCAATTCCAACTTCTCCTGTAAGAAATATATTTTTCATCCTTTTTCTCCTCAAAATAATCTAAGTACTTAAAGTCGTTTTATGTATATAAGTATAACGAGAATGCATATATATGTCAACTCACAAACTTCTTATGAGACTGATCTTTAGGACTGTATATTTATATAAAAAAATAGCTTGAACCCATTATAAAATGAATGCAAACTATTTTTTCAGTACTTCTGTTCAGTACTTCTAATTATATGATGTTTATTATTTTTGTTCTTCCATTACGAGTCTTTTTTCACTAAATACCGGTTCATTTATCTCAAGAATAACTCTATCCTGTTTCTTCAGCTTGTCTACTTTTTTAGATCCGGAGTAAATAAGAGACCCCTCTTCATTTACAAGGAAATTTATTACTGTTCTGATATCCGAAATTTTAACTTTAGTCATATTAGTAATATGGTCTACAGGGCAATCTAGCTTTCCACCATTAGTAAGAACCAGACTTAAAAGCCCGTTTATTGCAGATGCGTTATTAATTTCAAATTTTATCATATTAAGCGCTTCCACTTCTTCTTCGTCTAACTCTATAACCTCTTCCGGTCTTTTTATATCCTCAACAAGTCTATAGCCTGTGTTCTCACTATCATCTTTTTCAATAAGCTTAAAAGCCTCTAGAAGCTTTATATCCTCTTCTCTGTTCTCTGGATATTCGAAACCTAATTTGTTCAGTATTCTTTTCTTCTCATCTACAACCTTAGAAATGCTCTCATCTCCACCAAGATTAACTTCCATAAGATCTCTCTTATAATCTTGTTCCTCTTCCATCTGATTCAGAAAATCTATAAAAGCATAAGTCTTGTATGTAGAGTCCGGTATATATCTTGTCCAAAAATATTCATTTAACTTTCCAGTTATCTGGGTTTTCATACTTTTCACCTCTATTTTTATTCCACAATAACGTAATTATATCAAAAAATATAGTAATTTAAAAGTAAATCAGTGTTCTTGTTTGCTCATTTCATTTTTTATCTTTCTTCTCTCTATACTTTTTCTTGTCTGCACTTTTATAAACTTTAGGAAATAAACTCGTATAAGCGCCATAGTCGGGACGGACAACAGCATTCCCAAGGGACCGAAATATCCTCCTCCTATAGTTATGGCTAGTATTACTAAGAAAGGATTCACTCCAACCTTGTTACCTACCAGTTTGGGATCCAAGAACCATGCATCAAACTGCTGAAGTAAGAAAAGAAATACTAGTGATATAAGTGCCAGCTTCGGACTATAGAACATATGAACCCCTGCTGTAAACAGCATTCCTACGAACGGTCCAAAATAAGGAATCATATTTGTCAGACCCACAACAAAGGCCAGCATAAAAGCAAGCGGAGAGTCCATGATCAGAAGTCCTATAAGTGCTATAGAAGCTATTATCGTAGAGTCTACAGCTTTTATACCTATATATCTACCAACCATATCATTACACATTGACAGAAAAGAGAAGAATGACCTTGATTTTTTTCTGCCAAAAAGTCTCATTATAGTTATTCTGAAAAATGCAGCAAATGTTTCTTTGTATATGAGAATATATATGGCAACCAGCATAGCAAATAACCATTTTATAATCTGATACGTAAAGCTGATTGTAAATTTAACTAAATAGCCTGATGTGGTCTGTATAAACTCCGTTATATTTGTAATTACAGTGTTTGTAAAGTTCTGAGAGATGTTTTTAGCAGATATTCCTGCTATTTCCTCTAGAGGTCTCAAACTTTCATTCTTACTTATTTCAATAATCCACTTCTTCAAATCCTGATATATACCAGGCAAGTTTCTATAAAAATCATATATATTATTCCCTATTTTAGGTGCTATATAGTTCCCCAGCAGTGCTATTCCAGCAATTATAATAGCGTAAACAGCCAGAATACTTAGTATCCTCTTGCCTTCAAATATCCTGTCAAAAAAAGTTACGAAAGGACTCAATATATATGCTATTACAAATGCGTATAAAAACGGCGAGATAACTCTGATAAATCCAGATAAAAAATCTATAAACTCTCCAAAGTAATTGGAAACCCTCCAAAAAATTATTGCAAAAGCCACAATAACAAGAAGGAAATAGTTCTTCTTTATTTCTTCAAAAAGTCTCAACCCTAACCCTCCTCTCTATTTGCTCTTAATATATGAATTAATGTCAAATTACTGTTATAATATTATAGACGATAACATAATAAATACAGTAACCTTTATTATACACTAGTTTGAGAATGAGAGGATGAAAAAATTGAGTAAAGAACTAGCTATTAAATTTTTTAAAGAAGCAATGGAACACAAAGGTAAAGGAAATTATGATGCTGCAAAAGATTCTATGTCCAGAGCCATCTCATATGATCCAGAAATGCCCGGTATCCACTATGAAAACGGGAAGCTCAACTTTATCATGGGCAATTTTATCACATCCATAAATTCTTATCTTTCATTTGCACATTTAGAGCTGAATAAGAGAGTCAAGCAGCTGAATGGAGAAATAGATTTTCCAAACAGAGAAGAATCTGAAAAGTTTTATGAGTCTCTGCCTGAAGAAGCGAAGAAAGCATTGCCCCACAAAGCGGCATCCCTGATTTTGGAAGATGGAGATATATGCAACCATATAGCTCATAGCTTTATAGGGAGTCAGGAAGTTACAGACCCTGAAATAATAAACAATATTAAAGTCTATTATGCATCCATAGTTGGAGATTTACTTCTGGATATGACGGTCGAACAGTTCGACATTGATATGAACAGATACGAAGAAATCAACCATAATCTGTTCATTCCACAGGGAAGAATGATTCTGCTGGATAATATAGCATGGGATGATATTGACAGTACAGATGTTATAAATCTCTACTTTAAATAGGATTTACTGAAATTTACCAAGAAAAAAAGGCCACCTGAAAAGGTGACCTCTTTTTTTGATAAATATAACAAAAGGAGAGCTATATCTGTTGATAGATCCTCATCCATCAAAAGTTTAGCTTAAATCTAGTATAACATACCCCTCTTGATTATTTTATTGACTTTTTCTATCTCATTCTTAATGCTTATTGCATATCATAATAATACTAGCTTAATAATACTAAATCAGTGCCTATATTAGTTAGAAGCATTTTTAGTATATACATTTCCATCTGTCATGTGAGTAGTTAAGGACTGACCGCTAGCCTCAAACTTAACTCCACTTATTGTAGGAAACTCTGTAAGAGTACTTGATACAGAATCAATAAACATAGTTTCTCCTGAAGTTCCCATCGGTGTACCACTGTAATCATATTTAACAGTAGCTATTCCATCATTTATAGTCACAGAAGTGAAAACAACTCCTTCAGGTATTGGTGAATTGTATCCAGCCGGCCAGTCAGATCCTTTTAGAGCTTCTAAAGCCGCCGCTGCTACTTTTTTATCATAAACCTTTATAGATTTTGAAATCCTTTTAAGTTCCATGAAATTGTCATCTACTCCATAAACAGCCACTTCTGTTATATATGCATTGTCAGTGTTTGAATTATCACTATTTTTAGAATTATCGCTTGATTTATTATCTTCTTTAGTATCCTCTTTTTTGTCTTCCACCTTCTCAGGTTCTCCAGTAACCACTTTCTTTTCCTCTTTTACAGGCTCTTCGCTTTTCCCAGTATTAGCTTTATTTCCATCTGTGTTGCTTTGTGAGCTAGTCTCAACACTACTATCCGTATTAGTACCCTTATCTACAGTATCAACATCATCTCCACACCCCACAGCAAAAGTCATCATTGAAACTGAAAGTAGCGCTATTCCTAATAGCTTTTTCATAAAAGAATTACCTCTCTTTTCTGTTAATTTGGATAGTTATAATATTTATCATATACTTATCTATTTATTGATAAATATCAAGGTTATCCTTACACTATATTTTAATACATATATTTTCTATTTCAAGCCACACTTTATTAATAAATAGTTACATATATTTAACATATGGGATATATGCTGTAACTATTCTCCCTATTCTCTCTATAATCATCTAATTTCACTCGTAAGCCTTCATTATGGACAGATATTATTTTCACAGCCATAAGAGCGGCATTATAAGAGTTGTCAATGCCGACAGTTGCAACTGGAACTCCCTTCGGCATCTGAGCTATAGACAAAAGAGAGTCCATACCTCCCAAGCTCTTCCCGACCGGAATCCCTATAACCGGGATAGAAGTTAACGACGATATAACTCCTGGCAGATGTGCAGCAAGCCCGGCTGCTGAAATAATGACTTTGGTTCTCTTTTTTTCCAGTTCAGAAACCAGCTCTACAAGCTTCTTTGGTGCTCTATGCGCAGAGATTACATACATCTCATATTCTATACCGAAAATACCGAACACCTCTTTTATATCTTCAGATAAAACCATATCACTTTCACTTCCGAAAACCACCGCTACATCCATTCATTTACCCCTCTCAACCTATTTTTACTAGTAATTGTTCTAGTACTTTTCTAGTATATTTAACGTTTTTTAATATTTTTAATATTTTCCTATACTTTCCTATACTTTCCTATTTTTTCCTGTATTTACTCGCAGCTTTACAAACTAAAGCATATCCTATATAATCAACTCAGACAATAGAATAAATAAAAAATGAGCTAGGGGTGCTGTAAAAGCTGAGAGGAAAATTCCGACCCTTCGAACCTGATTTGGTTAAAACCAACGTAGGGAAGCTGAAATACTAAAAAATATCTAGACTGTTTTTTTAATATTTAGAGCTTACCAATTGGTATGCTCTTTTTTTATTGAATAAATATGGAGGTAATTTATATGACACAGAATTACACAACGCAGATGGATGCAGCAAAAAGAAATATTATCACAGCGGAAATGAAAACAGTAGCAGAAAAAGAAAACCTTGATGTTAACTTCGTACTGGAAGGAGTTAAGGCAGGGAGAATTGCAATCCCGGCTAACAAGAAACACTCTTCTTTATCAGCTGAAGGAGTTGGAGAAGGGCTTAAAACTAAAATAAATGTGAATCTTGGTATATCCAGAGACTGTCCTGATGTAGAAAAAGAATTTGAGAAAGTCGATAAAGCTATAGAGATGAATGCAGAAGCTATAATGGATTTGAGCTCTTTCGGAAAAACAGAAGAATTCAGACAGAAGCTCGTAAAGCGTTCAAAAGCCATGATAGGAACAGTTCCAATATATGATGCTGTTGGTTTTTACGATAAAGACTTAAAAGATATTTCAGAAAAAGAGTTCATTGATGTCATAAAAAAACATGCTGAAGATGGTGTGGATTTTATGACTATACATGCAGGAATAAATAGAGAGGTAGCCAAGAAACTCAAGAATAATCCAAGACTGACCAGCATAGTTTCAAGAGGAGGATCTCTAATATACTCTTGGATGGAGCTCAATAATAAAGAAAATCCGTTCTTTGAATACTTTGATGAAATACTTGACATATGCAGAGAGTATGATGTCACAATAAGCCTTGGCGATGCTTGCAGACCTGGAAGCATAAATGATGCAGGAGATGCAGTTCAAATCAGTGAACTTATCGTACTAGGGGAGCTGACAAAAAAAGCTTGGGCAAAAGATGTTCAGATTATGATAGAGGGTCCAGGACATGTTGCTATAGATGAAGTCGCTGCAAATATGATAATGGCTAAAAAACTCTGTCACAATGCGCCATTATATGTTCTCGGCCCTATTGTTACAGATGTAGCACCAGGATATGACCATATAACTTCAGCAATAGGAGGTGCTATCGCTGCGACTAACGGTGCAGATTTTCTATGCTATGTTACCCCGGCCGAACACCTCAGACTTCCTACTTTAGACGATATGATTGAAGGAATTGTTGCGACTAAAATTGCGGCTCATGCTGCGGACATAGGAAAAAAAGTTAAAGGTGCTAGAGACTGGGATAATGAAATGAGTAAAGCACGTATGGACTTAGACTGGAATAAGATGTTCGAGTTGGCGATGGACCCTGTAAAAGCAAGGAGATTCAGGGAAGAATCTAAGCCTGAGTTTGAAGACTCATGCACCATGTGCGGAAAAATGTGCTCTGTTAGAAATATGAAAAAGATTCAGAACAACGAAGATGTAAATATAATATAAAACCGACACTTGAGAATAGCTAACCATAAGTAATTCCCCACAATATACGTGTATTCTTCCACTATTTAGGGTATGATATGTATATAGGAGTTAGGGGGGTTGCTTATGGATTTCAACACATATGTACTGATAGGGGCAGTAGTTCTTCTACTCTGTATATTGTTCAGCAATATATCTTATGAGATAGGTGTTCCTACCCTATTGGTATTCTTATTAATAGGTATGGTTTTAGGATCTGACAAACTGGGTCTGGTCCACTTTGACAATGCTAAGATAGCCCAAGCAATTGGTTCCGTAGCACTTGCTTTTATATTGTTCACAGGGGGTATGGATACCAAGTGGTCTTCTATTAAGACGGTAATAAAGCCCGGAGGTATTCTCGCAACAGTTGGAGTCGTAGCTACTGCAGTGCTAGTTGGACTGTTTGCAGCAGAAGTGACCGGTCTGTCAATTGTAGAAGGACTGTTATTGGGAAGTATTGTTTCATCTACTGATGCCGCAACAGTGTTCTCAATACTGAAGTCAAAAGACCTGAACCTTAAGGGTCGATTAGTCCCGACTCTAGAGCTGGAAAGTGGTAGTAACGACCCTATGGCATATATGCTCACACTTGCTCTATTGACAACTTTAACAGGTGATGGGATGTCTTCATTGGAACTCATAGCTTTTTTATTAAAGCAGATGATAATAGGAGGAGTTCTAGGGTACTTATTTGGAAGAGTGATTGCTCATTTCCTTAACCATGTAAAACTTAAGTATAATGGACTATATTATGGCTCACTTGTAGCATGGGTCTATATAGTTTTTTCGATAGTATCACTGCTCGATGGAAATGGTTTTTTGGCAATGTATATAGCAGGAATAGTTCTAGGTAATAAGAAGTTTTTCTATAAACGTCATTTGATTAAATTCTTTGATGGCCAGACATGGATTATGCAGATCTTCCTGTTCGTAGTCTTGGGAGTTTTCTCAAAGCCTGAGGCTATTACGACTGTGCTGAATGAAGGTATGCAGATTTCAGTATTTCTAATTTTTATTGCACGACCTTTGGCAATAGTCATTCTAACATCATTTTTCAAATACAATAGTGCAGAAAAGATACTCATTTCATGGGCAGGCTTTAGAGGTGCAGCATCTATTGTTTTTGCACTGATGCCATTTATATATGATTTAGAAAACTCACAGTTCATTTTCAATATAGTTTTCTTCATAGTACTTCTTTCAGTTGTAGTTCAGGGTTCTCTATTCCCAGTTCTAGCCAGACGACTCGATCTGGTAGAGGCCGTTGAAAAGCAGAATATGCTTATCAAAAGTTTCAACGACTACTCGGATGATATTGGAGGAGTCTTCGCAAAAGTTGCCGTTCTGGACACATCAAGTATGATAGGTAACCAGATACTGAACATAAACTTTCCTGAAGGATTACTTATAATGAGTATAAACAGAAACCATAACTATATAACACCAAATGGTTCTACAGTTATTGAAAAAGGAGATGTACTTCTGGTAACAGCTGAAAACACATCTTCAGTTGAGTACTTTGAGGAAGAATTTGATGTCAATCTCATGACACCAATGGAAACTTAAAAGATCGGAGTGATAAAATGAAGTATAAAACTGCACAGGAAATGAGAGATTTAGATACAAATGCAATTGAAAACTATGGCATTCCAGGTATCGTGCTCATGGAAAATGCTGTAATAAAGTTTATGAACAATATCGATTTAGAAAAAGATAATTATCTCATAATATCAGGAACAGGAAACAATGGTGGAGATGGCTTTGGAATTGCACGCCAACTCAAATTACTTGGAAAAAATGTAAAAGTTGCACTGATAGGAAATCCCTTTGAAATAAAAGGAGATGCCCTAATAAATTACAACATACTAGAAAAACTGAGTATAGAAGTCTCAGTAATCAGCGATATAAATTGGGACAGACTTGAAGATTATGCTGATGAATCAGATGTTATAGTCGATGCAATATTTGGTACAGGACTCAATTCTGATATAAAAGGCTATCTATTGTATATTATCGCCATAATAAATTCATCAGGCAAGAAAATATATTCAGTCGATCTTCCTTCAGGTCTTAATGCAGATACTGGCGTTCCTATGGGCGCATCAGTACAAGCAGAAAAAACCATCACTTTCCAATATATGAAAAAAGGCTTTGAAAACGAAGACTCTAAGAAATATACGGGTCAAGTAGTTGTAGAAAGTATAGGAATACCGGAAATTTAAACTATAGTAGAGTATATGGATTTAAATTGCAAAATGACCTAGTGTTCACATTCAGAATACCAGGTCATTTTTTATGTTTTTTGAATATTATATTTTTCGAATCATACGGAGTATTACTTACCTGAGCTTCCTAATCTTCCCGCTCCTCTCTCCGAAGGAATCTCTTTTAGCTCATCATATGAAATTTCTTCTATTTCAGTTAATGGCACTTCTAAAAGTATTGCCTGAGCTATCGCTTTATCATATGGATAGACAAGTGCATCTCCATAGTCAGCGCTCGCATCCTTGGCAATTATCAAATCCTTATTATTGCAATTTGTTATAGGGATAAACCACTCACCTCTATAGCCCGAGTCAATTACACCAGCTCCATACTTCATTCCTTTGGTGCCAGTACTGCCTCTTTCCTGAATTTGAAAATAATGAGTATCCGGTACTGCTGATGCTATTCCTGTCGGTATCATAACAGTAGTCAGTGGCTCAATTTTCATACAGTCTTCATCAAAGCATGCATAGACATCATATCCTGCATCTTCTAATGCTTTAGATGGAATTTTCGCATCTTTTCTAATTTTAGCAAACTTTATTTGAATCATCATATCATTCCCTTTTGAATATAATAAAAGCAGGAGTAAATTCACCCCTGCTTTAAAATTAAATATCAATATTAAAACTCAAGATAAAAAGATTGATAAAATTACTCTTCAGTAGTTCCTTCATCATCTTTGTCATCTTCGTCATCGCTGTCATCATTTTCTTCTTCAACGATTACTTCTTTTCCATCTTTAACTTCATACTTGTAGCTGTTTGATGCTGCAAGTATTAAAGCTTTAGCCCAATGCTCATCAAGATCTTCGAATTTATTTTCTAGCTTTTCTAAAGCATCTTCTACATCAATATTTCTTTCGTTTAGAAGTAATATCATTTTAACAGCTTCTGCTCTAGTAACTTTGTTATCAGGTCTGAATTCAACTTTTCCTTCTTCATCTTCTCCTGGATAACCTTCAACTATACCTTTATCAGCTATTGCTTCAATAGCTTTTTTACCCCAATGACTATCTACATCGTTGAATTTAGACTCTTTTTCTTCTTCTTTATCATCTTCGTCATCTTCACCGTTTTCATTGTCTTCATCTTTATCGTCATTGTCTGCATCTTCATCATCATTATTTTCTTCGTCTGATGATTCTTCATCTGATGATTCTTCTACTTCTGTTTTATCTTCGTCTTTATCATCTTCATCATCTTTGTCATCTTCATCTGCGTCTTCTTCTATACCAAGAACATTGTATATTATTTGTGCAAGCTCAGCTCTAGTAAGGTCTGATTCAGGATTGTATTTTCCTTCATCATCTCCTTGAACATATCCTTCTCCTTGAAGAGCTCCTATATATCCAGCTGCCCAGTGTTCTGCATCAACATCTTCAAATGTGTTTTCAGCATCTTCTAATTCTATAGCTCTAGCTACTATAGCTGCTATTTCTGATCTCTTTATAGAGTTATCTGCTTTGAAAGTGTACTTTCCTTCAGACTCATAACCTTTTATAAATGGTTTGCTTTCCTTTACTTCTACTTCTGTGTCTGCTATTGCTAGCGATCCTAATGCCATCATACTAGCTACTGCTAGTGAAACTATTTTCTTACTCATATTGTCCCCCTAAATTTATATAGATACTATTTTAATATCTTGTTCTTCTCTATTTTTGCTTTGTTTAAGATATGTAGCCACTACTCACGAATTCAATCATGAGTATGTGTGGCTGTTTTTTCAAAAATAAAAGGATAGAAAGATTCTATCCTTTTATCTTGTATATTTACATCTATTAATATTGACCTTGATTAGTCTATATTATTTAGCTAAGTCTAGTTCGTAAACTTTGTCAAACTCAGTTCCATCGTTAGAGATAACTTCTACTGATACTTTAGCTTTTCTCTCTCCATCTTTATCCGCAAGAGTTACAAGAACATCTGCTTCATTTGCATTTTCAATAACAGTCTTAGTAGCATTGTCATCTGCGTCGTAAGTGTAAACTTCAACCTTAACTTTACCTACAACTTTTCCATCTACTTTAACTTGTCCATTTTCTATTACTGGTGTAGATAGGCTAGCAACGTTAGTTTTTATTGCATCTCCAAAAACGAAGTCGCTTAGTCTGTAATCACCAATTGCATTTAATGGAGCTCCTTTTATAGTAGTTTTAGCATCTACTCTGTAGTTAACACCTGTTATTTCATCACTTTTTTCAGAATCGATAACAGTAACTTTAACTTTTGCAACTACGTTATCATCGCTATCTCTTAAAGTAATCTCAGCTACACCTTTTTTCTTAGCAGTTACTAGGAAGTTATCATCTGTTCCGTTAGCAACACTAATTATTGCAGGATTATCTATCTCAAATTTAAGATCTTTAACTTTTCCTGAGAAAGCTCCTTCTTTAGTAAATTGAGAAATATTGAATAGAACTTTATCATCTTTTGAATCATTTAAGTCTAGTTCAAAATCTTTTGAATAATCTTTTGTTTCAGCAGTATCTTCAACTACAACTTTTTTCTCACCTAAAGTATTAAGGTCAGTAACGTTAACAGGTAGTTTAAATACTTTTACTTCATTCTTATAAGCATCATCTATCATTGTTACATAGATATATCCTGTTCCTGGTGATACAGCTTCAAGAACAGCTTCAAATTTAGAGTTACCATTCATCGGAGTTATGCTATTAACTTGAACAACAGCATCTCCTTTGATATTTGCATGAATATATTCAGTTAAATCTTCATCTGTACAATCTAGACTGAATGGATCTCCATACTGGTCGAACAGTGAAATTATTACAGTTGATGATTGTCCATTTAATAGATTTACTTCAGAAACATTTGCTTTTACTTCTCTTACTTTTCTTTCTTCTTTAACAACAGTTATTTCTTTAGTTATTTTAAGATCTCCGTAAGTTACTGTGATTGTAGCTTTTCCAGCCATTCTTGCGTATAGTTTTACTTCTCCAGCTGCTCCTCTTTTAACTTCAACAACATTTTCATTCGAAGATTCTATTTTAACATCACCAGCTATGCTAGTATCAAGAAGGTTTAGTGTTCCTCCGTTTACAGTAGCATTTATTTTAGTCAACACAGCAGTTTCATCTCTCGTACCATCTAAGAAACCACCAACAAGTGTGTCGCTCTTAAGATCTAATAGTGTATCTCCATCACAGCTTTCTCTCTTAATAACTAGTGAATCAAGACTTTTAACTTTAGCGTTAGCCGCCTTAACTTTTTGTACTGTTCCAGTTGCTACTGTGAAGTAGTTTCCTTGATGTGCTATAGGGAATGATACAGTGTAAACCTCATCTAAATCCATTTCGTCAGGATCAAGTGTTGGCACATAGTCTCCACCTATAGCTTTCCAAACAATTATATCACTAGCATCGTTACCTTTTGAGTCTTCAACTTTCCATTGGTCATTTGAAATATGGTATCCTTCTGCATAGAATGATGCGTAGTCTACAGGAAGCTTTTCTCCGTTAACAGCAAGTTCTACTAATAGATCTTCTGATTCATCAGTAATAACTTTATCGATTACTTTTGCACTCTCTATTTTCTCTACATCATCATTAGCTACAACTTTTCTATTTCCGTTCTCATCTTGAACGTATTTGTAAAGTCCTGATGCAGTAAGAACTTCTTCAATATACCATGCTTCATTAGTTACATCACTGAAAGGATTAGTTACTTTGCTAGCTATGTCTGGATCCGGATTAATTCCTTCGTTTCTTAAGATCATAGTTACAGCTTCTGCTCTAGTAACTGGTTGGTCTGGTTTGAAAGTTCCATCTTCATATCCTTCTATAACACCAGCTGCTGCCATTCTTTTGATATCATCTTCTGCCCAGTGGTTTCCGATATCAGTGAAGCTTTTCGCTGATGGCTTAATGTCTGAATCGTTTATTCTTGACATTAGAGTAGCAAATTCTGCTCTTGTCATTTCATTATCAGCTTTGAACTCTCCGTCTGGATAACCTTTAAGATATGCTGATAAAGCTCCGATATACTTATTTGCCCAGTGATCTTGAACATCTGGGTAACTTGAGTTTTGAGTAGCAAAGTCTTTAGCTACTGCAACAAGTTTAGTTACCTCTCCTCTTGTAATGCTGTTATCTGGCTTGAATACTCCACCTGGATAACCATCAACAAAAGGCTTGTTTTCTAATACTTCGTCAGCTGCCATAACAGTTCCGAATGTTCCAAGAACCATTGTAGAGGCAAGCGCTAATGAAAATATTCTTTTTTTCATAAAAAAATTCCTCCTTAAAATAAATACTTAAATGTTTTAGGGCTCAACCCTTGCATCTTAACGATGCGCGATTAAACTACAACACAATTCTAACATGTAAAATTAGCATTGTCAACAATATATATTTTTTTCTGTAACTTTTAAAACACAAAAAAGTTCTAAGTGTTGATTTCAAGGCAATTAAGCTGACACCTATTATTAACTTTTTTGTAATATTTTTGTAACTTCTCTGCTTGCAACTCATTAAGATTGAGTTATATGCTAATTTTGGTATGCAAAGGAATTATACCATATTTTTGAAATTTTTCAAATATACAAATTTCCTCTCCATCACATATGTCCATTGATTTTATTTATACCCCCATCAGTCTCTTTCAACCAATATTAGCAGGTGTTATTTTGCTTTTTATAATCTTTTATTTTTTCCTTCCTTATATATAGGGTTTATTTGTGCTAAATATCCTTTAAAGATATCTATTATTTATTTTTATACTAAAAATTTTTCAATCTATAAAAATATATTATCTTACAAACGCATCGCTATTGTACCCCTTCATTAAATCTATTATAACCTTTTTGTATTTATTTATCGCATAGTTGTTGCTATATTTGTATCTGTATTATATAATGTGTTTATGAGTTTTGTATTTATATTATATAGATTATTGGAGGAATAATAATGTCAATTATTAAAGAGAGGTACAATTTAACAAATAATTTAGCTGATAGTTTAAAAGGCGGAGTAATAATGGATGTTACAAATGCCGATCAGGCTAAGATAGCTGAAGCAGCTGGAGCTTGTGCTGTAATGGCTCTGGAGAGAGTTCCTGCTGATATAAGAGCTGAAGGTGGAATCGCAAGAATGTCTGATCCTCAACTTATAAAGGAAATACAGGCGGCTGTTTCTATTCCTGTTATGGCTAAAGTTAGAATTGGTCACTTTGTGGAAGCCCAAATTCTTGATGCTCTTGATATTGATTATATAGATGAATCTGAAGTACTTACACCTGCTGATGATAGACTTCATATCGACAAATCCAAGTTTAAAGCTCCCTTTGTTTGTGGTGCAAAAAACTTAGGAGAAGCTCTGAGAAGAATTGCTGAAGGAGCTAATATGATTAGAACAAAAGGTGAACCTGGAACAGGTGATGTTATTGAAGCAGTTAAACATATGAGAGCCATGACAAATGAAATGGCTATAATATCTGCTCTGTCTAAAGATGAGCTTGCTAATTATGCTAAGGAAATCCAAGCCCCTATTGATCTTGTGGATTATGTTCATGAAAACAATTCACTTCCTGTTGTGAACTTTGCTGCTGGAGGTGTTGCTACTCCTGCGGACGCAGCTATGATGATGCAATTAGGATGTGACGGTGTTTTTGTTGGATCAGGAATCTTCAAATCAGGGGATCCTGTTAAGAGAGCTGAGGCAATAGTTCAGGCTGTTAAACATTATGATAACGGTAAAAAACTTGCTGAACTATCTGAAAACTTAGGAGAAGCTATGGTTGGTATCAATGTTTCTACTATGCCGAAAGAAGAAAAAATGTCTGACAGATAAGCAATTATATACTTTTGATAATCAGAAAAGGGATACAAATCTATTAATCGATTTGTATCCCTTTTTTATTTACTGAATTTCAGTCCTGATATTGTATTTTTATGTTAATTGCACTTTGATTTTGATTTAGTTACTCATTAGACTCTGACTCAGTATCTTTTTCCTTTGAATCTTCTTCATCATAAGCTAAAAGAAAAATTAGCTTTGTCTTCTCATCTGTTTCCAGAGAATGTGGAAGTCCTTTTGGTAATAATATGTACTCTCCTTGGTGGACTGAATGGTCTTTTCCATCAAGGTCTACTTCTAGAATGCCCTCCATTACATAGACAAAAATATCTCCTTGTGCTTCAGATGTCACAAGTCCTTTCTCTTCTGAAAAAGCAAAACCTATAAGAGTCGCTCTTTTATTTCCAAAAACTAAATTTCTTCCAATACCATCCACATCATAATCTACAAGGTCTACTAGCTTAGCTGGTTCCCCCACTACCATATTCTTGAATACTTTCGCTTTCATAAGCTCATCCTTTCGTAAATATATTCCACCTATAATATACTAATATCTAAGCAGTTTTGCGTTTCATAATCTTCATCAAAGCACATTGAATACCTTATACTTATTTTGCTGATTCTATCCTCATGGTAATCTACCGTGATATCATCTGTTCTAATATTCATATCAAAACGACCATGAGGACATTTATAAATCACTTCACTCTTATCCCCAACCACAAATTCCATCTTCGTTTCAACAGAACCTGTTCTGATCATAACTATCTTATCTTCCTCTATTCTAAGCTTAGTCTTAGAACCTTCCATTCCAGTTGCTTCACTTTCATCATATATCAAATATGTTGAATTCTTTTTTTTACAGTATTTGGCTTCTGTCTTAATTTCAATATTATCAGTTTCACCATAACAATCTACTTGCTTTCCATTAACGTGAATATCAACAATTTTCATAACATCACCTAGAGTTTCTCTATATCTATTTTTTTCACAGACTGAATATTTCTATTCAGCATATTTCCGCCGATTCTTCTGAACTTCTCCGGATCATCACTCACATAAAACTCTATATTGTCCACTTCATCAATATTTTCAGTCAGCAGCTTTCTTTCAGTCAGCAGCTCCTTACCCTCTATTGCTGTTTCATATGCCGGGTTTATAAGCTTAACATCTTCTCCAAGAACTTTATAGAGTGTATATCTCAATATCGGATAGTGAGTACATCCTAGTACTAGAGTATCCACATCATGTTCCTTCATATCAATTAGATACTTCTCAGCTGTCAGTTTAGCAACTTCTGTATCTTCCCAGCCATCTTCCACTATCTGAACAAATAGCGGACAGTCCTGACCTATTACCTCTGCCTGAGGAGATAGTGCTCTTATCTCTTTCTGATAGGCATTACTGTTTATCGTTCCAGTGGTTCCTATTACACCAATTTTATCATTTGATGTTCCTTTCACCGCCGCCTTAGCTCCTGACTCCACAACTCCTATTATAGGAATATCAAATTCCTTTAAGGCCGGTGCCAATGCAACAGCTGAAGCAGTATTACAAGCTATTATTATAGCCTTAACATCTTTACTTAATAAAAATCTTATACATTGAAAAGAATACTTTATTACTGCCTCTCTAGATTTTGTACCATACGGTATTCTTCCGGTATCTCCAAAATATATCATTTTTTCATTCGGCATCTGTTCAACCAGTTCTTTTAAAACTGTGAGCCCACCTATTCCTGAGTCAAATATACCTATAGGTCTATTATCCATAAGGCATCCCCCTTAACTATCCATATTGTCTATCAGCTGTTTTCTTATATTGTAGATATGAGTTTCAGCTGACTTCATAGCATCTTCCTTATTTCCTTCTTTTATGCATTTAAGTATTTCCTTATGCTCTTCTATAAGCTTAAAGCCCACTTCTTCATATTCATTAAAGTATATAACTCTAAATCTCTGAACCTGATCCTTCAGTCCTTCAACAATTGATGCAAGCTTCTTATTTTTTGATGTATCTAGAAGAATATTGTGGAACTGTGCATCATTTTCTATCATACCCTCTGTGTCTTTTTCCATAACACATCTGCTCAGTTCAGCGATTTTCTTTTCAAGTTTTTCTATATCGGATGATGTTCTTCTCTCCGCACCTAAAGAAGCCGCAAGCCCCTCTAATGATGCTCTTATTTCTAGAACATCAATTATATCATCTAGTGAAACATCCGCAACGTATGCTCCTTTTCTCGGTACCATAATCAGTAATCCCTCAAGCTCAAGCTTTCTAATAGCTTCCCTGACAGGTGTTCTACTAACTCCTAGCTGTTCAGCAAGCTGAACCTCCATAACTCTCTCCCCTGGAACTAACTTCCCTTCTAGTATAGCCTCTCTTAGAGTTTCAAATACAATATCTCTAAGTGGCTTGTATGAATCTGCTTGTATTATTCCTAGCTCTTTCATAATCCTATACCATCCTTTCTACCGTCTTAGTTCTAATCACTAAGTTGTACTGTTTCCTGAACTCTTTTTCTGCATTATCTATCGCAGATTCGTCATCAAATATCCCAAATACGGTTGATCCACTTCCACTCATCAGTGACCCTATAGCACCGTACTGTATCATCTCTTCTTTTATTTTATCTATTAAAGGATACTCTTTTATAGATACTGTTTCAAGTACATTAACCATATTATTTGCAATATAATTCAAATCATTCGCTTGTATAGCATCTACTAATTTCCCAGTATCAGGTCTTTTTTCTATAACGTCCAAATTCAAACTCTGATATACAAATTTAGTTGAAACTCCAATTTCAGGATTGACCAGAAGAATCATAGTTTCTTTCAACCCGCTTATCTTTGTCAGCTTGTCACCTATTCCTCTTGCAACAGCAGTACCTCCAATTATACAGAAAGGTATGTCTGCTCCTAGCGGCTTTGATATATCTATCATATCCTGTTCAGACATATTCAGATTCCAAAGTTTATTAAGCCCTTTGATAGTGGCTGCTGCATCAGCACTTCCACCTCCGAGTCCTGCTGCAATCGGTATGTTTTTATCTATTTTAATTTCCAAGCCTTTATCTATATTGAATCTATTTTTTATAGTATACGATATTTTGTATACTATATTAGTTTCGTCTGTAGGAATATCGTCTCTATTACATAATACCCTTATTTCATCAGCATCTATCTCTTTTATGAATATCTTGTCTGCCAAATCTATCTCCTGCATTATCATTTCAAGATCATGATAGTTATCTTCTCTTCTTCTCACTACATCTAGAGAAAGATTTACTTTTGCATTTGCAACCATTTCAACAGCATTATTCATAAACATCACCATCTCTCTTGTACTAATCTTAATACAATATTTATTATACTATAAATATTGGGTCTATATCAATTTTTATTATATCTTGGCTGATATTAAAAAAACAAGGGAACTCTAAGCTCCCTTGTTTTTCTGACCTATATTACATTTGCATATGATTATTCTATTATTAAAATTGACTTAGCTGGTACATTCTCATATATATACTTCGCCACTGGTATCGGAAGTCTAACACAGCCATGGCTAGCTGCTGTTCCCAGCTTAGCAGCTTCCTCAGTGATAACTTTCTTATCCTTATCCATAGTTATTGAGTGCATTAAATACCCATGACTATAGAATGCAGTAAAATACTGATATCCTTCATCAACCGCATTTGCAAAATCCCACTCTCCACTATGTCCTTTGTCTATTACGAAAACTCCTCTAGGAGTGAACTCAGCTTCAACTCCACATGAAACTGTACTTTCAAGCACTTCTTTACCGTTGTTATAGATTCTCAGCTTCTGATTATCCTGACTTAAAATCATAGTGTATTCTGCCGAATCTTTATCATATTTATGCTTAGGAATTCTGTCCAGTCTAACTCTTACAGACTCAACAAACCCTTCCCCACCTTCAGGCAGATTAACTTTGAACCAACCGCCAATAAGCGCTTCTGTTACTTCAATTCTGTCATTATCCTTAAGTTGTAGCAGAACTTCACTCTGTGTATCGGGAGATCTGTACACTTTTGTAATTCCATCTCTCTCAATTACATCAAGTGCAATTCCCATTACAGGTGAATTGTCTTTAGTCACTGGTTTTTCTACATCAGAAGGTCTCTCAACTTTAGGCATTTCATTTTCTGCTTTAAGTTCAGTCACACTAGCAGGCTTTTCATCTGCCTTCTTAGTGGTTGCAACTTTCTTATTATTCGTGTTTGCTGTGCTTACTGTCGTATTTTCAGCTTTTCTATCAGATAGTTTTGAAGATATAGCCCCGTAACTCCAATAGCTAATCCCTATGAATACTAAAAGCAATACTAAGGCCCTTATTCTTTTAAGCATAAGAACTCGTCTTCTTCTCATTCTTGCTCTTTCACGTGCTCTTTTTCTTCTCTTATATTCCATCATTTGAGATCGGCTTTGACTCATATACTCAGCCTCCCTATATATTTTCTCTAAAATCTAACCTAACTTACATTTTGATACTCTATATTTATACAATAATTATACTTACATTTTGTCAATTAGTCAAAAAAATAACCTAAGTAATCAGATTACTTAGGTATAATTGGTGATTTGCTTCTAAAACATATAGTACTTACTAGTCAACAAGAGTTATCTGAACAGTCTCCGTTAGAATATCTGAATAGCTGTACGAGACGATCCTAGAATTGTGGTCTCCACCGTTTATCTTTACACAGAATATGCTCGGATAAACACCTTCTATTACTCCGCTCTTTTCTACTATTCTTTTTCTACCTTTGTCCGCTTTCAGTCTTACTTCTCTTCCTAAACAATTTTCAATACTTTCTTTGATTTTTGATAATGATTTTGACAAACAATCACCTCTTTTCATCAATAAATGACACATGACAATTATACCATGTATACACATTTATGTCAAATAAATTTACCATTATAATATATAATGTTATCGTTTGTCAACTTTTATTGTAGTTTTTTTAATAATATTTGTTTTTTGTACTAAAAAGGCGTCTTTTTAGAGAATAAAAACGTAATTACAATTGATATTACAAATGCACCGACCAATATGATAAATGATGCGTTCGGATTGTTTGCAAAGGGCAGCTTAACGTTCATTCCATAGAAACTTGTTATTATGTTCGGAATCGAAAGAGCTATTGTAGCTATGGCTAACAGTTTCATTACGGTGTTCTGATTGTTAGATATTATGGATGCAAAGGTATCCATTGTACCCACTAATATATTGCTGTATATATTTGTCATTTCTATGGCCTGCTTGTTCTCTATAATTACGTCCTCAAGCAGATCCGTATCTTCCTCATATTTTCTCAGACTTTCCACTTTTAACAGCTTCTCCAAAACCATTTCATTGGCTTTAAGCGAAGTCGAAAAATATATCAGACTGTTCTCAAGTTCAAGAAATTTAAACAGTTCCTCATTTCTAGTCGATTTTGTCAGCACTTTCTGCATAGCAGAACTTCTTCTGTCTATCTGCTTCAGATACAGTAAGTATTTAATAGATGTCTTGTATAATAATAAGAGTAAGAACCTGTTCTTTTTAAATGTAAAAAAAGATTTAACTTTGTTTTCTTCAAACATCTTAAGTATATTTGTCTCTTCAATGCATACGGTAATGATATGGTTTTCAAGAATTATTATACCTATAGGTATAGTCAAGAAATGACTGTACTCATCTTTATCAGGCAAGTCTTCTTCAAGTATAGGTATATCTATGATTACAGACATATAATCTTCTTCTATTTCAAGTCTGGGACTCTCTTCCAAGTCTAGCGGATCTACTATTAAGTCTTTCTCAACACCTAGTTCTTCAACTATGAGATCTATCTCTTCATTCGTTGGGTTAGTCAGATTTATCCATGATCCATTTTCAAATTCATCAATTTTTTCAAGCTCTCCATCGAGAGTTGATTTGTATATATCTAGCAAGGCTTAACCTCCCTTACATAAATCCTATTTTCAGTTTTAATTATAACATAATTAGAGCCCTTCCTAAAGAAAGGGCTCTAATTAATTAAAAGTTTTAATCGCAATTTATCTGATTACAGTTTCAATCTCTTAAGTCTAAGCGAATTCGTAAGAACTGATACAGAACTGAATGCCATTGCAGCACCGGCTATCATAGGGTTCAGGAAACCTAATGCCGCAACTGGAATTCCAAGCGTATTGTAACCAAAAGCCCAGAATAGATTCTGATATATGGTCCTCATAGTTCTCTTGCTCAGGTATATAGATTTAGGAATCATTCTTAAATCACCTTTCATAAGAGTTACATCTGAAGCTTCCATTGCTATATCAGTCCCTGTTCCTATAGCAAATCCAGTATCTGCACTAGCCAATGCAGGAGCATCATTTATTCCATCTCCTACCATTCCCACAACTTTTCCTTTTACTTTGAGTTCTTCAACTTTTGCAGCTTTGTTTTCTGGCAATACTTCTGCAAATATTTTATCCTCATCTATACCAACCTGTCTACCAATAGCTTTGGCAGTTTTCTCATTATCACCTGTCATCATATAGATATCTATATCCATCTTCTTAAGCTCTTCTATCGCTTCCTTAGAGCTAGATTTTACAGTATCTGCAACTGCAACTACTCCAACTGCTTTTCCATCAACTGCTACAACTATTGCAGTTTTTCCGTCATCTTCTAAATCTGACTTTTTTTCTGATATATTTGATATATCTATATTTAAAGAATCCATAAGATATCTATTTCCTACTGTCACTTTCTTATCAGAAATAATCGCATCTATTCCTTTTCCGGTTATCGATTCAAACTCTGATATTTCTCCTAAAGCTATCTTCTTTTCTAAAGCATAATTTACAATCGCTTCTCCAAGCGGATGCTCCGAGTTTTTTTCTGCTGTTGCTGTAAGAAATACCAATTCATTTTCATCTATTCCATCGACATATATATCTGTTACAACAGGTTTACCTTCTGTTATTGTACCTGTCTTATCTAAAATTATAGAGTCAATACTGTGAGCCTTTTCCAAATGTTCTCCTGACTTTATCAGGATCCCATTCTCAGCTCCTTTTCCTGTTCCAACCATAATCGCCGTAGGCGTTGCTAAACCTAATGCACAAGGGCAAGCAATTACCAGAACGGCTACAGCTGATATTAGAGATTTATTCATATCTCCCTTAGTTACTATCATCCAGACTATGAAAGTCAGTATGGCAATTATAACAACTACCGGTACGAATATTCCAGATATTTTGTCGGCAAGTCTCTGAACCGGTGCTTTTGAGCCCTGAGCATCTTCAACCAGCTTTATTATCTGAGAAAGCGCAGTGTCTTTTCCTACTCTCAATGCCTCGAACTTTATTGCTCCATTATTATTAATAGTTCCTCCTGTAACTTCATCACCAACTTCTTTTTTTGCAGGCATACTCTCTCCAGTCAACATAGCCTCATCCACAGTTGTACTACCCTCTATGACTCTTCCATCAACCGGGATCTTCTCTCCGGGCTTAACTAAGATAATATCTCCTACCATAACTTCATCTATATCTACAGTTCTTTCCTCACCATCTTTTATAACTACTGCTGTATTCGGTGCCAGACCCATAAGATTTTTTATAGCTTCTGAAGTCTTTCCTTTTGCAACAGTTTCTAAAGTTTTCCCTAAAAGTATAAGGGTTATAATCATAGCAGACGATTCAAAATAGTAAACATCTATTCCAACTAATACATGGTATAGGCTGTAGAAATATGCCGCTGAAGTTCCAAGCGCAATCAATACATCCATATTTGCCGATCCGCCTCTAAGAGACTTCACAGCTCCTTTGTAAAATCTGGCTCCAATTATAAACTGAACCGGTGTAGCCAATGCCAGCTGAAACCATCCATTCATCAATATATTATGCACACCCGCCATATGGAAAAACATAGCTGAAAACAGTGGAATTGTGAGTATTGTGGAAATAACTAAAAGTGTTTTTAGCTTTTTGAGTTCCTTTTCCCTGTTTTCTTTTTCCATATCGACCCCTGCAACTTCTTCTTTTGCTGTAAATCCTAAGTTTTCGACAATTGATATGATCTGTTCAGTATCTATATTATCATCATGTTCTACAATTGCTTTAGCTGCAGCCAAGTTAACTACAGCATTAGATATGTTTTCATTCCTATTCAGCACTTTCTCTATCCTAGATGAACATGCTGCACAAGTCATTCCTCCAATATCCAATTTCAACTTATTCATATCAAACCCTCCTTGCGGATTCATATTTTTAATGAAATCTATTATAATATTCATTATCATATAGAATTAATAATAAGTAAAGAGATATTTGAAAACCTATCTCTTTAGACTTCGTATTTATTCTCTAAAAGTTTTAAATCCAGTATTTTGATATTCTTATTTCCCCTCATCTCGAGAATTCCTTCTTCCTGCATCAAGCTGAGTTTTCTGCTTATTGTTTCTCTGGTCACTCCTATATAATTAGCAAGATCTTCTCTGCTGAATGGAATTTCCATTTCTATACCGTCCATCTTTGGCGACCCAAAATCTTTAATAAATCCAAGGAGCAGGCCTGCTATTCTGGATTCAATATCTTTAGTACTCAAACTGGTTATAAGCTCCTGAAGCCTATCTATTCTTTCATACGCTGTTTTTAGAACTTTTATAGCTATATTGGGATTTTGCTGTATAATTTCTTTAAAATCCTGCTTGGAGAGCTCACATATACTAGTCTCCTCAATTGTTTCAGCATTGTACTTCATATTTTCATCCGTGAAAATACTCGCATCCCCAACAAAGTCACCCTCTGAAAGAATATAAAGAATCTGCTCTTTACCATCTTTCGTATGTTTATATACCTTAACTCTTCCCGTGTTAATTAAAAACAGTTTTGATGGACTGTCTCCTTCAAAAAAAATTATTTCATTCTTAGAGTATTTTTTATTTATAATTTTTGATGTTAAATCTTTAAGCTCCACATCATCCAATTTTTCAAAAATTGATATTTTCTGTGCGCAGTATTTTCCTTTACAGTGTTTACAAAAGTCTGAATCTATAGACATCTTACATTTATTCATATTCTCAACCTCCATTCAGACAATAACTTAATTAAAGGCTATCACAAAATAACCAGTAAAATAATGTGATAGCCTTTAAGGTTTTATTATAATTCTTTTCTCTGTTACAACATAGTCTAAAGGGATGTCTGTCAGTTCCAGTTCCGGTATTATATCCAGAATCTGAAAATCATATGCTACCCCTATAGTTTCAGTTTTACCACCCAGCTTACTCAAAAATCTATCATAATAACCAGCTCCAAATCCAAGTCTATGACATGATTTGTCGAATGCAAGTCCTGGAACTATTATCAAATCTATCTCCTCTATATCTACCAGCTTAAGATGTTCTTCTTTTGTCTCTAAATATCCGAATTTAGTTCTTTCCAGCTCTATTTCGACATCTCTCAGTTCTGTTGGCAAAATTTCCAACCCTTCTTTCTTACAATAAGGAATTACGACTCTTCTTCCTTTAGAAAACGAATCCTCAATTAATTCTTTACTGCAGATTTCATTATTGAAGTTTAGATATAACATAATAGTTTTTGCATTTTTATACTGTGGTAATCTCATTACAGTAGAGTTTATCTTGTCTCCGAGTGTTCTTACCTCCTCATCAGACATCTTCTCTCTCTTCCTGATAAACATGTTTCTAGCATCTGCTTTTGAAGCGAAAAGCATTCCAATTCCTCCATATTCGATTTTTTCTTAATTCCAACCAGTAACATTATACCCAGTTAATCGAATACTAAACAATAAATCAGATGTTTTTTGCTTTTTTATTTTGAATTTATAGTTTTTTTACTGAAAAACCCATTCTTATTCCCGCTTCAGCATAGTCAACAAACACTTTTGATACATACTTATTCAGCTCTGGATCCACCTTAAAATCTATACCTTCAACACTCACGGTCTCATCACCATGAACAGCCTCTGAAACTACAAGTCCCAGTATTATTCCGCTTCAACATGCTCCAGCTCTGTATATTCTAGGCTTTCTAATATCAGTCTGAATCTCCTTTATTCTATTTAAAGCTTTTTCAGATACCTGTATCTCCATATTACTCACCCTTTATTAATTTTTCCATATCTTCATAACTAATAACTCCTGGTACAATCATCTCTATCTTTCCATTCTCATCAAGCATATAACTTGTAGGAACAACTCTTACAAAATAGTTTTTCACTGTTTTAGTATCAGAGCTATCCTTATATATTGGAAGATTTAATTTCATATCCTCCTTATACTTTTTAAGATCCTCTTCAGATTCCCCAGAAGAAATAGCAACTATATTGTACTCTTCACCATAGTTTTCGTACAACTTGTCTAAATCAGGCATTTCTACTTTACATGGACCACACCAAGTAGCAAAGAAATTTATAAGTGTCCTTTTTCCTTTTAGATTCTCCAGCCCCACTGAGCTGCCATCTTCAAGATTAGTAATATCTATCTCAGGAGCATCATCTCCTACTTCAGGAATACTTCTTTTAGGCTCAGACACTGTATCTTCATTGCCTTTATCTTTCGAAGCTTCTTCATCAGTCTTTCCAGATTTTTCTGCACTTTCTGTAATTTCTGTGCTTTCTTTATCATTTACTTCCCCATTTTTTCCATTATCACTACTGCAGCCTACCATAATAATGGAAGCTGCTGCGAATATACCAATTCCTTTTAAAAATCTTTTCATAGTTTCAAATTTAATCCAACCGTATATCATCTCTCACCATACATATATACGATATATATCATATAGAGAATGATTGGATTATCTCCCTTCTATAAGTTTTTCTTATATGCCGTTCTTTCTCATCACAAACTCATCACAAAAATTTCACTTTAATATTTATGGATTCTCATTTCTCGCAATTCTCATATAAGAACTTTTTTAAAGCTTGTTTTAAGATAAACGGTTATATAAATATCGAAAGTTTATTGAAAAACATGAGAATACCTATCAGAATAATCAGGATTCCCATAATCTTTGATATTATTCCACTATATCTTCCGGCTGACTTCCACACCTCGCCTATTCTGTCAATAAATATTGAACTGATCAAAAACGGAATAGAAAGTCCAAGCGAATACACAAATAGCAGAAGCCCTCCTTCAAAAATGCTATCTGAACTTCCTGCATATATCAGGACTGACCCCAGTATCGCTCCAACACAAGGCGTCCATCCTATTCCAAAAATCATCCCTACAACAAAAGAACTGAATGGTGATTCTACTTCAACCGGCAGCTTGAATTGCTTTCCTGTTATCCTGAGTTTAAACAGACCTAACATGCTCAATCCGATAACAACCAGAAGTATGCCCCCCACCTTAGTTAGGATGTCTCTGTAAAGATTCAGGAAGTATCCTATGCTGCTGGCAGTGACTCCAAGCAAAATAAACACTACTGTAAATCCACTTACAAACAGCAGAGTTCTCTTAAACGCGAATAATCGCTTGCCTTCTAGCTCACTTTCAACCATAGCACCAGTTATATATGTTATATACCCAGAAGCTAACGGAACTACGCATGGTGAAAGAAAAGATGCTAGTCCTGCCAAAAAAACTGCTAAAAAACCTGTTTCCATTTTATCACTCCTTTCTAATCAATTCCTATTCTCAATATTATACTAGTATTTATCTCAAAAACCAACTTTTTTTATATATACTTATACTCTTTTATGTCAAACTATGATATCATTGTCTTATAGAAATATATGTTTAGGGAGGTCTTTTCAATGATAACAAAAGACATGTTAATTGGAGATATATTGAGAGAAAAACCTGAATCTGCTGGAATTCTTATGTCATTCGGAATGGGATGCGTAGGATGTCCTTCTGCTCAGATGGAATCTCTAGAGCAAGCAGCTCAAGTTCATGGAATGGATATTAACGAACTTATAAAAGCTTTAAATGCGTAATATATAAAGGGATATAGACTTGTTCTATATCCCTTTAATTTATACTTCCGTATTCATCCTTTTGTATATTTATCTAAATCTTTTAAGCTTATCGAATTAAATTATCCGAGTTTAGCTTCTATCTTAGCTTGATCAAATCCTAGAATTTCTTCATCATCAATAACTATTACCGGTACTCCTGTGTGACCTTTTGCCACAAATTCAGCTCTAGCTTCCTTATCCTCTTTAACATCCTTATACTCATAATCAATATTATTCTTGTCAAAGAATTCCTTTGCATTTACACAATGCGGGCAAGTTGCCATTCCATATAAAACAATCTTAGCCATAATCTCTCATCCTTTCAATTTTATTATTGCTCATTTATACTCTACACAGATATTTATACCCAATACTAATAAAGTGAAACCATTAAGTTTTGACTCTAAGCGTGATTCACATGCTCTAATCCTTGTCCAAAAAGTTCCATGACATGACAGTCATCTAGCGAGTATATGGCCTGCTTTCCTTCTTTTCTGTACTTTACAAGCCTTAAGTTTCTAAGTATTCTGAGTTGATGCGAAATTGCTGATTGAGTCATATCCAGCATCTCGGCAATATCCAGCACACATAATTCTTTCTGGCTTAAAATATTAATTATTTTAAGTCTAGTGGGATCTCCCATCGCCTTAAATATTTGAGACAATTGCTCTGCTTCATCATTACTAAGTAATTCGCACATTTTATCACTCCTATGAACCGCTTTTTATTTCTTCATTGAATCTATCTGAAATATTTGCAAATTCTTCTATAGAAAAAGTTTCGCCTCTACGTCTAACATCAATCTCCATTTCATTGAAAATACCCGTAATTCTCTCTTTACTTATACCCAGATTCGCCGCATTAATTGCATTGATAATGGTCTTTCTCCTCTGACCAAATGCCGCCTTTATTATCTTAAACATAAGAGTCGGGTTGTCAGCTTTTACTGGAGGATTTTTATATATGTCGAACGAAAGAACTGCTGAGTCAACATTAGGACTTGGCATAAATACTGTCCTTGGTACCTTTAATATTGTCTTTGCATTTGAATAGTAGTTGACAGCAAGTGTGATGGCGCCATAGTTCTTATTGCCTGGACTGCTCGAAATTCTATCAGCAACTTCTTTTTGAACCATTACTACAATCCTATCTATATTCAGATTTTCCTCCAGCAGCTTCATTATTATTGGAGTCGTAATATAATAAGGAAGATTGGCAACAACCTTGACATTCATCCCATCAAACTCTTCCTCTATAAGCTTGTTTAAATCCAAATTCAGAACATCCTCATTTATAAGCCTGAAGTTATCAAAACCTTCCATATTTTCTTCTATGACAGGAACAAGACTTTTGTCTATTTCTATTGAAATTAATTTTCCAGCTCTCTTAGCCATCTCATAAGTTAGAACTCCTATACCAGGACCTATCTCTATTATTCCATCTTCTTCCGTAATCTCTGCTCCATCACAGATTCCATCAATGATATTCTTATCAATTAAAAAGTTCTGTCCAAATTTCTTAGAAAATCTGAATCCGTATCTATCCATTATATCTTTAATTGTTTTAGGTGAGTAAAGCTTCTTATCGTTCATTTTCTATCTTCTCTATCCCTTCAATAAATTCTTCCCTGCTGATTCCGTAGTTATTCAGCCTCTTTAAAAATTGTTTAGCATTTCCATAGCCAATCCCAAGATATTTACCTAATTTCTGTCTTTTAACTGAAGAGCCATCCCCTCCAGACAGTCCAAAGCTTATCATATCTTCTCTATCAAAAGTGTTTAAAATCTCCATCTTCTCAACTCTGGCATTTTCAAGTGCAGATATTATATCCTCAGGGCTGGCATTTTCTATACCTATATCGCCCTTTTTCAATGCCTGCTCTTGCGGTAAAAATGCGTGCTTTGCATTTTTAAACATCTTAGAAAGTCTCTCTCTTATCTTTTCTCCGGCAAAGTCAGGATCTGTGAATATTATTATTCCTCTGTTCTTATGTGCTGTTTCTATCCTGTTCAGAGTCTGTTTACTGATATGATACCCTGTAGTAGCAATCACCTCAGCATCAACCGCTCTTTTTACAGCTGATATATCATCTTTTCCTTCAACAACTATTATCTCTTTTATCATATTTACCATAATACTCTCCCATCTATATATTCATTATATCATCTAAACGCAAAAAGCGTCAGCCAGGAGTTTCCATATGTCCTCCTTCAGCTGACGCTAAATATATTATAATCTATATTATATTATCCTGGATTCTTTAAAAATTATTCTACGATTGTAACTACAACATTTCTACGACCGAACTGAATACATTCATTATAGCTATCCATGTATATATCTATGATATTTCCCTTTATTGCCCCACCAGTATCTTCTGCTGTTGCATATCCAATCGGTGTTCCATCTGTGTATTGAAGGTAAACTTTTGTTCCAAGAGGTATAACTCTAGGGTCAACCGCTATTACTCCAACTCTTGCAACTGTTCCTGTTGCTGTAGGATTTCCTGTCCATGTATATGCAGTAGCCTGGAATATAACTCCACTTTCTACTGGAGGTGCTGTGTTCTGTGCAACTTCAACTACAGGCTCTGGCTTAACACCTCTATGAATAACTTTTTTAACTGGAGCAGTAAGGATTCCTTCACTTACAGCTTCCTTGCTAACCATATTTCCATTATCATAAACTTCTTTGTATGTTACAGTCTTTGTTCCATTAACACCTTCCTGAACTACGTTTTCTACTCCCTCTTCTAAGTCAGTAGTATCAACATATTCAACTTCAAATTCTGCAACTGTATCTTCCGTTGTATAGTAAACTCCATTATCCACTTCTTGATCTGCTAGAACAGCACTATATCCAAAAATTCCTGTCGCTAAAAGAGCCGACATACTAGCTATTATTAATTTCTTTTTCATAATATCCCCCTATTTCTCATTCAATAAATCTTAAAATAGATTCTGTAAATAATAAAATTTACAGTTATTCTCAGTCCTTATTTGGACCACTTTTGTATTCTACACCTATAAAAAATATTTGTCAACTTTTTTTCTTAATTTTGTTATCCTTTTGTAACTATTTATATTTTTATTGTATATATTATATGCATATCTTTATGGCAGACCCAGAAACACTCCTCTTTAAAACCTAGTTAGTGACTGTAGGTTCAAGAAATAACAAAACACAAAAAACAAGAGCCCCACACAGTATTTTAGTAAAACAATACCGTATAGGACTCCTATATGAATAATCATTAGACAAATATATTTATTTGTTGATTTCCCAATATCTCTGATCACTGAATGCCTGTTCTGATACTGAACACAATTTGTAAATCTTCACATAGAAAACAATGTAAACAACCGATAGTGCCATGGAAATCAGTGAGAAAACACCAATCATTGGTAACCCTGAAATAGGATTTGACATTGTAATAAGTAGAATTATGACAATGAACACTATAAAAACAATTGGTATATATATCAGTGCTACTTTTGTAATAGTATCTAAGCCTGAGATACGCTCAAGTATCTCCACCTTTTTCAGTTCATCCACAGTTTCAGGATGGTCCTGTATCAATTCATCAGTTCCTGAATAAAGCCCTCTGTAATATCTGTTCATTAAGTAAATAGATATTATTCCACTGACTATTACAATAACTATTCCAGCTATTGCAAGCATTCTGAAATCGGAAAGACCTTCAGCCGTATTTGCATTTTTTAATATATTATCTATAGATTTAATTCCTGTTATCTCAAGGCTTTCCATAGAAAAATTCTCCATTGTAGTCTGTGGCTTTCCAATATTTCTTATACCAAGTATAATACTGACTAAACTGCTGAAAATAGTGAATATATACATGATTATTCCTGCTATAGAAAATTTCCTGAATCCGCTATTCACTTCTTTTACGGACCAGATTTTATATGCCTGAAACACAGTCCATCCCAGAACTAATATGCTTACGACACTACTAGCGACCATCTGAGCAGTATAGCTACTCATAAATACTATCGAAGTCACTATACTTAAAACACCGCTCAATAGAAGGACTAATATTCCTATTCTCGTAACTTTGTAAATATTCATGTTCGACATATCAATTCACCTCCAATGTTTTTAGTGCTCTAAATACTTCATAACATGCCATAACAGAGTATCTATTCTAAATACACTTTCCCAATTAGTAAACTCAAAAAAAGAGGATAGATTAAAGCAAATATCAAAGCTATAATATATCCCCCAATTTTATTATATCCTTCTTTTAATCCATCCAGTATCTCGGATTGTCAAACGCTTTCTCTGAAATAGAACAGAACTTATACAGTCTAGAATAAAAAATAATTCCCATAACTATAGATACTATCATAATTACAATAAGACCTGCTACTAATATAAAAGCACCAATCGAAGACTGAAGATATAATAATAGTACTATTAGAATTAACACTGCTAAAGAAAATATTGGTAAATATACAAATAATTTCTTTGTAATTTTTCTAATTTTAGGGAGCATTTCCAATATATTTGCTCTCTTTACACTATCAACAGTTTCAGGGTTACTGTATAACAATTCCTCTGTTCCGTCGTATAATCCACTGTAACTTTTAAATGTAAGATAAAGCATGAGAACAAAAGCAATCCCCATCAACACGAAGTATATTATGTAACCCATTCCAAGGCCGGATAGTCCTCCCTGATTTAATCCCAGCAATATAGCAGCAGTGATTCCAGCAAAAATAATAAATATAACAGATAGAATTGCTAATAGCATACCTATTACGTTTACAGCAATCCCCATCAATGCATACTGTCTGAATCCAGAGTTTACTTCTCTAACTGACCACATTTTATAAAGCATGAATATTGTCCATCCAAATGAAACTACGCCAGATACTATTACAATCAAAGATGATGCCGTGCCTTCCCCCAAAAAATTGTTAGCATTTGAACTCAATAAAGATGTAACAATCATCACAAAAATACCGATTCTAATAGCCTTATAAATATTCATATTCGACATAGTACACACCCCCTTCTTTTTTCATAATACCCTAATAATATTTCATCTAACAGTTTTTTTGATAAATATCAAATTTTTCTGAAAATTA
>CAZBAL010000004.1:14494-35373 GCA_964489735.1 uncultured Clostridia bacterium | reverse complement strand
CTGAAAATTAAAAAAGCCCTGAAGCTAATAGCCTCAGGGTCTATTTTATTCCAAAAAGTTTCTTTGCATTTTCTGTCGTAGCTTTTGCAAGTTCATCAAACTCAATCTCTTTCAGCTCTGCAATTTTTTCAGCAATATATCGCACATAGGTAGGATCATTTCTTTTACCTCTGTATGGCACGGGAGTCATATAAGGCGAATCCGTTTCTACTAAGAGTCTATCTAAAGGAATTTCTTTTGAAACCTCTTTAGGTCTGACAGCATTCTTAAAAGTTACAGGTCCAGCAAATGAAATATAGAATCCCATGTCGAGATATTTTTTTGCCATTTCAATGCTTCCTGAGAACGAATGAAGTACCCCTTTTAGGTTTTCATCATATTCTGAAGAAATAATCTCATATACATCCTGTGCAGAATCTCTATCATGAACAATTATTGGAAGATTCAGCTCTTTTGCAAGCTGTATCTGCTTTCTGAAATACTCTTTCTGAACATCTCTAGGAGAATGATCATAATAGTAGTCTAGGCCTATTTCCCCTATAGCTACTACTTTCTCATCCTTGGCTAACTCTCTTATAGTCTCCAAATCTTCTTCTTTCAATTCCTTGACATCATGCGGATGAATACCTACAGCTGCATATATATTGTCATATTTTTTTGCCAAATCAGTTACTCTATACAGTGAATCCCAATCTGCTGCTGGAACTATGACTGCCTCAATTCCTGCAGCTTCAAATCCTCTTATAACTTCATCTCTGTCTTCATCAAAAGCCTCACCATCTATATGCGCATGGCTATCTATCAACATTTAAATTACCTGCCTTTAAAACCATATACCCCGGACATGGATGCCCAGGGTTTTACGGTTAAATTTTTTCTCATATTATCTCAATTGCTAAACTATCTTACTTTTGCTCCACTTTTTATTTCTTCAAGTGTACTGACCATAGTCAGCTTTTTGCCCTTGTCTGCTGCTAAAATCATACCATGAGACTCTATACCTCTTAATTTTACAGGTTTCAGATTGTAAACTAATACAACTGATTTTCCTACTAAATCTTCAGGTTCATAGTACTTAGCAATTCCAGAAACTACCTGTCTTTCTTCCTCTCCAACTTTTAATTGGATAACCAGCAATCTATCAGCATCCGGATGCTTTTCTACCTTAACTACTTCAGCAACTCTCATATCTATCTTGTCGAAATCATCGATTGTTATCATTCCATCATCACTTTCCTCTTCCTGTTTTTCATCGTTTGAAGGCTTTCCACCTCTCATCTTGATGAACTTATCATTCTCTGCATTCAATCTTTCAAGCTCTTTCTCCAGATCCAGTCTTGGGAACATAGGTCCTGTCTTTTTCACCTTCTTGCCAGATTCAAGTTGACCCCATTTTTCTAAGTCTTCCCATTTAGCTTCCGATTCTATTCCCAACTGCTCTCTTATGCTATCAGATGTGTTCTCCATAAAAGGTCTTATCATGATAGATGTGATTCTAAGAGATTCAGCTAAATTGTAAAGAACAGTGTTCAGTCTTTCCTTCTGTGAATCATCTTTTCCAAGAATCCAAGGAGTCGTTTCATCTACATATTTGTTAGTTCTAGATATAAGCTTCCAAATCGCTTCTAGTGCATGGCTGAAATTGTACTCATTTATATAGTTTTCAACTTTTTTTGGTGTTTCCTCTGCTAAACTGATCAGCTCGCTGTCTACACCCTCTGCATCTGAAGGCTCTGGAATGATTCCATCATTGTACTTCTCAATCATGGAAACTGTTCTGCTGACCAGATTTCCTAAATCATTTGCTAAATCCGAATTTATTCTCTGAAGGAACTTATCTTTACAGAATGAACCATCACTTCCAAAAGCAAATTCTCTCAGTAAAAAATATTTAAGTGAATCCACACCATAAAGCTCAATAAGCGGCTCTGGATAGATTACATTTCCTTTAGACTTTGACATTTTATCATTCTCAAAAAGTATCCATCCATGTCCAAATACTTTTTTAGGCATTTCAATATCTAAAGCCATTAAAATAGCTGGCCAGATAATTGAGTGGAATCTCACTATCTCTTTTCCAACCATGTGAACATCTGCCGGCCAATACTTTTGAAAATCAGAATCATCATCTGAGCCATAGCCCAAGTAAGTTATATAGTTAGATAGAGCATCTATCCAAACATATATTACATGGTCTGGATCAAATGGTACCTTTATTCCCCAGTCAAATGATGTTCTTGTCACACAAAGATCATCCAGTCCAGGTTTTATGAAGTTATTTACCATCTCATTCTTTCTAGACTCCGGAAGCAGAAAATCTCCGCTTTCAAGCAGCTCTAAAATTCTGTCCTGATACTTTGAAAGCCTAAAGAAATAAGCTTCTTCCTTTGCAAGATGAACTTCTCTCTTGCAATCTGGACATTTTCCGTCTTCTAATTGGCTCTCCGTCCAGAATGCCTCACAAGGAGTGCAGTAATGACCTTCATAAAAGCCCTTGTATATATCTCCATTTTCATAAAGTTTAACAAAAATATTCTGAACTGCTTTAACATGCTCTTCATCAGTCGTTCTTATGAAGTGATCATAAGTTATATCCAGTGTTTTCCATAGTTTTTTTATATTTGAAACTATACCATCCAAAAACTCCTTAGGCTCTACACCTTTTTCCTTTGCAACAGTCTCTATTTTTTGTCCGTGTTCATCCGTTCCAGTTAAAAATCTCACATCGTATCCCATAATTCTCTTGAACCTAGCTAGTGTATCCGAAGCTACCGTGCAATAAGTGTGACCTATATGAAGATTATCGCTTGGATAATATATCGGTGTTGTTACATAAAATTTATTTTTCAACAGTTTTCCCTCCTAAAATCCAGATTGAGCTGCCAAAATAAGCTCTATAACTGTCATCTACTATATTATATTATATGATAATGTACTAATTGTGTAAATAGCTCATAGATACTGTCAATACTAATTAATATTTCCATTACTCTTTATAATTTCTAAATTCTGTTATATAATGGAAATATAAAAACTAAATATTTGGGGGAATTACAATGAAATCAACTGGGATTGTAAGAAAAGTAGATGAGCTAGGACGTATAGTTCTTCCTATCGAATTGAGAAGAACTCTAGAAATCCAAGTAAAAGACTCTTTAGAAATATTTGTTGAGGGAGAGCAAATAGTTCTGAAAAAGTACGAGCCATCATGCATATTCTGTGGTCAAGCAAAAGATGTGACATCATTTAAGGGGAAAAATGTTTGTCCTGACTGCATGAATGAATTGAACAAGTAATATCAAAATCCGAACATAACTGTTCGGATTTTTTTAATTTATATATTGTATTTATTTTTATATTATATCTCTAAGCTGATTCTATAAACTTCATTTTTGGGGATGTTTCTGTCCTTTGAAACCGTCTTTATGGCATCTTTTTTACTGAGTCCCGACTCAATTAACTTAACCAAGTGTTCCTCAATGGAAATATCAAAAGATTCCTCTTCTACTACTTCATCATTTCCCTCTACAACGAGTACAATCTCACCTTTTATTTCCCTTCCAGAATATTCTGATATCACATCTTCAATAGTTCCTCTATTTATTTCCTCAAACTTTTTTGTGAGCTCTCTAGAAAGTGAAATTTTTCTATTCCCCAGTATATCCTTCATATCCTCAAGAAGCTTCATAATCCTATGAGGTGACTCATACAGGATGAATGTTCTCTTTTCATTCTTTAACAGGTCAAGTTCCTTTCTTCGCTCTGCTTTTTTAGAGCTCAGGAATCCTTCAAATACGAATTTGGATGTATCAAGACCAGATACTACGAGTGCAAGTATTGATGCTGTAGGTCCTGGAAGCCCGACCACCTCTATGCCATTTTGAATACATGCTTTTATTATCTCTTCCCCCGGATCTGAAATCCCAGGCATTCCTGCATCTGTAACTATTGCAATATTTTCCCCTTCTAAAAGCTTATCTATGACATAACCCTCTTTTTCATATTTATTATGCTCATGATATGAAGTGAGAGGCTTTTTTATTTCAAAATGGTTGAGAAGTCTCAAGGTATGCCTTGTATCTTCAGCCAGAATCAAATCTACTTCTTTCAATACTCTCAGAGTTCTAAAAGTTATGTCTTCCAAATTACCTATAGGAGTAGGACATACATATAATTTTCCTATCATATAATCATTCCTTTATTAATCAAGACCATATATTCTATTTATTTCATCCGTATAGCTTCCATCTTCATTATATACATAAAGAGGATCTTCCATTCTCAGCTCCGGTTTTGCGGATTTTATTGCTTTAATCAAAACCAGATTTGGACTTTTCCCTACACTTGGATGCACGAATCTCATAGTTTTCGGTTCTAACTTATACTTCCTCAGTGCTACTATAATGTCTGCAAGCCTGTAAGGTCTATGTACTAAATAAAATCTCCCGTTGTGTCTTAAGAGTCCGCCGGCTATTTTAGCAATATCATCTATATCGCATTTTATCTCATGTCTCGAGATTTGCTTTCTATCGTCCTCATTCAAAAGCCCTTCGCCCACAGACATATATGGAGGGTTCGACACAACAGTGTCATACCTGTTTTTCCCGAATCGTTCTGTTGCATCCTTAAGATCAATATTCACTATTTCTATCCTTTCAGATGCACAGTTAAGGTCAACACTTCGTTTTGCCATATCGGCTACCTGTTCTTGAATTTCGACACCATATATCTTTTTCACTCTTTTTTTAGCATCTATTATTAGAGGAATTATTCCTGTTCCTGTTCCTAGGTCAATTATCTGGTCATTCTTCTTTGTTTCAACATAATTGGCCAAAAGCACTGCATCCATTCCGAAACAAAATCCATCAGTATTCTGAATTATTTTATATCCTCTGACCTGGAGGTCATCAACTCTTTCATTTTCCTTAAGTTCTATTTCATATTTGCAGTCACCCATCTCGCAGTTACTTGTCTTCATAATTATCTCCAATCAGCTATCTAATCTTTATTTCACATTAATATATTGAAATAATAAAAGAGACCCTAAAAGGGCCTCTCTTATCATTAATTATTTTTCAACCGGTGCATCTACTGGACAAACGTTAGCACAAGCCCCGCAAGAAATACATCCAGCTTCGTCGATAACATATCTGTCTTCTCCTGAGCTGATTACTCCTACTGGACATTCTGGTTCGCAAGCGCCACAGCTGATGCAAGCCTCTGTAATTGTGTAAGCCATTTTACATTCCTCCTAAATAATAATATAAATTAAATAAACCTCATAATCATTATAGCACATTTCAACTTGTTTGAAAGCGTTTTTTTGATTATTCACCCTTCATTAACTCTCGAAGTTGATTAACTTCATCCGAATCTATTCCTTCATCTGCGGCTACTCTATTGAAGTCTACTCTGCTTTTTGAGAACTTTTCAGCTACTTTTGCATCAAACTCAATCTCTTCAACTAAAAAAGGCATTATCTCTTCTGACTTGTCAGGCATTTTCACTTTCACTTTAACCAGCTCGCTAAGTGTTGAAGTTGCCACAACAACACCTCTTCCCATAGGTGTTTTTACCCACATGCCTTCAACTGGCATTCTGGCAAGAATTTCTTCATATGTGTCATGCTCATACTTTAGACAACACATCAGTCTCCCGCAAACACCAGATATCTTTGCAGGATTCAATGACAGATCTTGATCTTTTGCCATTTTTATGGACACTGGGTGAAACTCTCCAAGAAAAGTTGCGCAACATAATGTTCTACCACAAGGTCCGATTCCATTTATCAGTTTAGCTTCATCACGGACACCAATCTGTCTCAACTCTATTCTCATTCTGAATATAGACGCCAGAGATTTAACAAGCTCTCTGAAATCCACTCTGCCATCAGCTGTAAAGTAGAATATGACTTTTTTATTATCAAATGTATATTCAACATCTATAAGTCTCATATCCAGATTATGCTCTTTTATCTTGTGAAGACAAATCGTAAATGCTTTCTTTTCTTTTTCTTCCATATCAAAATATGCCGCTTCATCTTCTTCTGTAGCTTTTCTTAGAATAGGTTTTATCTCGATTCCAAGTTCTTCCTCATCTATTTCCTTATCGGTATAAGCAATATATCCGAATTCAACACCTCTTGATGTTTCTACGATAACATTATCACCAGTTCTCAATTCTATGCCGGCTGGATCAAAATAATATATTTTACCGGCTTTTTTGAATCGCACACCAACTATTTTTTTCATAATTAAATCACATCCACTTGATACTTAATTCATCTCTATTAACATTCTGTTTATAGAGCTAGTATAATTCGAATTTCTTTTTAAATCCGATTTAGTACTGTCTATAACAGCTAATATTTCATATATTTTATCGGCACTGAATCTAGTTGCCTCTCTCTTTATAATATCATACTTATCTGAGTTTATTATATAATCTTTTTTTTCAATTTTCAGATATAAAAGTATGTCTCTATACCATAATTCCAGTATATCTAAAATATCATAAATATTGTCTTTTTCATCTTCAAAAAATTCCGATTTATCCAAAGTCTTCAGCAAATCTTTCTCTGAAATTATTTCTGTGATATCTATTACTTTCTCTCTCAAATTTATAAAATCATGATCTTCTGCTAACCTCTGAACCTTGCCTATATTCCCATTTGCGAAAGATATTATGAACCTATGATCCTCTATATCTCCATATCTCGATGCCATATACTTTATTGAATCATCGACAGAAACTGGATTCACCTTTATTGACTGGCATCTAGAAACAGTCGTATCCAACAGAGACTCAATATTGTTGACTGTTATGAGTATGACCACAGACTCTGGCGGCTCTTCTAATATCTTAAGAAACTTGTTCTGAAAACTCACCGAAAGACTGTCTCCCTCAGTAAATATAAAGACTTTTTTTTCACTTTCATTCGGCTTTATTCTCATATTTTTCTGAATTTCTGAAAGCTGGTCTATTGTATATTCTTTTTTCTCAGGCTCTAATATGTACATATCCGGATGATTGCCAGAACTGAATTTTATGCATGAACTGCATTTACCACATGGTCTCAAACTAAAATCCTTTTCTTTGCATAAAATCATAGCAGCAAATTCTTTAGCCAGAGTTGTCTTTCCAATCCCCTCTTCACCGTAAAATATATAGGCATGTGCCATTTTTTCACTCTTTATATAATTTCTCAAATTACTAAGTAGCTTATCTTGACCTACTATTTCATTCAACGAAATTACCCCCAGTTTTTTTAAACTCTCTATTTATTTTTGAATATATATCTTCTGATATGCTCTCTATACTCCTCATATCTCCATCTGATACACAATCAACTATTTCCCAATCATATTTATCTGCAATATATTTTGACGTTTCATATGATTTAATTAAGTACTCCTTATTTCTCTCATGAATATCTTTTTCATCTGTACCGTCAATCTTGTTTTCTCTGTTTTCCATAAGTTTAAAGCTCACTTCAGGCGGAACATCTAAAAACAGTACATAGTCTGGCTTAGGAAGCTTATAGAAATTGTATTCATAATCATAAAGCCAGTCTACATATCTATCAACATCTTCCCTGAGCTCCATCTTCGCACCCTGATGGACCATGTTTGAAGTAGTGTATCTATCAGATATTATTAAATATCCATCATTGTAATACTTTTCCCACTCAGTCTTGAATGAAGCGTATCTATCTATCGTGAAAAACGTAGAAGCAATATAGGGATCAACATCTTCCGGATTTTTTCCAAACTCACCATTCAGATACATCTTAACTATGGCGGATGAATCACTGTCATAGTTTGGGAAAGTAATCTTAATCACCTTTTCCCCTTCAGATTTCAATCTCTTATATAAAACTTCTGATTGAGTTGCCTTTCCACTCCCATCAGATCCACTTTCTATTATTATAAGTCTTCCACGTTCTACCTTCTTGTTTAACATATCAATCTCCACCACTAAATTTATATGTTTTATAGCTTATAATGTGTTTTTCAATTTGCTATATAATCATATATTTTTATCTTTATTTTTTCATTTACACGCTTTTAATAACTTTTACTTTTCCATCAGCTACACCTTGAACTGTTATTCCCAAGCCAATTAGATATTTGATATAATCCACAGAGTCCTCGTCTATCATCTCTCCCGGAACAAATATCGGAATTCCTGGCGGATACGGTGTTATCATTTCTCCTGCAAGTCTTCCTGATGCATCGGCCAAATCCACATCCTCCTTGTCAGAATAGAATGCTTCTCTAAGGTTCAAAGTTCCAGTAGAATTAATACTTCTGTGTTTGATTTGAGAATTGTCTGTCAACTTATCTAATATTCCATACTCTTTTATTTGATTTTCCTTTGAAGGTTTTTCTGCCATTTCAGACAGCGCAGAGTAAAGTGCTCTGATGTCCTCCTTTGAATCGAAAATAGTTGACATTCCTAGTCCATATTTCTGATCACTCATCTCCAGTTCAATATTGTAATCATCTCTAAGACTGTTTTCCAACTCTTTACCTGTATACCCAACTATTGTGAAAACTATCTTAGTTCTATCAAATCCATATCCTCTACTCTCAACCAATTCCCTATTGAGTATCTTCAAGGCACTATTCGAATTTCTAAACTCTTCGGTGTCAGAATTGCCGGAATATTTTATCTTCCCAGATTCATCAGGACTGTTGGAGTCAATGACCGTTTTTCTATAAATCTCTCTATCCAAATTATCCAGAACATCTTTAAGCATCGCTTTACCAGTACCACTCATAAGTTCCACTGTGTAATCCAGCGAAGCCATCAAAATATATGAAGGCGAAGTGCTCTGATAGATTGCCGCCATAGCTCTTATCTTCTCAGTATTAACCCGACTAGTACAGATATGAAGCATAGATGTCTGAGTGAAACCGGTAAGAGTTTTATGAGTACTGTGAACTACAATATCTGCCCCTAAATCAACCGCTGATTCAGGAAGAGATTCATTGAATTTCAAATGGCTTCCATGTGCCTCATCAACTATTAAAATTCTATCGTATGCTTTGACCACTTTTGCTATAGCCTCTAAATCAGAACATATCCCATAGTATGACGGGTATGTCATAAACACCGCTTTTATAGAACTGTCTTTCTTCAGTATATTCTCAACATCTTCTGCTCTGATTCCCAAATTAAGCTGGAGCTTGTGATCGTATTCAGGATAGATATATTCTGTTTCAATTCCTCCTAGTACAGCCGCATTATAAGCCGCTTTATGAGAATCTCTCTGTAATAGCAGCTTCTGTCCAGGGGAAAGCACCCCCGTAATAGCAGAATATATAGAGCTGGTACTCCCATTTACCATGAATAAGATTTCCTTAACGCCGTATAGTTCAGCTGCCCTTATCTCACTCTCTTTTATAACAGTTTTAGGATAATGAAGATTGTCGCTTCCCTTTATCTCTGTTATATCAAAAGAAGGAATCATGCTCGACACCTTCTCCATATTCTTTCCCTTATGACCAGGCATATGAAACCTTATACTCTTTTTTTTATCGTATTCATATAAAAAATCCAGTATTCCTTTACTTTTTTCCCCGTTATTCATATTATTTTCCTTCACATGCTTTCCTTACAGCATCAGCTACTCTAGGTACAACTTCCAGATTGAAAGGATCCGGTATAATATAATCTTCCGAAAGCTCTCCTTCTTTTATGATACCTGCGATTGCTTTCGCTGCTTCTATCTTCATCTCTTCTGTTATCTCTTTAGCTCTAGCATCAAATGCACCTCTGAAGATCCCTGGGAAAGCCAGTACATTATTTATCTGATTAGGAAAATCCGATCTTCCTGTTGCAATTATTTTTGCATTCCCAGCAGCCTTTGCTTCATTTGGACATACCTCAGGCACTGGATTTGAAAGTGCAAATACCATTGCATCATCATTCATTTTCTTTATATCTTCTCTGTCCAGTATATTAGGTGCTGAAACTCCTATGAATACATCCTTATCTTTTATTATGTCTTTAAGAGAACCTTTTTCCTTATCTAAATTAGTGCGCTTTGATATCTCAGCCTTAAAGCTGTTAAGTCCATCTCTGCCTTCATAGATTGATCCCTTAGAGTCTGTCAGATAAACATCCTTAACACCGACTCTCAAAAGGAGGTTAGCCACTGCTATGCCGGCAGCTCCTGAGCCTCCGATTACAATTTTTAAATCTTCCAGTTTTTTTCCTACCACCTTGCACCCATTGATAAGTCCGGCAAGAACTACTATAGCTGTTCCATGCTGATCATCATGAAAAATTGGTATATCAAGCTCTTCCTTTAGTCTGTTCTCTATTTCAAAACATCTAGGTGCTGAAATATCTTCCAGATTAACTCCTCCGAAGTTTGCCGATATCAGCTTTACAGTCTCAACAATCTGATCCACGTCATTAGAGCTTATACAGATTGGGAAACAGTCTACATCAGCAAATTTCTTAAACAGAATAGATTTTCCCTCCATTACTGGAATCGAAGCTTCTGCTCCAATATCTCCAAGTCCCAAAACAGAACTGCCATCTGATACTATAGCAACCATATTTCCTTTTGATGTGTATTTATAAGCATTTTCCTTATCTTTTGCAATTTCTCTGCACGGTTCCGCAACCCCTGGAGTATATGCAAGTGATAAATCATCCTTAGTTACAACATTTACTTTTGAAACTATTTCAATTTTCCCTTTATTTTCCTCATGATATTTTAACGCTTTATCCCTGAAACTCATAGTCTCAGCTCCTTTTCACAATTATTCTGAAATTCTATTATTTCTATTTAACACTATCTATTGTATGAACTACATATTTATTTTCATCAGTTTTCCCACAATAACACTCTTACAATAACTCTCTTGCAACAATTTCCTTACAACAACTTCTCATAATAAATTATTATAAATATCTACTATATACACTTTGGTATAATTATTTTTCGTATATATCAGTACCTTCCGAATCTATCAAGACTATAGCAGGAAAATCCTGGACATACATCTTTCTAATAGCCTCTGGTCCCAAATCTTCATATGCTACAACTTCAACAGACTTCACACTGTCTGCAATCAAAGCTCCGAGTCCACCTGCAGCTCCAAAATACACAGCCTTATTTTTTCTTATACTATCGACAACGTCTTTATTCCTTGATCCCTTTCCTACCATTCCCTTCAGTCCCAAATCTAAAAGCTTAGGTGTATATGCATCCATCCTTAGAGATGTAGTCGGTCCGGCAGAACCCACTACATCTCCAGGCTTAGCTGGACAAGGTCCTGTGTAGTAAATTATCTCGTTCTTCAAGTCTACGGGAAGCTTCCCAGTTTCATCAAGTTCCTCGATCATTCTTTTGTGAGCCGAGTCTCTCCCTGTGTATATATATCCTGTTATATACACTTTCTGTCCTGATTTAAGTTTCTGTATCGTATTCTCATCCAATGGAGTATTTATCTTCATCTATATTACCCTCTCTATATGCCTTGCTACATGACAGTTAATATTTACAGCAACCGGAAGACCAGCTATATGTGTCGGATATGTCTCAATATTAATTCCTAAAGCAGTTGTCTTCCCACCTAGTCCTTGAGGTCCAATATCAAGTCCATTTATCTTATCTAGCATCTCTCTTTCCAACTCATCTACATAATCTTTTCCGCTCGATATATTTATATCTCTAGCAAGTGCCTTTTTGGCAAGCTGACAGGCTTTATCCATAGTTCCACCTATTCCAACTCCAATAACTATAGGTGGACAAGGATTTGGACCAGCAAGTTCCACAGTTTCAATAATAAAATCCTTTACTCCTTCAATTCCATCAGCTGGCTTCAACATTTTAAGTCTTCCCATATTTTCAGACCCGAAACCTTTAGGCTCAAATATGATTTTCACACTATCGCCCTCTACTATATCGTAGTAAATTATAGCCGGAGTGTTATCCCCTGTATTTATTCTATGTATAGGATCTTCAACTACTGAATTTCTCAGATATCCCTCTTTATATCCTCTTCTGACACCCTCATTAATAGCCGCAGTGATATCACCACTGAAGTGAACATCTCTTCCAACTTCTACAAAAAAAACGGCCATCCCTGTATCCTGACATATCGGCATATCTTTTCTATCCGCTATTTCCAGATTCTTCACCATGTCATTCAATATATCCTTTGCAATACCTTCTTCCTGCTCAGCTCGCTCTCTTATTTTTCCATCTATATCTTCAGAAAGTCTGTAATTTGCCTCTTTACACATTTCAGCTACAATATCGGTAATTTCTTCTACATTAACTTCTCTAATATTCGCCATGAAAACACTCTTTCTCTATTTAATAATATCCAAATTCTCTGATATACATATTCATAATCCTGCATAACAATGCTATTTACATTTTATCATATATTGACTCTATTTATTTTATATATAGAAAAAAGCTATGAACATAGGTCAAATACAAAGTCTTCATGCTCTCAACTTTATATCTTTTCTATTCATAGCTTAATTCGTTGATATCAACCAAAGTGTAACTTAATATCCCTGTTTTACCATATTATCTAAAAGCTTTATGCATTTCTTGCATTTTGTTCCAGCGCCTGTTTTTTTCATTATTTTATCGACAGTATTAGCACCATCTTTCATAGCCATACGTACATCCTGCATAGTTACTTTCTTACATTTACATGCCATATTCAGAACATCATCGACTTTATCTCTGCAACTATCACATTCATTGCAGATTCCCAGCATATCGACCAAGTCTTGTCTCGTTCTAGCTCCCTTGTACATAGCCTCTTTTATTTCCTTGACGCTTATATCACAAAGGTCTCTCTGTTTATTTTTCTTCTTATCTTTGCTCTTAGATTCTTTGCTTTTAGAATCCTTGTGCTTGGATTCCTTATAGTCTTTTTTTTCCTTATGCTTCTTTTCTTCTTTATGCTTTTTGTTTTTTGATTTCATGTCCTCTTTCTCTTTTCTATAGATTTCGTAAACCTCTCTATCTCCATATCTCTCAAAAAACTCTTCTTTAAGCCCCATAAAAATCACCCAGTTCAATTTAGTAGCAAGTTGATATAATACTCGTAGTCCCTGTGAATAATTATATGATTAGAAAATTAATATCCTAGTTCTATAACATTCTCTACAAGCTTAGTGCATCTTCCACAAACAGAACCTGCACCTGTCTTCTCTGCAACTTTTTCAGCCGTATCTGCGCCATCTTTAACCGCATCAATTACCTCTTGAAGCGAAACATCTTTACAGCCACATACAGAGTCTAATATCGGTTGAAGTTCAGTCTTACATCCTTCACACTCATTGCATATACCTGCCATTTCCTTTACTTCTTCTGCTGTTCTAGCTCCTTTGCACATCGCCATTCTTATATCAATATATTCTATATTGTTCTCAGTGCAAATAACCCTATTTCCTGCCATCATATACACCTCAATTTTATTTTTTAACCTCTTTAAAATATTATAACATATATTCCCTATGAATTTACCTATAATTGACCTCTCAATTGGCATAATTATCCAGATAAAATGTGCTAAAGTAACCATTCTAGTATCTGTTCTATGAGCTCTGTGCCCGTTTTTTCAACATGTCTTAATTAAAGTATCTCAGTAAATGCCTCTAGCCTTGTTCTTATCTGTTGAGCATCCGAATCTGAGTAGTCTGTTTCTATTTGAATGAACTGCCTTCCCATCTCCTGAGCTATCTTTCTTATAAAAAAGCTTTCTATATTGAAAGTATGACATGCATGAAGTGTTACATCTATAACCCCATCTACATCGTACTCCTCTATTAAATCTTTTATCATCTCATATCTGACATTATTTTCTGCCATGCAGGAACATCCAATATTGAGATATTTCTTTGCAAGAGCAAGGTACACATCATCTATTGATTCATCCACAGGCTCTATCGATCTCAGTCCTCCACAGATTTCATAACATACTATTTCCGCTCCTAGCTCCTCTAGAGTGTCTATTATCTTCTTGTCCGCTGCACCCATAGGAGAACCCGTTATCATTATTCTCGGTCTGTCTTTAGGCAGATTATCCTTACTCTCTTTATATTCTTTTTTAGCTTCATCTATCGTATTTCTCACAGTATCTTCAATATTATCCGAACCGAATATAAATTTAGATCCCGCAGCAATACTATAAAGACGTCTTCCGTGAATAACTGGAGGATTTGGTTTCCCAAGTTCATAGAATTCTTTCAATAGTTTTCTCTCTCTGTTTTTGGTCTCTATGGCTTCTCTTATATCTTCCTCAGTTATTTTAATTCCATAAAAATCTTCAAGATACTCTCTCATTCTCACCATTTCATTTCTCCAGTAAAGAAGAGCTTCTTCACCTTTAGATGAATTAGGTAAATGCATTATATGCATAGGCTTTAATTCACCTAACATCTCATACATTTTTTTCTTTCCATCACATGTTGTCTCTCCAATCAGCAGATCAGAAAAGTATATATATGGACATGTATCTGTCAAAGCATGCCCATAACTCGATTTTACCAATGGACATATATTTGCCGGCAATTCCTTCTCAGCATCTGAAATTACGGACTGATCTGTCCCACAAACTGAAACAGTTGTAATTCCTCCCGCCATTGGGATTTCAACCGGTGTAAAGGTACAGAATACCCCTGCTATTTTTTCTCCTCTATCTTTTAAATCCTTAATCGCTAAAAATCCATTCTGTTTTGCCTGATCAAATTCAGCAAAATGTTTAGGCAAATCCTCTGGTAAATTATCTGATAAATACATCTATATCACCTTCTCATTAATATCTTCCATTAAGTCTTCCATCTAATATCATATAACTAAAGTTGGAAGATATTGTATTGATATATTCTATTTAATCAGCTTTTGCTATAGGACTACCCTATACACTTGTGATGCAATTGTATCTAAGTCTACCAGTCAGGCTTGCATGAAATGCACCACAAATTATATTTATAATTTCAAACAACCTACCTTAAATTGAAAGAAATATCTAGTGACTTAACAGAATGAGTTAATGAACCCATAGAGATTATGTCCACTCCTGTTTCTGCAACTGAACGAAGATTGTCCTCAGTTATATTTCCTGAAGCTTCTATTATCTTCTTAGCACCTGTTTTCGAGTTTTCGCCAGTATTTAGTCTCACACATTCAAACATTTCATCACAGTTCATATTGTCCAGCATTATTATATCCGCATCTGTACTCATAGCTTCCATAAATTCTTCTTTTGTTTCAACTTCAACCTCTATCCTATGAGCATGTCCTGAATTTTCTCTTATGCTCTTTACCGCCTTCTCAATACCACCAAGTGCCTTTATATGATTATCCTTCAGCATTATAAGGTCACATAGATTATACCTGTGATTGAAACACCCTCCCATTTTAACTGCATATTTCTCAAGAATTCTAAGACCTGGAGTCGTCTTTCTTGTATCAACTACCTTCACATTCAGTCCCTCTATAATATCCGACATTTCCTTTGCTTTAGTGGATATGCCAGACATTCTCTGAAGCAGATTGAGTGCAACTCTCTCACCTTGAAGCACTTTTCCTATATCACCTTTGACTTCTGCGATTATATCTCCAGCTTTTACACTGTCACCGTCTTTTACCATCTTTTCAATTTCTATATTCTGGTCTAAAACTTTAAAGACCATCTCAAATACATCAATTCCTGAGATAATTCCATTCTCTTTTACAAGTAGAGTTCCTGTGCCCTCTATATTCAAACTTGAAATATATTCATTAGCTATGTCTATTCCGCTTATATCTTCTAACAATGCATCTTCTATTATTCTCTTTATAACTATATTGTTCATCTAACTCTTTCCCTCTCTAACTACACAAATTATTTTTTCTGCTGTATATACACCTGTAAATGATTATATACCAATATAGCGGAAGTGAAAAGCAGATAATGTACACAAACATGCAACTACTGACCAATGTAGTGCTGTGTCCACCTGAAAGAATTTTCACCTAAAATATCCGTGATATTTCTATGATACAGACTCTGAGAATTTAAAATATTATTAGAATCATATGCAAACAGTCCTATTATTTCTGTATTATTATTCCTGAGCACTATAGCTGAGTAAGATCTTCCCTCCCATTGAACTGAAAAAGTCTCTTCTACAACTTCCTGCCCAGCGTAAGAAGAATAGTCATACCCAGAATCTTTAGAAATATTATTCATATAGGCATAGAAATACTCATAATCACTCAGACCAGGATCATATTCAAAGCTATTTGGAAGCTTCACTCTTCTTTCTTCCACAATTTCACCGATATTCCAGCCATTTGATAATAAAATATTTGCAATATCATATTGAACCGGTTTTAATTCTGGCGAGCCTATAGAGAGTCCATCTTTTATTTCAGAATTTTCAGAAGAATTGTCTGAGTTATCGTACTCATTAGATGGTTCTCCCTTCCCATGTCCTTCTTTTTCGGTACTCGTTTCTCCATTAGACTCAGCATTCCTAACTGACTGTTCTTCTTTAATATCAATTCCTTGACTGTTCGAATTCTGAGAAGGGCTAGTGTTATCCGCTCTATTGATTATCCCTTGATTGCCCTTTGAATCCGTCTTCCTATCTGAAATATTTTTATTAGATTTCTGAGCCCTTATCCTAGGTTCATCCTCTTTTATATCCTTATCTTTTTCAGTCTTATCTTTCTCTCCTTTAATTCTGCTTTCCTCAGCTTTTTTGATTTGAGATTTATCATTAGCTCCTTTGTCCGAGCCTTCTCTTAGCTTATCGTCTTTATTTATTTCATTTTTTACCATATTTCTTCTATCTATATTATCTGAATCGCCTTTGAATAAAACAAGCTTTCCTAAAATGCCTATTGATATCACTAATAAGACTGAGGCCGCAACAGAAATTATTCTTTTATTCCACAAAAATCCAAGTTTTTTATTTTTATAATCAATCTTTTTCTTTAAAGACAATTCATTTATTTCCATATTCTTATCTTTTTTTTCTAAGTGCTCGGGAATTTCCACTTTCTCAAATAGTTCATGAAGATCTAATCTCAATCTAATCACCCTCTCTAATTGTCATTAACAGATTCCATCATTCATAAAATCTTTCAATCTATCTTTTAACAAAGCTCTGCTTCTATATAATTTAGTTTTTACCGTATTCTCCGGTATATCCATTTCTTTTGATATCTGACTTATTTTCTGATAATAAAAATAATATCTTATAACTATCTCTTTCTCCGGTTCATCTATCTTTGAAACTTCTTCTCTTACCTTGTCTTTCAATAATTCCTTCAACACTTCTTCTTCTATACTCGAATCGTTTATGACTATAGTGTCATCTAGTTCCAAATTATGATTTTCTTTGTTTTTTAGAAAATTCAGAGATTTATTTCTCGAAGTTCTAGCCAAATAGGATTTGAAGCTCCCTTTATCTTTGTCTATTTTCGAAAAGTTTTTGAACATTGCTTCAAATACATCTGAAACCAAGTCCTCTACATCCTCGATCGAATGAGGTGGTACAATCATTCTGTATATAATAACATAACAATAATTCATATATTCATTTACTAGAGTTTTAAATCGCTTTTTCAACAAGTTTTCTCACCTTCTTTTCCGTAAAATGTATATATATCAATCATATTATAATTTCAGAAATGCCGGACTAATATATACAATTCACAAGACAAAAAGTTTCAAAATATTTTGAAACTTTTGAGCAATAAAAAAATCCAAGGAAATAATCCCCTGGATTTTGCATATTTGTTATTCTATTGATATTATTAAAAGTCAAAACTCATTGGACTGGCTAAATAAAATGAGTACCCACCTCTTCTTATAAGCCCATTATCTTCTTTACTACTTCCAAATACACTAAAGTAGTAAATTTCATCATTCTCCATTTTAAATACCATTTGAACCCTGTATCCTCCTTCATGTTCATTATCGGTCATTTTATTTACATTCTTGAGATCTTTTCTATTTATCTTTTCAACTAAATCTTTTATTTCATTCGCATCTCTTATGTGGACAGTTTTCCCTGCATTTTCAACATCCATCGGATTATAGCTTACATTTATTGATTTGATGTTTTTATATTCAAATGGCACCACTTTACCTTCCGATACAAAATCATCATGATAACTAATATCACGTATAAATTCTAATGCTTTATGCCAATCATCATAAGTATAGCCTTTTTTATTAGTAATATATTTTTTATCCTCTATAATAATAGAATTATCTTGAAGCGAGTATCCTATTGTTCTATTGCTGTCCTTCAGTTCAACTCTCAATGCATAAGTAAACCCTGACATTGGACTGTAATTTCTATCTTCCGTTCCTTCAAAAGAATTGATTTTGCTGATTAAATCTTTAATCCTTTCTTTATCTTTTATTCTAGTTTCTATTCCAGTATTTCCATTTTTTAAACTTAATTTATATACATTTTCAGGACTAATATTAAACGGATTGACTTCTTTATGCAAATCATTGGATCTCATCAAAACTACCACAGCCTGAGCTCTTGTCATGCTATTCTTAGGTTTCATCACATTTAGATTATATCCTTTCATAACTTTTTCTTTTATCGCCCAGTTAATAGCTTTTTCAGCATATTTTGAAATTTCATTCTTGTCTATATATGCTTCCCAGACTTTCGGCTCTATTTTAAAGTCTATATTTTCTTTTCGATATAACATAGTGATTGCATCTTCTCTGGTAATATTCTCGTCTCCACCGAAATAATCCGGTGTAATTCCTGTAATTACGTTGTTTTTAACCGCCCATCTTACTGCATCATAATAGTAATGTTCTGGCTGAACATCTTTAAACTCAACTTCATAATCTGTCTTTGGACTTCCTGCCATTCTATAAATCATACTTATAAACATGGCTCTAGTTAATTCATTGTCCGGTGCAAACTCATCCTCAGTAACTCCATTTGAGATACCACTCGAATGACTCCATAATATTTCTTTCTTTCCCCAATGGTCAGATATGTCACTAAACATCTTTTTCTCTGAGTATATTTCCTCTTTTTCTACATTCGTTTTTAAACTATTTTTATTTACTTCTTTAGAATTTGCACATGCAATAGATGTTGTTAAAATTATTAATGCTAAGGGTAATACTGCCTTTTTAAATAAATTTGTTTTCAATTTAGTCACCTTCTTTATATTTTCTCCATACTTCTTCTAACTAAAAATTCTCCTGAATAGAATGCTCTTACTTATCTTTCTTTACTTCTTCTCCTGTCTTATGAATACCTTCAAGCACTTTTTCCCAATCTTTAAGCGTATAACCCTCTTTTTTATTATATATTTCTTGTTTCTAACTTCTCCATATGTGCTGAACTCAGGAAATGTATTGACAAGCAATTATTTTAATCCATATCTATACTCTCTTGATACTTTTCACTAACATTATCCAAAAGTTTGACAAATTCAGCTCTAGTTATAGGTTCATCTGGGTAAAACATATCTTCTGTTCTTCCTCTAATTATATCTATGTGAAGAGCATATTGTACTGCACTATCTGCATAATGTCTTTCACCATCTCCGAAATAGAACATATCTTTAAACCTATCTATATATTCTTCCGTAGTGACCCATTCTCCAGCAAAAGGTGTTAACAATATGGTCGCATCAGCTCTAGTTATATTGCTCTGGGGTTTTAAGCTTCCATCTGGGAAACCTTTTACACCATCTGTATGAATCAAATAATTTAAAGCATCTTTTGCATATTCTGAAACATCACTACCATCTGTAAACCTACTCAATACTTCTATATCTTGAGTAGGTTTAACTCTCTCGGAAAACCTGAGATATCTATACAATATAGACATAGCATCCTCTCTAGATATAGGATCATCAGGTTTAAAACTCTCATCTGGAAATCCATTTATCACTTTTGTATCTTTCATTTTGCCTATGACATCATAGTACCAATCATCCTCACCTACATCACTGAACATCTTTTTCTCTGGATATAGCTCCTCTTTTTCCACTCCTGACTTTGCGCCATTTTCATCTACCTTGTCAGGATTTGCACATGCGATTGATGTTGTCAATAATAACAGTGATAAAGGTAAAACAGCTTTTCTAACTAGATTCCTTTTCATTTTAATCATCTCCTAATTATCTTATTTCCTAATTCAATAATATTTAGCTTTGTGCATAGTTACCCCAATTCATATCTACAAACATAACCTAACCACCAAAAGTTACTCTTTCCCCTCTATCTATATATACAACTGAACAAAGAAAAAGTTTCAACTTTCCTCATATATTCTAGAACATTTACTTATTAACTAAAAAGACCTGTTATATAGTCATTCAATATAACAGGTCTTTCTCTGGTTATTTTAAAGTACATAGTTAACAAAACTATCTATTTCTCCATATATTTTTCTATCATTCTAATCATTAAAGTTGCGACTTCAGCCCTAGTAGAGTTAGCCTTAGGATCAAATATACCTCTTCCTTTTCCTTCTATTATTCCTGACTTGTGAATAGCATCTACTGACTCTTTAGCCCATTCACTAACTTTATCCTTGTCAGAGAAATCATCTACTGTTTTGATTTCAAGCTCTATGCCTTTGTACTCCATAAATCTCATTATTATAGTCGCCATCTCTTCTCTTGTAACGTTGTTGTCCGGTCTGAAAGTACCATCACCATATCCTTTTACGATGCCATTTTCTTCAGCCCATGCAACGTATTCAAAGTAGTAAGCCTCTGAACTTACATCTTCAAACTGATTTCCATTGAGAGATTTCTCATCTGCAAGTCTACCTAAAACTGTAACAAACATTCCTCTTGTCATATTCAGTTCAGGTGAGAACTCCGTTTCAGAAGTCCCTTT
>CAZBAL010000004.1:0-14394 GCA_964489735.1 uncultured Clostridia bacterium | reverse complement strand
ACATTCCTCTTGTCATATTCAGTTCAGGTGAGAACTCCGTTTCAGAAGTCCCTTTGAATAAACCTTTAATTGCCACCTTCTCTATATATCCTTTAGCCCAGTGATTTGATATATCCACAAACTTAATCGTATCTATAGATTCTTCAATAGGATTTTCCACTGAGCTATTCCCAGGCTTTTTGTTCATTTCATCATCGGATGTGTCTTTAGGAACTACTATAGGAGTATCATCTGAGTCTTCTTCCGGTGTTTCTTCAGGATCTACTGAAGGAGTATCATCTGGATCATCAGCTGGTGTTTCTTTTACCGTAATATTCAGTTCAACATGGACTACCATTTCTGGCAACTTATCACTCTCTGTTTTATAAGCATATGTGAAACTGTCAGTATCAGATTTTAACTTAAACACCTTTCCTTTTGAATTAAATTCCGCACCTTCAGTTGAAAGAATATTTTCAACATTTAATTTTCCAACTATATCCTCTGCCGTCAGCTCTATATCCTCATTCTCTGAGCTTTTAATAACATGTACTTCTATTTTCTGCGGCGAGAGCAGTTCTTTTCCATAAAGATCCCTTATCATTTTATTAGCACTGAGGTTTAATGCAGATAATTTGTTGTTTTTTATGTCTAGAGATTCTAATTTTGTCAAATTACTCAAGTCTATCGATTTAATCATATTTCTATCACATAAAAGTGTGCTCAGTTCTAAATTATCTCCAAAAGTAATATTCTCCATATCATTTTCATAACATGCAAGACCGTTCAATTTAGTGTTTTTACTAATATCTAGCGATTTTATCTTGTTTTGAGATACAACCAAATTTGAGAGGTTTAACTGGTTTGATAAATCTATGTCCGAAAGATTATTATCTAATGCATTAATGTTTAACAATGAAGACTTTTCAGGAAGTATTATTTCCTTAAGTCCATTTGAACCCACAAATAATTCTTCAAGACTTTTGTTTTTAGATAGATTTAATTCCTTAATTTTGTTTGCAACCACCTGAATCTCTTTTATTCCTATTGAACCTGTTGTGAGTTCTTCAATACTTCCAGAATTCAAGTAAATTTTTTCAAGGTCTGAGTTTTTTGAAAGATCAAGCTTTTTGATCTTGTTATTTTCAGCTTTTAGCACTTTTATCTTGGCCGCACCTGTCCTGAGCTCTTCAACTCCAGTATTGCTTAAGTCCACACTTCTAAGTTTTTCGTTTTTTGATAAATCAACTTTTTTCAGATTAGGAGCATTTGTTATTTCAAGTGAATGTATATTAGATAAATACTCTAGTCCTGTTAAATCAGCAATGCTGCTATTATCTATTTGTATATATTCTGCATCTCTTAAAAGCTCTAAATCTGAAGTATATAGGTTAAAACTTTCATAAGGCTGCTCCCCATCCTCAAGTTGAGGCTTAGGATCAACTGCTCTCTGTATGGCAAAATATATTTCACTTCTTAAGTTTTCATCAGGTATCTTAAGAACCCTCTCTTTCTTAACAGGCTTTTCTTTAAGCTGTTCCATGAAATGGATAAGTGCATTAGTTTGATCATCTACACTCTGTTGAGATTTACTCATATCTTCGTAAACTATTTTTGCATATTTTATCTGTTGTATAACTTCATGTTTACTGGCTTCCGTATATTTGTCAAAATCAGTCGAGTTAATTAACTTCTCAGCTTTTTCTATCTGAGCCTTTAATTCATCTCTATTTACTTTTTTATTAGATTTTACCTTTATTTTAATAACTTGATTGCTTTTAGTAACCTTTGGTATTTCCTGGTCATCTACTAGTTCATAACCCTCTGGAATATTTAGCTCAACTTCTGATCCCATTTCTGCTGTTACCTTTTCAAGTTTCACACTTGCTGGAACCTTATTTGGATCCACATACTGAACCCAAACTGTTACTTTTTCCTGTGGTACTGGCTCTTCTTCTTTTTCCTCAAGAATTAACTTTATATCCTTCATGGTCCCTAAAGCTATATGAGATTCCCCCTCAAATAATAACCCTGTATTATACTGATATGTTAATTCATCAGGCTTTCTATCAAAAACTATTTTTCCAGTATGTTCATCTATATTTCCTGAACTAAGTTCTTTTATATTCTTGATATTCTCTTTCCCAATAAGCGGTGTCATATCCAGTATCCACTTATCGTTTTCTTTTACAACCTGCGCCTTTGATTCCTGAGTAGAAATATAGTTTATATTTTCTGCATACACAAGCTTTGTATTTTCTGAGAGATTCAAACTTTTAAGACTATTCTTTGAACAATAAAGCCATTCCAAATTTTTATTCTTCTTTACATCAAGCTCTTCAAGTTTATTATCATTAAGTACTGCATTTTTCAGCAGAGGACAATTGCTTACGTCAATTGCTTTGAGATTGTTATTATTAGCATATATGGCTCTAATGCTAGGTGGAATTCCTGTAATAGTCTCTATCCCTAGATTTTGAACATCCACTTCTTTTAATGATATATGTTTCGAAAGATCCAGGTTCTTAATAGTATTTCCACCTGATTCCTCCTCTTCATTTCCAAAGAATATTTTCTCCAGTGAAAGGTTTTTAGAAATATCTATCTCACTGAAGTTATTATAATCCAATGCTAATTCTTTCAATCCTATATTCGTACTCAAATCTATCTTTGATAATTTGTTTTCACCTAAGCGCAATTGCTCAAGATTTTGAAGTCCATTTACATTTATACTGTTAACTTCTGAACCTATTACAGTAACTTTTATCAGATTGATATTGCTAGATAAATCCAATGTTTGACTAGAAAGATCAGAATAATTACATATTAAGTCTGTCAGATTTCTAAGATACTCTATCCCTTTTAAGTTCGTTACATTATTTCTTTTATAAAGACTGATCTTTTTTATCTCACTCAGACGATTTTTATCCGTTATGTAAAGAGTTTCATCTGGGTTTGTTCCTTCTAAATCACTCGGAAGAGGCTCTCTTTTACTTTTTATTGACTGAACCAAAAACTTTCTAAAATTTATATCTGGTATTTCAAGTACCGTTCCTTCCTCATCAGCAGTTTCACTCATAATTTCTCCTGAAGCCAACGAATGGTTCAGAAACATCGTCTCAACACTGCTGAATGTCAGTAATGTAAGCATAGATAATGCTACTATTCTGTTCTTTTTCATAATTACAAATCCCTTCCTTTGGTATTATCATTTAACCTACTATATTCTTTACCTAATATTTATTAACACTATTGGTATTTATTAGGTTGTATTGAATAAAGTATAACACTTTTCAATCGTTGTAGTCAACGAAGTATATCTATTTACTTGTATATTGATAATACTATTCCGAAATCTGTTTCTATAAAATTTTACTGATAAATAATCATAAAAAAACCGGAAAATAGAAATTATACACTCTATTTTCCAGCTAATCCTGCTACTAAATTTATTGAAGTCGATATTATAGAAGTCCCGAATAAAAATGATAATAACGCATGCCTTAATACTAAGCGTCTAATTCTTGAACTATGAACATTTGTATCTGATATCTGATATGTCATACCTATAGTGAAAGACACATAGGCAAAATCCCAGAAATTTGGATCTGAGCATCCATTAAAATCTATTGATCCAGTCCCTTCTCTTCGATAGTTTTCAATGTACAAGAAAATAAATACAGTGTGGAGCAGAAGCCATGATATTGCTATACTTACAAGTCCCAAACCTAAATCCAGCAGTTCAGCCTCGCTCCCAAATAGCATAAGTCCAACTGCCCCTATATTAGCTATGGATACGAGTATCAGGATTATATCGATATAGGGAGCTTTCAGCTTCTCTAAACCTGAATCATAAGAAATGGATTCTCCTTTTAAAAATATCGCACCGTAAGTAGATATTACAAATAGTAATGCTGCTGAATCCCATGCAGCCAGAAATCTTACAGTTAAGGACGATGGTCTGATGGCAAGTCCAACTGCTATTCCAAAAACCATAGTTAATGCAAAATGTACGTTCTTCCTCTTTCTTACTTTATGAAATCCTCCCATACTCTACCTCCATTAAAATGAAACTCTCCATTTTTATTTCATTTAGAAGTTGGAGTGTTCTTTACTTATCATAAAACAATTATATCACAGCCCTGTAGGTTAGTATTTACCAATGAATCAATGAATAAAAAACTTACAATACTTGAATATATTTTTTCACTTTAATTCTGACACACTAATAAATATACACTATTCCCAGGAATATATTACTAACGAATAAATGGATATATGAATCTTTGAATTCAGCATCTTTTTCAAAACAGTAGTATAATTATATTCAATGATAGTAATTAAGTATAATAAAAATATTTGGAGCGTGATAAATATGAGCTTTACTGTTCTTCATGCAGGATGTGTGACAACAGAGGTGAATGACACTGCAGAAAGATTGAAGAAACAATTTCCTGAGAAAGAAATAGTACTTAAATCGGGTGGTTCGGTTGATTGTATAAGGAAGATGATTGCAGGTGAGGACTGTGATTTACTTATTTCTGCAGATGACAAGATAATAGAACTTATGATGATACCAGAATATACGGATAACTGTAAGATATTCGCAGGAAATGAAATGACTATCATGTCAACAGATAAGAATGGAATAATAGACGATGACAATTGGGTAGAAGTATTATCTGATCCTGATACCAAATGGGGATACTTTAACCCGGATGTGGATCCTGGTGGCTATAGAGGAAATATGGTCTGTCAGTTAGCAGATAACTATAAGGAAGGATTGTCTGATATATTGCTCAACCATCCTAATAGAATTATTCAGTATGACAAAAACGAAGTAGTTTCGCAGTACACTATAGGATATCACTCTAATGCCGTTAAGAGAGGACTCCCCTTTGCTAAACTTCCTGATACCATGTCTCTTGGAAATGAAGAATATGAAGATATCTATAGAACTGCAAAATATAACTTTGGCGAACATGAAATTGAGGGCAGTACAATAGCCCATGCGTTGACTGTACCATTTACTTCAAAAGACAAAGAATTTGCTCAAATTTTTATTGATGTGTTTCTAAAAACTGATTTTGAGAAACAAGGATTTAAACTGATATCTAAATAACTCCAAAAGCATTCAAATTATAAACTCTCATAGATATTAGTACTTTATTACTAATGATAACTGCTTAATAGTCCCAAATAGTGATTATAAAGATGTTTGAAAAAATGAGAGTTTGGCTTTAGAATTGTATTAGCTAATTTATAGAATGTATGGAGATGAGTGAATTAATGAGAAAATCAAAAAAGAAAAAACTTAGAAAAATCAAACTGATAATTATGATTGGTCTAGTAGCATTTGTAGGATATAAAGGATATAGCTTTACAAGTGGAGTGATAAGCGGAGGCCAAGCTGCTGTTTCAGAATCTGGATTCAAGATAAAATCTTTCCTTAATAATAATAAAGGAAAAGCAAAGTCAGGGCTTAATACAATTAAAAATACTGCAAAAGATAAAAGTCCAGTTGGAGCTGTAAAAGAAAAGGTCCAAGAAAAAACTAGCAGTATTAAAGAAAAAGCAAGTGATGTAAAAGACGGAGTGACATCCGAAATTCCTGCTGTTGGTAATAATTCTGGCTCTGAAGCTCCTGCTTTAAATTCATCTAATTCAGAGTCGCAAAACATGGAGTCAGGCGCACAAGTGTTGGAAAACAACAGCTCCAGTGAAAGTTCTGCAGCTCCTCAGAGTAGCGAAAATAGTTCTGACGCTAACTAAAACTAAAGTACTATATTTTAAATTATAAACTCCCCCTATAAGATATTGAGTCAAAAGATTGTCTTTTAAGTTCATCTCTTTTAGGGGGAGTTAATTTTATATTGAACTCCTTTCAAAACCCTAATCTATACATTGACATTCATCGATATGAGTTTTATAATGTAATTATACTCTTAGTAAAGGAGTTAAAAAAATGAGCAAAAATGAAGAATACGCAAAAATCTTTAAGGGCTTATGTGATCCAAATAGATTGACTATATTGGAATTACTATGTAGTGGGGAAAAATGTGCTTGCAGGTTATTAGAAGAGCTTAAAATTGGTCAGCCCACTTTGTCCCATCATATGAAAATATTATGTGACAGTGGCATGGTGAAAATACGTAGGGAAGGTAAATGGTCTCATTACTCTCTTGATTTGGAAGGTATTGAGTTTGCCAAAGAGATCTTTGACAATTTGACCACTCTTAAAAGCTCGAATACAAAAAGTTGTATTTTAGAACAAAACAAATAGAATTATTAGAGAACTATACATTTATACATATCGATATGTTCTGTATATCGATTATAAATAAGAGGAGACAGTAGAAAATGACATATGCACTCGAAATAAAAAATCTAAGAAAAGTATATTCATCGGGCGTAGAAGCTTTAAAAGGTATTGACCTTAATGTAGAAAAAGGGGATTTCTATGCGCTTCTAGGTCCAAATGGTGCTGGTAAATCAACAGCAATTGGAATCATCACTTCACTTGTCAATAAAACATCCGGCAATGTAAAAGTTTTTGGCCATGATATTGATACCGATCTGGTAAATGCAAAAAGACATATTGGTCTTGTTCCTCAGGAATTCAACTTCAATCAGTTCGAAACTGTTCAGCAAATTCTAGTCAATCAAGCTGGATATTATGGGGTTCCTCGTGCAGAAGCCCTAAAACGAAGTGAAAAATATTTAAAACAATCTGATTTATGGGATAAAAGAAACTTAAAAGCACGAATGCTTTCAGGTGGTATGAAACGAAGACTTATGATTGCACGAGCACTTATGCATGAACCTACTCTGCTCATACTAGATGAGCCTACGGCTGGAGTAGATATCGAACTGAGACGTGGAATGTGGAACTTTTTAACTGAATTAAACCAATCTGGGACAACAATAATTCTGACTACTCATTATTTAGAAGAAGCTGAAATGCTCTGTCGTAACATTGGAATCATACAATCAGGCAACTTGGTTGAAAATACTAGCATGAAAAACCTTCTTTCAAAACTGCAGTTTGAAACTTTTCTCTTTGATTTAGCAAACTTCGATAAAAAACCAGAAATTGAAGGTTACAAAAGCTATTTTGAAGATGATACTACACTTGCTGTAGAAGTTGAAAGAGATCGAGGAATAAATGATATATTCAACCAATTAAATAAGAAAAATATTAAAGTTCTTTCTATGAGAAATAAGTCCAACAGATTGGAAGAACTGTTTCTAAAATTAACAGAAGAGAAAAAACAGATGGAGGCAGAAAATGTTTAATCTTTATTTTACCGCTTTAAAAAGTTTAGCGATTAAAGAAACTATTCGATATTTGAGAATCTGGGTGCAAACACTGGTGCCCCCAGTAATTACAACATCACTTTATTTTGTCATCTTCGGAAAGATGATAGGAAGCAGAATAGGTCAGATAGATGGTTTCTCTTATATGGAGTTTATAGTACCTGGACTTATAATGATGTCAGTAATAACAAGTTCTTATAGCAATGTATCTTCTTCATTTTTCTCTCATAAGTTTCAGAAAAACATTGAAGAGATTTTAGTTGCACCGGTACCGACACATGTAATAATTTGGGGATTTGTAATTGGAGGACTCGGAAGAAGTCTATTAGTAGGAACACTTGTGACAATCGTTTCTCTTTTATTCGTACCGCTTCATGTTTATTCATGGATTATAGTTGTATTAACACTATTTATGACTTCCACAGTTTTCTCACTGGCAGGACTGATAAATGGAGTCTTTGCGCAATCATTCGATGATGTTTCAATTGTTCCGACTTTCGTATTACAACCTTTAACTTATTTGGGTGGTGTGTTCTATTCGATTTCAATGCTTCCACCAATATGGCAGAAAGTATCTAAAATTAATCCTATCGTGTATATGATCTCAGGATTTAGATATGGGTTTCTTGGAGTTATGGAACAACCTATAGTTGTATCTATATCAATTCTTGCAATATTTGCAATAGTGCTTTACTCAGTTGCGTGGTATTTAATTGATAGAGGTACAGGATTGAGAAGTTAATCAAAAATAAAAGTCCTGGAGTATGAAAATATCGTACTCCAGGACTTTTTATATCAACACATTTTAATATAAATACATTTTTTAACACATTAACATATATAATCTAACAAATATCTTCAAAAAGTTTCTCAAGTTCTTTTACAGAACTTACTATATACTTGGCTTTTGAATTTCTTAGCTCTTCTTCACATCCATAACCATAGAGAACACCTATGCATTCAACACCATTATCTCTTGCACCGCATACATCATGCTCTCTATCTCCGACCATTATGACACTGTCAACTTCATCGGACTTATTGATATTTTTAAGAACACAATCTATTATCTCATTCTTACAGCCTCTGGTTCCATCCAGTTCACTTCCGCAGACAAAATCAAAATACTGGCTGATATTGAAATCTTCAAGAATCTGTTTCGCATATATCTCAGCTTTTGCTGTAGCCACGGCAAGAACAACACCTTTGCTGTGGAGTTTTATTATGAGCTCTTCTATTCCATCATAAAGCTTATTGTCATATATGCCTTTCTCACCATAATATTCTCTGTAATAAGCGACTGCCTTCTCAGCCTCTTCTGCTGTCATCCCATAGAATCTCTGGAATGAATCTCTAAGAGGCGGTCCTATAAACTTATTCAGTTCTGTCAAATCTTTAACTTCTATATTGAACTTGTTCAAAGCATACTCTGCCGATCTTGTTATTCCCAAACTCGAGTCAGTTATAGTTCCATCCAGATCCAGCAATACACATCTCTTTTTCAATCTATTCACTCCATAAGCTTTTTCTTTTCTCTTCTTCCTTTTTCCTCTTCATTCAGGAAGTACATAATTGCTTCCAGGACTCCTCCTGCTATTGCTCTGGCCTTATCTGAAACACTAAAACAGTGCTTTACAACATCTCTAGGGTCTATATCTGCAATTTTCAGTCCCTTTCTAACATAAAGTCCATCCTGTATAAGCCCTCTAAGTACACCGTCTATTGTCGCATGAACAGGAACACTATCAACTGTTGCTATTACTTCTCCTGCCTTTACAACGTCCGCTATTTTATTTATATTTTTGATAGTTCCAGATGCTGGTGAATGAATAACTCTTTCTTTTGTAAACCCACCGATGTTGCCAGGAACTCCAGTATCTTCTGCTGGTCTACCCTCTAATATAACAGTTCCAAGGTAGTGACCCCTCTGTGTTTCTATTACGGCATCTACGTCTACGCCTGCTGTAAATCCAGGTCCCATGCCTATAACGATATCTGCCATATCAATTCTGGTACCCAGATTCTTTTTAGCCAAAATCGCATCTACTACTATCTTAGGTCTGATTCTTCTTATCATCTCTGCCTTTTCATCGACAACAACTGGTATTTCTTCTCTATCCCAAGCCGCTACGATTTCATCTAAAGTTTCAACCTTCAGTCCTTTTACTCCCTGAATCTCTATCTCCCCATCATAAACTGCCTGAGCAAATGAAACTGTTCTTCTTATAACCAAAGGTGTTTCTATATCCAACATAAGAACTCTAAATCCACTTTTATGAAGCCTGTAGGCAACTCCAGTAGCTAAATCCCCGGCACCTCTGATTACTATAAGCTCTTTCAAATCTTCACCTCTAATCTTCTTGAATATTAATATCTATGCTTTACCACTTAACACTAATATAATTATATAATAATTTTTCTGTTTTTTACAATCAGTAAACCGGACTGACAATCTGTATCAGCTTAACAACAAGTCCTGTACTGAATTATAACATAATTTATTACATCAGATTGATCTATCTAAAATACATTCAATCGTGCTTATTTATAATTGCCATATGAAGCTGATTTCATAATATTCTCTGCATAAATTAAATCTTCTTTAGTATCGATGTCAAAAAATTCCAAACTATCATCTATACCTACAAAAATAAGTCTGTCCTTGTTTTTTGATATGACCTCTCTACCACCACTGTCTCCTCTTAACTCTAGGAGTTCCATCTTCAAATCTGCAGGAAAAAATACGGGATTCCCTCTTTTTTTACTGTCTGTCCTTTGAGGCTCACCGCTTATTCCAGCAACACTGACTTCTCTCTCACTTTTAAGATTCAAATCATTCTCAAGAACTGGAATAACAATGGAGCTTTTGTTTTCTAGACCGACTTTGGCAATCTTCTTAACTGTTTCACATGAAACAAATGGCTGATCTGCAACAAAAAACATATAGCCCCTAGTGCTATCCGAAGCACTGAGTATACCGGCTTTAACGGATTCTGACTGTCCTTTTTCATACTCAGTATTTTCGACTGTCTTAAAGCCATATTTTTCTCCTAGCTCTTTTAACTCCTCATTTCTGCAGACCAGAATTTTTTCGTAATCAGATTCCAATCCTGAAATCGAGCTGAGTTTTTTTAGAATATGTTCAGCAACAGGCTTCCCATCTAACTCTGATAACAGCTTGTTCTCTCCAAATCTTCTAGCCAAGCCTGATGCCATGACTATTAACGAAATCACTCTACTATCTCACCATTTCTATAACTCATAATATATACATTTTTAAGTTCAAAGCTTTCAGGGATTTCTTCTTTTATCTTCTTCCCTGCCTCTTTAAGTTTGTCGTTATCTGCCTGATTTAAAATTAGATATCTTTCTGTATCTTCACTGTTTTTGAATAAGCCTTCAGGATGTTTTACAAGCGAAATAATCATATCTTCATCGATAATATCTCCATCCTCAACATCTAAAATATCTTTAAATATTTCTAGTCTGTGAACCGTATCTTCATCCACTTCTTTTCCATATACGCTCATTCCAATAAGGCCTAAAACTATATCAGTTGAATTTGGTATAAGTGGTTCTCCCTCTCTGGGAGCTTTTATAGATCTTCTCTTTGCACCATCTGCCTCAACAATTATATAGTCAAATATACCCTCATTATCTATATAGTCTATAGTTTCTTCTTCTAGACCTTTAACTTTATCAACTCTTATGACTTCTCCAATAACCACAGAAATAGTGCCAGGCTTTGCAATCTCTCTCAGTACATCTTCATCTTTTGAAACCTCTTCCATAGTGAGAAAGCTGTCACATTCCTTTTCGGTTGGTTTCATAATTGCTGTTGTAGTCGTAACTAAGACTTTTTTTCCAAGTTCTTTGAGTTCTCTTGCAAGTGTAAACATTGTTGTCGTTTTTCCACCTGCTCCTACAATAGATATTACCTGCTTTTTATTTAAATCGACACCTATTAGTTTATACAAATCCACAAAATCACCTCTATATTATTTTCCAAATGGACATACTGGATAAGTGCATACCTCACAGTTCAAGCACAGTCCACCATGACCTAATTTAGCTATTTCTGTTTTTGTAAGTCTTTCTTTTGTAAACACTCTAGGTAAAACCAAATCCAAAACAGTAACTCTGTGGAACATTCCACATGCCGGAACTCCTATTATTGCAGTGCTTCCTTTGTAAGCTAACATAAACATAGCTCCTGGAAGTACTGGAGAACCATAAGTGATTACTTCCTCTGCTGCATCTCTTATTGCCAGTGGAGTAACATCGTCAGCATCAACTGACATTCCACCAGATACCATGACAAGGTCGGCTCCAGCATCTATCAGTGAATCTACTTCTTTTCTGATTCTTTCTTTATCATCAGGAGAGAATTTTATTCCAACAATTTCTCCACCCAAATCTTTGGCCTTCTTTTCAAGTACAGGACCAAACTTATCTTTTATCAGCCCTTCATAAACCTCTGTTCCTGTAACACATATTCCAACTTTAAGTTTTTGAAGAGGAACTATATTTATTATTTTACCATATTCATTTTCTATCTCTTCTAACTTGCCAAGTTCCTGCTTTTTAATTGTAAGTGGGATTATTCTAGTTGCGGCAACAGTCATTCCCTTTTCAACTAAAGTGTTGGTATGTCTTGTTGCAAGCATTACCATATCAATCATATTTATCTTGAAGAGGGCCTCTTCATCTATCTTTAATACCCCTCTATCTTCAGCAACTATTCCTATCTTACCTTCCGATGGCTCCGTATAACTCAGATTTTCTCCCATAACAGCATCCTTAATGATTCTTGCTGCGTCTTCCTCATGAATTTCATCTTCACCATATTCTATTACAAATATATGATACTTACCCATCTTTTTAAGATGCTCTATATCTTCTTCTTTTATAATATGTCCTTTCTTAAATGCAGGACCCTTGTATTCATCTTTTACTATCTTCGTAAGATCATAGGCTAAAAGTGAACCCACACTATCTTCTACCCTAACTTTTTTCTTCATCAGAATATTCTCCTCACCTATTGAGATCAAAATCAGTATAATTATTAAGTCTCATCACAATAATTTAGAGCTTAACCATATATTATGATTAAGCTCTATCTTCTTATAATTATATCACTTTTTACCTTTCAATAGAAATAAATTCAAAAGTTCTGACATCGAACAATCCTTTATCAGTGATTTTCACATCCGGTATGACCGGTAAAGCTAAGAACGACAACGTCATAAATGGATCTACCCCCTCAGGTATCCCTAGACCTCTAGCTGTTTCAATCATTGATTTTAGCTTTCGATTTACCTCTTCAATTTTCTGATTAGTCATAAGTCCAGCTATTTCAAGCTTAAGACTTTCCAGTACCTTTCCACCGCTAGATATGACTATTCCACCCTGCATATCCTTTATTTCCTTTATACAGGCTAAAATATCCTCATCATTATCTCCTGCAACTATTATATTGTGACTATCGTGAGCTATGGTAGTTCCTATTGCTCCATTTTTTATTCCATAGCCCTTCAACAATGCGGTAAATATACCGGTATCTCCAGTATGCCTCTCAATAACTGAAAGCTTCACTATATCTTCATTTCCAAATTTATACTCTCCATCTTCAATCTCAACTTTTCCTTCAATTAAGTCGGTTATCAGCTCATTTTTCTTTATACCTATGATATTTACATTTTCTGATTTTAGAGATAGCTTTAAATCATCTTTCATGATATCCCTTATATTAACGGCTGAACCAACTCTATCATCGTTATATTCAGGGAACTTCTCTTTAATCATGCCGTCTTCAGCAATCAGCTTCCCATCTTTATATACCTTTTCTGCTCTTAGATCATTCAAATCATCAAATACTATGAAATCAGCACAATAACCAGGTGCAATTCCACCTTTTTTCTTCAGTCCATAAGCAACAGCAGCATTTATACTTGCCATTCTTATGGCATCTATCGGATCAAATCCTAACTTTACTGCCTGTCTTATATTGTTATCAATGCTTCCATTCATAATAAGATCTTCAGGATGTCTATCATCTGTACAGAAAAGACATCTGCTCAGATTGTCTTTATTTACATATTTAATAAGAGTCTCAAGATTTCTCGCCGCTGAGCCTTCTCTAATCAGTATATACATCCCTTTTCTGATTCTTTCTTTCATCTCTTCTTCTGTAGAAGCTTCATGTTCAGTTCTTATCCCTGCTGATATATATGAGTCCAGCTCTTTTCCCGAAATCATAGGACCATGTCCATCTATAACTTTATTTTCTCTTTCAGATAGATTGATTTTTTCAACTATATCTTCTCGCCTCTCCATTACTCCCTGAAAATCCATCATCTCACCAAGCCCTAAGACTCTCTCATGTCCTATGAATTCACTCAGCTCTTTGGCCTCGAGAATTGCCCCTGAAGTTTCAAAAGGAGTTGCTGGAACACTTGATGGTAGCATTACATAGACATCAAACGGAATATTTTCAGTTGCTTTCAATATATAGTCTATTCCATCTAAGCCCCTTACATTTGCGATTTCATGAGGGTCTGCAACTATGGCAGTTATTCCCCTTGTAGCTAAAAGCTCTGTAAATTCCTTCGGTGAAACCATTGATGATTCAATGTGCACGTGTGAATCTATAAAAGAAGGGGAAATATATTTCCCCTTTAAATCTATAACTTCATAAGCTTCTTCATAATCTCCAAATCCCATAATCAGTCCGTTCTGGACTGCAAGATTACTATCAAAAACTTCTCCGTTAAATACATCTATTATTTTAGCATTCTTAAAGATTAAATCTGGCTTTTCATTAGGATTTATAATATTGTCCATTATTACACCTCGTTTATCTTCTATTAATCTACTTCTAGTTTTAAAATTTTCTATGCTGATTCAGTCTTGCCTATACTTTATCCATTTATCCCTGAATTTCTCAACAGATTAAGCTGTGATAGATTCTGAATCTTTTTCTACCTTATCCGTGCTTTTATCAGATTCTCTTTTCTTAAGTGCAGCCAAAACCTTCTCAGGTGTTGCTGGTAAAGAATATATTCTGACACCTGTAGCATTGTATATGGCATTCAGTAT
>CAZBAL010000003.1:0-103748 GCA_964489735.1 uncultured Clostridia bacterium | reverse complement strand
TTCATAAAGAAAATCCGGAGTTGGTAGAAGAATATAGAGAGAGTTTTTTGACCACCGAAGAGCCTGACCAAGATACCATAGGTAAAAGACAAAATTTTCAGGACAAGCTAACTACTCTCAAAGAGGAGCTGAATTCATCTAAAAAGGCTATAACGGAAAATGATATCATTGAGATAAAAAGCTCATTTAAGAAAAATGAAAAGTACTTAGATGGTGTGGGAAGTATCTATGAAAGTTTCGTAATACAGCTGGAAGATAGGGAGAAAAGGGAATTCGGCTTATATGATGGAAGTGGGCTAGACTCGAGTGTACTAATATCTGAGATGTCTTTAAAATCTAATAGGATACATTTTGGATTACTGTCATGGGGTGTGATGACTGCTATTATGTTTTCTATTTTTCTAGTTGGTAATATTACGAGTTTAGAGTCTATGACAAGGTATAAATATTTTGACGAATCTCTACCGATATCTAAGCCCAATAAGTATTTAGGTAAAACTATATTTGCAATCTTAAGTGTAATGGTTTTCTGGTTAATTCAAGTGTTAATAGCTGTGATTATAGAAAAAATGTCTCCATATTCAGGTGTGATAGATATGAGTGGTCCAATTGTAGGGGCTTTTATGATTACGATAGTCTTGGCAGGAATAAGTTCAATTCTTGTCTTTATTGGAAGCTACTGCGGTAATATCATAAGCTACCTGGGTTCGGTAGTATTTATGCTGCTAGGGGCTCCTATGCTAAGTGCTTCTTTAACTATGATGTTGGGCTTATTCTTGCCAGAATCAATATCCGGAAGAGCTATGCCGGGAATCATATCGATGAGTGAAAGAATATACAATTTTTTACCTACATTAAAACTGATGGATCCAGATAGCATTGATTTTGTTTTGACTGTGAAGTTTATAATTATAGTGTTACTGATTATTATCTTAGGGAGATTTATTTCCAAACATATCAAAACAGAGAGAAGTGGAATGTTCTACAATAATGAGATAATAGATAAAATATACTATGTCTTATTCACTGCTTTCACAGCACTGAATCCCGTTATAGTTGTTAAGGCTGTGTTATTGGAAGGAGAGAGCAGCAATCAAAATATACTTATAAGCATTATAGTATATTTTGTATTTATAGCAGTACTGGGAAGATTATACAGATACTTTTTCAATGCAAAGCTCAGTATTTAGTTTGAGCTTAGAATGAGAAAACACATAGTCATATACGGCATGAAAAAATATAAGATATTAAAGAATATTATATATATTAGCAGAAAAAGGAGGATTGGATATGAAGGAATATATTAAGTTACTTTGGATTAGATATAGACTCAGATTTGTTGGTATAATGATTTTTTTCTCAATAATAACAATATTTGTATCGACAGTATCAATAAATAAGAAAACAACTCTTTTTAATAGGAGTAGAGCTGTGAGCTATGTCGACAAAAAAGAAAACGGTGGATATGCAAAAGGTTTAGATTCTCCAGAATATATGGAAAAATTCATTAGAGAAACAGATAAAAAGCAAGAGGAGTTAAATAAGACTAAGAGTAAAATATCAAAAAGAGAGATAACTGAAATTAAGGCACTTTCAGAAAAATACCCTGATGATGAATATATGGATCATGCGTTAAGAGGTTCTATTATTCAGATGAGTGAAAAAAATGAAAAAAATGGAGTCACTGATAAGAACATTGAATATATGAAAGCAGTGGAAATTGCACAGACAAAAACGGATAAATTATCTGTTTTTAGTTTAGAATCACCAATATCACAAGGGGCTATTATAATGCTCGGTTTTATTTTTGCCCTTATTGTAGCAGGGACGGTTACGAGCATGGAATCAATGACAAGATATAAACTGTTTGATGAATCCGTACCCATTTCGAAGGCTAAAAAATATTTGGCAAAAACAGTATTTGCTACAGGTAAAACGGCAATTTTTTGCATTACACAGATACTTATAGTATTTATTATTTATAAAGTATCACCATATTCTGACGTTTTAGATATGGAGAGTTTTGTAATGAAATCTCTGAAAATAGTATTATTATTTTCTGGACTAACCACTATGTTTACATTCTTAGGTAATTACTGTGGGAATTTGATTAGTTATCTAGGGAGCAGTTTTATAGCCTTTCTAGGTTTTGCATTTTTGAGATTTTTAACAGATCTTTTCACTTATGGTTTGCTCTCAGGAGTTATAAAGATTGATAAACAGCAGGATCGAAGCTTTATAATTAAGACTCTTGATGAAATGGATTATATCAGTCCATTTCGAATAATGTTCAAGGACTATACTCCACTGAGTGCGGTTCTGATGTTTTTTGGTCTGACTGTGATTTTGGTACTGGTTGGTATATATATTTCAAGATATATTAAAACGGAAAGAAGAGGGATGTTCTATACCATTAAGCCTGTAAGCTATATTTACCATATATTGCTGACATTAACGACTTCTTTAATTTTGGTCAATATGTTTGCAGGATTTATTGGAAATAGACAGAATATTATGTTGGCTATTAGCAATTGGGCTATATTCATACTATTTGCACTAGCTTTCGGAAAGTTATATAAATATTTCTTTAAAGCTAAACTGTCTATATAGAAGATACGCTCTAAAGCAGAAATGTTTTAGGGCGTTATTTTTTGTTTATAACAATATTTTTGTTGATTGGAACATAAGATAGTATTCTAATTAGAGTCATAGATACTAGATTGAAGAGGAAAATGGGAAAAAGTTGAAAATATGGGTATTTACATTAATAGAGGTTGGTTAGGAGGTTGAGAGAAGTGACTATTTTTAAATCAAGAATAAAAAAATATTCAAAAAAGAGCATGTTTCTGTTATCTTTAGCTTTAGTTATTACCGTTTCTGGCTGTGGTTCTCCGTATGGAAGAATTGAAGAAAATGGGAAGAGTCCTGAAGATGTAGCAAATAAAAATACTGGTAGCCTAAGCAAGGTAACTGAAGAGGACAGACTTAAGATATTAGAGAAGGGAAGGGTTGCTTATACAGGCAAGATGCTCACGAAAGAAGAAGTGAATAAGTACATAGATGAAGCCCTAAAAGCCATTGATAATAATAGGCCACTCTACGAAAAGAGGATTACTGAGATGGAAGCAAATAGAGAAGAGATTATCAATAGTCTAGCATTCGAAAAATTATCAAGGTATTCAGAAGGAATGATAACTTTTGCAGATGCCTCTATTAAAGAGATATATAATCAAAATCCTGGTGATACATCATTGTCAGGACTTAAATTTACTAATGAAAGGCTAGCAACGGCCTTGACTAATTCTTTTCCTAATTTCGAAGATGTTTCGGAAGAGAGAAGGGAACAAATATATGAGCAGAAAAGACAGTATGTGAGAGATGGACACTCAACTATGGAAGAAGAGTTTGAGAACAGTATCAATATGACAAAAAGAGCTATTGAAGAAGAAAATGCATATAAGGAGTATATGATTTTAGCACGAGAGCAGTTCGGACAGGAGAGCATCTCATTAGAGCCAGAGCAGAAAAAGCTGGTAGAAGAAGTTCTTGAAGCAAATGAGAAGAATGTGAACATACTTGAAGGTATAATAGAAAAAGCAAAAAAAGAACAGACAGAAAGAAGAGCTAATAGTTTACTGAAAGAATTAAGTATTGATATGGACAAAATGGACAATATGAAAGAAACAGAAGCAAGAAAGATATATGAAGTACAGTATAATCCTGATAATATGTCTGGACCTGATTACAGAGGAATAAAAGATAAAAGTACAATATTAGAAGACACATTAAGTGCAAGCTTATCAATAGCTAAATGGTCAGAAGAAGAGATAAACAGAAAATTAAAAGACTATGATGGACCACATCCTTTTTATGGTCTAATAGAGGAGCCAGACCATTACTACAAGGATAAGGATAGCCTATTGCATGATTACACTGTGACGATGATAGATTATAAACTATGCATAGAAGAGTATAATAAAGTTCTCAAAAATGCATTGGATGGAAAAATATACCATACAAATAACGAGTTTTTTCACTATCGATGGGAATAGGATATAATATATAAAATTAATAAAAATACGCTCTAAAGCAGAAATGTTTTAGGGCGTTATTTTTTGTCTACCTATAAATTGACCTGAAATAAAATTGACTTTAAATTAATTTGCAATAAAAGCATATCTGTTCTATTATATATATAACAGATATAACAATGTGAAAATTATAAGTTTAGAATAAATATATAGTATGGATAAGTTCAAGAGCTTATAAATCTACTGATTTGAATGTCTGGGATTAATATAGGATTTAGGATTGGTGATAAAAATGATATTAGAAATAGACTTTGATTCAGAGATTCCAATTTATACACAGATAGTTCGGCAGATTATAGTCGGAATTGCAGAGAGGGAATTGGAGTTAGGGGAGTCGCTTCCTAGTGTTCGTGCACTAGCCGAAGATATCGGTGTGAATCTTCATACCGTTAACAAAGCATATCAGGAGCTTAAAGCATTGGGATATGTAAATATGGACAGAAGAAAAGGCGCTGCGATTTCGGAGGAAATACCAGATTTTAGTGAGGAAAATAAAAAGAGAATGAAGGAGGAACTCTATTTCATGATTTCTGATGCACTGAATAGAGGTGTGACAGAAGATGAAATAAAAAGTATCATAGATGAAAAAATAAGAAAAGTAAAGGGTGAGATTGATGAATGATAGAACTGTTTTTTTAATTACTATGGCAGTGATTTACATTTTCTGGACTTTAACTTTCGTGTTTATTGATCTGTTCTCTAGAAAGGGAGTGCATATAGGAGTTTTTATAGGAACAGAAAATACGGGAAATTCTGAGGTGAGAAGTATCAGAAGTGAGTACAAGAGAGACATGATAATATCAGGAATAGCATCCGTAGCTATCGCATTGCTAATAAGCTACTATACATTTCCAGGAGCAATATCATATTCTACAATAATCGTAGTTATGATGGCCACATTTGGAGTGTACCTCAGCTATAATAAAAAGCTTAAAAGATGGAAGAAAGAAAATCTGGTCGTAAAAAAGGACTATGTGCAAAGGGTTGATATTAAACTTTCTAAGGACAAGCTGAAGTATGGAGGTGTGCCTTGGAAACTATATCTGATTCCTCTTTTAATGATTGTTGGAATTTCAGTATTTACATTTGTAAATTATGGTAATGTACCTGACAAATTACCTATGCATTGGGATTTTAGTGGGAATATAAATAGATATTCAGACAAGAGTTTTGGAACCCTTGCCGCAATGCCTTTGGTTGGATTATTTACACTTATAGTAATGCTTGTAGTTAATTTTTCTATTGTTATGATGAAGCAGCAGAATTACAATAAGAAACCAAAAGTTGGAGCGGAGAATATCTTGAGAGCAAGAGTAATATGGTCATATTTTTTGGTGGGTATGGCTACAGTTATGATTGCTCTGTTCATAGTGGCACAGTTAATGATTATGACTTTATTAAAAAGCATGGTTTTAGTTAATGTACTTACAGTTATTATTGTTATGTTCTCAATAATAACTCCAATAATCATCGGATTGAAAGTTGGAAATATGGGCGAAAAGCTCTCTAAAGATACAGAAACAGGTGAACATAAAGATGATGATAAGTGGATTTTAGGTGGGACGATTTATTATGATAAAGAAGATCCAACCATATTCGTTCCAAAGAGAGTCGGAATAGGCAGTACTATAAACTTTGGGAATAAGAAGGCATTGATAATATTTGTATCTTTTATAGTACTGAGTTTAGTAACATCTGTAATCATTGCGATCAACTCACTTTAGAGTTAGATTTGCTGAATTAGGTCCATTCAAAAAGAGTTTCTGAAAAAGAGTTTCTTAAAAACAAACGATAAATAAGGTGATTAATTTAACAATTATTTTAAAATTAAATTCTTCGGGTATATATTCTTATAACGGTCAGTAATATCTGATGATCTCCAATTTTGAAACAGAATGAAATTCGAGAGGTTTTATAGAGAGGAGCTTTTGTTATGAGAGAAGTAGTGATAATAGGAGGAGTTGCAGCAGGTATGAGTTGTGCTGCAAAGCTTCTTAGAGAGTCTGAAGATGTAAATATTACAGTGTATGAAAAGGGTGAAAATATATCTTATGGTGCGTGTGGACTTCCATATTATATAGGCGATGATATAATAGATTCCGACAAACTTATAGTAAAAAAGCCGGAAGACTTTGATGATAAGAGAATAGAGATAAAAACATTTCATGAGGTTTTGAAGGTAAATCCGGAAGGTAAGTCGATTGCAGTTAAGGATTTAAAGTCAGAAGAGGAATTCAACAAAACCTATGATGATTTAGTAATTGCTGTAGGGGCATCTCCAATTTTGCCTCCATTTGTTGACTTGGACATGGAGAATGTGTTTAAACTCAGAACGATTGAAGATGGAGAGCGCATAAAAAAAGCGGCAATAAAGGATGATGTAAAAAAAGTGATAATTGTCGGCGGAGGATATATTGGAATGGAGCTTGTTGAGTCATTCTATAATTTAGGTAAGAACGTTTCTGTTATCAATAGAAGTGAGAGAATAATGGGCTCTTTTGATCAGGAAATAAGAGATATTTTACTTGAAGAGCTCAGAGAAAAGAATATAAATTTACATCTGAATGATGATGTTGAAGATATTATTGCAGATGAAAATGGCAGAGTGAAATCGGTGAAGACGAGTGAAGGAGAATACGAAGCGGACTTGGTTGTGGTAGCCATTGGTGTGAAGCCTAGCACCAAATTTCTAGAAGGAACTGGAATTGAAAAGCTAGATAATGGTGCCATCATTATTGATGAAAAGATGAAGACGAACGTTGAGAGTATATATGCGGCTGGAGACTGTGCAACACTTTATCACAGTGTTCTTGATGAACTTGTAAGCATTCCTCTAGCTACTTATGCTAATAGACAGGGAAGACTTTTAGCAGAGATTCTTGCTGGAAAAGATAAGTCTTTCGGTGGTGGAATTGGAACTTCTGCTGTAAAGGTTCTAGATCTTGAGCTAAGTCAGACTGGACTTAATGAGCATCAGGCTGAGAAAAGTGAATTCGATTTTGGTACGGCTTTCATAAAAGGAAAGAGCCACGCAGGATATTATCCTGGTCTCGAAGATCTGTATGTTAAGATTATTTTTGAAAAAGAAACAGAAAGAATTTTAGGAGCACAGCTTGTTGGAAAAAAAGGAGCAGCTCTGAGAATAGATGCTATGGCATTAGCAGTTCAGAATAAGATGACACTTCAAGAACTTGCATATAGTGATTTTGCGTATTCACCACCTTTTTCAGGGACATGGGATCCTGTTCAGGTGGCTGCAAATGTAGCTAGTAAAAAATAAGCAAATAAAAAACCTATTGAATGAGATAACTCTTGGGGGAGATAAAATTCAATAGGTTTTTTTAGATTTTTTATGAAAAGATTAAAAGAATTATATCTTTTAATTCAGATTATCCAGTGGATTAACTCACTAATCAAAAACTGCTTGAGATTCTTCACTATTAGCACCTTTTACGGTATCAACGGTGCTCAATGATGTTACATTTGTTTCTTCTTTGCACCCTGCCAATGCCACTAAAAGACAAATCAGAGCAGAAACTCCTAGTAACTTCTTAATTCTTGCAACAATCATACGTATGCACCTCTTTCTTTTAGAAGTAATAAACCTTCTTCTTCAGCTTAATACTAACATAGTATGATTATCCTAGTATAACAATAGAATTAAGAGTATATTAATTTTTTATTAACATGGTTATATCATCAACTTATTGGCTAAAAATATGAACATATATTAGGCTAAATAAACAAAGTCATATATCTGTAAAAACACTAGAAGCTGCTATTAGGCTCTTTTAGAAAGGCCAGTTCTTCTATAGAGGAAGCTCTGCCCAGTACTTTATTTCTATGAGGATATCTGCCGAATCTATCTATTATATCTTTGTGAAGATGCTCATAGTTTAAAGATTCTTCATGCCCTATTTCCTCAAATATCTTTACGGCCTCTTCATGTATGCCTTTAGATTCAGAGTGCATAAATGGCATAGCTATGAATTTCTTCTCTTCCATTTTTAAGTTTTTATATTCAGGAAGTTTTATAGCTTCCTGTGCTAGTATTAAAGCCATTCCATCCTGTGAAAATGCACAGGCTTCATTTCTACATAGATTTCTTGAGAATTGATCCAGGACTATTATTTCAGCTATTCGACCATATATATTTTCTCTCCAGTCAGACAGCAGCCCCTCACATCCTCTTTTCCATGTTTCATAAAATTTATCATGCAGTTTTTTATCAAAATCATCACTTTTCTCAAACCAGTAAGGCATATTTTCAGGATCAAACCAAAAATCATACACTTCTTTCCATGGTTCTTTATCATATAAATTCATCATTAACGCGACAAGCTCATGCCAATATAGTAACGGTGCAGTAACAGCAAAGTAATGGCGCTGAGCGAAACCGTCGCTCTCACTTCCTTTCTATATAAATATTATTTTGACAGATCATTGTCATACATTACATATATATACCCAAAGTCTAGTCTAATATACAAAGATTTAGCTTAAAGCCTGGATGAAACTATATTCAGTTGAATCAATGACTTATAATTATTGGATAAAATACTATCAGTTCAGTTATATAGGTGTTGAACAGCGATAAAATAGGACTAATGAGAAGGATATGTTTTTTATGCTATGATATAATGTAAATGTAAAATAATAAGAGATTGGTAATATAATATACATTTTATTAGAGGTGAGGTTTTGGATAAGCAACTCAAATTTACTGCAATGAAAACAACAGCAGCAGTTACTATATCAGCAGCAGCTATGCATTTTCTTTTCAGCCAAAATCCTTTTTATGCTTGTATAGGGGCTACAGTAGGAGTGGGAAGTACAAAAAAGCGTTCGCTGGACTCCATAATTATTAAGAATATTGGTATGTTCATTGGCGGGATAATAGGAATGGCTGTAGCTTTTCTTACGGACAGTATTTTATTGAAAGGATTAGGTGTTCTTCCTGTAATTCTAGTTATAAATTTGGCAGCCAAGAAGGAATCTACAGTTTCGGGATGCATAATGTACTATGGTATGGTTTTTTTAAACACATTCGATACAGCTGGAACCTATGCTTTTAATTCGATTACGCAAACATTATTCGGGTCTTTGGTTGGTATGTCTATGAACTTCATTTTTGGAGAAAAAGATGAAGACGAAGAGTATGAGGAAGAATCAGAAGAAGAATAGTCTAATTAAGAATGAAAAGTATTTATTAAAAGAGATTGTTATTATGGGCATAAGTCGGTAAGTATAGAATAAAGAATCAAAAGCTACTAAATATGGTTCTATATATTGTGAATATTCGCGTGTATAAGCCTTTTGGTATTGGTTTGATTCTAAAAAAAGTGTGAAGGGAGTGAAAAAAATGAAAAAGTACATCGCAGAATTATTTGGAACATTTGTATTAGTACTTTTTGGATGTGGATCCGCAGCTGTTGCAGGTGGCACACTAGGTATACTGGGTATTGCTTTTGCATTCGGATTTTCAATTGTTGCTGCTGCGTACGCAATAGGACATATATCGGGATGTCACATCAACCCAGCAGTTTCGCTTGCAATGCTTATCAGAAAGAAAATAACAGCAAAGGACTTTGCAGGATACGTTGTAGCTCAGGTTATCGGGGCTATAATTGCGAGTGCAGTTCTTAAGTTCATCATTACGAGTTCAGGAAGCTTAGGGTTTGCAGAAGCTGGACTTGGGCAGAACGGATTTGGAGCTAACTCAGCAGTGGGCTTATCTATGGGCGGAGCATTTGTAGTTGAAGTAATTTTAACTTTTGTATTTATTATGGCAATTATTGGAGTAACATCGAGTGTGAAAACTGCTAATATAGCAGGAATAGTTATAGGACTTACTCTTGCGTTTGTTCATATAATGGGCATCCCGTTAACAGGAACTTCTGTTAACCCTGCAAGAAGTTTAGGGCCAGCTCTTCTGGTTGGAGGAGAAGCTATATCACAAGTCTGGGTATTCTTACTTGCTCCGTTAGTGGGAGCAGCATTAGCTGCATTTTTCTGGAATGCAATAACTGATGAGAAAGAAATTGCTTAGAATTTATATTTTGTAATTAAGAATACTTATTTTCTAAATAAAGAGAAGTGTCAAGATATCAAAATATCTGCTTAAGATAAATCGAGTATGGGTTTAGATTTCAGCCTATGCTCGATTTTTTTAGAAATATGATATTTTAAATAGTATTTTGAAGAATATTTTCATGGAGTGTTTTAATTGAGTATTTTTATGGAAATTTTTCACTTTGACACTAAAAATATCAGAGGTCTGGTCAAGGGTCTGATATACTATTTTTAGAGGTGGTTTAATGGACTATAAAACAGATTTAAAGAATAATCGAGAATGTTCAGAACAGGAAGAATCGTCGAATAGTTTGTTTGAAAGATCATATATATGGGTTCCCGTTGCAATATTTTGTACAATGCTCTGGGGAAGTGCTTTTCCATCGGTTAAACTGGGATATGAATTGTTCAATGTGGATAAAGAAAATACATTTTCTATATTGTTGTTTGCAGGTTCAAGGTTTGCATTGGCAGGGATTCTCACGCTCATAATATCTGTACTTACTACTAAAAAGCTTCCGTCTGTAAGTTTTAAAGAGCTTAAGGGAGTTACAGCTTTAGGACTTGTCCAGACGGGAATCCAATACACATTTTTCTATGTATCACTTTCCCACACTACGGGAGTGAATGGATCTATAATAAGTGCTACCAGTGGACTTATGGCAGTTCTGCTTGCAGCTGCATATTATAGACATGACAGAATGACGACAGGTAAAGCAATAGGATGTATTATGGGATTAGTCGGTGTAATAGTTTTAAATTTAGGAAAGGGAAAGCTGTCTTCGAGTTTCGCATTCAATGGTGAATTTTTCATGCTTCTGGCCTCATTTGCAGGTGCAGTCGGTGTTTTAATTAGTAAAGAGCTGACCAGTAAAACGGACTCATTCGTAGTAACTGGCTATCAGCTTTTCACAGGTGGAGTTCTATTGATAATCATTGGCCTCATTGGAGGTGGAAGATTAAACCCAGTTGGGGGGTCTGCTTTTGTACTGCTTATCTATATGGCACTTATATCATGCATTGCCTTTGGACTATGGACTACGTTGGTTAAATACCATGCACTGTCAAAGATAAGCATATTTCAGACTTTGATTCCTATATTCGGGTCAGCGTTGTCAGTCATTTTTTTAGGGGAAAAGCTGAAAATTTCTGCTGTCATAGCACTTATATTGATAGTGAGCGGAATAATAATACTGAATAATTGGGATAAGATATCTGGTAATAGTAAAAAATTCACTTAAAGCAAGAGGATAACTTAGCTTTAAGTGAACTTTTTGAGGTTTTGAGGTTTATTTAATTAACATTCCGTACGCATATTTTATTTTATGATATTTCAAAAGTCCCTTTTTGGTAAGGGTATATATTTTTTTACTTTCATTTCTAGCAAGAAGCCCCTGGTCTATCAACTTATTAACTCGCTTCTCAACATCATCAGCTTTCCACTGAAGATGATTTTTGATAGTGGAAAATCCAAGCTCTTCTATTTCATCTTCTTCTCCTAGATGATTTCCTATATGCATTATCAGTAGTTCAATTTTAAACTCTTTACGATTTCTGTATTTTAAAATAATAGAAGTAAAAAGTCCATTTCTGTTGAATAGAAATGTTATTAGAAAAGTTATACCCGCAACTGTTGCAATTATTCCGGACATTGAGATATTGTACTTTACCGCTATGAAATAGCCTAATACTGAATTTACAGTTGCGTAAATCGCTGAGACAATGATCATGTGTTTTAAATCTTTAGTAACTAAATATGCAGAAGCACTAGGAGCTATTAAGAAAGAAATTACCAGAATGGCTCCGACTGCATCAAAAGCGACTACAGATGTAAAGGATGTCAGTGTCATCAATATATAGAACAGAAGAGTTGATGAAAAGCCGGCAATCGTTGCAAACTCAGCATCAAAAGTTGTAATTTTCAGTTCTTTAAAATAAATAATTACGAATGCTGCGTTTACTATCAAAATGAGTCCCATGTAAAATAATGATTTAGGCAAGACAACTCCTAGAATATTTACAGTATTAAGAGGGATCATTATTGCCTCTCCCATTAAAACAACATCGGTATCTATGTGCACATTACGAGCAAATTTTGTTATTAGAATTACTGCGAGAGAGAAGAACAACGGAAAAACTATTCCAACCGAATCGTCATTTTTGACCAGTCCTGTGCCTGATATCATTTCAATTGCAAACACTGTAATTACACCAAATATAGCAGCACCCAGAATCAAAAGCGGGGAGTTTATGCTTTTTGTAATGAAGAAAGCTAAAACTATTCCCAGAAGCACTGAATGAGCTAAGGCATCTGAAACCATAGATAATTTACGAAGAACTAGAAAGTTTCCTATTAATGAGCATGCAACTGATGTGATTATTAGCACAGCAAGTATTTGACCGCTAGATGATAGGATGCTAGATATATTAAAAACCATCGCACGCCCTCCTAAGTCTTTTTCTAGATAGAATTCCCCTAGGTCCAATAATCAACGATAGAAAAGCAAATAAACTCATAATTAAAACTATCGTAGGACCAGTAGACATTCCTGTTATTGCTGTGGAGATATAGGTTCCGGTTACAGCAGATACTCCACCGACTATTGATGCGATTATGAGTACTATATTGAACTTATTGCTCCACTGCATTGCCGTAATTGCCGGAACTATAAGCAGTGACGATATAAGTATTGCGCCGACAATTTTAAGTCCTGTTGCAATCAAACTCATAGTTATTATAACTATTATCCCGTACATAATAGATGAATTAAGGCCTATTGTCTTAGCATAGACTTCATCAAAAACAAAAACTTTAATCTCTTTGTAGAACAATACGAGTAGGATAATAGATGGTATAGCTACTGCTAGTATCAATTTAATATCTTTTTGCATTATATAAGCGGCTTGACCGAATATATAATTTTGAAGTCCCGACTGGGATGCACTCAAGAACTTTGGATTTCCTTGAATATGGCTTTTTAAAACCATACCTAGACCGAAAAAGGAGGATAATATTACGGCTAAGGATGCATCCAAGTCGAGTTTGGAGTTTTCTTTTATTACCTGAATGAGAATAAAAGCGAAAGCCCCTGAAAATAAAGCACCTAACATCAGTATTGTTGGGTCTCTTTGCATAAAAAGCATAAAAGCCACAATTATACCTGGAAATGCAGAGTGGCCTATAGCATCACCTATAAGCGACTGGCCTTTTAATACTGTTATACATCCGACTGCTCCGGTTGCTACAGCCATTATAAAAGTTCCTATAGAAACTACAAGAAAAGAGTAGCTTGTTAGTATATCCATATTAATCACTGAAATCACCCGTCATTTCTGCTTTTTCCAGATTCTCCTTTGTGAAGACTTCACTAACAGGACCTTCTGCTATTATTTTTTTATTCAGTATAATCAAATGATCATAATATTCCTTTATAGTGTTTAAATCATGGTGAACTACGATAGATGTTTTACCAGCTGCTTGGCTATCTTTTAAAAATTCTATTATTATTTTTTCGGTCATTTTATCTACACCAGCTAAGGGCTCATCCATAAAGTATATATCAGCATTTTGTGCTATAGCTCTGGCTATAAAAACACGCTGTCTCTGTCCTCCCGACAATTGAGATATCTGTCTGTCTTTAAACTGCTCCATTCCTATTCTTTCAAGTGCATTGAGAGCTATATCATAGTCTGATTTTTTTGGACGTTTAATCCAGCCTAGATGAACATATCTTCCCATAAGAACGACATCCAGTGCAGTAGTAGGAAAGTCCCAGTTGACAGTACTAGCCTGAGGTATATATGCTATTTGCTTTTGAACTTTATTAAAAGGTTCACCCATGATAAGTACTTTACCAGAAAGAGGTCTTTGAAGTCCAAGGATACCTTTTATTAAAGTAGATTTACCTGCTCCATTAGGACCGATAATAGCTGTTCTTGAGTTTTTAACAATATTTACATCATTGTCCCACAGAACGGGCTTATCATGGTATGCAATAGTTAAATCTTCAACTTTTACCAAAATATCATCCTTTAAGTTAGATTTGCAGTTGTTTTTATTTTTAATATTTTCTTCTACTTTTAACACGGTTTCCATGACTAATTCCTCCTTGTATTATTTCAGGTTGTCTACTATAAGTTTGACATTGTGCTTAACCATGTCAATGAAATTATCTCCTTCTTGTCCTTCCGGAGCTAATGAGTCGGAGAACAGTTCATTTCCTTCTCCGCTGACAACTTTTACATCAAAACCTTTTGCTTTTGTAGCTTCTTTCAATTTCTCCATACGTGCTGGATCTGTTGTTGATTCAGCAAAAATTGCTTTAACCTTATTCTGTACAATGAAGTCAACGGTTTCATCGATATCTTTATTTGCTACCTCTGAATCGGTAGATACTCCCTGAGGTGCCATTACCGGGATATCAAAAGATCTAGAGAAGTAGTTGAAAGCATCATGTGGAGTTATTAAAAATCTCTGTTCCTTAGGGATACTAGCAATAGCTTCTTTAGATTCCTTATTCAGATCATCGAGTTTAGCTAAATAATCTTTTGTATTTTTTTCAATATTTTCTTTTTCTTCAGGAAGAAGCTCAATCAGTTTCTTAGATGCGTTCTCAGTAGCAATTTTATAAAGATCTATATCGAACCAAAAGTGGGGGTCGATTACTTCTTCACCATCATCATCCATTTTCTCGACTTTGTCCTTAGGGAAATTTTCAGAAACTGAGTGTCCTACTTTCTCTAAAGCATCTACCATTTTTCCTTCAAAATGCATACCATGATACAATACAAGATCAGCATTATTTATCTTATCCAAATCTTTAGGTTTAGCTATATAGAGATGTGGATCTTCCCCTGCCGGTACTATCATTTGATTATAAACTTTATCTCCAACCAGCTGATTTACCATATCATATAGAAATGAAGTGGTAGTTGTTACTTTCTTTTTATCACTTTTTTCTTCGGTTACATTGGTGACATTTGAATCAGTATCTTTCTTTGAATCATTTTCTTCGCTGTTTTTACCACAACCGATCAAAATCAATGATAAAATAGAAAGAAGTAAAAAGCTTTTAAAAAATGTCTTCATTACAATACCTCCATAATATTTTATTAAGTCTATCTTTAGTATTAATTATATAATTACGAGGATGAATGTCAATGATAATCAATATCATTAGTTGTTTTTTGATAGTATGTGCTTAAATTAAATACGACTATGGTGAATAGGAGACCAGGGATTAAAAAGCAAAAACTCAATTTTAAAATTGAAATGAGAAATGTGACGATTGTGTTGAAAAATGCATTTTAAATGCAATGGGGAGACGAAAAAAACTGGGTTAAGTACTAAATATTTCTTGTAATAAAGAATATTTCATACTTAACCCAGGGGAATCTGTTTATTCTTCTGAACTATTATTTCCTTTGATATTTACAGGAACTCCATTTACCTTTACTTCATCTGTTACAGGGATTACGATAGATTTCCTTCCATCGACGATTTTAGTTTCTATGAGGTGAACCGATTCAGGAGAAACCTTAATTGAAATATTGGGCATTTTAACATCAAAGCTTCTAGTGTTAACTAGATTAGTGAGATGTAGACCTGATTTCAACTCTTCGTTTTCATATATTTTTTTATCTAGTATGTTTATATTTTCCTCTTTAACACCGCTATCCAAGAGAACAGATTTTAACTCTTCTCTGTCTATTGTTTCAGGACGCATATCCTCTTTGCTTTCTTCAAGCATTATGCTGAGATTTTCATGTATATTTTTCACAGCTTCATAACTGCAATCCTCTCCAAGAGATTCCTCTATTATATTTGTGAAAGTCTCTTTCTGAACATCAGCCGTAAGAGGAGGCTCACAGCCTAATAACTCCATAACAAGTTCATCATGAATAGAGTCAGGCTTTTTAGTATAATAGAGAATGCTGTTTACATCTGTGCTTCTGTCATTAAAGGCAGGGAAAAGAAAGCCGTTTAAAGGCATTCCAACTACCCAGTCTCTATTTCTATGACTGATCTTATTTTCTTCTGGTTGATAGCTAAGAGCAGGCTTAGATAGGTCAACAGGGCAGATAGAACACAGAATATGTCTGAAAACTTCATCTGAAGCATCTTCCATTTCAATATCATCACTGCTTTTAGCAGGGATATCATATGCTGCATGAATCAATAAAATCAGATAATTACCAGCATAATCATAAGAATCTATTACCTGATCATAGAATTTCGTAAGAAGTTCATCATCTTTTAATTCGCTTTTTCTGAGCTCCATGAGGAAGTCGTTCTTTTCATTTTTAAATTCTTCATCTCTTGGAAACTCCATATTTAGAAGATTCTTCCCTAATGTTCCAGAGAGAGTTTTTTTAAATATTTCAAAATATTTGAGCATATCTTCTTCTGGTAAAGTCAGAAAAGAGCCTGAGAATAAAGCTTTTTTATTCTTTTCACTGTCTACATAGCAACCGCATATTCTCGAAATTGCAGTGCTGTCTTCCTTAAACTGTCTTCTTATTTCCAGAACTTCACTTTTTATCATATACTACCACCTTGCTAGTTAATTTCAGTTTCTACAACACATTCATTTTTAATCTTACTTACAAGAGCCTGAAGAGCATCTATTATATTTGGTCTGATATCTCCACCTATTAATATATACATGATATCATCACCTAATTCCAGATATCCTTCATTAAGCCAAGCTCTAACATAAAAGATTCCGTCTCTTTTTTTAGTTTCCTCAATAGCTGCTTCAACTTTTTCTTTATCATATGAAAACTCCATACCAGTTACGAGCTTAGCATCTTCTTGACCTAAACGCACCTTAGCTTTTGGTGTTTCACGAACAGTTCCATTGTGTATCAAATACATACCAACATTATTCGCATTGGCATCTTTTTTTGCTTCTTTTAACCACTCATCCATTGATGGGACTTGCTTTGACATAATATCACCTCTATATTATTCATATATATTAGATACATATCTGATATATATTTTTGTTTTTTGATATATATCAGACATGTATCAAGCTTTAAGTTCATATCTAGTAGTTTCTTCAAAGTTATGTGTACTTTAAATATCATACATATCCACATAACTATACTGTATCACAATATTATAAAAATGGGGAAGAAAAAACACCAGGATAACTCTGGTGTTTTAGTTGGAAACAAAACTATAAAGATGGTTTTATCAATAAAAAGACCAAAGCTATTGAAACTATCATTATAATAATAAACGAAGTTATTACTTTGGCTTTATACTTTTCACTTAGTACTATATCTGCATCACTCATATTTTTTCTATAGTCGCTTCTTTTAAGAAGATAGAGTATTAGTCCCTCACCTCTACTTCCAGAGATGCCGATAAAACTCCAAAGAGTAGGTTTTTCTATTCCTCTGCTTTTTGCATCTAGATTGATTAGTTTATATAGATTTACATTAAGATATACTAATATGGGTACAATTGATATAAATAGTATAATCATTGGTAATGTCATGATTCTCGCCTCCTATATACGTTTTACAAAATTAATAAACAGAATGGTAATATTTACCGCTGCTACAATAAAAATTACTAATGCAGCTGTCATATTTTCATAGTAGACAACAGCGGGTACGAGCAATACTGCGAATAGGATATTTAGTATAAATCCTATTATGAGCTTTCTATTGCTGTTAACTATATCGGTGCTTTCCTGTAAATACTTCACTAGATTTTCATCTCCTTTTAGTAATTCATCGAGTGATATATTATAGATATCACTGAGTGTAATTACACTGATTATATCTGGGTAGCTTCTTCCGTTTTCCCAACTAGATATGGTTTGTCTAGAAACATTTATTTTTTCTGATAATTGTTCTTGTGTTAGATCCATATCATGTCTTATCTTTTTCAACCTAGCTCCTATTTCCAAAGTATCTCCTCCTAGAAGTAAATTCGTATACGTTAGTTCTATAATGTCATAAATAAAGTACTTATACCATAGAGAAAGCTTTACATATAGAAAAAAGGCATGTAAAAATGTCTTTACATGCCTTTATATTGCCATCTATTTAGATTATTGATACTGCTGTGCTTTACTATTCATAGTATCTAAAGAAAAAACGAAAGTTATTGTTAACCAGAATATAGATATCGGTTGACAATGGTCTCTATTATTTGCTATACTTTGGGAAGTGATTATGAGAGTGCAGTTAGTATGGAGATAATAAAAGAGAATTTTATTACAAAAGTTTGGAGGAGAATATAGATGTATAAGAGTAAAATTGGAATAAGGGAGTTAACGCAGATGTCCCTGTTTGTGGCATTGATAGCGGTTGGCGCATTTATTAAAATACCAATACCGTATTTACCGATAACACTTCAATTTTTATTTACAAATTTAGCTGGAATTATTTTAGGACCATACTTAGGTGGATTAAGTGTGTTGGTATATGTGCTATTAGGACTTATAGGAGTACCTATATTTACAAGTGGAGGAGGACCTGGATACATATTTTCTCCAACATTTGGTTATTTAGTCGGTTTTATAATTGGAGCATTTATGGCAGGGAAGTATCTTCAAAAGCGAGAAATAAATGTAAAAAACATATTCATTGCATCAGTAATCAATCTAGCTATTGTTTACGTTTTGGGAATGATATATCTGTATTTGATAAATAATTTCTATTTGGGAAATGTATTAAGTCTAAAGGACTTATTCTTATACGCATTTTTACTAATTATACCAGGGGATCTGTTTTTATGTGGAGTATCTGCAGTTGTAGGTAAAAGAATAAGAGAAGCTCTGAAAAGCTTAAACTATGGAATTCATTAATAAGAAATGTGTATGTGAAAAAGATATATACTGTGACTGATTATATGAGTATATTGATAGTTGGAAAAAGCTAGAGATTTTAAAAAATGAAATAGCTCACTCATTATATAAGTTCACTGACAATAGGGGAATCTGAATATGGAAAAGTCGAAAAAAGGTATTTTTATAACTGGTACTGGGACGGATGTTGGAAAAACATATGTAACAGCACTTTTAACCAAGAAAATGGTATCAAATGGACTCAGCACCATATACTATAAAGCAGCTCTTAGTGGAGCAGAGTTTTCAGAGAATGGGGAACTAGTTGAATCAGATGCTAATTATGTATGTGATATTGCAGGAATAGAGGCGGACCCTAAAAGTCTGATTTCATACATTTATAAGACACCAATTTCACCACATCTTGCGGCTGAAATTGAAGGGAATCCAGCAAAAATATCGAAGATAATAGAAGATTTCAATTCTCTGAAAAATAATTATGATTATATAGTGGCTGAAGGAAGTGGAGGAATTATCTGTCCTATAGCTTATGACAGTGAAAATGGATTGGACAATGGCGGTAACCGAAACTGTGAAGCGAATAATAGAGATGATAATAGAAAACTTATTATGCTTGAAGATATTATAAAATCACTGAATTTAAAAGTTTTAATAGTGGCGGATGCGGGACTTGGAACTATCAATCATACTGTTATGACAGCAGAATATATTAAGAATAATGGAATGGAAGCTGTCGGAATAATATTGAACAACTATGATGATAGTGGAGAAAAAAGAACTATGCATATTGACAATCTGAAAATTATTGAGAGAATCACAGGACTTCCAGTAGTTGCAAAAGTCAAAAAAGATGATAAAGAACTGGATATAGAAATAGATAAATTAATAAAATTGTTTGGAGATGTTTAATTTGAATAGAGAAATGAATGTAAAAGACTGGCAGGAGATGGATTTAGAGTATATATGGCATCCTTGTTCACAGATGAAAGATTATGAAGACTTTCCACCGATTGTTATAGAGAGTGGAAAGGGAGTTATGCTTTATGATATAGAAGGAAAAGAATATATAGACATAATAAGCTCGTGGTGGTGCAATCTTTTAGGTCACAGAAATGAAAAGATTAATAAAAAAATAGTTGACCAACTAGCTAAAATTGAGCATGTCATACTTTCGAACTTTACTCATAAGCCAATAATTGAATTATGCGATAGACTTATGAATCATTTGCCTGAAGGGCTTAAAAAGTTCAATTTTTCAGATAATGGATCAGCTTCTGTAGAATGTGCTCTGAAAATGAGCTTTCAATACCATTACCAGATGGGCAATAGACATAAGACTAAGTTTATGTGTTTCACGGATGGATATCATGGAGAGACTATAGGAGCACTTAGTGTTGGAAGCCTGGATCTGTATGCTAAGATATACAATCCGCTTTTAGTCGACACTATAAGAATAGAGGCGCCAGATTGTTACAGATGTCCTTATGGAAAGACACGTGATAATTGTTCAACAGAATGTTTTGAAAAAGCAGAAGAAGCATTTAAACAGTTTGGACATGAGACTTGTGGGATGATTCTTGAGCCTCTTCTTCAGGGAGCAGCAGGCATGAGAGTTTATCCAGCTGAGTATTTAGTAAAATTGAGAAAGTTATGTGATAAATATGGTGTTCACCTAATAGTTGATGAGATTGCTACGGGTTTTGGAAGGACAGGCAAGTTTTTTGCGGTAGACCATGCAGGGATTTCTCCAGATATAATGACCGTATCAAAAGGTCTCACTGGGGGTTATATGCCTATGGCAATCACGATAACTACAGATGATATATATGATGCTTTTTACAGTGAATATAACGATAAAAAAGCATTTATGCACTCGCATACTTATAGTGGAAATCCACTTGGATGCGCTGCAGCATTAGGGGTATTAGATGTTCTAGAAAATGAAAAAATCTTAGAAAACAATGTGGAAAAAGCAGAATATTTAAAGAATAGGTTTATAGATGAGTTTAAAAACCACAAAAATGTAGGAGATATTAGGAGTATAGGTCTTGTAAATGCAATTGAATTGGTTGAGGACAAAGAAACTAAGAAGCCTTTTGATTCTGAGCTCAGAACAGGTTATCAGATTTATAAAAAAGCTATAGAGGAAGGGCTTTTACTACGTCCGTTAGGTGATGTACTCTATTTCAACCCGCCTCTTACAATCACAATAGAAGAAATAGATATTGCTATAGATAAAATGAAAAAGTCATTGAATAAGATACTGCCTTTTTGATTAGAATCACAGCAAACTTTCAATAAATATATATAATATGGGTAAGAAATATAATAGGATGGATTGAAGGGAGATGCTGTGAAATGATAATACTTGATGATATTTATGATGCACATGACGTTTTTGAAGAGAGAAAAGAAGAACTATTTGCAAAGATAGGAAAAGATGTTGATTACAGGCCGCTTAAAGAATATGAACAAATAGCAAAAGATATTTTGGGCGATGATATTGAAATTGACAGAGAAAAATACAGGGTATCTAAGAGTAACAGGCTTGGTACTTTCTTAGATTTCATCATATTTTTAGCAAGAGACAAGGAAGAAGAGGATAAACATTACATTATGTTTATAGAGCTGAAAGTTGAAGGAATGGAAGGCTATTCTGATTTTGATGCGCTTAAGAAATTGGTAGAAGAAAAAACTAAGGATGGCAGTTTAGGAGAAATAAAAGTGAAACTTCAAGACGCTTATTGCGATGAGATACTATTAGAAGATTTATAATAAATAAAAATATAAAGACACATAATGACAGATAAGGTATGGTTCCTTGAATTCATTATGTGTCTTTTTCTTTCATATAAATTCATAAGTACTTTACACGACAATAAGATGTAAAAGTATTGCTGCTAGAAGAATAAACGCTATAATCAAATGCGCTTTCTGAAGCCTCTTTTTAACTTCCATTTTTTTAACAAGTCCTCTCAGAACTCCAGTTATTACTATGAGCGTCATAAATGTTATAGCGAAAAGTCCACTGTATCTTATTTTCCCAGATGAATACATAAGATAAAAATGAATGACAGTCATAGTAAAAGCCAATAAACCAATGGGTTTATGAATCTTTATGATTATTTTAGTAATATTTTCTATAATTTTTTCGATTGAAGGAAGCTTTTCTTTAACAGATCTCTTTAAATTTTTATTGTAAAGTTTAACAAGAAAAAATGAAAATGCTACTATAAATAGGAGTGCTCCAATCTGACCAAAATTTTTAGCATAAATTTCCATTTCTGCACCTCTTTTCTAGACATTTCTTAAGATATTTATACCTATATTTTCAATTTGTAATCAGAAACCAAATAAATGAGAGATGAAATTATGCAATAGTAATCAAAGCTATCAAAATACAGCATTATATGCTAAAATAATAAGGAAACATAAGTTTAGTACATATTTAGTTAGGAGTAGTTAGATGGATTATAAAAATCACCTAAAGACAGGTGTTATGACCGGTGTTATATTCATTACGAGTATATACACTCATAGAAGTATTGAGCCTCAAGATATTGTGATGTATTCAGCGGGAATTGTTGTCGGATCCGCTTTGCCTGATATTGATCATTCGAGGAGCTATATTGCCAAAAAGCTGAACTTTGTCGGATGGATTGTTAGCAGGATGTTTTCTCATAGAGGTTTTACTCATTCGATACTGTTTATTTTTCTGCTCAATATTATAAGGGAAGTTTTTAAAGGAATAATAAGTTCTGAATATTCCAGTCTTTTTAATTATACTATGCTGGGAATTACGGTAAGTGCAGCTACTCATATTTTCATGGACTTATTTGTTGGAAATGGAGTCAAGTTGTTTTTTCCTATAGATAAAAAGATAAGTATTTCAAAGATGAAGGCGGGTTCTGCATTTGAGAATGTGTTTATTAAAGCCGTTCTAATAGTATTCTGTTTAGCGATACTTTTTTATCATGGAAAGCAGATTTAAAAAATAAAATGTTACAAATTAGTTACAAATAGTGTATAATATTATATGGATGAAAAAATGGAAGGAGATTTAATATGAAGAAAAGAATTATCAGTTTTGCAATAGCAAGTTTAGTGATGATATCACCACTGGCTTCTATTGTTGATGCAACTTCAGCTAGTCAAGGAAATGGTATTAGTAAAGGATATATAAAAGGATATACAGAGACAGAATTTAAACCAGAGTTTGAAGTAAAAAGATCAGAGATAGCTACTATGATAGCTAGAAAGATGGAACTTAAAGATTCAGCACCTAGTTTTACAGATGTTTCTAGCATTGATGCACATTGGGCAGGAGGAAGCATAGGAGCACTGACTGCTAAGAAAATCATCAATGGTTATGCAGACGGAAGCTTCAGACCTGATATCAGTATAACTAGAGGAGAACTGGCTAAGATAATGGACAACGCATACAGTCAATCATCTAATGCTGATATAAAAGTTGAAGGATCAAATCTAAATGATATAGCGAATCACTGGGCTGAAAGCAATATCAAGAGAATGGAATCTATTGGTGTTTTAAAAGGATATAATGATGGAAGCTTTAGACCTGAGAACTTCCTTACTAGAGAAGAAGTTGTTACTGCTCTAAACAGACTGAGCAGAGTTATGGACAAGAGAGCTCAAAGAGAGGTTATGTTCAAATTTAAAGTTAAGAATAAATTCAGAGATATGGAAGCTAATAGATGGTCATATGCAGAAGTTCTAGATGCTTCAACTGATTATGAATATAAGAAAGATGGAGATGTAGAGCTTTTAGTAAAAACTCAAAAACCGGAAGAAGAGTATAGATATACTTTTGCAGGAAATGAAGTTCTGAATAGAGAACAGACAATAGAGGTTCTTAATATTAAGAGAGTATCGGAAGGTATTCCAGCTGTAAAAGAAGATTCAAAACTGAATGAACTATCAAAAAGAATTGCTTCAGCTGATGCTAAAGCAATAAGAAAAGACTCTATTACTGGTGAAGAGCTTTCATCGCTTATGTCAGCTATTGGCATGAACGAAACTACTCCACCACAGAGAGGTAGTGACCTGTTTAAAACTAGCAGCAAGAAAAGTGCATTTATTTCTGATCTTCTAGATGATACTCTATTAGCTGGACAGTTTAGCAGAAGTTTTGATAGAGTAGGAATTGCATCATCATCAGCTACGACTGGATATACATCTTTTGTTGCATATTTAGGATTCAAATCAAATGTTGATGCCCTGGATTTAATATTTGATAATGACGAAGCTAAAGCTATATATCAAAAAGTTCAGGCAGGGAAATAAATAATTATATAAATTGTAGTATAATAAAAGGACATGAGAAATTATGTCCTTCTATTTTTTTACATAATAAAATAATTGGAGATGGGAATAATGAAAAAGCTTATATTAGCAGAGAAACCCTCCGTTGGAAGAGATATAGCAAGGGCTCTTAAGGTTGGAAGTAAGGGCAATTCATTTATAGAGGGGAAAAACTATATAGTTACATGGGCACTTGGTCATCTTGTGACTCTTGCCAGTCCAGAGGCATATAATAAGTCTTATGCCAATTGGAACATGGAGGATCTTCCAATGCTTCCATCTGTACTGAGGACAGAAGTTATTAAGAAAACTTCAAGGCAGTTTGGTACAATAAAGTCTCTCGTAAATAGAAAAGATGTATCGGAAATAATAATAGCAACAGATGCCGGAAGAGAAGGAGAGCTTGTTGCAAGGTGGATTTTGGATAAGATAGGTTCTAAGAAGCCTATAAAAAGACTTTGGATTTCTTCGGTGACGGATAAAGCAATAAATGATGGTTTTAAAAATCTCAAAGACGGAAGAAACTACATAAGTCTATATAAATCGGCAGAGGCCAGAGCGCAGGCGGACTGGTATGTTGGAATAAATGGGACTAGAGCTCTTACATGCAAGTACAATGCTCAGCTGTCATGTGGAAGAGTTCAGACTCCAACTCTGAATATGGTTCAGAAAAGAGAAGAGGAAATAAGGAACTTTAAGCCTAGAGATTATTTTGGAATAACAGCATCTATAGGCGGGATGAAATTCAATTGGGTTGATAGGAATAACTCAGGAAGAACATTTGATGAGGAGAAGATTGAGAAAAGAGCAAAGGCTGTGTCAGTCGCGAAAATTGACTCTATAGACTCTCATACAAAGAGGAAAAAGCAGTATCCTCAAGCTCTTTATGATTTGACTGAACTCCAAAAAGATGCGAATAGAATATATGGATTTTCAGGAAAAGAAACACTTAATACAATGCAGTCTCTTTATGAAAGTCACAAAGTATTAACATATCCTAGAACAGACTCCAGATATATAACGGATGATATGGTGGATACTTTAAAAGATAGAGTTAGAGCTTGTGGGATAGATGAGTTCAGAAATATATCGAATAGAATTGCAAAGGGAAATATAAGAAAAAATAAAAGCTTTGTGGATAATTCAAGAGTTTCAGATCACCATGCTATAATTCCGACAGAAGTAAGACCTATTGCGAATAATTTAAGTGATAGAGAGTGGAAGATATATTCACTGGTAGTTAGAAGGTTTTTATCGGTGCTTATGCCGCCTTATGAATACAATGAAACTACTATGGAAGTAATCATTTCGGGAGAGAAGTTTGTAGCTAAAAGCAATGTTGTACTGAATAAAGGATGGAAAGAAATCTACTCAGATGATGATGAAAATACTGTTAAATCAATAGAAATTGATAAAAACAGCAGGGTGAAAATAGATAAGACTAGGGGGCAGACAACTCCACCTCCAAGATATACAGAGGGAACACTTCTATCCGCTATGGAAAATCCTGCAAAGCATATGGATATAAAGGACAGTAAAGCTGTAAAAACTCTGGGCAGAACTGGTGGTATAGGAACGGTTGCGACAAGAGCCGATATTCTAGACAAGCTGTTCAATACTTTCTTAATTGAGAAAAGAGAACAGGATATACTCATAACGTCAAAAGGAAGACAGCTCCTTGAATTGGTACCTGAAGATCTGAAGTCTCCAACTCTTACAGCTGAGTGGGAGAGTAAGCTTGAGAAGATTTCAAAAGGGCAGCTTAATATGAAGAAGTTTATAGATGAGATCAAGTCCTATACGGAGAAGATTGTAAAAGAGATAAAAACTGATGATTCAAAGTTCAGACATGACAATATCACAGGAAGCAAATGCCCTGACTGTGGAAAGTATATGCTGGAAGTCAATTCAAGAAAGGGCAGAATGTTGGTATGTCAAGACCGGGAATGTGGTCATAGAGAAACTATATCTATTATAACGAACGCCAGATGCCCTGAATGTAGAAAAAAGATGGAACTAAGAGGTAGAGGCGATGGAAAGATGTTCATCTGTAAATGCGGTTATAGAGAGAAACTTTCTACTTTCAATAAGAGAAAAGAAGCTCAAGCTAAGAATATTTCTAAAAAAGAAGTTAATAGGTATATGAAAACTCAAAAGGATGAGAGTATAAACAATTCATTGGCAGAGGCCCTATCAAAACTGAAGCTATAAATAATAATCAATGGAAGGTGTGGTATTTTGGCTGGATTTAAAAAACTAGGTATAAGCAGCAAAATTACAGAAAAACTGAGAAGAAAAGGAATTGTAGAAGCGACGGAGATTCAGGAAAAGTCTATTCCGGAAATATTGAAAGGGAAAGATTTTATTGGTAAAGCTAAGACTGGAACTGGAAAAACTTTTGCTTTCATTCTTCCAATAATACAGAATATAGACAAAGATAATGATAATGTTCAGGCTATCATTATCACACCTACAAGAGAACTCGCTTCTCAGATAAGCAGAGAAATCAAAGATATAGTAGATGATGAGTCAGAAGTTCTTCTGTTAATGGGAGGAGCAGATGTGTTCGGACAGATCAGGAAGCTTGGAAGAACACCTAAAATTGTTGTAGGTACTCCAGGAAGAATAGCTGATCATCTCGAAAGAGGTACATTGAATTTAGGAAAGATAAGAAGCCTTGTGCTAGATGAAGCAGATCAGATGCTCGCTATGGGATTCCTAAATGACGTGGTTTCAATAATAAATAGAACTCCGAAAAGAAGACAGACATTATTGTTTTCAGCTACTATTCCAAATGAAATAAGAAAAATAGCCAGAGCATATATGAGAAGTCCAAAAGAAGTAGAAGTTGGTGAGAGGGAAGTCACTCTAGATAATATTATGCAGATAATTGTTGAGACAACAGATAGAAGAAAGTTTGAAGATTTATGTGAGATATTAGATACAGAAAATCCTTTTCTTGCTATCATATTCTGCAGAACTAAGGCCAGAGTTGCAAAGCTGAATATGGACTTAGGCATGAAAGGCTATAACTGCGATGCACTTCATGGAGATCTCTCTCAGGCAAAAAGACAGAGAGTTATGAAGAATTTCAGAGAGATGAAACTGCAGTATTTAGTAGCTACAGATGTTGCAGCCAGAGGGCTTGATGTTGAGGGTGTTACTCATGTAATCAACTATGATATGCCTGAAGATACAACAAGTTATATCCATAGGATTGGTAGAACAGGAAGAGCAGGAGAAAAAGGAAAGGCGTATACATTTGTTACTGAGAAAAATAGAGAGCAGCTTAATATGCTTGAAAAGAAGATAAGAAAAAGTTTGACTAAATGGAAAAGATAGCGTGAAAATATAGATTGGACTTGAAATCTTTATAGTAGGTAAGGAAGTGTAGTCTTTGTTTAAAAAATATCTAAAAAAATTCATAATTCGACTTTTAATTGTGTCTACCGTATTTTATTTTTATATTTTTTATCCGGAAGAGTTGAACTTTCGTTTAAATGTATTTTCTGATGGCTTGAAGTTCATACACATACTTTGGATATATCTTTTTGCTGAATCTGTGATTCAGCTGATTCCAAGAAAAGATATAATAACCGGATGCGGTAAGCAGTTTTCTAGTAATTATATTGATAGTGGCAGAGAGTTTGATGAAATGCTGTTCAATAGAAATATTAGAACTATGAATGTTCAGGCTCTTAAGGTTTTATTTGTCTGGATGAGTGCTAATCTCATGATATCGTTCCTATACATTATGGATTATGTGCAGGAGAAAGAGATGCTCATGTTGAGTATGCTCTATTTTATTGGCGATCTGGTATGCGTGGTTTTCTTCTGTCCATTTCAGAAGCTTATAATGAAGAACAGGTGTTGTACTGTGTGTAGAATATTCAGTTGGGATCACTTTATGATGTACACGCCATTCCTGTTCATAAAGAGCTTTTTTACTTGGAGTCTGCTTTCGATGGGAATCATAATCTTAATCAGATGGGAATACATGTTTATAGCTCATCCAGAGAGGTTTCAGGAAGAGTATAACAAGGCTTTAAGATGCAGAAACTGTAGTGATAAAATCTGCAAAATAAGGAAACCAGTATACGATGACGGAAGAAGCAGTATCAATATTCACAGATTTATTGCGAATATAATACGAAAAAATTTATAATTAATTTTATAAAAAAATTAAATTAATGTGTTTAAACGTATTTAATGCGGGTATATTATAGATAAGATAAGAAGGCTAATTGAAATATCGTATTTTTAGGTAGAGCGGGCTTAGCCGCTGAGAAAAGAAATATAGGATGATGAAAAGAATAGTGATAGGGTAGATAGCATTCGAATCTAATATGAGCACAAAGGGGCTTATAATATGACAAAAAGAATAATAGTTCTTTAATAGTAGGTGGATCTTGGGAAACTCAATATCTGCCTACTATTTTTTTGCGTCTCCGATGTGATATAATATATTTGCGAGAGATGTTCTCTATTTAATTCACAATAAGGAGATGATAAAAATAGAGGAAAGAGATACAAGAAAAGGGATAATTTTTATGTTGCTTTCAGCGACGTTCTTTGCTATTATGGCGGCGACTGTAAAGGGACTTGAAGGATATCCTTTGACAGAAAAAGTGTTTTTCAGAAATTTTCTGGGCTTCATTTTTGCCTTTTTTATGGTTAAACAGAAAGGCGGGAGTCTAGTAGGAAATAACAAAAAGATGCTAGTAGTAAGAAGTGTTTTCGGAATGCTGGGTATACTCTGTTATTTCTATTCACTCCAGTATTTGCCATTGGCAGATGGGGTAATAATTAACAAGTTTTCACCTTTTGTTGTGGTTGTTCTTTCTTATCTGATACTAAGCGAAAAGGTAGGAAGAGGACAGGTTGTAGCACTGATGCTTGCAATATTTGGAGCATTCCTTGTAACAAAGCCAACATTTAATGTTGATATCCAGCCGGCAATGGTAGGAATATTGGGAGCCATCTTTGGTGGAATAGCTTATATAGCAGTAAGTTATTTGAAAAAAACAGATGCTCCAGAAACTATTGTGTTCTATTTCACGCTTATTACTTCTATAGGAACTCTGCCTTTTATACTCAATGGAGATTGGATTGTACCTACAGGGACAGATTTGTTATTAATTTTGGGCTTAGGTGTTTTCTCAACTTTAGGTCAGATTTTTATGACTTATGGGTATAGATATGCAGATGCTTCGGAGGTTTCAATATACCTATATGCGGATATTATATTTTCAGCCATAATAGGATTAATCATATTCAGTGAAGTACCGGATATGCTGACATTCTTGGGAGGGCTGGCAATAATAGTTGCAGGAACTATTAATTTCACGACAAAGAGAATAATGGTAAGAAGAGTTAAGGAAAAAGAGACAAATGAATAAAAAGAATAAGTTAATAAACAAAAGAAAAAAAAGCATGTATATCAGAAGAACTGTATTCGCTCTAACAGCAGTGCTGATTCTTTTAATAGTAAAATTTGGTATCGGATCGATAACTTATAGTGGAAAGTATAAGCAGACGATGCAGAATCTGGAGATTGAAACTTCAAAAGAATATGGTGATACTAATAGTGAATCAATGACAGAAGAATATAACGGCATTAAGATCAAGTATGTTTATCCTGAACTTGAAAATGTTCAGGCCATGAATATGATAAGGAATCATATGAAGAGCAGAGCTTATGAAACTGTAGATACCTTCCCGGAAGATGGTAAGAAACGAAGTCTTGCTATGTTGTATAAAGGAAGCAGTATAACAGAAAATATACTGTCCTATTCAATTGAGCAGAAAATATTTGTAAAAAAGGGTAATAATATTGAATTGGAATCAGATATAAAAGAACCTCAGTCAATTGTAGACAGCAGGACAGGAGATGTAACTGATATATCTACAATTTTCTTAAATGGAATAGATCCTATGCCTAGCATAAAAGAAAAGACAAAAAATGCTATTATTGCGACTAAGAAAATAGAGTTGCCGAAAATAGGAAATATAGGATCGTGGAAGTACCCGGAAGATTTACTAGGAGCTGGTATTAAGCTTTCCGATAAGGGACTAACGGTTCCTGTCAATGATCCTGACAAAAATATAGACACTGTTACTATTCCTATGAATGAATTAGCGAATATTGTAAAACCGGAATTTTTAGGGCAGAAGATGAGAGAAGAGATTAGTAATAACAGTAAGAAACAGGAGAGTGGCACTAAACTTGTAGCCCTGAGTTTCAATGATACATCTGATCAGGAAGACATCTCTAAGCTTTTGACACTTTTGAATAAAAACAAAGTTAAGGCGACACTTTATGTCCTAGGAGAGAATGTGAGCAAGAATTCTAAAGTGATCAAAAAGTTTTCAGAAGACGGTCACGAGATCGGAAATCGATCATGGAGCCACAAGAATATGATGGAGATAGAGGCAAAGTCTATTTATCAGGAAGTTTTAAAAACTGACTACGCTATATTCAATCAGACGGGTAAAGTGCCGGCGACATTTAGACCTCCGTTCGCTTCAATAGATTCAAAATCTGCAGGAGCTGTAAATCATCCAATAGCAATGTGGTCTTTAGATTCTGGAGACTGGGTGACTAAAGATTCGAATAAGATATATAAAAATGTTGTGGATAATGTTAAGTCAGGAGATATCGTGCTGTTTCATGGTACGGAAAAAGCGAGTATAGATGCGGTTAAAAAGATAATAGACAAGCTGAAGAAAGAAAATTATGAATTTGTAACAGTCAGTGAGCTCATGAACTATAGAATTTACCCGGATCATGCTTACCACAGTATAAATACGATTGTTAATTTTAATGATGATAAGAGTGAGAAATAAATATTAATCATAAAAACAAAATTAGAAAGTCAGGCGGTTACTGTCAGTGAAATGAGCTGTACAGTTACCGTCTTTTTTTATACTAAAGTCTTATGTTATAATTTATATATGCAGCAGTTTTGCATGAAAACAATCTATTAATGGGAATCAGTTAATGAATACCCGCTAATAGGTCGGTTGTTAGAGTTAAAGAGACTTAATATATAAGAAGAGGTGTAAAAATGGAGAAGTTTAACTTACCTACAATAGGTCTTAGAACGATAAAAACTTCTATAGCAGTCATGATTACAGCAGGAATTATGCATTACATAGTCCAAGATACACCCTTTTTTGCATGTATAGGTGCAACAGTAGGGGTAGGCAGGACAAGAAAGACTTCATTTGAAGGTGCCATTATCAGAAATGTGGGAACTGCTGTTGGAGGAATAATAGGAATGGGGGTGGCATTTTTAACCCAAAATGTTTTTCTGAAAGGATTAGGAGTCATACCAGTCATTTATATTATTAACCTTATAGATAAGAAAGACTCCATAATTCCGGCTTGTATAGTTTATTATGCTGTAGTCTATCTGAATATGCAGGATACAGCTCATATATATGCAGTTAGAAGAATTACAGAGACACTTTTCGGTTCATTTATAGGAATTTTAGTGAATTTTGCAATAAGAGGACCTTTAGAAGAAGAAAGCAGTTAAAATAAAATAGTTTATAAATAATAATACAATTAATAAAATTACTGAAACTGGGTATATAGTATAAAACAGATTGCTTTACTGTGTAATAGAAAATATATTCAGGGAGGTTAGGAAGATGCAGATATTATTAAATGTATTAGTTATGATTGGTCTTTTAGCAGTAGTATATGTTCTTCAAAGAAAGCACTATTCGTTTACTGTTAGAGTTCTTACAGCGCTGGTACTGGGACTTCTGTTTGGTGGCATTTTGCAACTTATATATGGCAGTGACTCTGAAGTCATAACCAAGTCAAATGATTGGTTCAGTATTGTGGGAACAGGTTATATCAGGCTATTGAAGATGATCGTAATACCGCTTATCTTCGTTTCAATAGTTTCAGCAATCATTAATCAAGAAACCCAACAGCTTGGTAAAACAGCAGGTATGGTAATAGCGGTTCTGCTGATTACTACAGCTATATCAGCAGGAGTTGGTGCCGGCTCTGCGAAGGTGTTCAATTTGAACGCTGAACACATACAAAAAGGAATTACAGAGCAGGAAGCGTCAGATAAGATAGAGGCGAGAGGAGAGGAATTCGCATCTAAGCCGATTCAGCAGCAGCTTACAGAAATAGTTCCAGATAACGCGTTTTATGCATTCACTGGAAGAGAAGGAAACTCAACATTAGGAGTTGTATTTTTTGCTTCATTCATAGCAGTGGCAACACTTGGAGTCAAGAGGAAAAAGCCCGAATCAGCAGAATTCTTCATTAAAATGATAAATTCGATTCATGCTGTAATAATGAGGCTTGTGACTTTAGTTTTAAGACTAACTCCATATGGTATTTTAGCACTTATGACCAAGTTTTTATCCACGAGCAATTTCAATGAGATAGGTAAGCTTTTAATATTTGTAATAGCTTCATATACAGCAATTTTAGTGATGTTTATTATACACATGATAATACTGAGACTGTTTGGATACAGTGTGGGTACTTATCTTAAAAAAGCACTGTCTACTCTGATTTTTGCATTTACGTCTAGAAGCAGTGCTGGGACACTACCTATGACAATTGAGCTTCAAAGAGATAAGTTAGGAGTAGAAGAGGGTGTGAGTAACCTTTCATCTTCTTTAGGAGTAAGTATTGGTCAGAATGGATGTGCAGGTATTTATCCAGCAATGCTTGCAATGATGATAGCTCCGGCTATTGGTGTTGATATTACAGCAGCGTTTCTGATAAAACTAATAGTTATAACTGCCATAAGTTCATTCGGTATTGCAGGAGTTGGTGGTGGAGCTACATTTGCCGCACTTACTGTGCTTTCAGCTATGGGACTTCCTATAGGTTTAGCGGGTCTTCTTATAGCCATTGAGCCTTTGATTGATATGGGAAGAACGGCCTTAAATGTTGATGGTTCTGTAGTAGCTGGACTCGTTACTGCTAGAATTATGAATCAGGTAGATGACGAAGTATATAGAAAGAATGAAAATAATTGATAAGTTCCTAAAAATAAAGCCATACGGCAGAATATTCAATTTAGAAGAATATATTTCAAAAAACTATGGAGAGAGAAATTTAACAGAATTAGACTCTTTTACACTTTCTGATAGGATATCTTATCACATAGCTGGACATAAAGGACCGTCGGACTGTCTTCTGGTCTCTATGTCAACCATTTTTGAATTTCACAGAACGAATGGAAATGATAGGATTCCTGAAAGTTATGATTTGATCTATGAAAGTGTTAGGGAACAGGCAATGCGTATTAAGGCATATCCAGTTCCTATAAAAGGTGGAACTACTCCTTTATTTGCAGACAATATAGCGAGAAGGGTACTGAAAATATTCGGAATTTTTGATTATAAAGTGAGGAATTCATATGGATTCTATTGGGGAAATTCCTCTAAGAAGATGAGTATGATAATGGAAGAGTTGAAAAATGAAAGACCTTTCACTATGAATATATCTTTTGGAGATTACGGAAGTCATAGTGTTACAGCTATTGGATATAAGATATTTGTGGATAAAGAAGGTGGAATCTACTTTTTTATAGAACTTGCTGATGGCTGGTTTCCATACTCGAGATATATTGATTTATCTAAATTCAATGTTATTGCCAGCATGACAAAAATAAATCCTGGAAGATATTAATATCTCCCAGGATTTATTTTTTATTCTATTTGTAATATTGCTTATTCATAGTATCGCTTCATAGTATAGTATCACTTAATAGTGTAGCTTATCTATAAAATTATTTTTAATTATGTTACTATTCTACTTCGTAAATCCAGCCTTCTGGAGGTTCAATATCTCCAACTTGAATTCCTGAAAGTGTATCAAACAATTCTTTTGTCACTGGGCCTACTTCAGTTTCACTGTGGAACACATGAAGTTTATCATTGTGGAAAATTCCTCCGATTGGAGTGATTACAGCTGCAGTTCCACAAGCACCAGCTTCTTTGAATTCATCAAGCTTATCTACATAAACATCTCTTTCTTCTACTTCTAGACCTAGGTACTTTTCAGCAATTTCCAGTAGAGAAATTCTCGTAATTGATCTCAGTATAGATGGTGAGTTAGGTGTTACAAACTTATTATCCTTTGTTATACCAAAGAAGTTTGCTGAACCTACTTCCTCAATTTTTGTGTGAGTTTTAGGATCTAAGTATATACAGTCTGCATATCCAAGTTTAGCAGCTTCTTCATGAGGTGCAAGAGATGCCGCATAGTTACCACCAACTTTGCTAGCTCCTGTACCATATGGAGCTGCTCTGTCATAGCCTGAAATCATGAAGTTAACTGGTGTAACTCCACCTTTAAAGTATGGACCAACTGGGACGCAGAATACAGTGAATAGATATTCTGGTGCTGGCTTAACACCGATATTATCTCCAACTCCTATTATTAGGGGTCTAAGATAGAGTGTTGCACCTGAACCATAAGGACCAACATAATCTATATTAGCTTTTACAACCTGCTTACAGGCATCAACAAACTTCTCAACCGGCACTTCTGGCATAAGCAGTTTATTACAGCTTCTTATCATTCTTTTAGCATTTTCATCAGGTCTGAACAGCTGAACTTTACCGTCTTTCCTTCTATATGCTTTTAATCCTTCAAAACTCTGTTGACCATAATGCAGAGCAGTAGATGCCTCGCTTATGTGAAGAACATTATCTTCTGTAAGCTTTCCATCATCCCACTTTCCATCTTTCCACACAGATATGTATCTGTAGTCAGTTTTTATATAGTCAAAACCAAGTTTATCCCATTCGATATTTTTTGGGTTACTCATAAGTATCACTCCATTTATAAAACTAATTGAAAATTTAATAGTTCAAAACTAATAGAAACATTATACCACACTTTATGACCGTTTTTCACGGCTAAGGGATAGTAAATTGTTTTTATGTTACTGTTTCAATAATGGCTGATTTTATCAGCACAGATTATATAAAACTAAAAAGCTTCTATTAGTACATCCATAATACCACCACAAGCCATTCCATGCTCTTCTGCCTCTTCATTAGTCATATCTATGCGCTGTTCAAGACATCCTTTTTCTCTGATCAAATCCCTAGCTGTTATGATGACATCAGCCTCAGAGCATCCTCCACCTATGCTGCCCATTATCCTGCCATCAGGATAGACGAGCATTTTTGCACCAGCCTTTCTAGGCACAGAACCCTTTGACATAGTTACTGTGATTAGCGCTTTGTCCATATCCTCTTTTTCAGTTAAGGCAGTAATTACATCTCTATCAAATTCCGGCCAGTTGAATCTTCTAGGAAGACCTTTTGCCATACTTGATTTGATTCTTCTGTATTCTATGAGTTGTGCTACTATTGAAATTGCGATTTCAAAAGGAGTTACCGCTCCGATATTTAAGCCTATAGGAGAGTTAAGGTGGGCTAAATCTTCATCTGTATATCCATTAGCCTTAAAATCATTGATCATATCTCGAACTCTTTTTCTAGAACCTATCATGCCTAAAAAAGCCAGATCTTTTTGTTTCAAAGCATTCTTAAGACAGACATTGTCGTGCTTATGTCCTCTAGTAACAATGACAACAAAATCATCTCTTCTGAGTTTGACCTTATCAAAAGCTGATTCGAAAGCATCACATATAACTCTATCGGCTTTTGGAAACCTAGGTTTGTTAGCAAATGCCGGTCTATCATCTACAACTGTAACTGAAAACTCAGAATCTGCAGAAAGGTCTACAAGCGGCTTTGCAATATGGCCACCACCAAATATTACAACTCTCGGTTTAGGGAAAAATGGTTCGAGAACCAATTCAAATCCATCAGCGGACACTGTTTCGGGTGTACCACAGTTAAAGGAATCCTCAATTTTCTGTGCAAACTCTTTGAGATTGTCAGGAATAATGTTATTTTCGATTTCATCCTGTGTAATTATATATTTGTCTACTATTTTTTTAGTATTATCTTCCAGTTTTAATTCTGTTATTAAGACGGTTCTATGACCATTATCTAGATTAGATAAAAGCTTGGCGTAAATTTCTTCAAACATTCTCATAACACCACCAATAAGTATTAAGATAAATAAATTTTATCCGATATATCTATTATATAACAAAGAAAACGTTTTTTACACTGTATAATAATGGAAAAGTTCAAATACCCTTTTTCACACCCGTTATTTTAGTATATAGTATGGGTATAAGATACAATATGAGTAAATAATGGAAGGATGAATCAAAATGAAGATGTTGCACCTATGTATAAGAGTAATGGATTTAGAAAAGTCCCTAAAATTTTACAAAGAAGCGATTGGGCTAATTGAGACTAGAAGAAAGGATGATCCTGTTAATAAGTTCACTTTGGTGTATCTGAGTGATAAGGAAGATGGATATGAGCTTGAACTGACATACAATTATGATCAGGAAGAACCGTATACTATCGGGAATGGATTCAGCCATACTGCTGTGGAAACGGATAATCTGGAAGAATCAAGAAAAAGACATGAAGATATGGGTTATGAAGTTACAGATATAAAAGGATTATCAAATAGCAGTACTAGATACTATTTTGTTACAGATCCGGATGGATATAGAGTAGAAGTTATACAGGCAAAATAGTACCATGTGGGTTTAAATGATATTGAATAGAAGTGAATAATAGGAGTGATTTTTTGAAGTTAATATCTTGGAATGTGAATGGGCTTAGAGCCGCGATGAAAAAAGGCTTTATGGACTATTTTAGTGAGATAGATGCAGATATATTCTGTGTTCAGGAAATAAAGCTGCAAGAGGGTCAAGTTGATTTGGAGCTGGACGGATACTATCAATATTGGAACTATGCAGAGAAGAAAGGTTATTCAGGAACTGCAATCTTTACTAAGATAAAACCAATAAGCGTAAGTTATGGTCTCGGTATAGAAGAACATGATACTGAGGGGAGACTCATAACTCTAGAGTTTGATGATTTCTATTTATTAAATGTATATACACCAAATTCTCAGAGAGGATTAGCAAGACTTTCATATAGAATGACATGGGAAGATGACTTCAGAGAATATATTAAAGAGTTAGATAAACAAAAGAATGTTATAGTCTGTGGAGATTTAAATGTAGCGCACACAGAAATAGATCTTAAGAATCCTTCATCTAACAGAAAAAATGCAGGTTTTTCAGATGAAGAGAGAGCTAAGATGACAGAGTTACTGGCTTCGGGCTATACTGATACATTCAGACATTTCTACCCAGATTTAGAGGGAGCATATACTTGGTGGTCTTATATGAGACAGTCACGAGAGAGAAACTCAGGGTGGAGAATTGATTATTTCATAGTATCAGAAAGAATGAATGAAAGACTTAAGTCGGCTGAAATTCATAGTGAAGTGATGGGTAGTGACCACTGTCCCGTTGCACTGATAATTGAATAGTCTTTGAGGTGATTTTTTGAAAGAGATATTTAAAAAAGCAGATAATAATTTAAGAGAATCAATAAAGAATATAGCAATGAACAGTCCAAGTGGAGAAGTAGTGGAGACAGAAGACTATCTGATTTTCACTATTGGAAGAAGGACTTTGGAGTCCCATGCCAATGGAGTATTCTGTCTCAATGATGAAAAAGCTGCTGAGACATTTGAAGCTGCCGAAGAGTTCTTCAGGAAAAGAAGTCTAGACTATGTTTTTTGGGTTATGGATGAAAAAGATCAAAAAATGGAAGTCTATTTAAAGGAGAAAGGCTATGAGCCCAGAAGAGAACCTGGAATTTCAATAATGACAATAGATGAAAAGCTTGAAATACCAGAAATAGAAGATAGGTTTCATCTCTCTAAAGTTAGAAGTGTAAAAGAAACTAGGGACTATATGACTGTAGTAAGGGATGCGTTCGATCTCGAAGAAAACACTGCCACTGCAATGTTCAGTAATAACGAAGTATTAAATGGAAAAAATACAGAAGGATATTTAGTCTATGATAGTTTGAGCCAAAGACCAGTTTCAGCTGTTCAAGTATATTATGATGGAGATGTTTCTGGAATATACTGGGTTGCGACTTCGTCTGAGTATAGAGGAAAAGGGCTAGGCAAGTATATTACCTCTATTGGAACTAATGCAGGATTTGACATGGGATCGGATATTGTAATCTTGCAGGCATCTCAGCTTGGAGAATACGTTTATACAAAGCTGGGTTATGACCTTAAAGGTTACTACAGAACTTATAGAATAGTTGAGAATTCATAGTAAGTTTATTATTTAAATGTGAGGTTCAAGTCATAGCAGTTTTACTGTTATGACTTGAAAATACATAATAATTCATGGTAAGAGCATTATTTTCTGTGATATAATCTAAGTAAATCGTTCGTTATACTATAAAAATAGTGCGATGAAAATAAGGCTATTATATGACACAAGGAGAGGGGTATTAATTATGAAATTCGAAGTACAAAAACCAGTTCATCTTACGGTTGAGGCAAATGAAGAAGAAATAATAATAACGAGAAGAAGAGCTTTAGATGAGGAAGAATTTCAACCGACAAAGATAAATATGTCAAGAGTTGTTGGAATAACTTTTGAGTGGGCAGGTCCTCTAGCGGTGGGCAGTATAAAGTTTGAATATGAAAATCTAACACCGCTTACAAATAAGTTCAACTTTTCACATGATGATAATGTGAATATGGGAGAACTTAAAAAGTATGTTGAAGGTATTATAGAGAGCAGAAAAGCATAGAAATTGGATGTAATTGTTCAAGGTAGATTATTTACACTGATATTAATGAAATTTAATAATAAGAGGGAAAGAAGTGATATGTTATACTTGCTATAATAGTCACTTCTTTTTTGTATTTATCTGATAGAATTGAATGTAATATGTTGAATATAAGATATTGAATGTAAGATGTTGAATATAGAGTGACGAAAATTATTAATACAGCATATGATAGAAATATGTTTGAGGTGAGATTATGACTATTAAGATTTGTGGAGACGATGTTCATGCTCCTTTGGATTTTTTAGATGCATTTGACAATGCAAAGGGTTTTAATACATCAATAACTAAAGCCATTGCTAATAAAATAAATGAAGATGTAGAGATAGAATTGATGCCATGGACTGAAGCCATTGAAAGGTTTGAAAATGGAGAGTTCGATGCTATACAGGGCATGTCAATGGGTAAAGATAGAATGTCAAAATACTATTTCTGTGAGGAATATATTACTGCTTTTCACTGTATATTCGTTTTAAAAGAGAGAACAGACATAGACAAAGATGCGGATCTGAACAATTATAAAATTGCTGTTCAGGAAAATGATGTCGGATTACAGCTTGCTATGGAGAGAATGGATAAAGAAAATCATAAAAACATTCATATAATGAAAGACCAGGAAAAGGTACTGGAAGCACTGCATAAAAAAGAAGTGGATATTGCAATTTGTAATAAGCTCATCGCTACATATTTTAGTGGAAAGCTGAATATAGAGTCAGAAATAAGACAGATAGGCAATCCTATAAATATAACTAAATACTCAATCGCTTTTAAAAAGGAAAACAAGGAACTCGGTATGAAGTTTAATGAGGGTCTTAAAACGATAAAAGCTAAAGGATCGTATGAGAGGATATACAATATCTGGTTTGGAAACAGAGAGAACTTGATGGAAAAGCAGATTGCTCAGAATGTAAAAGTTGGAATAATCTATATAGACAAACTAGGCAGAGTAAATGCGATCAACGAGTTTGCATCTGAAGTTATGAATGTCTGTGCGGACGATATCATATATAAGATTTTCTATGAGACAGATATCATAGAAGTATTTTCTATAGATATAATTCAAGAAATGCTCGACGGAATGAGAAATCCATACTCTACGACGATGACTATTAAACAGAAAGATGGGGAAGATCTGAGGTTTGATGTCAGCTACTCTCCTATTTGCAGTGAATCTGAGGAGACTCAAGGTGTAATAATAAACTTTGAGGATATAACAGAAAAAGAGATACTCAAGAAATCTCTGATGCAGAAGAATAGACTGGAACCATTGGGACAGCTTTTACTGAATGTTGCACATGAAATAAGAAATCCGTTAGCATGCATAAAAGGATTCATAGATCTCCTTCCGGAAAATTATGATGATGATGAGTTCAAAGAATCATTGATGAACCATGTTCCAATGCAGATTGAGTATATAAATAGATTGTTAACAGAGCTGCTTGAATACTCAAAGCCGGTAGATGCTATTTCCTCAGAAATTAACATAAAAGATTTCATAGAAATACAGGTTATTCCTGGTCTCTTATACGGAAAAGCAAAAGATAAGAATATAGAGTTTGATTTAGATATAGAGTCTGATTTTATGCTTTTAATTGATTTTGATCAAATGAATAAAATACTGACTAATGTAATTATAAATGCAATTGATGCAAGTGAAGAGGGTGCTAGTATACACATATATACTAAAGAGACTTGCAGCTACAAGTTTATATGTGTTGAAAATGATGGTGAAAATATTGATGAAGATTTTATGGAGAAAATATATGATCCGTTTACAACTAAAAAAGAAAAGGGTACAGGTCTGGGGCTGTTTATAAGTTATCACTTGATGAATGAAAACCATGGGTATATAGATATTGAGAATACAGAAACAGGGGTAAGAGTATCTCTGGTTTTTCCCAATAATGAATTAACAGAAAGTAGGGATGTAGGTGGACAGAGTATTAATAGTAGATGATGATATCAGCATTACTGAATCGCTTAAGTTTGCACTTAGAAAAGAGTATGAATTATTTTTTGCTTATAATACAAAAGAAGCCTTAGAGCATTATAATAGCCAAGATATTGATGTCGTACTGCTTGACTTGAATCTTGGAAGCGAAAATGGAATGGATTTGTTCTATAAACTTAAGGAAATAAATGAAAACGTAGTAGTTATTATAATAACGGCATATGGAACAATAAAGTCGTCTATTGAGGCGATACAAAGTGGTGTGTTTCAGTATCTAACCAAGCCTATAGATTATGGTGAACTGAGATTCAATATAGAAAAAGGAGTTAGAACGAAAGCTCTTTATAATAAGATATATCAGTTAGAAGAAGAAAATCTTAAAGTTTACCAGAATATGGGGATTATTAGTAAGTCTGAAAAAATGAGAGAAATTCTTGAGCTAGTCGATAAAATTAAAGATATAGATACTAATGTTCTCATTACTGGTGAGAGCGGAACAGGGAAAAGTGCAATTGCTAAAGCGATACACAAAATGGGAAATAGAAGTAGTGGAAGATTCAATACGATAAATTGCGCTGCAATACCAAAGGAGCTCCTTGAAAGTGAGTTATTTGGGCATAAAAAGGGTTCGTTTACAGGAGCTATCAGAGATAAAAAGGGCTATTTTGCACTTTCTGATAAAGGAACTCTGTTCTTAGATGAGATTGGAGATATGGATATATCACTTCAGGGGAAATTGCTCCATGCTATACAGGAAAAGAAAGTGCTTCCTGTTGGTTCAGAGCAGGAAATAGATATAGATGTAAGGTTAATAGCGGCAACTAATAAAGATCTGGAAGAAATGATAAAAAACAATGAGTTTAGAGAAGATTTATACTACAGATTGAATGTTATTAATATACATCTACCTCCTCTTAGAGAGAGAACAGAAGATATAGAAGTTCTAGTGAATTATTTTATAGAGAAGTACTCGGCTATGCTGGACAAAGAGATATTGGGCTTTGAGTATGAGTTTCTAGAGATTCTAAAGCAGAGAGAGTTTAGTGGTAATATAAGAGAACTTGAGAATATAATAGAGAGAGCAATCGCACTCTCAGATTCAAAGGTTTTAAATCAAAATGATCTTTCAGGATATCTTAAAGAATTAGAGAGCTCTGAAGATGTGAAGAAAAGCTCTGGAAAGCTAATTCCTGTGTTTGTTGGAGATTCTCTTAAGGAAATTGAAAGGCGTGTTATTGAGACTACTTATAAGGAACAGGGATATAATCAGAAAAAAACTGCTGAAATATTGGGAATTACCGATAGAACTATTAGAAATAAGCTGAAAGAGTACGAAGAGAAATAGACCATAGGAAAAAAATTCCTATGAGGAAAAAAATTCCGCAAAAACAAATATATCCCTAAGGAACTGATAGGATAGCGGGTATCGTGGAAGATAAGACAAGAATTAAATAAAAACATAAAAATAAAGGGAAAAAATTTCCTCAAATACTGCTTCTAGACATTGTGAAGAATAATATTTTCTAATAAATCGAAAGGGAAATATTATTCTTTATTTATACAACCCTGTAAAATAGAGGGTTATAGCAATTAAAACAAGAAACTGATATTTTTTGGCACGGTAATTGCAACTATATATTAGGCAACAGAAAAGTAATAAAATAAAACAAAATTAATTTAATTAAATTAGGAGGATATTAAAATGTTGAATACTAAAGAATTAAAATTAGCAACAGACAGACTGCACTGTGTTGATGCATTATTATCAGAAACAGTTTTTGCAGATAAAGTACTTAAAGGTGGTAATGTAGTAAATGTTATCACAAGAGAGGTGTATGAAGCTGACATTGCTATATCAGGTGAGTACATTCTAATGGTTGGAGATTGCTCGAATCTTATAGGAGAAAAAACTGAAGTAGTAGATGTTAAAGGAAAATATTTAACTCCTGGATTCATCGACTCGCATATGCACTTTGAGTCTGCAATGCTTACAGCAACAGAGTTTACAAGATTATCACTTCCAACAGGAACAACTTGCTTGGTATCGGATCCACATGAGGTTGGAAACGTACTAGGAAAAACAGCTATAAAAGCTATGGCTGAAGAGTGTCAGACACTTCCACATCATGTTTATCTTAGAGTTCCAGCACTTACTCCAGACTGTCCTGGATTAGAGACAGCAGGAAGAAATCTTGATTCACAGGATATCCCGGAGATGTTAGAATACCCAACAGTTACTGGTATTGGAGAAATTCAAGGTGTAACTTGTATGAAGTTCGTTTATGATAACAAATATGATGTAGTAAAAGATACAATTGCTTCATCAGTTTATGCGGGAGCAAAAGGACAAAAAGTTGATGGTAATGCAGCAGAGATATTTGGAGCAGACTTAGCTTCTCATATCATATGTGGTGGAACAGATATTTCATGTCATGAAACAACATCAAAAGAAGAGTGTGTAGAGAAATTGAGATACGGAGTATACGTTCTTATGAGAGAAGGTTCAACTCAATCGAATATGCCAGAATGTATAAGAGCAATTACTGAAGAAGGTCTTGATTCGAGACGTGCACTTTTAGCTACAGATGATATGCTTGCTGAAGATATAATTAAAAAAGGACATATGAATGATATAGTAAGAAGAACTATAAAAGAAGGTGTAGACCCAGTTGAAGCAATTCAGATGGTTACAGTTAACGCTTCTACTTGGAATGGACTTAATATGATAGGAGTTCTTGCGCCAGGAAAATATGCGGATATAAACATATTAAGTGGAGAACTTGCAGACATGAATGTAACAGGAGTTTATCTGAAAGGTGAACATGTTGCACAGGATGGAGAGCTATTAATGGATTTACAGCCGTATAAGTATCCTGAAGAAGTTAAAAATACTGTTTTAAGAGATAAAGTAACAGCTGATGATCTTAGAATACCTTCGGATGAAGATGAAGTAATGGCTAACTGTATAGGTCTAATAGTACTTCAAAACTTATCTGAAAAATACAGAGTTAAATTACCTGTAGAAAATGGATTCGTTAAGTCGAATGAAGATGATCTATTACCAGTTGCAGTTATAGGAAGACATGGACAGCCAGATATAGGTAAATCATTTATAAAAGGATTCAATATCAAAGAAGGTGCTTTCGCTGAAACTGTATCGCATGATACACATAACTTAATAGTTATAGGTACAAACTATGAAGATATGGCAGCTGCAGCAAACAGAGTTATTGAAATGCAAGGTGGAGTTGCAGTAGCTAAAGCAGGAGAGATAATAGGAGAACTGCCACTTAGAATATGTGGACTTATGACAGATGAGCTTACAGGACCAGAGCTTATTGACAAAACTATAGAATTACATGAAATAGTTAAAACAGATCTGGGCTGTGATGTTCCAGCACCATTTATGCACTTGGCATTCTTATCGTTAGCTACGAGTCCAAAATGGAAGATCACTGACAAAGGTGTAATTGACGTTGAAAATTACAAGATATTACCAACAATTGAACCAGTAAAATAAAATGAATAAATATAACGTTGAAAATATATAAAAAGCAGCAAAATAGAGTAAAATGTTAATATTAAGGGAAAGGAGAATCTCTTCTTTCCCTTATATTGAAATAATTACTGAATAATTAATCAAAAACCGATTATTTAATCGGTCAAAGGAGTGAGTTTAATGGAAGCTGAAAGCAAACAGCATAACATTAAAACCACGGGATCTTTGCTTGGGTTAGCAATTGTCGTTGCAATAGGGTTATTGCAGTACTTTATTTTTATCGGAATGAAAGGCACTTCCCAAATACTGCCTCCATATGGTGTGTTCGTAGATAGAATTATGGAGCAGGATTTTCAGAGTAGGCTTCTCTGGAGTATAAAAGATTTTTCTGAAGGACAATTTTATGGAGGAATCATCGCAGGATTTGGCGTAATACTCGGTGGAATTGTAGCATTTATTCTAGATAGAAGAAAGTCTAAATATAGAGGATTTGATATAGTATTTGGTCTGAATATTTTTCCATGGGTACTTGCTTCTCAGCTTATAACAAGTATTTTTGTAATATTTGTCCTCAAGTATTTGGAGTTTATAGATGGAGATATTGTGACCTGGGTACCTACATTTTTAGTATTGGTAGGTGTGCCACAGGCAGTGCTATGTATATATGGACCTGGAATTAAAAATTTATTAACAGGTTCTGTACTAGGGGGATTGCTCACAGTTCCTCTTGCTAACTATTTAGGGTACAAGATAATGGATGTTATTGAAATGCCGGTTACTGTTTCAAACTATATAGCACTTGCATTGTCCATCACCATAGCACTTCAAGTTTGTAAGCTTTTACCATGGATGAAGGGAAAACCTTTTCCTATAATAGAAGAGAATATAAGAGTATTAAACGATGAAGAGAAATACAGATTGCTTAAAAGTCCTCTGTTTTTGATAAGGAGAACTTTAGCCGATTTTACCGATTGTCTATTTTACGGAAATGAATGGGCAACTATATTCCTGATCTTTGGGGCTATAGTAGACTGGATAATAAACTGTAGGCATGGAATGTGTGGAACACAGGTATTTCCAGCAATTCTTTTGGTCCAGCTTGTTTCGGGAGGACTGGGTGTTTTTCTATATGGATATAAGCATATTGAACTTGGATGGTATCCTACATATGTACCAGTAGTCAGTATTGGACCTTTCTGTGTTTTGACTTTTGGAACAGCTCTTCACACGGTTCTTTTTGCGGCAGTATTAGGAGGATTAATAGGTGCACCATTTGCAGGTTTGTTGAACAGAAATCTACCAAAGCATTTGCACGGTGTTATCCCAAATGTTTTGGCTATGGCGATAACGACAATGACCGTTATTACAGTTATGAAAGCACTTCCTTGGTTCTAGTGTTATTAACGGATATTAATAATAGAATATTTGATATAGTTTAATTAAATATAAGAATTTTTGGGTATGAATGATAATATCACGCAATTATGTTACAATAATATATAAGAGGGAAATCCTTTTCTTTCCCTCTTATGAAATAGTTATTGTAAAATTTAGAAATAATAAAATTTAATCATAAAGGAGAGATTCGTAAATGGATACATCTAAACTAGAATTAATCGATTTATCACAAGAAATTTATGAAGGAATGCCACTATTTGGTATACATCAGCCTACATTCATCATGACTAATCAAACTCATGAGGAAAATATGAAGGCTACAGGAAGTGAAACACTAGGATTCTATGCTAGAAACCTTCTTATCAGTGAGCACGCTGGTACTCACAGTGACGGTGTTATAGAATACAAGCCAGGTGGAGCTTCAATAGAAAAAATGCCTTTCAAGCACTTCTGGGGATCAGCAATCTGTGTTGATTTAAGCCATAAGAGATATCCTGACTATATTGAAATAGCAGATATCGAAGAAGCTCTTGATAAGCATGGCCTTGAAATAAGAGAAGGAGATATATTCCTAATGTACACTGGTCTTTACAACAGAGAATATCCAGGACCAGGATACAAAGATAAATATACTGGTGTTAGCTATGAAGCTGCTAAATATCTAGCAGAAAAAGGAGTAGTTAATATAGGTGTAGATGCTCCTGCTATTGACCAAACTCCAGATGACTTAGATTTCTCAGGTCACTTAGTATGTGGTGAGTACGATATAACTAATACTGAGAACTTAGCAAACCTTGATAAAGTTGCTGGTAAGAGATTCCTTTATATAGGATTACCTCTAAAAATCAGAGGTGGTACTGGATCTCCAATAAGAGCAGTTGCACTTGTAGAAAAATAAAATAACAGTTAATACTGTGACAGCAGTATATAATACATTCTAATATAGGCCTTGGACATATGTCTGGGGCTTATATTTTTTTGTTGCAAATCAAGTAATGGGAATACAAATTATTGACTAGCAGTATTTTTTGTGTTAAAATTATTCCGATAACAGATGAATATGTATAGCCTTATTAAGAGTGGTGGAGGGACTAGGCCCTGTGAAGCCCAGCAACCGGTACGTAAAGTCGGTGCTAAATCCTACAGATTGATTAATCTGAAAGATGAGGACTAATTTTTAAGCCCTCTTCCTTTGTGAAAGGGCTTTTTGTATTCTTGAGAGGAGATAATAATAAATGAGAAAATGGCTTTTCACGTCAGAATCAGTTACTGAGGGTCATCCAGATAAAATCTGTGACCAGATATCAGATTCGATACTAGATGCAATACTTGAAAAGGATCCAGAGGCAAGGGTAGCGTGTGAAACGTCTGTAACGACTGGTCTTGTGCTGGTTTCAGGAGAAATAACTACTGACTGCTATGTAGATATATCAAAAGTAGTTAGAGATACTATCAGAAGACTTGGATATGACAGAGCTAAATATGGATTTGACTGTGATACTTGTGGTGTTTTAGTATCGATAGATGAGCAGTCATCAGATATTGCCATGGGAGTAGATGAGGCTACTGAGTACAGAGAGAAATCAGGAGATGATCTTGATTTAATAGGAGCAGGAGATCAGGGTATAATGTTCGGATATGCGTGTAATGAGACTCCTGAACTTATGCCACTTCCGATATCACTAGCTCATAAACTTGCTAGAAAATTAGCAGAGACCAGAAAAAGTGGAGAACTGGACTATCTAAGACCAGATGGAAAAACTCAGGTTACTGTTGAATACCATGATAACGAGCCTGTGAGAGTAGACACAATAGTTATGTCAACTCAGCACAGACCAGATATTTCACTTGATACAATAGAAAGAGATCTTAAAGAGAAGATAATCAAAAAAATAATTCCAGCTGAGCTTATGGATGACAATACGAAGTTCTTTATAAATCCTACAGGCAGATTTGTTGTTGGAGGACCTCAAGGGGATGCTGGTTTAACTGGAAGAAAAATAATAGTTGACACTTACGGCGGATATGCAAGACATGGCGGTGGTGCATTCTCAGGAAAAGATGCCACTAAGGTTGATAGATCAGCTGCATATGCTGCAAGATATGTTGCAAAAAACATTGTGGCTGCAGGACTGGCTGATAGATGTGAGCTTCAACTTGCCTATGCAATTGGAGTTGCAAAACCGGTTTCTATTTTAGTTCAGACTTTTGGAACTAACAAGATATACGAAGAAAAAATCGAAGAACTTGTTGAAAAGCATTTTGATTTAAGACCAGCAGCTATAATAAGAGATTTAGATCTTAAAAAACCTGGATACTCTAAATTAGCGGCTTATGGTCACTTCGGTAGAGATGATCTTGATTTAACTTGGGAGAGAACTGATAAAGCAGATATTTTAAGAAAAGAAGGATTAGGGAAATAATATAATCAGCTTAGAATAGATAGAGCATCAATTTAAGTATAAAAAAGTTCAGCATCGGAACTAGTCCTGATGCTGAACTTTTTTTATTGAAACTTCATTGAATCACATTCGCTAAGTTATTAAAATGATCAATATTATTTTAATCATTATTGAGTCGGTTAAAGGACATTGGTATTACTCCCTTATTTCTATATGTCTCTTCATTCATCAGTATAGTTATGTTTGGACATTTATCATCAAGATTCTTACTGCTGAAAACTCCATATATTAAATTACCTGAATCCAAAAGCGGCAGAATTAAGTCAGTATCTTCATTTGGAATATATCCTATGACATACCCGTTCTCCGTTGTAACAGCAATATCAATATGATTAGATTTTTGACTTATTTTAACTAAATACAGAATGGATCCTTTTTTAACTTGCTCAAAAGCTTCAGTCAAATCATGATAGAAAGTACCGACTATGCAAGCTTCAAATATAGGAATATCATTTTCTGAGACATTTATATTTATATTCGAAACATCGACAGTTTTATTCATCTTAACAGCGGATTTTCCTGAAGTTATGAGACTGTGCAGTTCTCTTCTTACTTGACCATCAGAATCTTTTCTTATGAGATCTTCAAGTATAGGCATAACTTCATTGCTCCAGCCTTTTACAAAGTTTCCAAGACATTTAGCTGCTGCAATTCTTATGGAAGCTTTTTTTGATTTCAGACAGTTTAGAAAAAAGTTCTCATCGTTTATATTCATATGCCTCATCGCATTTAACAGATGAAGTATCCAGTTGTTTTCAAACTCATCCGATGAAAAAGATATTCTTCCAAAAGGGTCCGGCATATATTCTGAGAAGATATTTTCCAGTTCCGACTTTGTATAGTTTAGTGCATCTCTTGTATATATGGACGGATTTTTCTTCAGCAAAAACTCACCAATTTTTGGATGGAAACGATATTCATCTAAAACAGCTTTGAAATCTTTAAATTCCGGCAGCATATTCAGCTTTTCAAGAGCTCTAACTATGAGCTCAGGAGAATACTCAGCTTTTACAAGCGCATTCATAACTGTTTTTTCCCAGGACTTATTTTTTATCACATCGTTACACATTCTTGACATTAGGAAGTTTCTTCCAAAGTCCCATCCATCCACCAGGCTGATTTCAGGATTTATATCTATTTTTTTTCTTAGGTTATTTTCTATTGAAATAAATGCCATAAGAGTTATGAAATCCGACTTCTCTTTCGCCATTTTGCAGTAAATTTCAAAGGCGTATTTTGTCCATTCACCATTTTCAAAGTAATCATTTGAAACTCCGTAGGCAAATAGATGTGAAATTGAGCCTATATATTGTTCATCATCTACATAGTCCGTTAAGTAGTCGTTGAGCTCCGGCTTTGACAAAACTACTGCTGAACATATCTCAGGAAAGTTCTCATCTTTTCCGCCTTCTTCTATGAGCCAGTCCATTTGTTCAATGGTTATAGGAGATAGGTTGAGAAGGGAAATTATCTTTCCAAAAGATAGAGTGTTTTTTGCTAAATCAAATACAAGGTCATTTGTATTGCGGAAATATCTATAGGCTTCTATAACATATGATGTGAAAATGCTGTGATATCCCAGAACTTTTAATATTTTTGATGAAAAGTCATTCTCAAAAAAACCCAGTATTAGAATTCCGAGTGATACCAGTTCATAATCATGGGATTCCATAGCGAAGTTGAGTCCGAGGTTATACAGTGATTCACTATCAATCTCATCAGATTCAATATAGTTTCTGACTCTAGGCATAAAGACATCCATATAGGAATAAAGTCTGGTTTTATATAAAAAATCAAGCAGACTGTTATAATAGTCCGGATCATCTATAGTCAGCTGTATAAGATCTAAGAGGTTTTTACTGTGTAACTCCTTGTCTTTATAGTTTATTTGAATATCATCAGATACGACCCCTGTATATCCGGAAATATTCAAATCAAATCTATTAAGCCCAAGGTATGATACATCATTAAATCCATTGACCAGACTGTTCTGAAAAGAATACGGTGTTCCAGGTACGGATTTCAAAACATTCTGTATGAAATAATATATGCTTTTTTTCTCCATTCCGATCAACCCCTAGTAAAAATCATTATTATTAAAAATTTAAAACCTAGAATACATAAGTGTATATACTATATATTATAACTTAAATATGTATTATAGTGAATAAAATAATACCCTATCGGATATTGGTTAGAGCTGTTGTTGGTAAATATAAAATCAGTCTAAAAATATTAATATATAGAATAAATACTCAACAAAATATGGTTTATGTTATAATTAGGATGGAGAATGAAATATATATTAAATTGGAGGAATTACTATGGCAACAATTGATTGTAAAGCAATAGCCGCAAAGTTAAAAGAAGACATAAAGATCCAGATTTCAGAGGCTTCATCGAAATATGGAGGAAAACCTTTTCTTGAGATAGTGCAGGTAGGAGCGCATCCTTCATCGGTTTCATACGTGAAAAGTATAATAAAAACTTGTGATAGTATGGGCGTGGATCATAAATTTTCACAGTATGATGAGAACATATCAGAGGAAGAACTTATTAAAGAGATTGAAAAACTGAATGCTGATGACAGTGTTCATGGAGTAATAATTCAATATCCTCTACCAAGCCATATAGATTCAGATAAGGTAGCAGATACTCTTTCAGCTGATAAAGATGTTGACTGTGTAACTTCAGTAAACTTAGGAAAACTACTTATGAGCCCAGATGGACTTGTACCATGTACTCCAAAAGGAATGCTTAGAATCCTTACAGAATCGGGAGTTGAAATTGAAGGTAAAGATATCGTAGTTGTTGGAAATGGTCGTACAGTTGGAAAACCAATAACACAACTTCTTCTTCATGAGAGAGGAACTGTAACAGTTTGTCACAGTAGAACTAAGGATATGGACGCACATATAGGAAATGCAGATATAGTAATTGGAGCTGCAGGTCGTCCTGGTCTTATAAAAGGATCTGCTGTAAAAGAAGGTGTAGTCGTAATAGATGCGGCTATAAACGTATTGGAAGATGGTTCTATAGTTGGAGATGCTGAGTTTGACGAAGTTTCAAAAAAAGCTTCACTTATTACTCCAGTTCCAGGAGGAGTGGGAACTACAACCAATGCTATGTTAATGGAAAATCTACTTAAAGTATTTATAATGGCTAACAGCAAGTAATTTATAGATGAACTTGCTTTAGGCTCATTTAAGTATACTTATTTAGAGCATAAAATGCTGTTTATATTATTCCCTATAATTTTTGGAGGCACTGGATTTCAGTCTAGAGTCTGCAAATTTTATGGGGAATTTTTTGTAATTTTTCTATATGATATAATTATAAAAAGGCTATTAGGAATAAAGATAAAGTCATATAAAGATAAAGTCGTATGAAGATAAAATTGTATTTAGTATGGATGTGAAAAATTTGGAACTTAACGGTGTAATATATGAAATAATTTATAAAAATGAAGATAATGGATATACTATAGCAATCCTCGATGTCGATGATGAGCCTGTTACAATTGTTGGAGAGATGCCACTTTTAGGAGAAGGGGAAAATATTGCTATAACGGGAGAGCCGGTAGTACATCCTACATATGGAGAGCAGTTTAAAGTTACAAGCTACAGGATTGTTCCGCCGACTAGTGAAAAGGGTATAGTCAAATATCTTTCTTCTGGTATAATCCCGGGGATTGGAGAAAAGATGGCTCAGAGGTTGTATGACCATTTTGCAGACGAGGTTATCGATATAATGCAGTATTCACCTGACAGATTGAAGGAAGTTCCAGGTATAGGAAAAAAGACACTCAAGAAAATAGTGGACTCTTTTAGAGAAGAGGTCGAGATGAGAGAGGTAATACTCTATCTTCAGAACTTTGATATAAGCCCAGGACTTGGGATTAAGATATATAAAGAGTATGGCTCGGAGACTATTGATAAAATAAATAAAAACCCTTATAGACTCTGTGACGATATATATGGTATAGGTTTTGTTATGGCAGATGGGATTGCTAAGAATATGGGAATATCGAAAGAGTCACAATACAGAATTCAGGCGGGAATTAAGTTTATTCTGAATAAAGGAAGCCTTGAAGGACATACATTTCTTCCTTATGAAGATTTATGTAACAGAGCTGTTGAACTCCTACAGCTAAATTTAGAAAATGTGGAGTATGGTATAAAATCACTCCATTTAAACCAGGAAATAATGCTTGAAAAAGTCGGGGAAACTATGGCAGTTTATAGCATAGCCTATTATCTTGCAGAGACTGGAGTGGCAAAAAAACTTGTGAATTTGTCGAAGAGCGATATAAAAGATATTAAAAAGGATGTAAGAGATGAGATAAATGCCATAGAAAAAACGACAGGATTTGAGTTCGCGGATAAACAGAAAATAGCTATTGAGAAATCCATATTGAATGGAGTAACCGTAGTGACAGGCGGACCCGGTACCGGAAAAACAACTACTGTAAACAGCATAATAGATATACTGGAATCTGATGGCATGGAAGTGGTTCTTGCCGCACCGACAGGCAGAGCTGCTAAAAGAATGTCAGAAGCCACTTTCAGAGAGGCTAAGACTATTCATAGACTTCTTGAATATGGATTTGCTGAAGACAGCGCTGGTATGTTCTTTGGAAAAGACGAAGGAGCCCCAATAGAAGCGGATGCTGTAATAGTAGATGAGATGTCAATGGTTGATATAATAATTATGAACAGTCTTCTTAAGGCCATAACGCCGGGAACCAGATTTATCATGGTTGGAGATATAGATCAGCTTCCTTCGGTAGGAGCGGGGAACGTATTAAGAGACATAATAGACAGCGAGACAGTCGAAGTGGTTGAGTTAGATGAGATTTTCAGACAAGCCAAGGAGAGTATGATAGTAGTAAATGCGCATAAGATAAACAAGGGTGAAATGCCAGAGGTAAATCTTAAAGACAAGGATTTTTTCTTTCTGAAAGAGGAGAATCCCATGAAAGTGAATCAGACCGTATTAAATCTTGTAAAAACAAGACTTCCTAATTTCAATGGATATGACAGCTTGCGCGATATTCAGGTTTTAACATGCAGTAGAAAAGGAGATAATGGTGTTAACAACCTCAACAGAATTCTTCAAGAAGGACTCAATCCCTATAAAGGAAGAAACTTTGAAAGAAAGGTTAGAGATTCTATATTCAGAGTTGGAGACAAAGTCATGCAGATAAAAAACAACTATAATACAGAGTGGAAAAAGATACAGGGCGGTAGAGTAGTTGAGGAAGGCGACGGTGTTTTCAATGGAGATATGGGATATATAACAGATATAGACAATCACAATTCTGAGTTGACTGTTTTGTTTGATGATGACAGGGAAGTCATCTATCCTTATTCTCAGTTAGACGAGATAGTTCTCTCATATGCTACTACTGTCCATAAAAGTCAGGGATCTGAATTTCCTGTTGTGGTGATGCCGATAATGTGGGCAGCTCCAATGCTTCTCACTAGAAATCTCTTATATACAGCTATTACCAGAGCTAGAGAAATGGTGGTTTTAATAGGAGTTCCTAAATATTTGAAATTCATGATAGATAACAACAATATAGCTGAGAGATATTCGGGACTGGATAAAAGGCTTTCAGTAATAAACGGATTTAGGAGTGATAGATTTTAAATTATTTAATATATTGAGTGATCTGCTTTTCAGAGAGCATAAACGATGTTTCATATGTGGAAGAAAAGCAGATTACAGACCTAGAGAAATAGGATATATATGCTGTGGGTGTTTTCTGGAGCTGGAGACTAATTTTTATGAAAACTGCTCGAAATGCGGTAAAAAGCTGAGCTCATACAAGACACAACTGGTAAAATGCGGAGACTGTAACTCAGCAGAATATCATTTTGAAAAAGCATCTTCTCCATTGAGATATGAAGGAAAAGTCAAAAAAATAATCACTGATTTCAAATATGAGGACAAGGCATATTATAAGAAATTCTTAGGAGAGTTCATGTCTCACATAGCTATAGAGCAGGGCTATGATGAGCTGGATATGATAATTCCCGTTCCAATGGAGGAGAAGAAAAAAACTATCAGAGGATATAATCAGGCGGAACTTTTAGCAGAATATATTGCAGAGAAATTAGAAATTACAATCAATACCGACATACTGACTAGAAGAGAAGGCTTTGGCTCTCAAAAAGAACTGAATAAGCTCCAAAGAGAAGTGAATTTAAGGAAAGCTTTTGGAGTAAATTCGGATTATGTAAAAGACAAAGTAAAAGAAAAAAATATTCTCCTGATAGATGATGTCTACACCACAGGGAGTACTGTGGAAAACTGCTCAAAGGCATTAAAAAAACAAGGAGCAAAGGCTGTATATGTTCTTACAGCGGCAAGCACCCCTTGTGAATAAATGTCAATTAAAAATTCTTTTTATTTTCACTTTCTTTAATCATTTTATTAAGTATTTCATTCATATTCAAAAGTATCGGTTTTAAATTCTCTTCTAAAAGAGAAACTAACTTCAGATTATCACCTGAATTTGAAGTCTGTTCAATAGCCAGCGCTAAATCAGCCAGATTCAATATCTCTGCAGCTAATCGATTCCATAAAAAGTAGTTTGAAATGAAATTATCTAAATTACCCATCTTATCAATTTTTTCGTACTGAAAAGTTATGATTGCAATTCCCTCTAAAATCAACTCTATTTGAGATAGAGCTTCTTGCGACAGTTCACTTTGAAGACTGTCAATAAGATAATCTATACTTAGAAGCTGTTCGTTTACAAAGTCATTGAATCCGATAAGGCTTATATCGATAGAGCTTTTAACTGAAAGAGCTACAACTTTGATATCCTTTATCTTATCAAAATGCTCTTCAAGATATTCGATAAAATTCGACTTGACCGGTACCCCATCAATTATTAGATAGTCGACAAATCTGTTGTGCTTACTTGCCTCTTTGAAAATCGTGTATATTATATTTTCAAAATTGTCTTCTTCTCTGTCAAACTCAAACTCTTTATTCAAAATAGAAATTCGCACAAAAACCCCCCTAACAATTTGATTTTACGACCAATCTATTATTTATATTCTACAAAGTTTATTATTACACAATGAAGTTTTAAATGCAAATTATATATCTGCAATAATATTATTACAATGTACACAGGTATATATAATAGTTGATTCAATAGTGATATAATCATAGTAACAGTATTATGATATATATTTTATTCTAATAAATGGAAGTTAGGAGAGTATGTTGTGGATAAAAAAATGAACGAAAGAATGAATGAGAGAAACTTATCCATGCTGGCGGATTTCTATCAGTTCACCATGGGAAATGGATATTTAAAAAGTGGTATGAAGGATACAATCGCATATTTCGATATGTTTTTCAGAAAAATACCTGATGATGGTGGATTTGCAATAATGGCAGGACTTGAACAGCTGATTGAATATTTTCAGAACCTGTCATTTACTGAAAAGGATATTGATTATTTGAGAAATAAAGGAATTTTTTCGGAGGAGTTTTTATCTTATCTTAAGGAATTCAAGTTTGAATGTGATGTCTGGGCGGTGCCTGAAGGAACACCGGTATTTCCGTATGAACCGTTGATAACTGTAAGAGGACCTATAATTCAGTGTCAGCTTATTGAAACAATGGTGCTTGTAAGTATAAATCATCAGACACTGATTGCTACTAAAGCGAATAGAATTGTAAGAGCTGCAAAAGGAAGAGCTATAATGGAATTTGGTTCCAGAAGAGCACAGGGGTATGATGCTGCAATGATAGGGGCAAGAGCTGCGTATATTGGAGGATGCTCGGGAACGGCATGTTCAATATCTGAGATGAAATATGGGGTTCCGGCACTTGGAACTATGGCTCATAGCTGGGTTCAATCATTTGATGATGAATATGAAGCTTTTGAAGCATACTGCAAGACTTATCCTGAAAGCTCAGTTCTGCTTGTAGATACCTATAATGTTTTAAAATCAGGTGTTCCAAATGCTATAAGAGCTGCAAAAAAGATACTTGAGCCTAGTGGTAATAGACTTAAAGGGATAAGAATAGACAGTGGTGATATAGCTTATCTATCTGTAAAAGCTAGAGAGATGCTAGATTCAGCAGGAATGGAAGATTGCAAGATAGTAGCCTCTAGTGGACTTGATGAGTATCTTATTAGAGATATAATAAGTCAGGGAGCTAAGGTTGATCAGTTTGGTGTTGGAGAAAACCTCATAACATCTTTGACTTCTCCGGTTTTCGGGGGAGTATATAAATTAGTGGCAGTTGAGAAAGATGGAGAGATAGTACCAAAAATCAAGATAAGTGAAAATCCGGAAAAGATAACTACTCCTGGATTTAAGAAGATAGTCAGATTCTATTCTAAGGAAACAGGAAAAGTCAGAGGAGATCTTCTATGCCTTAGAGATGAGGTAATCGATGAATCTAAACCGTATGTGCTTTTCCATCCTGTTCACACATGGAAAAAAACAGAGCTTACTAATTATTATACAAAAGAACTTCAAGTTAAGATATTTGATAAAGGAAATCTGGTATATGAACTTCCGACGATTGAAGAAATTAGAAAGAGAACTGCAGAAGAAATAGAAGGACTGTGGACAGAAATGTTAAGATTTGAGTATCCACAGAAATACTATGTGGATCTTTCTAGAGAGCTGTGGACTAAGAGAATGAACATGCTTGGCGGCGATGTTAAGCTGAACATATAGGTTTCTGATAGTTGATAGAAAGTTTCAATAAAGCTATAATTCACAAAAGTATTAACAGTTTTTCAGATAACAAATGAGGATATCAACAGTTATTCACAAAGTTATTAACATTATCCACAGAATGTTATCAACTTTATCAACAAATGGTGTGAATAGTTTAATGAATTTTCAAAAAAATACAAAATATAAAATTAGCTTGTTAAATATTCACTTCTAGGGGTATAATAACAAATAGAACATAAAACATAGAAAAAGTATATTATACTTAAATGCGATAGTTTTGGGAGGAGTTGTTTTAAAATGATTTATACATTAGTAGGAAGAGGCGTAGAAGTAACAGAAGCTTTAGACAGTGCGGTAGATAGAAAGTTAGCAAGACTTGACAAATATTTCCGTGATGATGCAGAAGCTACAGTAACTCTAAACGTACAAAAAAACAGTCAAATAGTTGAGGTTACAATACCTTTAAAAGGAAGTATCATAAGAGCTGAAGAGTCAAGCGATGATATGTATGCTTCACTTGATAAAGTAATAGACGTTCTTGAAAGACAATTAAGAAAGCACAAAGAAAAAATGCAAAGCAAAAAGAGCATGGACACTATCAGATTTGAAAATGTTGAAACTCTTCCAGAAGAAGAAAGAGGAGAAGAGAAGAAGATAGTTAAAGTTAAGAGATTCCCTATAAAGCCAATGGGAGAAGAAGAAGCAATTCTTCAAATGGAACTTATAGGACATGCGTTCTTCGTATTTGAAAACGCTGAAACTGGAGATGCGAATGTGGTTTACAAGAGAAAAGACGGTCAATACGGTCTTATAGAACCACAATATTAATATATAGAAATAAAACTATAATATATAAAAAAAGAGATGACCTTTATGGGTCATCTTTTTTTTACAGAAATTTATCATTATCTGGAATCTATTATTGAATCGGAAACTTATTATTGATCTGGAAATTATTACTGGATTGATCTGGAATATATATAAACAATGTATTCTTATGAAATATTCTTATGAAGTTTTCTAGAATAAATATTATTCAAGTGCCTCAATCCTTTTGTGTTGATTATATACTTGTATAAGGCTTTATATAATGATAAAATAAAGGTTAGTAAATTCATAAGCTCAAGCTTTTTAAGCGGTGAGCATTAGGAGTGAAACAGTTGAGATTTTTGGAAAGAATATTAGGAACTTATAGTGAAAGAGAAGTTAAGAGAATTCAGCCAATCGCAAAGAAAATAATGGCTTTAGATACAGAAGTTTCCAAATTAACAGATGAGGAACTGAAAGGTAAAACTGAGGAGTTCAAAAAGAGAGTAGAAGAAGGAGAGTCACTGGATGATCTTCTTGTTGAGGCTTTCGCAGTTATGAGAGAAGCTTCTTCAAGAGTGCTTGGAATGAAGCATTACGAGGTTCAGCTTATTGGTGGTATAATACTTCACCAGGGAAGGATAGCTGAGATGAAGACTGGGGAAGGTAAAACGCTTGTTGCGACACTTCCAGTTTATCTTAATGCTCTTTCAGGTAAAGGTGTTCACGTTGTTACAGTCAACGACTACCTTGCAAAAAGGGATAAGGAATGGATGGCAAAAGTATACAATTTCTTAGGTCTATCGGTTGGATGTATTCTTCATGATATGGACAATGATGAGAGAAGAGCTGCGTATGCTGCAGATATTACTTACGGAACTAATAATGAATATGGATTTGACTATCTGAGAGATAATATGGTTGTCTATAAATCTGAAATGGTTCAAAGAGAACTGAACTATGCGATAGTCGATGAGGTTGACTCAATACTTATTGATGAGGCAAGAACGCCACTTATAATCTCAGGATCAGGAGATAAGTCTACAGAGCTTTATATGATTGCTGATAGATTTGTTAGAACTTTAGAAGGAAGAGTAATAGATCCTAAAGAGAAAAAGGATATGCTGTTTGAAAGAGAATACGTAATAGAAGAAGTTGATTTTGTTGTAGATGAAAAGTCGAAAGCTGTAAACTTAACTGAGAAAGGTATAGCAAAAGCTGAGAAATACTTTACAGTTGAAAATTTATCAGACCCTGAGAATATGGAGCTTCTTCACCATCTTAATCAGGCACTTAAGGCTAACAATATCATGAAACTGGACATTGACTATGTTGTAGATGATGGAGAGATACTGATTGTAGATGAGTTCACAGGAAGAATTATGTATGGTAGAAGATACAGTGAAGGGCTTCACCAGGCTATAGAGGCAAAAGAAGGACTTGAAGTTAAGAGAGAGTCTAAGACGCTTGCTACTATAACATTCCAGAACTACTTCAGAATGTACAAGAAACTTTCTGGTATGACTGGTACTGCAAAGACAGAAGAGCAGGAGTTCAGAGATATATACAAGGTTGATGTTATTGAAATACCAACTAACAAGCCTGTAATAAGAGAAGACAATCCGGATGTTGTATATAAAGATTTAGCGGCTAAATTTAAAGCTGTTGTAAATGAAATAAAAGAAAAGAATGCTAAAGGACAGCCTGTACTTGTAGGTACTATATCTATAGAAATTTCAGAATATCTGTCGTCACTTCTTAAAAGAGCTGGAATCAAGCATGAAGTTCTTAATGCTAAGCATCACCAGAGAGAGGCTGAAATAGTTGCTCAGGCGGGTAGTTTCGGTGCTGTTACTATTGCCACAAACATGGCAGGACGTGGTACGGATATTATCCTTGGAGGAAACCCTTCATTCATGGCAAAAAATGAAATGAAGAAAAAAGGCTTCGATGATGAACACATAAATCAGGCGGATACTTTTTATGAAACGGAAGATGAAGAGATTCTAAAAGCTAGAGAAACATATGAAAAGCTACTAAGTGAGAAGAAAGAGATAGTAGATGCTCAAGCTGAAAAGGTAAAAGAAGTCGGAGGACTTCATATTATCGGTACTGAGAGACATGAAACTAGACGTATCGACAATCAGCTAAGAGGTCGTTCAGGTCGTCAGGGAGACGTAGGTTCTTCTAGATTCTTCGTTTCACTTGAGGATGATCTTATGAGACTTTTCGGAAGTGAGAGAGTGCAGGGACTTGTTGAAAGAATAGGTATGGAAGACGATGAGCCGCTAGAAGCTAGAATGCTTTCAAGATCTATTGAGAGTGCTCAGAGAAAAATAGAGGGTAACAACTTCAGTACTAGAAAGCATGTATTACAGTATGATGATGTTATGAACAAGCAAAGAGAAGTTATATATGCAGAGAGAAGAAAAGTTCTTGAGGGAGAAGATCTTAAGCAAGAAGTTAACACTATGATAGATGCTATAATAGATGGTTCAGTGGATAAATATACTGCAGAAGGTAAGTACCCTGAAGAATGGGATTTATCAGGTCTTGAAGCATATTTAAGCAGTGTATTCCCATTCAATCAGGAAGGTAAGATAGATGATATAGAATCATTAACAAGAGATAACCTCAAGGATATCCTTAAAGATGCAGCTCATGTTATGTATGATGAAAAAGAAGAAGAAATCGGCTCAGAACAGATGAGAGAAATTGAGAGAGTAATTCTTCTGAGAGTTGTAGACACTAAGTGGATGGATCATATAGATGCTATGGATCAGCTAAAACAAGGTATAGGGCTTAGAGCTATGGGTCAGCAGGATCCAGTAAGAGCGTATCAGGAAGAAGGTTATGATATGTTCGAAGAGATGATAGAGAGTATTCAGGAAGATACTGTTAGAGCACTATACAATATTCAGATAAATGAAACTGTCCAAAGAGAAAGAGTTGCTGAGCCTGTGACTACTAACTCACCTGAAGACAGTGCAAAAGCACCTGTTACACTTGGAGAAAAAATAGGAAGAAATGACCCTTGTCCATGTGGAAGCGGGAAAAAATACAAAAGATGTTGTGGGGCAGATGATTAATAATGGAACTCGATCTATATAAAGATAAACTGTCAGGTGTTAAAGAGAATATAATAGAAATTGGGAACTCTCTTTGACACGGACAAGATGGAAAACAGATTTTTTGAGCTAGAGGCACTGACATTCAAAGAAGATTTTTGGAATGATCAGGAAAAGGCTCAAAAGACTTTAAAAGAGATGAATGAATTAAAAGACAGACTGGATAGATATAAGGATTTGAAGGCGAAATATGATGATGCTGAGATTCTGATAGAACTTTTAGAGGAAACTTCAGATGATTCATATTTCGATGAACTTAAGGAACTGTCAAGAGAGCTTGTTAAACTTTCAGAGCAGTTTGAACTGGAAATACTGCTCAATGAGGAGTACGACAATAGCAATGCAGTTGTTGCAATACATTCTGGTGCAGGTGGTACTGAAGCGCAGGACTGGGCGGAAATGCTATTCAGAATGTACACAAGATGGTGTGAGTCAAAGAATTTCTCAGTGAAAATACTTGATTATCAGAGAGATACTGAAGGCGGAATAAAATCTGTGACATTTAGGGTCGAGGGAGCTAATGTATACGGTTATCTGAAGTCTGAAAAAGGTGTTCACAGATTGATAAGGATTTCTCCATATGACTCTTCAGGTAAGAGACATACTTCATTTGCATCGGTAGATGTTTATCCTGAGCTTGATGATGTGGAGGCTATAGAAATAGATCCATCAGATCTCAAGATAGATACCTACAGAGCGAGTGGAGCAGGAGGACAGCATGTTAATACGACAGATTCAGCTGTAAGAATCACTCATATTCCAACGGGGATAATAGTTCAGTGTCAGAACGAAAGATCACAGCACAGCAACAGAGCTACCGCGATGAATATGCTTGTTTCGAAGCTTTGGAGATTGAAAATGGATGAACAGAAGGAAAAAATTGATGACCTTCAGGGAAATTATTCACAGATCGGATGGGGTTCTCAGATCAGATCCTATGTTTTCAATCCTTATACTATGGTGAAAGACCATAGAACCAATCATGAAGTAGGAAATATAGATGCAGTTATAGATGGAGATATAGATTCATTTATAAATGAATATTTAAGTCAAAAGGCAAAAGAGAATCTTTAGGGTTCTCTTTTTTTGTCAGTTCAGCTGCAAGTTCAAATATAGAAATAAAATCTGAGCTAGAGAAAATATGCGGATTTATATAGTCTGAAGTTTGAAGTTCAAAGATAAATCTGCATCAGGTAAGTATAGAGAAAAAGCAAGAAAAGAGAGATGATTAGATGAATATAGAGAAGCAGTTATCAAAAGAGTTCAGTATAAGACCGAAACAGGTTGCTAGCACAATTGAACTCATAGATGGAGGGAATACAATTCCATTTATTGCTAGATATAGAAAAGAAGCAACTGGCGGATTAGATGATACTTTACTTAGAGATCTGAATGAAAGACTTATGTATCTTAGAAATCTTGAGGAACGAAAGGCAGAAGTAAGAAGGCTGATAGATGAACAGGAAAAATTGACAGAAGAGATAGAAAAATCTCTTATAAATGCAGATACTATGCAAAAAGTTGAGGATATATACAGGCCTTTCAGACCGAAAAAGAGAACTAGAGCATCTGTTGCAAAGGAAAGAGGATTAGAGCCTCTTGCCATGATAATTGAGAATCAGGAAATGAGTGAAGAGCAGATAATAAAAGAAGCAGAAAACTATATTTCAGAGGAAAATGAACTCAACAATACGGATGAAGTTCTCCAGGGAGCAATGGATATAATTGCTGAAAATATTTCTGACAATGCTAAACATAGAGATATGATCAGGAGACTTCTAAACAAAAAAGCGATGATCAGATCTGAGAAGATAGAGGAGAAAGTATCTGAAAAAGAAAAATCAAAAGAAGAAATTGACAAGAGTGATGATAATTCGAAGTATGAAATGTACTTTGATTACTCTGAGCCTATAAATAGAATAGTAAGCCATAGAACTCTAGCTCTAAACAGAGCTGAAAAGGAAAAAGTTATAAGAGTTAAGATAGATGATCTTTTAGAAGAAGTAGTTGAGAAGCTGGAATCAGAGATAATTGACAGTGATAAAAAAGAAAGCAGCTTTTTGAAGCTGAGCATTGAAGACTCTTATAAGAGACTTATATTTCCTTCGATTGAAAGGGAAATAAGAAGGGAGCTTACAGAAACAGCAGAAGAGCAGGCAATAAAAGTATTCGGAAATAATCTGAAACCATTGCTTATGCAGTCACCTATGAAAGATGTGAATGTGATCGGATTTGATCCTGGATACAGAACAGGGTGTAAGATAGCAGCAATGGATTCGACAGGAAAACTTATGGATTATGCTACTATTTATCCTACAAAGCCGAAGAACGATATAGAAGGTTCAAAAAAAGTTTTAGGTGAAATGATAGAAGAGAACGATGTAAAAATAATTGCAATAGGAAATGGAACTGCTTCAAGAGAGTCCGAGCAGTTTGTAGCTGAACTTATAAAGGGAATGGATAGAGAAGTGTACTACACAATCGTAAACGAAGCAGGTGCTTCTATATATTCAGCTTCAAAGCTTGGTGCCGAAGAATATCCTGATCTCGATGTTACGATAAGAGGTGCGATTTCTATAGGAAGAAGACTTCAGGATCCGCTAGCGGAACTTGTAAAAATAGAGCCAAAGCATATAGGTGTTGGTCAGTATCAGCATGATTTAAATCAGAAAAGACTCGAAGATGCTCTTACTGGAGTAGTAGAAGGAAGTGTAAATACAGTAGGTGTTGATGTTAACACTGCGTCTGCATCATTACTTGGATATGTGTCAGGCATAAGCGGAGCTCTTGCAAAAAATATCCTGGATTACAGGGATGAAAATGGAAGGTTCAAGAACAGAAAAGAACTTCTTAAAGTTAAGAGACTCGGAAATGTGACATTCGTACAATGTGCAGGATTTTTAAGAGTACCTGAGTCTGATAATATTCTTGACAGGACAGCTGTTCACCCTGAATCATATGATATTGCGAACGAGCTGATTGAAAAAATGGGTATAGAAGATGATTTAAAAAATGCAGACTGGGCTGATATTGAGAATAGTATAGAAAAGTGGGCAGATGAACTGGAAGTTGGCGTACCTACGCTTAAAGACATAGTTTCAGAGCTCAAAAAGCCAGGAAGAGATCCGAGGGAAGATATGCCTAAGCCACTTTTCAGATCAGACGTGCTAAGCCTTGAAGACCTGGAAGTCGGAATGATACTACCTGGTACTGTTAGAAATGTGGTGGACTTCGGTGCATTTGTTGATATTGGACTTAAGAATGATGGTCTGGTTCATATTTCAGAAATCAGTAAGAAGAGAATAAAGACGCCTTCTGATGTATTGGCAACAGGTGATAATATAGAAGTGAAAGTTATTGATATAGATAAAAATAGAAATAGAGTGGGACTTAGTATAAAGCAGGTGAACTGATAACATATTCCAAATATATTACCCAGTTTATGATAGTCATATATAATCTAACTATGAAATTTCAGCTATAGAAACTGGAGAAAATATGATACTGATTGTCAATTCTAAGTATAAATATCAAATCTTGATGTTGTTATAAACAGAATATGGTATAATATAGTCGGATAATTAAATAATACTATGTCTTCAGGACAGGGTGAGAATCCCTACCGGCGGTAAAGTCCGCGAGCTTTTTGGTTGATTCGGTGAAATTCCGAAACCGACAGTTATAGTCTGGAAGAAAGAAGAGGAGGAAATTAATTGGAGAGAAAGTTCAATACCAATTATATGATCAAGGTAGCAGTTATGGGAGTGGTGTCATTTTTAATAATGCTCCTGGAAGTTCCACTTCCGGTGTTAACGCCAGATTTCTTAAAGATTGATTTATCAGATTTGCCGGCAATAGTGGGTGGCTTTGCACTAGGGCCTGCTGCTGGAGTATTTATAGAGTTTGTAAAAATACTTTTAAAGCTTGCTATAAGAGGTACAGCAACGGCTGGAGTTGGTGAGCTTGCCAATTTTTTAATAGGTTCGATTTATGTGGTAACGGCATCGCTGATATACAAGAAATACAGATCTAGAAAAGGAATGATTTTGGGTCTTTCAGCAGGGACTATAGTCATGTCGCTGATTGCATCATTTTTAAACTACACTGTACTGTTGCCGTTCTATTCAAAAGCCTATGGACTTCCACTTACGGCTTATGTGGATTTAGCAAAAGAAGTGAATTCACTAGTTGTGGATTTAAGAACATTTATTATATTTGGAATTTTTCCATTTAACATGATCAAAGGGATACTGGTATCTATAGTATCGTATCCTATTTACAGGAGAATAAAAGGAAGTATAGAGATATAGTAATTAATGCAGTCCCTCAGAAATAGAGCTTCGTAAAGCAAAGCTGTGATTTTCTGAGGGACCTTTTTATTATTTCAATAATATTGGATATCTAAAATTAATATGATAAAATAGTAGATATGAAAATAGACTAGATAAATTTTGGAAGGAGTAATTTAAGCAAATGTTAGAAATTGATTCGCAGTCCCCAGAGGAAACCCATGATATTGGTTTTAAAATAGGTAAGAAATTAAAGCCGGGAGATATTATATGCTTAAATGGAGATCTTGGAGCAGGAAAGACTACAATAACAAAGGCAATTGCAGAGGCTCTAGGTATAGAAGAAAATATTACAAGCCCTTCATTTACCATAGTTAACGAATACTATGGCGATGTGAACCTGTACCATTTTGATGTTTACAGAATAGATGATATTGAAGAGATGTACGATATAGGATATGAGGAGTATTTCTACTCTGATGGTATATGTGTAATAGAGTGGTCAAATATGATAGAAGATATACTGCCGAAAGAGAGGCTTGAACTTAATTTATACAATACTTCTGACAGTGATTCTAGAAAAATAGAAATAAAAGCTTTTGGAGATAGATATGAAGAGCTTATCAGAGAGGCCGGATTAGAATGATTTTTTTAGGAATAGACAGTTCGAATACAGCAGCAACAGTAGCGATTGCAAAAGAAGATAAGGTGATTGTGGAAATCACGGTAGACAATAAATTGACTCATTCAATAAAGCTTATGCCTATAGTTGAAAGAGCACTTGAAGAAGCGGAGGTCAAGGCTTCAGATATAGATGTATTTGCCGTGAGCACTGGTCCAGGTTCATTTACAGGTCTGAGAATAGGGGTTGCAACAGCTAAAGCACTTGCCTATGCAGTAGACAAGAAAATAGTGGGAGTGTCGTCATTAAAGGTGCTTGCTAATAATTTAAACTATTTCGATGGTATAGTAGTACCGATTTTGGATGCGAGAAATAAAAGAGTTTTTGGAGCAATGTACTCAGGAGGAGAAGCACTGGTTGAGGATGCTGCTTTTGAATTGGAAGAGCTCTTAGAAATTGCGGATGGTTATTCTGAAAAGCTTATTTTTGTTGGAAACGGTGTAAATGAATACAGAGATCTAATAGTGTCAAGGCTTGGAGATAGAGCGAAGTTTGCCAGCATAAAAGATAACTATTCGAGAGCATCATCAGTATGCGAAGTTGCTATGGATAAAGCGGCCAAAGGAGAGTTTGACAGTGTATCAGATTTGGCACCTAGCTATCTTAGAGACTCTCAGGCTGAGAGACAGAAAAAAGATAAATAGAAATGAGAACTTATTATGGAAATTAGATTTATGACAGAAGAGGATCTTGAAGGAGCATATGAAGTGGAGAAAGAATGCTTTGCAACTCCCTGGAGCTTTGATGCTCTGAAAAGAGATCTGGAAAACAAGGATCTGTCCATTTATATAGTAGCTGAAGAAGATGGAATTATTGCAGGGTATATAGGCAGCTGGATAGTGATGGGAGAAGGTCAGATTACAAATATTGCCGTGAAAAAAGATTATAGGTCCAAAGGTCTGGGTTCGGCGCTTCTCTATGCTATGATAGCTGAACTGGAAAGAAGAGGTTCGGAATCTATAGTTCTTGAAGTCAGAGTTGGAAATGAAAATGCAATAAAATTATATAAGAAATTTGGGTTTGAAATAGTAGGGAAAAGACCCAAATACTATACGGATAATAAGGAAGATGCATTGATCATGTGTAGATGATTTATGCATCTTTTTCTATACAAAAGAAAGCGATTTCCTCTGAAGGCTTTGAAATTACTACATTCCAGCCTTGACATTTAATCATTAAGAATGTTAATATTATTAAGTAATATTCAATAATATATGTGATTGAGGTTGATAGTTAATGGGGTCTGTATTTATGGAATCCAATCTATTCGATATTATCAGAAATGAGAACTCGATAGATGCGGAGATTGTTGAAATCGAAAAGAATATAATTACAGCAGAATCTGAATATGGGTGTATAGTTATACTTAATGATAAAAACTATATTGGACCGATGTCGATTGCTGCAGAAGATGTAACGAGTTTCAAGGAATATAGCATTAGGGAAAGTGATAAACTAGTATTGAATATTGACAGCCTTGCAATTAATAATAAATTTTCAATAGATCTTTCAAAAGTTGAGTCAGTGGATTTGAGGATTCAATTTAAAGAAGAAAAGATGAACGAAGATAGAATGAGTAAAAATCTATTTAAATTGGAGGAGCAGCTCTACATATTGGGGAAAAGAAGTGGAATGTTGCCTGTAATTTTTAATATTGGAGATTATATAAAGGACTTAGAATCAGGTACCGGGCTGAAGATGTATAATAATATGTACACATCACTTATATTTACTAGAGTTCTCAGTCTTTTCGAGAAACTCATACAGGGAAGATTCGAAAAAGCCGAGCATTGTGTAAAAGACATAATCGATTTTGGCACAGAGAACAATAACTACTCCAATGGTTTTCTTCTAGGAATTCTCTCAGCATTTGTCTATGGTGGAAAAACTTATGGACTGAACGAAGAAGGGATAGTAAACTTGAATGAATCTCTCATAAAAGGAGTTTCTATGGATACAGCAAATCTGTATCACAATATGCTTATGGAATCCGTAGATGGTGGAAGTCCTAAGGCAATTCTTACAGTTATAGAGATGATACTATTCAATGATGATGATGAGAAGCTTAAAATAGCCATAAAGGAGCTTTTAAAGATAGACTCTATTTCAGGGACAGATGTCTTATGCGGAATATATTTTGGACTTAAAGTCCTAAGAAAAGAGAAATTCAGAGAGTCAATAAATAGTTTATAGTTGATAGTATTGGAATTTTAAAGATAGATTTTATGAAATATATAATAAATCAGATGCCTAGGTTAAAGGGCATCTTTTTTCTTTGTAATTGAACAAGTTTATAGGTATATGTTAAAATTAAGATATACGGGATGGTGAAAAAGATGGAGAAAAATATAATTACACTGGCTATAGAAAGCTCTTGTGATGAAACTGCAGTAGCAGTTATAGAAAATGGAAGAAAAGTACTTTCTAGCATAATATCTTCGCAAATAGATATACACAAGGAATATGGAGGAGTTGTTCCGGAAATAGCTTCCAGGAAACATATTGAGTCTATAATACCGATTATTGACAAAGCATTAAAAGAGAGTGGAAAAACACTTGACGATATAGACAATATAGGAGTTACTTATGGTCCGGGATTAGTAGGAGCATTATTGGTAGGTGTTTCAGCAGCAAAAGCAATAGCACTTGCTAAAGATATACCATTGACGCCGGTAAACCATATTGAGGGGCATATTTATGCTAACTTCATAGAAGACCCTGATTTGAAGCCTCCGTTTACCTGCTTAATAGTTTCAGGGGGGCATACAAATATAGTGAACTTATTTGATTATGGAGACTATGAATTGCTAGGTGGAACATTAGATGATGCGGTTGGAGAAGCATTTGATAAAGTAGCCAGGACAATTGGATTAGGATACCCAGGTGGTCCTGAAATTGACAGACTAGCAAGTCAAGGAGACCCTGAATCAATCAATTTTCCCAGAGTGAAGATTAAAGATGATGATTTTGATTTCAGTTTCAGTGGACTTAAATCATCAGTTCTAAATTATGTTAACAGTCAGAAACAGAAAAATATAGAAATATCAAAAGAGAATGTAGCTGCATCATTTCAGGCCGCTGCAACAGAGGTTTTAGTTGAAAAGACTATAAGAGCTGCTAAAGAGACCGGAATGAAGACTATTGTAGTAGCAGGTGGTGTAGCAGCTAACTCAGGACTTAGAAAGCTTATGGAAAAAAGATGTTCAGAAGAGGGTATTGAATTGAAAATTCCTTCAATAAAATTATGCACGGATAATGCTGCAATGATAGGATCTGTTGCATATTATAACTTCATTAGGGGTATTGATGGTAGTATGGACCTAAATGCGGTTTCAAACCTTAAACTGAGAGGAAGATAAAATTGGACAGATTAAAAAATCTGGGTAGTAGGTATATTATTTTGGGAATTTCAATTATCGCTATACTTGCTATAATTGTTTACTACTACTTTGATAATAAATCTATCGTAATAGATGGGAGGCTCTCATCTTCAGATCCTAGGTTCAAAGAAGCTTTAGAAGCTCAAGTGAGCGATACTACTGAACTTTTGAATGTAGTAAAAGAAGATGAGGGGTTAGGAGATTCAGAGTATGCTAAGAATGAATCGAAAAACAGAATAGTTATGCCCTACAAGGATACTAAATCAAACAAACCTTTAGGGATTTTAATACTTGAAAAGCAAGATAATAAGTGGGTTGAAGTGCAGGATATAAAAATGATTGGAGACTCATTTGATGAGATCAGGCTCAAAGACCTTGACAAAGATGGTGAAGAAGAGGTCGTTATAGGAATAAGCATGAGTAAGAACACTACTAAAGGTGTAATAGCCTTTAAAAGAAACAGATTGGGTTACAGAGAAATATTTACAGACAACTATGAGAGAATGTTCATAGATTCTTTTGATAAAACATGCTGTTCGCTCCTGGTTTTAACAAAAAAAGATCCTAATACAAATACACTTTCACTGAATGCTTATAATTTCACTGATGAAAATGATATAAAAACGAGCAAAGTGGTTTTAGGTGATATAGATGATAAGGTGAGCGTTAAGATGGGAAAACTTTCGAAAGTTAAAAATGCATTCTTCCTTCAAAAGAAGCTTGAAGACAATAAAGGAGAGATAAGTCTCTATACCTTAGAGGATGGAGCATTACAGTCTCTAAAACTGTTCAATGGGGAAGATAGTGTGATTAACTCAAGATATGTAGATATTCAGGATATCAATGGAGATAAGATTCTGGAAATACCTGTGCTAACAGAAACCAGAAGTGGAGAAAATTTAGATCTGGGAAGCAAGCCGCTAATAACTAACTGGTTTACAATGAATGAAGATGATGAATTTGTGAATATCCAGAAAGAGTATACCAGTGAAGATAATGAATTTACATTCAAAATTCCGAATGTCTGGGGAGATAATCTGGATGTTAGAGAGAAGAGAGCGGAAGATTCAGATAAAAACATAGTTATGTTTGACTCTTACGATGAACAGGACAACTATTCTAATAAAATAACTATGGAAGTATATAGTTTAGCAGAATGGCAGAGAACTCCTTCTGAAGAGACAAAAGATAAGGAGATCATATTTAAATCTGGAAGCAGAGTTTACGTACTTGCAGATTCTAACAATGAAGATGAAACGGATATAAAAACTGTGAAGTCCAACTTCAGAATATACAATCCGCAGTAGGATTTGAACAGAAACAAATATTAAGCTATTAAAAGGACAAAAAAGACATATCAGTCTAGAAAACCAAACTGATATGTCTTTTTTTGTGGAGTTTACGAACTAATTATCTGTCAGCTCAATCCACTGTTCATATATATCATTGAGAGCACTTTTTTTAGATTCTATCTCATTGTTGAGTTCAACAATTTTTTCATGATCCGAATATACTTCCGGATTAAAAGAGAGCTGTTCCAGTTCAGAAATTTCCGATTCATATTCTGAGATTTTCTTTTCAAGCTCTTTTGCTTTTCTTCTCTCTTTCTGAGCTTCTTTCTGCTGCTCACGCTCTTTTTTTCTTTGAGCATTTAACTGTGTTTTTGTAAGTTCACTTTCAGTTTCTTCTTCTTTCATATTTTCTCTGTCTTTTTTCTCTAGATAATATGAATAATTTCCGAGATATTCTTTTAAACCTTCGGATGTCAGTTCCCAGATTTTATCAGATATCTTATTTAGAAAATATCTGTCGTGAGATATTACTATTACAGTTCCGTCGTAGTTTGATATAGCATCCTCTAATACCTCTTTAGAGTCTATATCCAGATGGTTTGTAGGCTCATCCATAAGAAGGAAGTTAGTTTTTGAGAGCATAAGTTTAAGAAGAGAAAGACGGCTTTTTTCTCCACCACTCAATGCTGAAATCTCTTTATATATGTCATCACCTATGAATAAGAATCTTGCTAAAAGGTTTCTGATTTCTGTGTGGGTAAGATTTGGATATTCATCCCATATCTCATCCAGGACGATATTGTCCTCGTTTATATTGGTCTGTTCCTGGTCAAAATATCCAATATTGACATTGTGACCTATACTGATATCACCTTCTATAGGCTCTATAATTCCTTGGATTGATTTAATCAGTGAGGTTTTTCCAATACCATTGGGACCTATTATGCCTATATGATCTCCCTTATAAACATCTGCATCTATCTTTTCAAAAAGAGGAGAGTCTTTTTCGTATCCGACTGATAAGTTTTTAAGAGATAGAACATCGTTTCCACTCTGAATAGATGGTTCAAACCTTATGCTAGCCCTTTTACTGCTCACCTCGGGGTCATCCATTCTCTTTATCTTATCGAGCATTTTCTGTCTGCTCTTAACAAGTTTTACAAACCTCTGACCGTTAAACTGTTCAAACTTCTTAATCATGGCTTCCTGTCTTGCTATCTCTTTTTGCTGATTGTCATACTGTTTTTTAAGAGAGTCTAGATTCGCCTTACGTTTCTTTATAAAATCAGAATAATTTCCATTGTAAAGATTTACTTTCCTGTTTTCTAAGTGAAGAACTCTTGATATCGAGTTATCAAGAAAATATCTATCGTGAGAAATGACTATTACAGTACCTCTGTAGTCCTTGATATATTTTTCAAGCCAGTCAATAGCTTCTATATCCAAATGGTTGGTAGGCTCATCCAAAAGCAGTATTTCAGGATTTTCAAGAAGTATTTTACCAAGGGAAACCCGAGCTTTCTGACCGCCAGAAAGTTCAGATATTTTCTTAACAAACTCATCTTCAGAAAAACCAAGACCTCTCAATACACCTCTTATTTCACTCTTGTATCCGTACCCGTTTTTTTCTTGGAATTTTTCGGATAGAGTAGCATATTTGTTCATAAGATTTTCAAATGCTTTGGAGTTGGGGTTTTCACTTTGTTTCGTAATTTCAGTTTCCAGAACTCTAAGTTCATTCTCCATATCTTCAAGATATTTAAAAACATCTAGAAGTTCGTTATAGATCGTTTTACTTTCATCATCAAATAGATGCTGCTCTAAGAGAGAAACTCTGTAATTCTTTGGGATATTAACCGTTCCATCGTCTGGCGAGAGTTCATCAGCTATTATATTGAATAGAGTCGACTTCCCAGCTCCATTTAAGCCGACAAGACCAACCTTATCTCCTTCGTTTATAGAAAAAGTTACATCATCCAGTATTTTATCTACTATGTATGATTTTGATATATTGTTCAATGATAAGACTATCATGTAAAAGCACTTCCTTAAATTACTAAATTAATTTCAGTTTTCATTTCGATTGATAAAAATTTATTGATATGAAAATTGTATCAATAAGTCAGTTCAAAATCAATAATTACAGTTGGTGTAATTGAGGAATTACGGTAATTCAATAATATTGACACCTTTGAATATTTGGAATAAAATAAAGGATAAGAAACAATTAGGATATGGCTTATTGCTATACTTTTTTGATGGAATTTTAGAACAATCTATAACCATAAGAAATGGGTGGAAAGATATGAATAAAAACAAAAAAGTTTCCATGGCCGTCATCAGAAGATTACCAAAGTACTACAGATATTTATCCGAGCTTAAGAGCAAGGATATAAGAAGAATATCCTCGTATGAACTGAGCAAGTTGACTGGATTCACAGCTTCTCAGATAAGACAGGATTTCAATAACTTTGGGGGATTTGGGCAGCAGGGCTATGGATACAATATAGAGGAACTACATAAACAACTTGGAAGTATAATAGGGATAGACAGACAGCATGATGGAATAATAATTGGAGCGGGAAACTTAGGTCAGTCAATTGCAAACTATAAGGACTTTGACCAGGCTGGACTGAATATCGTTGGAATATTTGAGAAGAATCCAAGGCTTGTAGGTTTTAAAATAAGGGATATAAATATTTATGATTTATATGATTTAGAAGATTTCTGTAAAGAGAGAAATATTGAGATAGCTGTAATAACGACACCAAAAGAAGATGCACAGGAAGTTGCAGACAGGGTTATAGCCAACGGGATAAAATCAATCTGGAATTTTGCTCCAGTAGATTTGAAAACGCCGGATGATGTTGTAGTAGAAAGCATTCATTTGAGTGAGAGTTTACTTGCACTTGTATTTATGCTGAACAATAATGATTGATTTTTTTAAAATGTTCGTTTATAATAAATAAGATAAACAATATTTAACAAAGTTTTATCTGAACTATCCTATTGTCATATTATATTATTTATTTTATTTGAATATGGGATTGTTTGATAATCTTGTTAAGAAATAGGAGGAATCAGGATATGAAAGATTATATACAGAGCGTAATTGAGGCTATGGAAGATAGAAACTCTCATGAACCGGAGTTTTTACAAGCTGCTGAAGAAGTTCTTTATTCGCTAGAAGCTGTTCTAGAAAAAAACCCTAAGTGGAGAGACGAAAATATCTTAGGAAGAATTACAGAGCCAGAAAGAGCGATAATATTTAAGGTTCCATGGGTAGATGATGAAGGAAATGTACAGGTAAACCGTGGATTCAGAGTTCAGTTCAATGGATCAATAGGACCTTACAAAGGCGGAATCAGATTCCATCCTACAGTAAATTTAAGCATTCTAAAGTTCTTAGGATTTGAGCAGATATTCAAAAATGCACTTACAGGTCTTCCGATAGGAGGAGGTAAAGGTGGTGCGGATTTCGATGCTAGAGGTAAATCAGACGGAGAAATCAGAAGATTCTGTGAAAGTTTTATGGCAGAACTTTATAGACATATAGGACCGGATGTTGACGTGCCAGCTGGAGATATAGGTGTAGGTGCTAGAGAGATAGGATATATGTATGGATACTACAGAAGATTAAGAGGTGCTTTTGAAAATGGAGTGTTCACAGGAAAAGGACTATCTTATGGTGGATCACTTATAAGACCAGAAGCTACAGGATATGGTATAGTTTATTTTGCACAGGAGATACTGAACCATGAAGTCGACAGTATAAAAGGAAAGACAATCTCAATTTCAGGATTTGGAAATGTTGCCTGGGGAGTTGCTAAAAAAGCAAGTGAACTCGGAGCAAAAGTAATCACTCTTTCAGGACCAGACGGATATATCTACGATCCAAACGGAATAAGCGGAGAGAAGATTGACTATATGGTTGAGATGAGAGAAAGCTGTAGAGATAAAGTAAAAGACTTTGCAGATAAATTCGGAGTTGAATTCTTTGAAGGTAAAAAGCCTTGGGCAGTAAAGGCTGATATGGCAATGCCTTGTGCAACTCAAAACGAAATAGGAATGAAGGAAGCAAAAGATATAGTAGCTGCTGGAGTTAAATATCTAGTTGAGGGAGCAAATATGCCTACAACTGCTGAAGCTGTAAAATACCTTCAGGAAAACGGAGTTATTGTAGGACCTGCTAAAGCGGCAAATGCAGGTGGGGTTGCAACATCAGCACTAGAGATGACTCAAAACAGCATGAGAATAAGCTGGACAGAAGAAGAAGTTGATGAAAAACTTAAGCTTATAATGAAAAACATCCATGATAATGCAGCGAATGCGGCTAAAGAATATGGATATGGATACAACTTATTTGCAGGAGCAAATATTGCAGGATTCTTAAAAGTAGCTGAAGCTATGAGCGCTCAGGGAATCTATTAATAATAAAAAAGTCAGCGGTTTGGATTGAATATTAAATCCTTATCGCTGACTTTTTCTTATTCTATATTTTCATTCTATATTATCTGTTACATTTTACCACATTTTGTTATTTTCTATTATTTTCTGTGCATTTTAAAGCTTAAGAAAAGATCATTATAAACTCCTAGCATCTTTACGCCTAAATCTTCATAGACTTCAAGATGAGATACCGTGTCTTCAGATGGATAGAATTGCTCATCCTCTACAACATCCTCGGGAAGCAGTTTCATCGCTTCTTTGTTAGGTGTCGCATACCCAATGTACTCAGCATTCTGAGCCGCAACATCAGGTCTTAAAAGAAAGCTTATAAGTTCATAAGCACCTTCTCTGTTCTTTGACGTTTTAGGGATGACAATATTGTCAAACCAAATATTACTGCCTTCCTCAGGAACTACGTACTGAAGGTTTTCATTGTGATCCATCATCTCGCTTACTTCACCGGAAAATGTAACTCCTATCATTGCTTCTTCCTGGGTCATATACATCTTCATTTCATCAGCAACAATAGCTCTAACATTAGGCACAAGGTCATCAAGTTTTCTTGCTGCCTGATTAAGCACTTTTTCGTCTGTTTCATTTAGAGATTTGCCCATGCTGTTCAGAGTGAAACCTAAAACTTCTCTAGCACCATCGATAAGCATAATATTGTTTTTGAACTTCGGATTCCAAAGATCATCCCAGTGCTCAATTTCACCATCTTCAACAAATTTATCATTGTAAACAATACCCACAGTCCCCCAGAAATAAGGAATTGAGTATTTATTCTTCTTGTCGAAACTGTGATCCAAAAATCTCTCATCTATATTTTTGATTCCTTTGATTTTAGAATAATCAAGAGGAATCAGCATATCTTTTTTTATCATCTTAGCAATCATATAGTCAGACGGAATAGCTAAGTCATAAGTATTTCCGCCCTGTTCAATCTTAGTGTACATTGCTTCATTAGAATCAAAAGTCTCATAAATTACCTTGTAGCCGCTCTCCTCTTCAAACTGAGTGATCAGTTCAGGATCTATATAGTCTCCCCAGTTATAAAGATAGACAGTATTTCCGGCTTTTTTTCCTGAAGACTGTTCTGAAACATAGATTATTCCGAAAAGCAGCAGGCACAGTGCAATGACTAAAGATATGAGTTTTATAAGTGTTTTCATTATTTAGTCACCACCTTTGTTTTTTTAGACTGATTTCTCATATTCAGTATATAGTAGCCGAGTACTAAAAGCATAGAGAATATGAACATCAATGCACTAAGAGCGTTTATAGAAAGTGAAACACCCTGTCTTGCTCTTGAGTAGATTTCAACAGATAGTGTGCTGAATCCACTTCCAGTTACAAAGAATGTAACAGCGAAATCATCCAGTGAATACGTAAATGCCATAAAGAATCCTGCAAGAATCCCAGGAGTTATCATTGGAAGAATAACCCTTGTGATAATCTGCCAAGGAGATGCACCGAGATCCTTGGCGGCAAAAAATACAGATTCACTGATTTCGTTCATTCTAGGAAGTACCATTAGAACTACTATAGGAATACTGAAAGCTATATGCGATAAGAGCACCGATCCGAACCCAAGGCTCATTCCAAGTATTGTGAAGAAAATCAGGAATGAAGAACCTATGATTACATCCGGTGACACCATTAAAACATTGTTCAAACTCAGAAGCGAGTTCTTTGCTTTTCTATTCCTTGTGAAATAGATTCCCATGGCTCCAAAAGTTCCTATTGCTGTAGCTATAAGTGATGACAGAAGAGCTAGCAATAGTGTCTGTGCAACTATCAGAAGCAGTCTTTTGTCATTGAAAAGTTCTCTATAGTAGTCCAGAGTGAACCCTGTGAACCTAGTCATAGTACCTTCTTCATTAAAAGAAAATACTATCAGATAGATTATAGGAAGATAGAGGATTAAAAATACGATTAACAGATATAGTCTTTCAAATAATTTCGATTTGCTTTTCATCATCTATTCCTCCCAGTTAAATCTTTTTCGCCAGTAGCGAGCATAAGTATTATCATAGCCCCAATCAATACTACACCGATTGTAGAACCCATGCCCCAGTTCTGTGTAACCAGGAAATGTTCCTCAATAGCTGTACCTAAGGTGATTACTCTGTTACCACCAATAAGTCTGGTAAGCATGAAGAGGGAAAGTGAAGGTATGAATACTGCCTGCACTCCAGCTTTAACTCCTCTTGTTGTAAGAGGAAATATAATTCTTCTGAAAGTTGTCCATGAATTTGCACCTAAATCCCTGCTTGCTTCTATGTATGAAGGGTTTATATCTTCTATAGAGTTGAAAATAGGTATTATCATAAACGGAATTTCTATATAACATGCAACAAAAATAAAGCTGAAATCAGTAAACAGTATAGGCTTAGGACCTATTCCAAACATAGTAAGGAAATTATTCAATTCTCCATCTATACCGAAAATACCTATAAAAGCATAAGCTTTAAGCAGTAAATTTATCCATGTCGGTAAAATAATAAATAAAAGTAAAAGATTTTTGTACTTGGTTTTACTCAGAAAATATGCCGTAGGATAGCTTATAAGAAGTGTAAATAAAGTTATAAGCAGAGCATAAAGGACTGAGTTCAAACTCATTTTAATATAGTTCATATTAGAAAAATATTCTTTATAATTGCTGAGTGTCAGGTTCCCATCTATATCAAAAAGAGATCTGTAACCTATTAATAATATTGGAGCAATAACAAATAGCATAATCCAGAGAATATAGGGAACCATATATCTATTTTTTAGTTTACTTTCCAAATCTGCACCCCGCTTTCTCTTTAATCATCATAAGCTTCAAGTCTGGCATCGAAGTCTTCCTCTGACTCATTGTAACGCATAACATGTATTGCATCAGCATCGAAGTATAAATCAACATCTGAACCTATAACAGCTTTTTTAGTCGTGTGGATCATCCATTCATTTCCCTGCTCATCATAGCAGATTATCTCGTAGTGAACTCCACGGAAAAGCTGTGTATCAACTTTCGCTTTCAGTTTACCTTGACCTAATGGCCTTATTTCAACATCTTCAGGACGAATAACTATTTCAACCGGCTCATTTTCCCTCATACCGGCATCAACACATTCAAAATCATGTCCAACAAAATGAACCAGATTATCTCTGATCATTTTTCCTTCAATTATATTGCTTTCACCAATGAAATCAGCCACATATCTGTTTATCGGCTCATCATACATATCCACAGGAGTACCTGACTGTTCAACTCTTCCGTTGTTCAAAAGGAATATCTCATCGCTCATAGCAAGAGCTTCCTCCTGATCATGAGTGACAAATATGAAAGTAATTCCAAGTCTCTGCTGAAGCTCTCTAAGTTCATATTGCATATCAGTTCTCAGCTTCAGATCAAGCGCAGATAGAGGCTCATCAAGCAGCAGAACATCCGGTTCATTTATCAGAGCTCTGGCGATAGCAACCCTCTGTCTCTGCCCACCACTCATCTCAGATATCATTCTGTTTTCAAATCCAGAAAGCTGTACCAGCTTAAGCATTTCCTCAACCTTAGCTTTTATTACTTCCTTGTCTGTCTTCTTTACAGAAAGACCAAAAGAAACATTATCGAATACATTCATATGCGGAAATAGAGCATAATCTTGAAAAACTGTATTAACTTTTCTCTTGTTAGCTGGAATATCAGAAACATTCTCTCCGTCAATATAGATATCCCCAGAACTTGCCTCAATAAACCCAGCTATCAGTCTAAGGATGGTAGTTTTACCACATCCCGAAGCACCCAAAAGCGTATAGAATTTACCTTGCTCAAGTTCAAAGGAAATATCCTTTAAAATATAGTCATCATTGTACTTTTTGCTTACATTATCAAAAACGACAATCGGCAATATTATCCCTCCTCAATACCTTTAATATCCTTAATATTGTAACATATTTGTTTTATGGATATAATTAAAATTAGTAAATATAATGTTAAAAATTTAGATATACAGCTTGGTTGGATAATAATAGTCAGAGAGGATAGATTTAAATGAAATATAATACAATGGAAGAAAATGGCAGAATTATAGTAAAAGATATAAAAGACTTTGTACCAAAGCATATATTTGAGTGCGGACAGGCATTCAGATGGGAAGTCGAGGAGGATGGAAGCTATACAGTAGTGGCGTACGGGAAGGTAATAAATGTAAAACTGGAAGATGGGGCTCTTATAATAGATAATGCTAATATGGAAGATTTCAATAACATATGGTACGAGTACTTTGATTTAGGTAGAGATTATTCTCTAGAAAAAATAGAACTAGCTAAAATTGACAGCATAATGAAAGAAGCGGTTGAGTTCGGATCAGGGATAAGAATATTAAAACAGGAACCGTGGGAAATGCTCATTTCATTCATAATTTCTGCAAGAAACTCAATTCCAAATATCAAAAAGACAATAGAGAAGATAAGTGCAGCATTTGGAGAGGAAATAGGAGAATACAGAGGAAAGAAATACTATGCATTTCCAAAGCCGGAAGTGTTAGCAGAGCTTGAGGAAGATGATTTAAGACAGTACGGAACTTCTTTTAGAACAAAATATATATTAGCTTCTGCTAAGAAAATAGTGGAAAAAGGAAGTATAGATAAGCTGAAGTCAGAAGATACGGACACTGCGAGGGAGGAGCTTCAGGAATTCAGTGGAGTAGGGCCGAAAGTTTCAGACTGCATACTCTTATTCGGACTTTCAAAAATAGATGTATTTCCAGTGGACGTATGGGTTCACAGAGTTATGGATGAGTTTTACACTAAAGGAAAGTTCAAAAACTTAGAAAAGATCAGAGAATATGGAATAGATATGTTTGGAGAAAAGGCAGGAATAGGACAGCAGTATTTATTCTACTATGCTAGAGAAAAAGGTATAGGTAAAAAGGAATCTAAGAAAAAAGCAGAAAAGAAATAATCGCAAAATCAGACTTGAACAATTAAGCTCAAAGTCTGTGAAAAGTATAAATTGCAGATTTTTGGATAGTAAAAGTATAATTTGTGAGAAGGGAATTGAATATGACAGAAGATATTAATAACAAACATATAAAAGACTTGGCTTTAGATGTTACAAAAGGTGGACTTAAGATGGCCATGACATCGAATAGAGAAGAAGAGGAAAAATTGAAAGAAGAATTAATTAAATCAGGTGTGAAATCAGTTGCTGTTGACTTAGGTGGAAATATGGCAGATATGATACCAGTAATAATTGAAAGAGCCGTAGTAGCAGCAAAAAGATCTGGGGTTACGAAAGACTGCTTTGTACATGATGGATCAGTTGCAGGAGCGACAAGGGAAGCTATAAATCAGGTATATTCAAAAGCAGCAGGACTGAATGTTGGAGGAAAACTCTCCGTATCCAGCTGTAGAGGTCATTTGACAGTAGCAATATTTTTAAATATAGGAATGCTCCATATGAACGAGGTAGTTGTAGGACTGGGGCATAGGTCGATATAGAAACATTTCAGACATAAAAATGAGAGTTTGGGACATAGATTGCTACGAAATTGGAACTTTTGGGTATGCACTTGAATAGAAGCCAGACACACAGAATTATTCAAGCAATAGACATAGATACAGCTTTTTAAGAAATAATAGTAAAAAAAGCCTTAAAAAGTGAATTGATTGAAACTTTTTTAGCTGTCAGTTGTATATATTTTTGAAGGGGAAAGTGTATATAAGAAATAGAAAACTATATTTGTGAATAGAGTCTGGGAAAGCAGGAAAAAGTTACATATTTAAATTTTAATATGACTCTGCAAGTTTCAAAAAACATAATAATTTGGAGGAGATTGAAATGAAACGAAGTAAAGTAATAGGTTTAACTTTAGCAACAGTTTTATTATCATCAACAGTAGCGATGTCAGGAAACTTTTTGTCTGGAAATTTCAGTGATATCGGAAATCACTGGGCTAAGCCGGCAATAGAAAAATTAGTGGGTGAAAGTGTAATTAATGGATACGGAGATGGGACTTTTCGACCGGATAATCCTATAACAAGAGAAGAGTCAGCAACGCTTATTGCGAAGCTGGCGGATCCTGGAATATCAGGAGCGGGTTACACAGGATATAAATTTACAGATGTAAAAAGCAGATATTCAGCAAGATATATAGACTATTTGGCTGAAAAAGGCATAATCAATGGATATGGTAATGGAATATTTGCACCGACAAACAAGATATCAAGAGAAAACTTTGCAACTATTATCTATAGATATGCAAAGATGAGAAATATGATTGATTTAGGAAAAAAAGGAACACTTAGTGATGTCAATCAGACATCTAGCTGGGCTAAAGAGCCAGTGGAAGTATTAATAGGTAATGGAATAATTAAAGGTATGGGAGATGGAACTTTCAGACCTAATAGCATTCTTACAAGAGCTGAAGCAGCGCAAATACTTTATGGTGTTAGAAATTTGAGTCCTAAAGTTACAAAGTATATGACTACAAATTCCAATGTAGTATTATTAAATGCAGCAAAAGAAGGTGCTGTTCCTATTCAGAAAAACAGTAACCTTAATTCAGGAACAAAGGTTATCGTGGAAGGTTATGAGGGAGAATATGTACTTGTGAAACCTGATGGCATAGCGGATGCTTCGAGAGGTTATGTTCACAAAAAATACTTGAGTGATTTTAGTGGTGGAAGCGGCTATGTAAAAAAAGAAATGGTAGCTATAAGAGAGATAAAGTTACTTAAAGAGCCAAAATCGGATGCTGGGTTGATTGTAAAAAACAATACTCTTCCAAAAGACACAAGAGTAATGGTGGAAGGGGAAGCAACAGACTACTATTTAGTTAGACCTGTCGGTATAGAAAATGCATCGAGAGGATATGTTTTAAAGGCTGACTTAAAATAAGAACTCAGATATCTAATAAGATTTCAGAAATAATAATGTAATCTTATTTAATTAGATTCTTGTTTGCATTGAAACCAACTGTTTTATTGGACAATTGGAACCTGACAAAACCGTGGAACTTTGTGGAACAATCGGTGAAAATCAGTGGAACATAGTGGGACAATTCTCAATTGAGTGATATCAGCAAAACATTAGGCACTGCCTAATACACAACCTCGATTGTGTCACGTTTCCCTTATGCTCATTTTTTTAGAACCGAGAATATAGAAGATAAAGGTTATTTATTGCAGCAATTGACTATTAAACATAATGGGTATATAATTTAAGTACGATGATAAAGCAAGAGTCAAAAGAAAGAAGCCCCGGGGTACTGTGAATACCCTAGGGCTTTTTTTATTGCTTTTTGTGTTTATAAAAATCATAAACTTTAAAGATTATGGCTATACTTAAAGCAATAGAAAATTGATATAGCCAATCTGACACGATGTGATAAAGTAAAAGTCTCACCCCCTTGTTATGAATTAGGCTAGAGGGAAGCCTGGTACAATTATATCATGATATAAAATAAAGCAAATAGAACCTCTATAACAATTACTTATTAACTGAAGACGCTTATCACTTATTTGAACTGACTAGCTTTTTTAATATCTTTATTAAACTAAAAAACGAATCAATAAACATACTAGAAATTGATTTATAGCAGCTTATAGTTGATTATCGACTATAAGCTGCTATTTTTTATATTAATTGAAACTTTTTTGCTTATGAGTTGTACATATGTATGAAGGGATAAATAACTTTAGAGATTTAATCAAAGATAAGAATATATAGCTTAATAGATTTTGAAATTAATACTGCTAGAATAGGAGAGGGAATGAAAATGAAAACCAGACTGAGAAAAAACAAACATTTATTAATTGTTACAATTTTATTTATCACATCAGTGTTATCGGCTTGTGCAAACAGTCCAAAAAAGAGTGGGGAAAATACTGAGAAGAATTCCAAAGAGAGTGTTCAAGATAAAGTATTTGAAAGCAAACTTGAAAACGAACCCGATGTGTTGTCAGAGAAAGGATCAATTGAAGAGATTACTTCCGGAAAGAATATCTCAAGGGAGAGTAAAGTCGTAGATTTCAATAATAAGGGTATTTTTGTTGCGAAAGGCAGTGATGACAGTTTTGAAATAGTTAATAGTGATTCCGGAGAAACTGTAATAAAGCCAAGTGAAGGATATAAAATCTGGTCTTTTGAAGATGTCTTTTGTTTTGAGGATGGTTCTGCATTATGGATAGAAGCAAAACTATTCGGGACTGGACTCCCTGATGATAAGACTTGGGTTTTGAAATACAAAGATTCTGATGGGAAAGTTTCAGATATTGACAAGTCGAAGGGTCATAAGATAAAGTCGGATACGTTCAATATCACACAGCCTATCTCTTTATCAGCAAATAATAGTCATATATCTTACTCTACATTTGAAGAAGTGGATGGAAAAATTAAAAGGGTAATAAAACTCTACGATATTAAGGCTAATAAGATGGAGATAATAGATTCAATTGAGGATTATGAAAACAAATGGTATAGTGTTGACCTTGGCAAGGAGCATTTAGCCTATAGTATATCTGAGAAATTTGAAGAGAGAAGAGAGTTTGGAAAGATATATTTGTATTCAATAAAAGATGGTGAAAAAGAAGAGCTCAAGACAGACTATAATCTTCTTCATCCTCAGATAAGTGAAAATTATTTAGTCGCAGCGTTAAAACCTGAAGGCGAGAATTTCATAATCAATGAAACAGATAAATATACGACTAAGGAATTCTGGGTATACGATTTGAATAAAAAAGTATGGTCATTTAGAGTTACAAATAGCAGTGCGTTTTTTGATAATATTAATGCACCGAGCATAGGAGCAAATCTTGACAGTTTTGAAGTAGATAAAGACTATCTTACTATTGGTTATTTAGGGAAAACTGAGAGTTTCATAATTGTAGATATGGGTAGAAGGAGAATATATAGTCCGGAAGAAATATTGGGTTTGAAATCAGGGGAATCAGGAGTAAATTTAAATATGTTTAAATTTGCGACATCAGACACTCCAGCACTAATTTGGTCAAAATCTGATGAGACTGAAAATAATAGCAGTGCCTATAAAGCTAGTGAGTTTGAGATAACAAAGCTGAAATAGCTATGGTTATGAGCTGAAGAGCTATAGGAAATACAATATGGCTATTCAGTGTGAAATGAGGTGAAGAAATTGGGAAATACAGTTTTTTTATTGTCGGTTGCGCTTGTTAGTTTGGTGTTCACTTCTTTAGGAATATATGCATGGAGAAGAGAAAAACCAATGTGGTTTTGGTCTGGATCGGTGGTGGATGAAGAAGAGATAAAAGATATTCCTGCATACAACAGAGCAAATGGTCTGATGTGGATTGTTTTCTCCATACCGCTTTGGACCAGCGTAGTTGTTGGAAATTGGAATGGAAAAATCGCGACTTATATTACCACTTTGACACTAGTTGCAGGATTTCCACTGCTTATTCTGACATATAAAAAGATATATAACAAATATAAGAATCAAACCTAATAAGTATACATAGGAGTATATCTTTTTAAAGGAGAAGGACTTACAGAAAGATTAAAGGGATTATGGAGGTACTGAATAGCAGATTTTAGTTATTAGTATAAATATGAGACAATCAGCTTATTATTTTTGCATTGGATATAGGTCATATAAGAGAGATAAATTAGTAAAAAATTGTAGAAATCGTTCTTTAATTGGTATTTGATAATATCAATTGAGGAACGATTTTTTTTGAAGAAATACAATTATTTTTTATTATTAAGAGTATAGAGGAACGCAGAAGGTATACATGCTGAAACACAGTAATAACAAGCTCTTAAGGTATTGACTTTAATACACTAATTGTATATAATTTCAGTTATGGTCGGTTAGCCGACAAGAGAAATATAGTAGAAGCATGGAAATATAGTAGTTAAGAAAAACAAAATTTGCAGGAGGACGGTAATATGGGTAAGAAGTTTGTAAAAAGATTTCTATCACTAGGAGTTGTATTAGCTCTTGGAGTAGGAATGATAGGATGTTCATCGGATAATGGTGACGGAGATAGTAAAAGTGGAGATGGAAAAGTAAAAATAGGTATTTCTCAGTTTGTAGAGCACGGGGCTTTGGACTCAGCAAGAGAAGGATTTGAAGAAGCACTAAAAGAAGGCGGATACGGTGAAGATAAAGCTGAAATAATTTACAAAAATGCACAGGCAGACAGTGCGATAAATGAAAATATTTCACAACAGTTAGTATCAGAAAAGGTTGATCTGTTATTCGGAATATCAACACTTTCAGCGCAGTCACTATACAATGCGACTAAAGATATACCAATACTTATAACTGCAGTAACTGATCCAGTTGGAGCAGGTGTAGTTGAAAGTCTGGAAAAACCGGAAACTAATGTTACAGGAACAACAGATGATATAGATATAAAAGTTCAATTTCAATTGATAAAAGATTTACTACCAGAAGCTGAAAAGGTAGGAATCCTTTATACATCATCAGAGCAGAACTCAGAAGTTCAAGTTAAAAAAGCTGAGGAAGTAGCATCTGAATTCGGATTTGAAATTGTTAAAGGTGGAGTCACAGGAACTAATGATGTTGCAGCAGTTACAGAGTCAATCGTAGATAAAGTAGATGTAATATATGTTCCAACGGACAATACAGTAGTTGCATCATTACCAGTTGTTTATGACAGAACTATTGATAAAAAAGTACCAATAATAGGTTCTGAAAGAGGACAGGTTGAAGATGGAGCACTTGCAACTGAAGGTATTGATTACAAACAACTGGGATATAAAACAGGAGAGATGGCTGTAAAAGTTCTTAATGGAGAAAAACCAGAGAGCATGGCTATCGAAAAAGCTGACAAGCTTGACTTAATTGTAAATGAAGAAACTTTAGAGAAACTAGGAATAGAACTTCCTGAAGCTGCTAAATCTAGAGCTGTTATGATAGGGAGTGGCAAGTAGTGAGTGATTTTTGGATTAAAGCAATTGAACAGGGGCTGATATACGGAATATTGGTAATGGGTGTATATATAACATACAGCATACTGGATTTTCCAGACCTTTCAGTTGATGGAACTTTTCCACTAGGGGCTGCAGTTACTGCAGTCTGCCTAGTTGGAGGAATGCATCCTGCAGCAGCTATTGCATTATCGGTAGTGGCTGGACTTATAGCAGGTTGCGTGACAGGATTATTACACGTAAAACTTGGAATAACCAATCTTCTATCAGGAATATTAGTTATGACGGGTCTCTATTCAGTAAACTTACTGGTTATGGGAAAACCGAACACTCCATTGCTTAATGAGAATACAATTTTCCCTAAAAACAGTGGTCCATATACAATACTTATAATTATTTTTGTGATAACAGTACTTGTGAAACTTCTGTTAGACTGGTATCTATCAACTAAATCAGGCTATATGCTTAAAGCCACAGGAGATAATGAACAACTAGTCACATCACTTGGAGTAGATAAGGGAACTGTGAAAATAATTGGAGTAATGATATCTAATGGAATGGTTGCATTAGCTGGATCCATCATGTCTCAGTATCTTAGATTTTCAGACGCACAGGCAGGAGTAGGAACGATTGTAATCGGTCTTGCATCTATAATAATAGGGATATCAGTATTCAGTAAAGTTAAGTTTATGAAGCCGACAACAGCTGTAATTCTAGGAGCTGTTATATACAGAATTGCAATATCATTTGCACTTTCACTTGATATGCCTGCAGAGAACTTAAAACTTATAACATCAGTTATAGTTATTATATTCTTAGCCGTTAATAACAAAGGTAAAGTATTCAAAGGGATGTTTACTAAGAAAAGCGGCAAGCAGAAAAACACTCCTAAAGTAAAGGAGGCGGCTTAATTGTTATCTATAAATAATATTAATAAGACTTTTAATAGAGGTACGGTTAATGAAAACCCTATATTCAAAGATTTAAGTCTTGATATAAATGAGGGTGACTTCATAACTATAATAGGAAGTAACGGAGCTGGAAAATCAACACTTCTAAACGTGATATCAGGTAATATTGAGGCCGATTCAGGTCAGATTTGTATTGATGGAAAAGATATTGCAAGACTTCCGGAACACAAAAGGACTAAGTTCATATCAAGAGTTTATCAGAATCCATTTTTAGGAGTATCTCCATCGATGACGATATTGGAGAATATGTCTTTAGCTTTTAATAAAGGGAACAGATTTGGACTTGGAAGAGCAGTATCAAAGCAGAATGTAAACAAATTTAAATATATGCTTTCGCAGCTGGGATTAGGACTCGAAGACAAGATACACAATAAAGTGGGACTGTTGTCAGGTGGACAGAGACAGTCGATTTCCCTTATAATGGCGACTATGAAGAAGCCAAAGCTGCTTTTATTAGATGAGCATACTGCAGCGCTTGACCCTAAGACTTCAGCTAAAATAATTGAAATTACCAAAGAAATAGTAGAAGAGAACAATATCACAACGCTTATGGTAACTCATGATCTAAACCATGTATTAGGTCTTGGTAATAGAGTTCTTATGATGCATTCAGGGAATGTCATTTTAGACATTAAGGGAAAAGAAAAATATGAGCTTACGATAGAAAAGCTGCTTGGACATTTTGATAATGCTAACGTAATGCTTTCTGACAGAATGCTTATGGCGAAATAATATTTTTAACTGGAAACCTCATATTTATAATATGGAGTTCATTTGTTTCTGGCAAGACAGTGTGATTTGTTTATGACATTAAGATAAAATATAAGATTTTTTAAGATTATTTTTTAGATTATATAGACTCTGGGGAATCAAATATTCTCCGGAGTTTTTTTAGAATTTGGAATAATTTTTACAAAAACAGTAGGAAGTGATTAATTGACAGGTGTATTAGTAAACTTTGCTGCGATTTTTTTTGGAGGATCACTTGGAATAATATTTAAAAAATTCATTAAAGAAACGTATGCAGAGGGAATAATGACAGGAGTGGGTCTATGCGTGATGATAATAGGAATATCGTCAGCATTGGAACATGAAAATCTGCTACTTATGGTGTTCAGTATAGTTCTGGGGACTCTGATAGGAGAGATACTGAAAATTGAGGATCGACTGAATAAAATTGGAGACTTTATGGGAAGGAAGCTGGAGAGAAGAGGAGACAGCAGTGACTTTTCAGTGGGGTTTGTTACAACTTCGCTAATTTACTGCGTTGGAGCAATGGCAATACTGGGTTCGCTTGAAGCTGGACTCACTGGAGACAATTCAACTTTATATGCTAAATCAATACTGGATGGAATAACTGCAATACTGTTTGCATCTACACTTGGAATAGGTGTTTTGTTTTCATCAGTATCAGTTTTTGTCTATCAGGCAATTTTAGTACTTGCTTCTCAGGCATTAAAACCTATATTTACAGATATTATGATAACAGAGCTGAGCGCAGTTGGTGGAATAATGATTCTTGCAATAGGTATAAATATTTTAGGAATTAAAAAGATTAAGATAGGAAATATGCTACCTGCACTCTTAGGACCAGTAATATATTATCTTGTTATAGGAAGTTAGTTTTTGGAGCTATAAGATTTATGGAATAAATTAAAGATTTTAGTAGAAAAACAATTAAAAAGCATTGAAAATAACGGGAAATAATAAAATATGATATAATATAATGGGTCAACATATTTGAAACTAGTAGATGAAATACTATATATTATATATAGAAGTTAGCACTCTTGTAGATAGAGTGCTAAAAAGATAGAAAGGGGTAAATTTGAATGAATATAAGACCTTTAGGTGATAGAGTAGTTATAAAAAGAGTTGAAATGGAAGAAACTACAAAAAGTGGAATTGTACTTCCGGGAACAGCTAAAGAAAAGCCTTTGGTAGCTGAAGTTGTGGCTATAGGTAAGGGTGTAAATGAAGATGAAATATTTAAAGATGAGTTAAAAGTTGGAGATAAAGTTGTATTCTCTGAGTATGCAGGTTCAGAAGTTAAGCTTGATGGAGAGGAATACACTGTGTTAAAAGTTACAGAAGTTTTAGCTGTAATCGGATAATAAATGATCTCATATTATAAGACAATAGAATTACTAGATAATTTAATATAGGGGCATATTTTGTAATATGCGTTAATGCGGTTTATTAATTGTAAGCTGCAATTGAGAGAACTAAGAAGTTTTAAAATATAACTAAATTTCAGGAAGGTGAAATGTAGATGGCAAAAGATATTAAGTTTGGTGAAGACGCACGTCGTTCAATGGAAATTGGTATTAACAAGCTTGCAGATACAGTAAAAGTTACACTAGGACCAAAAGGAAGAAATGTTGCATTAGACAAAAAATTCGGTGCACCTCTAATAACAAATGATGGTGTTACAATAGCCAGAGAAATAGAACTGGAAGATCCATTTGAAAATATGGGAGCTCAGCTAGTTAAAGAAGTTTCTACAAAGACGAACGATGTAGCAGGAGATGGAACTACAACAGCTACAATATTAGCTCAAGCTATAGTTAGAGAAGGACTTAAAAACGTAGCAGCTGGAGCCAATCCTATGATAATAAAGAGAGGGATATCATCAGCTGTGGAATCAGTTGTTGAGGAACTGAAGTCAATATCTAAAGATGTTGAAGGAAAAGAAGCTATAGCACAGGTTGCATCAGTTTCAGCAGCAGATGAAAATGTAGGAAACCTTATAGCAGAAGCTATGGAAAAAGTAGGAAAAGATGGAGTTATAACTGTAGAAGAATCAAGATCTATGGGAACTACTCTAGAAGTAGTTGAAGGTATGCAGTTTGACAGAGGATACCTTTCACCTTATATGGTAAGCGATGCGGAGAAAATGGTTGCAGAATTAGAAAATCCATATATCTTAGTTACAGATAAGAAAATAAATAATATTCAGGAAATACTTCCAGTGCTTGAGCAGATAGTTGAGCAAGGAAAGCCTCTTCTAATAATTGCTGATGATGTTGAAGGCGAAGCATTAGCAACATTAGTAGTGAATAAATTAAGAGGAACGTTCAACTGTGTAGCTGTAAAAGCACCAGGATTTGGTGATAGAAGAAAAGAGATGTTAAGAGACATAGCAACTCTAACGGGCGGGGAAGTTATATCAGAAGAATTAGGATATGATATAAAAGAAACTAGCCTTGGAATGTTAGGAACAGCTCAGACGGTTAAGGTTGATAAAGAGAATACTGTAATAGTTGATGGAGCAGGTTCTTCAGAAGCTATACAAGATAGAATATCACAAATAAAAGCTCAGTTAGAAGTTACTACTTCAGAATTCGATTCAGAAAAACTTCAAGAGAGATTAGCGAAACTTTCAGGTGGAGTTGCAGTAATCCAAGTTGGAGCGGCAACAGAAACAGAACTTAAAGAAACAAAACTTAGAATAGAAGATGCATTATCAGCTACTAGAGCAGCTGTTGAAGAGGGAATAGTACCTGGTGGTGGAACTGCATTAGTTAACACAATTCCTGCAGTTAGCAAGCTACTAGATGGTGTTCATGGAGACGAAAAGACAGGTGTAGCTATAATTCTTAAAGCATTAGAAGAGCCTGTTAGACAGATAGCAGCAAATGCTGGATTAGAAGGTTCAATAATAGTGGAAAAAATCAAGCAAAGTGAAGCTGGAATAGGATTCAATGCACTCACAGAAGAATATGTAAATATGATAGATGAAGGTATAGTTGACCCTACAAAAGTTACAAGATCAGCGCTTCAAAATGCAGCTTCAGTTGCAGCTATGGTTCTTACAACAGAATCATCGGTTACAGATATAAAATCAGAAGATGAAGGTATGGGAATGCCAGGTGGAATGGGTGGCATGGGCGGAATGCCTCCAATGATGTAATCTATAATCAAAGATTATAAATTGAAAATGTAAACAATAGAGACTGGTCCTGAAAATTGATTCGAAAATTAGTTTTTAGGACGCAGTCTTTTTTATTTCAATCAGTTGACAAAACACGAAATATTTATTAAAATTTTTATATAATGTTTGTATAGTCAAGCATCAAAATATTAGTGATAAATAGTTTATATATACTGCTTATGTGGTAATAACATAATGACAGTACTTATAGGAAGGGGCATACAATATGAAGGAATTTATTGATAAGAGTATCGAAGAAATTAAATCGCAAATAGGTGATGGTAAAGCTATCCTTGCACTTTCAGGAGGAGTAGATTCATCAGTATGTGCCGTTTTAGTTAATGAAGCAATTGGAGATAGATTGACTTGTATCTTCGTTGACCATGGTTTACTTAGAAAAGGTGAAAGAGAAGAAGTTGAGAAAACTTTCAAAGATCAATTTAAAATGGATCTTATAGTTGTGGATGCAGAAGAAAGATTCCTGAGTAAATTAGATGGAGTTTCTGATCCGGAAGCTAAAAGAAAGATAATTGGAGAAGAGTTTATAAGAGTATTCGAGGAAGAAGCTAATAAGCTTGAAGGATATGACTACCTAGTTCAAGGTACAATCTATCCAGACATTACAGAGAGTGGAGAAAAAGGAAAAGGCCTTATCAAATCACATCACAATGTTGGAGGGCTTCCAGAGGATGTTGATTTCAAACTGGTAGAGCCACTTCGTACGCTTTATAAACCAGAAGTTAGAGAAGTTGGAAGACTTATGGGACTTCCACCACATGTAGTTGACCGTCAACCATTCCCAGGACCAGGACTTGGAGTTAGAGTTCTAGGAAAAATCACTAAAGAAAAACTTGATATATTAAGAGAAGCTGACTATATATATCGTGATGAAGTAAAAAAAGCAGGACTTGATACGGAAATATGGCAGTACTTTGCAGCTATCCCAGATTTCAGCGTAACAGGGGTAACTGATGGAGTGAGAACTTACTCACATACTATATTCTTAAGAGCAGTAAACAGTGAAAATGCTGTAACAGCAGATGTTTATCCATTTACACAAGAATTCTTAAGCAAAGTTTCTAAAAGAATATGTGATGAAGTTAAAGAAGTTAACAGAGTTCTTTATGATATAACTGCAAAACCACCTGCAACAATAGAGTTTGAGTAATTTAAAAGAAAGTATTGAATTAATAGAATAATCATAAGCAAATATGAAAGGTTTCGAAATACTGTGTGTTTCGGAGCCTTTTTTTATTTGGAATAATGGAGATGTTACAAGATTGAATATGGCCTCTACAATCAGATGGTATAAATTTAGAAGGAGAAACAAAAGGGCTTCTTTATTTCAGTCTAGAAAAATTTTCTACTATTTTTCTATAATATTATTGAGATGAGTAAACAAAGATAAAGTTGAAATAATTTAAAACAACGCTATATATAAACAGATAAAAGTTTTTTATATATGTTCAAATTGGGTAATAAAGTAAATAAGGGGTGAGCAGAGATGAAAAATAAATTCTTAGCTTTAGCAGTATTATTATCACTTATGATTATGGTTGTTTCAGGATGTGGTACAAAGAAAGATAGTTCAGAAGTTGATGATTCTAATGCTAAGCAGACTGTTAAGAATAAAGAGGAAAGTTCTACTGAAAAAGAATCTTCAGATAAGGATAAAAATGTAGGAACAAAAAATGAAGAGGACAAAAAAACTGAAGTAGAGAAAGAAACAGAAGAAGAACCACAAAATGATTCGGAAAATGGTGAATCACAGATTTCTGTTGAGTGGGCTGAAGATGCATTAGACAGATATGAAACATATCATGAATTTACAGCTGACAGTTCAGAGGCCCAGGTGAGAGTATTATTTTCAACAAATAATAAAGTGAAAGACTTTAAAGTTATATCCGTAATGTTCAATGATACAGATGAAAGTGGAAGAATAAAAGTGGACAAAGAAGAGATATATTCACTTGATACTTTAGAACCAGAAAAACCTTTAGTGGTGACATTGACATTCTTCGGGGATCTCCCTTCTTATGGGATTTCTTATGTTGATAATAAAGGTAATACAAGGATCTACTATTTGGGAATGAGCGGAAAAGATGGATCGCTTATGCTGATTGATTCTGAGAATGTATAAAGAAAAAGCAAAAATTATCCAAGACGGAGAATATAGTGAATCACAAGAAAAAAATGATAAAAATAAAAGCCCTATATCAGGGCTTTTTTTATTCTTCTTTTTTTAGGACATGCCTGCAGTAAAGAATATAATGCATGATATTATTGTGGATATGGGAATATATAAACAACTGAGAAATCAGATGAATAATCTAATTAGTGTCTTGAAATATACATATTTTTATCTAATACATCTGGGTATAATTAGAATAGAATCAAGATCGAATAGAGGAAAGGAATGTTATGAGAACAAAGCGAAATATTATAGTTTCGCTGATTTAGCAACCGCTGGTTGACAAAAAAGATGTTGGAGTTGGTGGATTGCAACCAGATAAAAAAGTAAATTTATTATATAGGATGATAATAAAGGAGGGCTTGTTATGGGTTTTGCAGAAAAGTTATCTCAACTTAGAAAACAAAAAGGTTGGTCTCAAGAAGAACTAGCTGAGAAAATTAATGTTAGCAGGCAGTCAGTTTCTAAATGGGAAATAGGACAATCTGTTCCCGAACTAGAAAAGATAATTATTTTGTCTGAGATATTTGGAGTCAGTTTGGACTATTTACTGAAGGACAATCTAGAAGAAGTAGGAGATCAAGATATCAATCAAAAGAAACTAAGCTTAAGAAGAGTTACAATGGAGGAAGCAAAAAACTTTATTGATGTCAAAGACAAAACTTTAGGAAGAGTGGCACTTGGAGTATTTATGTTGATTACTTCTCCTATAGTTCTTTTAATACTATTGGGATTGAGTGAGCTCGGAAAATACAATGTATCAGAAAACTTTGCTGTATCTGTTGGAGTTACTGTGATAATAGTGATTGTGGCAATAGCTATTGCAATGCTGATTTCAGTTGGTCATAAAACATCCAAATTTGACTATTTAGAAAGTGAAGTGATAGAAACTGAATATGGTGTCCGAGAAATGGTTAAAGAGAAAAAAGAATTGTTTAAGGATGAATATGCTAGAAATAATATTATAGGTACCGTTCTATGTATTATATCGGTTATTCCATTAGTTATTGGAGCATTAACTTTTGAAGATGATGGTGGAGAGATTCTGCTTATATTACCAATTACACTATTGATAGTGGGTGTAGGAGTCTTTTTCTTTATTAAAGGAGGAATAATATGGACCAGCTTTCAAAAGTTGGAACAAGAGGGAGATTATTCTGAAGCTAATAAAGAAAGTAATAAAACTACTTCATCTATTTCAGGAATATACTGGGCAGTTGTATTTGCAATATTTTTAGCATATTCATTTATCACAAATAATTGGGGAAATAGCTGGATTATTTGGGTAGTTTCAGGAGTACTTTATCCAGCTGTTTTAGGAGTTATTCATCTTTATAATAAAAACAAGAAAGATGAATGGAGTTAGAACGATAATATAGGAAATTTAATGGCCACTGAACTTATAGTTTGGTGGCCATTGTTTTTAGATATCCTTTCGCTATGCTGAAATAGAAATGAATACTATAATCATAATTAAATTCAAGGTTTAGGAGATTAAAATACATAATTCATATGCTGTTCATGTGAATGTTGGCTTGGAATCAGCTTGTTACCTAGAATGAATATACGTAAACACTATGAGTTCTGATTGTAATGCATTAAATGTATTGTGAAGTGTGTTTCGTTATACTGCATAAAAATACTCGAAATGCACTCTTTATTCACTTAATGTCTTTACAAAATTTACATATATTGATATAATAATAACAAAGTATGAAATGATTCCGAGCGAAGCTACCTATAGGACGGTAGTTAGCCAATGGGTTTTACTGGAAACGGTAGAGCCTCCCACTTTCTTGGAAAGGGATCTCGCTTACTTAAGCGCGGCCCTTTTTTGTTTATTTTAAAGCAGAGTCGCGGACTCTGCTTTTTTTTACTTTATATGGAGGTGTAAAAAAGATGAAAAAGACAACTTATAATTTTAAGCGTATTAGGGTAAATCTTAACGAAGGTAAAATTGATATCGAACCTATCGATGAAGATGAATCAAAGAAATTTATTGGTGGACGTGGACTTGCCACAAAATGGCTTTATGATGATAATATCCAATCGGTTGATCCACTTTCAGAAAAGAATAAACTCATTTTCATTTCAGGACCTTTAACAGGGTCAAGCTCTCCAACAGCTGGTCGATACATGGTAGTTACAAAAGCACCTTTAAATGGATTAATTGGTTCAGCAAACTCTGGAGGTGTTTGGGGAGCAAAGTTAAAATATGCGGGATACGATGCGATTATTGTTGAGGGAAAAGCTGATCGTCCTGTATATATTTACATTGAAGGAGATAAAATAGAGCTTCTTGATGCATCTGATATCTGGGGGAAAACTTCTACAGATGTTGATAGCTATATTAAAGAAAAACACGGTAAGAATGCATCTGCAACCTATATAGGTCCAGCAGGTGAAAATCAGTCTTTGCTTTCTTGTATAATGAACGATAAAGATAGAGCAGCAGGACGTGGAGGCATGGGTGCTGTAATGGGTAGCAAAAACTTAAAAGCCATCGTAATCAATGCAGGAAACAGCACTATGGAAGCATTCGATGTTGAAGCGATGAAAGAAGCTTTTCGTGATTCAATACAAAAAATCAAAGAGAACCCAGTTACCAGCACAGGTCTACCTACTTATGGTACAGCTGTACTTGTAAATATAATAAATAATATCGGAGCATTCCCAACAAAAAATTGGCAGGAATCATATTTTGATGATGCAGATAAGATCAGTGGAGAAGCTCTTGTTGAAGAAAATATCTTAGTGAAAAATAGCTTTTGTCACCGTTGTCCAATAGGATGCGGACGTGTTGTAAAGCTAGAAGGAGAAGATGTTGGTGGACCAGAGTATGAGCCACTTTGGGCATATGGTGGAGATTGCGGTGTAAATAGTCTTGAAGCAATTGATGAAGCAAATTATCTGTGTAATGAATATGGAATGGATGCTATTGGTGTACCTTGTACCATTGCTGCTGCAATGGAGTTATATCAAAGAGGAATAATAAAAGAAGAAGAGCTTGATGGGTTAAGCCTAGACTGGGGAAGTGAAGAAGCAATAATCGAGTGGACAAGAAGAATAGGTGAAGGTGAAGGGAAACTTGCAAAGCTTATGGGTGAAGGGTCGTTTAGACTTTGTGAAGAATACGGCGCTCCAGAGTTTTCAATGAGTTCTAAAAAGCAGGAACTGCCAGCTTATGATGCAAGAGCCATTCAAGGAATCGGACTTAACTATGCAACTTCTAATAGGGGCGGATGTCATGTTAGGGGATATACTATTTCTCCAGAAATTCTGGGGCTTCCTTCTGTATATGACCGTACTACAACTGAAGGAAAAGCGGAGCTGGTAAAAGTATTCCAGGATTTGACTGCAGCTATTGATGCACTTGGTCTGTGCCTATTCACTTCTTTTGCACTTGGAGCATCTGAATACACAGCACTGTACAATGCAGCAACAGGGTTTAACCTGACAGTTGAAGAGTTATTAGAAGCAGGGGAGCGTATATACAATATAGAGCGTGCTTTTAATAAAGAAGCTGGAATGAAACCGGAAGAAGATACATTACCTAAGCGTCTTCTTAAAGAGCCTATAATCAATGGTCCTTCAAAAGGTATGATTTCAAAGCTTGATGAAATGCTTCCTGAGTATTATAAGTTACGTGGCTGGAAAGACGCATTTCCAACAAAAGAAACTCTAGAAAGACTTGGCTTGTAGAAAATGGTTGAAGTAAGACTTTTCGCGCAATTTAGAGAGGGAAGAGAAAAAACAAGCTATTTTGATTCTAGTGATTATCCTACGCCGAGAGCAATCTTGGAGCATTTGGAAATTGAAGAAAAAAGTGTTGCTATACTGTTGATTAACGGTTTTCATAAGGAGCTGGACACTCCACTGGAAAATGGAGATGTGCTTGCCTTATTTCCACCAGTTGCCGGTGGATAGTGATAGAGGAATAAATAAAAGAGGGAAACTAGTTCTCCCTCTTTTATTGTGTCCATATTTATTGTTAATCAAGTGGAATAACCGTTCTTTCTTGATTACGAATATCAAGTCGAACTAGTTGATTCTTGAGTAGAGCAGGATCGTTTAAAAAGTATTGCAACATCAGTAATAACTGATAAGAGGCAATCATACTAGCTACAAAGCTAAGGTTGCCTAGAGATTCAACATTAGAACCTCCACGGTAAATATATTTCATGCGATTTTTATCTGATTCTAAAAAGGCATACTGTCCATAATAGCCTTGAATAGCACCATGTATTAAAGGGATATTCAGCTTATTACAAATATCCTGAAGCAGATAGCGACTTTCAATATTATCAAGAGCATCCAGAATCAAATCCACATCTTTAAATAGTTTGCTGTCATTGATATCTTTTATATAGATGTTATGTGTAACGATATCCGCTTTTGAATCAATTTTCAGCAAATAGTCTTTAGCTATATTTACTTTTTCTCTGCCGATACTTTCCTCAGTAGAAAAGAGTTGTCTATTAAGATTAGACTGACTAAAACAATCTCCATCTACAAGTACAAGGTGGCGTATTCCGATCCTTAGAGCTCCCTGAGCAAGATATCCACCGAGTCCTCCCATACCTAGTATGGCAATCTTTTTTTCTTCCAATTCTTTCTGCTTTTCTTCAGATATTATCGGCTTATTTCTTAAGTATCTCATTAAATTCACCAACTTCAAATTATTTTGGAATGCTATTGTTTTCTTCTTTGAACTTCTCCCTGTTTATAAGGATAATAATTAATCCTAAAACAAGATAAGACAGTGCTGAAATAAACCATAGAGTATTGCTATATCCAATTTCCAGGTATTCATTCAGCCCGTTTGCGAAGTGGATTCCTGCATGGACACCAATACCGCCCCAAGTAGACTTATAAGAATATGATATGGCAAAAGCTGCAAACCCAAAGAATGTCGGCTGCAGCACACTGAAAAACATATCGGGTAATACTTTAGGTCCAGTTACAAGGTGAATGACACCAAATAATACTGTGGAAATAATCAAAGCCTTGTATGGTGTAGTTTCCAATGTTTGCGGCAAATATCCTCTGAAGAAAACTTCTTCGGGTATCCCTTGTAATATAACTGCTGCAAGGAATACATTTAAGATAAACATCGGGATGCTTCTATATGCAAAAGGTTCTGGCGCTATCATTACATTAGGAGCAAACTTTACAAGCAATATACCCATTATACTTACTGAGATAAATGAAACTATAAGACCAATTAACAGTGAAAATGCAGCATTCGAATTTACTTCCATTCTTAAGTTAGATAGAGGTCTGCGGTCTATCTTTTTAGTCATAAATACCACCATGACAAAGGCTATTAAAAACACTGTAACTCTGAGGATATTGTTAACAATATTCATCGTTGTTTCATTTTCCATAAAAGAATCACCAAGAATTTTATAAGCAGCTAGTTGAACGAGAAGAGGTGGTAAAGTATAAATGAACGGAGAAATTGTTGTTATTAATGCTCTGATAAACACATTTAACTTTCTTTCTGGTAAGTTTTGGTTTTCAATTGACATATTTATCCCTCCTTATTTAGTTGCATGTATAATGCATTTTTAGGGCATAGAAAATGATTTGACTCATTTCATATCGTTTATAAGTTTTCTAGGATACCATTTCTGAAACCATACTGTAAATATACCCATTACAGCTAAAAGAACACCACTGACCAGAACAGTATAACTTGAGAAAACAGTTCCCATTATTCCTGGAACATTATAGTAATATAGTGGAAAAGACCAAATAATTGTATCGGCAGAGATTATCTTTTCAAGAATTTCGCTCATATCATCTTTTATTACACATTTACCAGGGGTTTTATTCCAGCATGAAAAGCAGCCTGTGCAGTTTCTTATTTCCTTATTTACCAAATGAATAATTTCTATCTCTTTCCATCCAGCACCTTCTAAAAAATTATTAGTGAGCCGCATTGTATTACTTTTTTCTGCTTTGGGAGAACCATTAAGCACTAAAATACTCATCATTCCATCTCCTCTAAGATTGCAATTGCCTTGTCAGCCCAAATTACGCCTGCATGATAGAACTCATCTCCGAACATTGCAGTTATTTTCCAGTAGTTCACTCTTTTGTCATTGCTTACAATATCCCCATATGACGAGATTGAGTTATAGGCATTCTGCATACTTTCTATCTTTTCAAGGCATTTTTCACGGTATTTGTGAAGAATTTTTATTGAGTGCTCTTTTTTCAGCTCTCCAGCGAAGAAAACTCTCATCAAGAATGCACTTTTAACGCATAATGCGTCTGAAATATCTGCATCAGGTATTCCTATCCATTCTTTCAGCTCTTTTTTTCCATCTTTTGTAATAGTATATACTCTCTTGTTCGGCTTATCATTTTGAATTATTTGCTCGCTACTGAGCCAGCCAAGATTCTCCATAGTATTCAACTCACGATAAACCTGACTTGTATTCGCTTGCCAAAAAAATGAGAGAGAGTCTTTAAATGTTCTATCTAGCTCGTATCCTGTCATAGGTGCGTAATTTAGGAGTCCAAGCAATCCGTGCTTTAATGACATAATAATCACCTCTTTTCTGAATGCATATTCCACAAGTAGAATATAACATTTTATAAAAAATGTGTCAATAAAAATTGGACACATAAAAATATTAAAAAGCACATAGATTGATGTGCGGAATAAATCTTCAATCTATGTGCTTTAAATCGTATCTATTTATTTATAAAATCAAGAAATGCATCTGCTTGACGTTCTAAATACTCTTTGCTAGAAGTCAGTTTAATCTGACCATGCTCATCCAACTGGTCTTGTATAGTTGGAACTATAAGTCTCGGTGTGTTCATAATTCTCATATCCAGGAAGCTCAATAATGTTACTAAGTGGTTCTGACCAACAACAGTACCCGACATTCCAGGACTTGTTCCTGTAAGAGCTGCTGGTTTCTGGCTCAGTATTAGTGGCTTTTCATCAACTGGTCTAGAGAGCCAATCCAATAGGTTTTTTAGAGCACCTGAAAAGAAATGGTTGTATTCAGGACTGAAAAACCATACTCCATCAGCTTCTTCAACCTTTGCTCTCACTCTAGTAACACTGTCTGGAGCAGGGAACTCGATATCTTGGTTAAACATAGGAATATCTTTATATTCCAAAATTTCAAAATCCACTTTGTCTTGAACGTATTCTTTGGCTAATTTTGCCATTTGCAGATTATATGAATCTTTTCTCATAGATCCTACTATTGCGATTATTTTTTTCTTGTTTTCCATTTTTATTCTCCTATCAGTATGTTTTTTTCTTTTTTATCATATTGATTCTTGTGTTTTATTTTAGAAATATATATCTCCAAATACTCCATTTCTGTAATCTAAGTTGGCTTGTCTGATCTCTTCGTCTGTGTTCATTACGAAAGGTCCCATAGCTGCAACGGGCTCATTTAAAGGTTGTCCGCTTAGAACAAAAACTTCGGAATTTTCTTCTACACCTGTTATGCTGAAATCATTACCATCATTTTCAAATAGAACAAAATCAGAATTTTTTGCTGGAGTATCTCCATTGATTTCAACTTCTCCAGATAGAACTAAGAGTCCTGTATTGAAGTCGGATGGCTCACTAAAACTAGCTGTTTTTCCTTTTTTAACATCTATTTTATATATGTTAATGGGGGAAAAAGTTGATGCTGGTCCTTTGACACCATAAGCTTCTCCAGAGTAAACAGTCAGCTCAAGCTGATCGTCATCAGAGTGATATTTTCCCATTTGATCCTTTGTAATTGCCTGATATCTTGGTTCTGACATTTTATATTTTTTTGGTAAGTTTACCCAAAGCTGTATCATATGAAGGACTCTATCTTTTTTTGCAAATTCTTTCTCATGATACTCTTTGTGTAAAATGCCTGATGCTGCAGTCATCCATTGCAAATCACCTGGCTCTATTACACCTGTATTTCCTTGATTATCTCCGTGTTCTACTTTTCCAGCAAAAGCAAAGGTAACAGTCTCAAAACCTCTATGGGGATGTGGACCGACTCCTGCACCATAAGGAGTTCCTTTGAAAAAATGAGGCTCATTGTAATCAAGAAGAATAAAAGGGGAGAATCTGTCAAAGAACTCTTTACCTTGTAATGATGGAAAGTACTGCTTTACTCTGAAGCCATTTCCTACCCAATGAGCATGATCGTTTTTAAAAATTCTTTCAATTTTTCTATAACTCATTTATAATCTACCTTTCTTTAATATAATTTTGAGGAATCTATTCAGTTTGTTTTTCATTTTTATCAGTTTCTATCACCGAAGTTACGGTATTGTATATTCTTTGTAATAGATCTATAGTTGATTGTTTATCATGTTCATCAACATTTTCAAACAGTTTCAATAAGCGTTTTTGCTGAAGAGGATAGACTTTAGCAACGAGATTATGACCTTTTTCAGTTAGTTCAATTATGGATATTCGACCATCCTTTTCAGACTTTTTGCGAGATACGAGGGACTCTTTCTCAAGGTTTTTAATTACTAATGGGACATTTCCACTTGTTCCTAATATAAGGCGTTGTATATCTCCTACATTAAGACTGCCTTTATTGTATAGAGCTTCTAATACTGCAAATTGAGTTATTGTAAGACCATTCGATGAAAATACAGCATCCAGATCTCTAAAAAGAACGTTCCTCAATCTGCTCACTGCTATTAGGAGTTTTTCTTCTTGGGTACTCATTTTTTCCCTCCTCTTCAAATATATCTAACTAGTTATATATCTAATTAGATATATTGTCAATGGTAATCATTTTTATTAAATTTTTATTATAAAAAGTGGATTCTATAAACTTTATCTAAAATAGTCAGTAGAATAATGCAGGGACAGAGAACGAGTGATATAATTTTTTATACAGAAATCTACATAGTAATCTGTACGTCTTAATATGATTTATTTCTGTCTTAAGCAGTTTTAGTAATTCAGAAAAAAGCACAATATAAAATGAATAAAGAAGGTGAAGATTATGAAAAAAGCATTAAAATTTATTTTTCTAGCTATAATTGTTCTGGTTGTAGCAGGTTTCTTTTTATTAGCAAAAATGATTAAACCCTCAACAGAAGAAGCTATTATGTATGAGAACAAGGTGGTTGAAACAATTGACTCTCAGCTTAAAGGTCTTCCTATGGATAAGATCCGTGGAAAGAAAGATATGATAATGGAGAAATCCATTGAACAGATTCAAAATTCTATTGCTAAAAAAGAGCTGACTTATACGGAGCTAACGGCTTTTTATTTGGATAGAATCAAGACTTATGATAAAGCAAAAAAAGGAATTAATTCAGTTATGGAAATCAATCCAAATGCAATAGAAGAGGCTAAGAAGCTGGATGCAGAAAATGCTACAGAAAAAAACAAGCTCTATGGAATACCAGTATTATTAAAAGATAATATCAATACAAAGGATATGAATACTAGCGGAGGAACTATAGCATTAAAGGATTTTAAACCTTCAGAAAATGCACCTTTTGTGGATAGTTTACTGAAAAACAAGGCTATAATTCTAGGTAAGTCAAACCTATCTGAGCTTGCAAATTACTTCGATACGAGAATGCCGAATGGTTACAGTTCTAAACTGGGACAGACTCACAATCCTTTTGGACCTCTTGATATTTCACCTCTAGGTTCAAGCTCTGGTAGTGGCGCTGCAGTTGCAAGTAATTTTTCTGCTGTTGCAGTTGGAACAGAAACGACAGGGTCTATAATAGCACCTTCATATATCCACTCTATAGTTGGATTTAAACCTACTAAAGGGGCGATAGACACAGAAGGAGTAATACCTCTGTCGTCTACAATGGATACAGTTGGACCGATGGCAAAAACTGTAAAAGATGCTGTGGAATTATACAATGCCTCTGTATCAGATTCTTCAAAGAAGATTACAATCAGATCTAAAGCAGAAGATCTAGCTGGTAAGCGAATTGGAGTAATTAAAGCAGATGGAAATGAGAAGCTCGTAGAAGGACTTAAAAAACTTGGAGCAGAGGCTGTGGAAATAGATTTAGGAAATAAAAGTTTCAATAATGAATCTATAATAGAGCATGATTTTGCCAGGGACTTTGCTGAATATGCGAAAAAATACAATGCTCCGGTAAAAAGTATTGCTGAGCTTGTGAAATTCAATGAAAAAGATGAAAAACGTCGTGCAAAATATGGTCAGAATCTTCTAGAAGGTGCTGTAGATGCAAAAAAAGAGAACAGAGTGCAAATAGACAAAACAGTAAAGGAAGCACAGGATTATATTAGAAAGCTTATAGAAGAAAACAATGTGGAAGCTATAGCATTTAAAGATGGAGATAATGTTGAAATTCCATGTATAGCAGGTTTCCCTATTGTAACTGTACCTTTCGGAGAAAATGATATGAAAGATCCGACAGGCATGACTTTCTTTGGAATGGAAAATGATGATGAAAAAATTATCAATATTGCATATGCATTCGAACAGGCCACAAATAAGCGTATGATACCAAAGAAGTATATGGAAGTTGTAGGAAAATAGCAGTTAAAAAAACGGACTGTAACCATTCGTGATAAGTTACAGTCCGTTTTATATTTATTCCTAAGAATATGAATTTATAGTCCT
>CAZBAL010000002.1:94285-128526 GCA_964489735.1 uncultured Clostridia bacterium | reverse complement strand
GTATGCAGAATTCTATGAAACAGGAACCTCGTGACTTTAGTCATGAGAGGTTCAGGGAATAATACTAGGTGGATTTAGAATTGAAAAGCTGAATTCTGATGATAAAACAGAAAAAGAAGGACTTACATTAGAAAATAAATATGCTTATGTCGTGGGTATAAGGCTTTCTCAAAAAGATAAAGAAGTGAAACCGAATTTAGAATTAGTGAAAATCAATGCGCAGACTAAGACTAAGGTGAGCGGAATTGAAGCTGTAATTCGAAATGATTCGCCTAGAATAATATCTAAATTGGATATGGTTGGAGAAGTATATAAAAAAGGAAGTGAAAAGCCTTTAAAACATTCTGAACTCAAAGAGGCCAGTTTTGCTCCTAATAGCACAATGGACTATATTGTCAGATGGAATGGAGAGAGCATATCTCCAGGGAAATATGTGTTTAAGGGAGAAGCGAAGAATGATGAAGGCGAGTGGAAGTTTGAAAAAGAGTTTGAAATCAAAGCGGAAGAAGCGAAAATTGCAAATAAGCAAGCTGTAGATTTAGATAGATCATTTAACTACTGGTATTTGATAGTAGCTTTGCTGATAATTGTTATAGCAGGATTAGTAGTATATATACGTAAAATGAAAAAAGTTAATGAAGATATATAGATTCTTTAGACATATTGGCAACCTGATATATTTGGTATTATATTTAAATTACAGGGAAAAAGTCGATATGTCTTTTTTATGCTTACTATGTGATTATTATAGTGAGTGCACTATGCTCGTTTGTGTTATAATATTAGTTAGTGTTAATGTAACAGTTTTATTAGAAAGGACAGGATTTGATGGACTTAAAACATACAGAATTAGAGGAAAAAATTACTGAGTTAGACGATGCTGAGCTTGTAAATGAGATAAAAAAAGCTAATGAAGAGCAGTTGACTCAGATTGGACTTATGGCATATACGGAGATATACAACAGGACATTATACTTAAGAGCTATCATGGACGAGAACAGTGAGCTTGTGGAGAGCATTAAGAATGAAGAGCCTGAGTTTAAAGCAATATGTGAAAAGTTTGAAAATGATATTATTGATCTTGAATCGGTTAGACATATAGAGAAAAGTGAAGATTTAAACACAGAAGAACTTATAGAACTTAGAAGAAAGGTTGCTGTTCAGCTCAGATCTTTAACTGCATATATAACTGAAATTTCTTATACTAATGAAATTTCAAAGGACAAAGTTTACTTAGACTTCATTTCTCAGAATTTTACTGAGATTGAAGAAAATATGGATTTAAACAGGCTGATAGAGAATGTTCAGATGTTCCTTTCTGAAGATGCGAGAACTATCAAGGCTAAAGTTAATGATATTGTTTCTGTTATACCTATCAAAATTTCTAAATACAAGTATTACGATATGCTTGAGAGAGCTTTTGGAAAAACATTAAAAGAAGCGAGCAAGGAAATGATAGATATAATTATCTCAAGATATAAATCGATTTTCGATGGAAGACTTGAAAAAGAGTATGGTGTTTACTTTGATAGATATTTTATGAGAGCCGAAGAAGCTATCAGACTTGAAATTAAGGATATGGATGAAACGGAGCTTCATGAAGTATATGAGGAAACTTCTCGCTCTATTATGGAAATCAATACTTTAGCAAGTATCATAAGAGAGTTTGGAGTTGTGTTAAATAGACTTATAGCTATCTCTATGCTTAAAGAACAGATTGTAGATGGTATGAAAGAGGATGGAGATATCAAGAAACTTCTTACTGATTGGAATAACTATCTAGATAATCCAAAGACAAACAGATCGAAAGTGATGGATTCATACAGTGTTGCATTTGAAAAGCTTAACAGTGTATTCACTGATAACAACATAAAGCTTCAGAATTTGAGTATGGAAAACTTCAATAGAGGAAATAAGGTTGAAGATGATCTGAAAGATTCTCTTGAGAGAGCTCAATATATACTTTCATATATAAATGACTATTCTATAGAAAGAGAAGAGATAAAGGCTCCAACTTATTATGAGCCTGCTGGAGACGTATATCTTAAAGAAGCTATAAAAAGTTTAACAGAATATATAGATAGAAATTCGAAAAATATGCTGAATATTCAAAGAAAGACTAGAATGAAAAGGCTGCTGTCTTTAGTGGAAGGTGTTTTCCAGACGCCTCAGGAGTTCTTTGAGTATTTAGTGAATAGCTTGAACTTAGCGAGCTCGAAAGCTGAAAAAATAGCTATGGCTAATAATATTTTAGAAGTTATGAATAAGTATAGAGGCAATGAGAGTACTATTAAACATTAATCTATAAAATCAAAGCTACGATTTCTATTCGTAGCTTTTGAAAATTATAGACTTATTAAATTGTAGACTTATACAGAGAGGTTGTTGAAATTGAAGATTTACTTGGACAACAGTGCTACTACAGCTCCGAGGGCTGAAGTAGTGGATAAGATGGCTGAACAGATGATAAGCTCTTATGGAAATCCATCATCTCTTCACAGAATGGGACTTGAGGCGGAAAAGATGGTTAAGGATTCTAGAAAGAAGATTGCAGATATCCTTTCTGTCAGTTCAGATGAGCTTTACTTTACGTCTGGAGGAACAGAAGCAAATAATATGGCAATTCAGGGTGTTGTAGAGAGAAATATAAATAGAAACCCTCATATAATCACATCTGAAATAGAGCATTCTTCTGTTTTGAATATTTTTAAGCACTATAAAGAGTCGAAAAATATAGAAGTGGACATTGTAAAAGTTGATGAAAGAGGGATTGTGGATCTTGATGAGCTTGAAAAGTTAATCAAGGAAAACACAGTACTAGTATCAATAATGATGGTAAACAATGAGATAGGCTCTATTCAGCCAATTAAAGAAATCAGAAAGGTGATTAAAGATAAGAACAGAAACACCATATTCCACTCTGATGGAGTTCAGGCATTCGGTAAAATGGATATCGATTTAAAGAGTCTAGGTGTAGATATATTTACTTTCAGCTCTCATAAGATTCACGCACCGAAGGGTGTAGGGGGCATATATGTAAGCGGTTATACCAGTTTAAAGCCTCTGTTTTATGGTGGCGGACAGGAGAAGGATGTAAGACCGGGGACTGAAAACACGTTTGGAATTTTTGCTTTCGGCCATGCCGCGGAGATTATGGAAAAAAACAAATCAGCGGAAAGAGAGAAGATATTGGAGCTTAAACTATATACAGAAAAGCTGCTTTTGGAAAACATAGAAAACATAAAGATAAACTCTCGAAGCGGTCAGGACTTCCTTCCGAATATCTTAAATATTTCAATACCTGGGACTAGAGGTGAAATACTGCTTCACACTTTGGAGCAGAAAGATATATATATTTCTACCGGTTCGGCTTGTTCATCTAAGACTACAAATAAGTCTCATGTACTCACAGCTATTGGTTTAAGTTCCGATGAGATTGAAGGAAGCATAAGAATTTCTTTTTCTTATGAGATTGATGAAGACGATATTGATTTCTTTGTCTCTGAACTTAAGACTGCTGCTGAGGATTTAAGAGAGCTTATGAGTTTATAAAGAGGCATCAGTATTGAGCTATGATTTAGATGATTGATGATTTTAAGGTGATTCGGAAGGTCATGTGATCAAAGAGCATGTTAGAATTGCAAGAAATTTTGATAGAAAATATATACAAAAAACATATACGAAAAAATATATACGAAAAACACAGACAAGTACAGATAAATTTGAACAGTAAAATAGTGTAAAAAACAGAGGTGAATGTATTGGAGAGAGTTATCAGTGTGAGCTTTGGTGAGATAGCACTTAAAGGTAAAAACAGAGGCTATTTTGAGTCACAGCTTATTGGAAAAATTAAAAGAGCAATTTCAGAGTTTAAGGAAACCAGCATATATAAAGATCAGGGAAAGATATATATAAATTGCAATGAAGAAGATGTTGAAGGGATAATAAATAAAGTAAGAAATGTGTTCGGAATTATCTATATATCCCCTTGTTACAGAGTTGAAAAAGATTTAGAAGAAGCTAAAAAAGCTGCCGCGTATATAATTGAAGAGAAGAAAAAGCAGTTAGGAAAAGATGAAATCAGCTTTAAAGTTGAAGCAAAAAGGGCGGATAAGAACTTCCCTATGAAATCGCCTGAAATATCGAGAACTGTTGGTGGTTACTTACTTAAAAACGTAGAGGGACTTAAGGTAGATGTTCATAATCCTGAGGTTCAGGTGTTTGTTGATATCAGAACGCATGCCTATGTATATACTGATAGAACTACAGGAAGAGGTGGACTTCCAATCGGAACAAATGGAAAAGGTATGCTGCTTCTGTCTGGTGGAATAGACAGTCCTGTTGCCGGATTTATGATGGCTAAAAGAGGAGTAGAGCTTTCGGCTATTCACTTCCATAGCTATCCATTTACAAGTGAAAGAGCTGAGGAGAAGGTTAAGTCTTTGGCAAGACAGCTTGAGGCATACTGTGGAAAGATAAAAGTTTACAAAGTAAATATTTTGGAGATTCAGAAGGAAATTAGAAAGAATTGCCCAGAGGATGAACTGACTATAATCGTTAGAAGATTTATGATGAGAATAAGTGAGTATCTTGCTAATAAGATGGGTATAAATGTTTTAATAACGGGAGAAAGTTTAGGACAGGTTGCATCTCAGACGATTGATGGCATAACTGTTACAAATTCTTCTGTAAATATCCCAATATTCAGACCTTTGATTGGAATGGATAAAAACGATATTATAGATATTTCAAAAGAGATTGGAACGTTTGAAACTTCTATACTTCCATTTGAAGACTGCTGTACTGTTTTTCTTCCGAAGCATCCTGTTACAAAGCCTAAGCTTGTGGATATTGAGGCATCTGAAGAAAATCTAGATGTTGAAAAGCTTATAGCTGATGCAGTTGAGAAGGTTGAAATTATGGATCTTGGGGAATAGTCATTTAGAGGAGGATGTTACTTATGAAGAAAGGTATTATTGCTGTTGTTGGAGTAATACTTCTATTATTGGTACTGATAGTGCCTAGTTATAACGGACTTGTTGCTCTGGAAGAACAGGTTGATGGATCGTGGAGTCAGGTTGAGAATGTATTGAAAAGAAGAGCGGATTTGATACCAAATCTTGTAAATACTGTTAAAGGTTATGCTAGTCATGAAGAGGAAGTATTTTTAGGTGTGACAAGAGCTAGAAGTGGGCTTGAAACAGCAAATGGACCTGAAGAAATGGCTGAGGCAAATGATCAGCTGACAGCAGCTCTTTCAAGATTGAATGTTGTTGTGGAAAGCTATCCTGAGCTTAAAGCTGATAAGAACTTTACGCAATTGATGGATGAACTGGCTGGAACAGAGAACAGAATTGCAACAGAAAGACAGAGATATAATGAAAAAGTTCAGGAGTACAATACTAAAATCAAAAGGTTCCCTACTAGAATCGTAGCAGGGCTGTTAGGTTTTGATGCTAAAGAGTACTTCAAGGTTGCTTCAGCAGATAAAGAAGTCCCTACAGTTGATTTTAACAATTAGGAAAATATAAGAAAGTTGATTCTATTTTTGGAATCAGCTTTTTCTTTACATAGTTAGTGAAAATGATATTGAATTTCCAATAAAACTGGGGTGAATTTTATGAAGAACAGATCTAGATTGTTTATTTTACTATCAGTAGTGATAATGCTTTTCTCTGCGACATCTGTGTTTGCGAATGACATACCAAATCCAGGTAGAGATTATTACTATGATGAAACAGGAACTCTAAGTGAAAGCACAAAAAATGAAATACAGTCAATCAATCAGAAGCTTGAGGCTGCAACAGGTAGTCAGATAATAGTTGCAGTTGTAAATGATATCGAGGGATATGGAAGCATCGATGAATATGCTACTAAATTCTTTGAAAAGTGGAAAATTGGAGATAAAGATAAAAATAATGGAATTCTTTTTGTAACTTCAATGGCTGAAAGAAAAATGAAATTTGAAATTGGATATGGATTAGAGGGTGCTATTCCGGATGGAAAGGCTGGAAGGATCCTAGATGAATTTGTAGTGCCTTACTATAAAAAGGGAGATTTCAATCAAGGGATTCTCAATGGATTCAGATCATTGGTCGAGGAAGTACAGAAAGAATACAATGTAGAGTCTTTAGATAATATAGCTCCGGTAGGAGATGTTGGCAGTGAAACTTCTAAGGAAGAAATCATAGTTTATATTATTCTTACAATCATTGGCATAATATATCTGATCAGGTTTTTCAAAAGAGGTGGAGGAACTGGAGGTGGCTCCGGAGGATACAGAGGCAGAAGCTATAGGGGTACACCATTTGGTGGATACACTGGTTCTAGAGGAGGCTCTTCATACGGAGGCTTTGGCGGATCCTCAGGAGGATTTGGCGGCTTTTCTGGTGGAGGAGGTTCATCAGGCGGTGGTGGAGCTAGTAGAGGGTGGTAAAACACTTTGATAAAAGGAGGAGAGCATGAGAGTTATGATTAAGAAGTTGTTTTCAAACAGTTTTATATTTATATCTGTGCTGATATTAAGTGTGTTTATAGCTACAGGTTGTGAACAGACTGATAAACCAGGTGATAATGTTAATAATGATGGGAAGATTAAAGTTTACACCAGTATTTACCCGCTGGAGTATTTGGTAGGGGAAATAGCTAAAGACAGAGCGGAGGTTGAAAACATAGTGCCACTAGGTTCTGAGTCACATGATTTTGAGCCGACAGGCAAGGAAGTTGCTATGATAAAGGAATCAGATCTATTTATTTTTATAGGCTCAGGAATGGAAAGCTGGGGAGATAAGCTAGCCGATGATATGGATGATAAGATTGTTTTAGAAGCCAGCAAATTTGTTGACTTGATAGATCTAGATGAAGATGATGCTGAAAATCATGAGCATAGCGATGATAGCGATGATGAGCATGATCATCATGGAACCAAGGATCCTCACATATGGATGAGTCCTGGGAATATGGTAAAAGTAGCTGAAGAAATAAAAAACAGATTGTCTGTAATAGATGAGGAAAACTCAGAGGAATACAATAGGAACTATGAGGTTCTTTTAGAAAAACTTAATGGTTTGGATGAAAAGTACGAATCGGAACTTATTGGAAGAAAGAAGGATACTTTTCTGGTCTCACATAAAGCATTTTCTTATTTAGCAAGAGACTACGGGCTTAAGCAGATTTCTGTGACGGGAGTGACTCCTTTTTCAGAGCCTAGTCCTAAAACTATTGCAAACCTGATAAATACAGCTAAGGAAGAGAATTTGAGTTATATATATTTTGAAACTTTAGCCAGTCCTAAATCTGTAAAGACGATTGCAGATGAAGCAAAGTTAGAATCATTGACTTTAAATCCACTGGAAGGTCTGACAGAGGAAGACAAGGAGAAAAATAAAGATTATATTTCCATTATGGAAGAGAACTTGGAAAGCCTTAAGAAAGAGCTGATGAAATAGATGGATAAGAACACAAATAGCATTGTTGAATTGAATAATGTCAGTTTCGCTTATGAGAAAGATAAATACGTGCTTGAGTCGGTGGATTTGAAGATTAAAAGAGGAGAGTACGTAGGTATAATAGGTGATAATGGATCGGCTAAAAGTACATTGCTGAAGCTTATGCTTGGTCTTCTTAAGCCTAGTGAAGGAGATGTAAAGCTTTTAGGTGACAATATATCAAAATTTAAATCCTGGGGAAAAATAGGCTACCTTTCACAACAGGTCAGAGGGTTTAATCAGACGTTTCCTGCTACTGTTGAGGAGGTTATATCTGCAAACTTATATTCTCAGAAAGGTATATTCAAGTTCATTACCAAATCAGACAGGACAAAAGTCGATGAGGTTTTGGAAATTGTAAAATTGAAAGGTTATGAAAAAAGACTTATAGGAAGTCTTTCCGGTGGACAGCAGCAGAAAGTGTTCATTGCTAGACTTTTAATAGGCACTCCGGAAATTGTTTTTATGGATGAGCCTATGGTTGGAGTTGACTACTCATCTCAAGCTGCTATATATGACATACTTGACCATATTAATGAATTTCACAATATTGCTATTGTAATGGTGACTCATGATATAAAAGAGGTATTTAATAGAGCAGGAAAGATACTCTGTATGAACAACAAGAAAGTCAATGTCTATGATGATATAGAATACAAAAACAGAGAAGAGAAGGTTGACATTTTAAAAGAGAATCTGAGTACGATATTATAAGGATGATTTTATGGAAATATTGCATTTTGAATTTATGAGAAGAGCTTTGGTTATAGGGATGGTTATTTCACTTATATGTCCAACTATAGGGTTGTTTCTGGTACTTAGAAGATTTTCTATGCTCGGAGATACTCTCTCGCATGTATCTTTAGCAGGAGTTGCGATCGGAATGGTAACTGGTGTTTATCCGATATATACTGCGATTGGAACATCGATTATTGTTTCACTGGGAATAGATAAGCTGAGAAAGCATTATGAAAAGTATGCTGAACTCTCTCTTTCAATTTTTATGGCGCTTGGAGTTGGAGTTGCGAGCATATTGATAAATCTGTTCAGTGGAAGAACGAGTGGGATAATGAGCTATCTTTTTGGAAGCATTTCTCTTGTTACTACTCAAGACACCTGGATAGTTGTCACTCTTGGAACAACGATACTTCTGTCTATGATAGTGTTGTATAGAGGACTGTTTTTTACAGTATTTGATGAAGAAGCTGCAAAGCTTGCAGGTGTGAATATAAATCTGATAAATATATTCTTTTCTGTTATGATAGCAGTTACAATAACGATCTCTATGAGAGTTGTTGGAATATTATTAGTTTCATCATTGATTGTATTACCAGTAGCATCAAGTCTGCAAATTGCTAGAAGCTTTAAGCAGGCATTGATACTATCGAATATTTTTGGGGTAATATCTGTAATTTCAGGTCTGACCATATCTTTCTATTTGGATATAGCTCCTGGTGGGGCAATAATTCTGATATCGATACTGATACTGACACTTATCATGGGTTATAGAGCAGTAAGTAAATTGAGAAGGTGAATGTAAAAAAATAAATAAAGCTCCTGAAAATGTTCTGAGTTGAGACTCAGATTCTTTTCAGGAGCTTTTACTTGTTAACCTGTTATCATATTACGAATATTATCTAATACATTTGTATAGTTCAGAACATAAAGCAACCAGACCGAAATTACAATTATTACTACAAGATTTCTATTTCTTCTCTTCTCTGTAACCATATATGTACCTATGATTATCAGAATCAAAGGCCACATATCAGCTATTGCACGAAGGTATATTCTCAAATTTATTGGTGCCATATATCCCAAATCAGAAAGAAACCATACTACACCAATAATCAATAAAAGGAAGCCTGTTATGACTTTTTTGTTATTCACTTTTTTTCCTCCTATCATTTCTGAATAATACTACTAAACCTAATATTATCAACATAATTGGAGCTAATGAACCATCAAATCGAACTACATATAAAATTTTGCTAAGAGATAAATAAACCCCTGCAGCTATCAATATATATCCTATAAGTTTTGAATTTTTTCCTTCTAGTATGGAGTTTTTCTTAGTTTTCATTTCATTTCCAAAGTCATGAAACGATTTTTTGAAATTTTCACTTGTGAAAGTGTTTCCGTTGTTGGCTCCCTGCGAATCAGAATACGTGTAGTTGGCTTCGAATTCATCAGGAGAGCGTTTAGGAATTAAAAATACAGCTAGAGCGTAAAGCGCTGCCATCATGAAAAGACTTCCTGAAAATAGTGCTATTATTACATAAGCAACTCTTACTATATCAGGACTTATCTTAAGATATTCTCCAATTCCACCCAACACTCCAGCAACAACAATATCATCATTGGATTTATAGAGTTTTGACAATTAAAGCACTCCTCTCAACATCAATATTAATATAATTATCATTATTTAATTGATAGTTAAGATTATATCATAATAAGTTTTATACCTTGTTAACTTAAGAAAAAGTTAAGATATTTTTAATAAAAAAGGTCGTTTATAGGCTTGATAATTCTAGTCTACAACATAATTTGTGGTATAATAGTAAGAGTATTAAATCCATAATAAGAGAGGTGAAGTTATGTTCGGCGAAGTTTTGACCCTTATATTCAGATATATATTTATTGTATTAATCTATTTGTTCATGCTGGCTATTATAAGAATGATATACCTGGATATAAAGAATCTTAGGGTTATACCAAATGAGTCGGGAGCATATCTTAAACTTATAAATAGAAAAGAAACTATACCATATAAGATAAAAGATGAATATCCTATAAATAAAGAGATTACCATAGGTAGAGTTGGAGGAAATGAGATAATTCTCAGAGATCCTTACGTTTCAAAAAAACATGCAAGAATTTTTACTAACAATAAGTCATATCTTATTGAAGATTTGAATAGTTCAAATGGTACCTTTGTAAACAACAGACAGGTATCAGAAGTGACAGAAATACTTCACGGTGACAGAATAAAAATAGGACAAATAGAATTCCTATTTGTAAATGAAAATTAGAGGTGTTGGAATGATTAATAAATTACTCAGAAGAACTCCTCAAGGATTTTTGTTGATAATCAATCTGCTTGCACTAGTATTATTAGTTCTGCAAAATCCAGAAATGGAAAGAAAAACTTTGACATATTTTGGTATTTTCATAGTTGGTCTTTACTTAAGCAATCTGATTTTAAAAAAGCTGAGCACAGGTGATAACTATATACTGCTTATGGCTCAATTGCTTATAAGTTTGGGAGTAATAATGATATATAGGATTAACCCGGATCAAGGGGTTAAGCAGATAGTATTTAGCGGAATCGGTATGGTTGCTTTTTTTGCAACTTACTATATTTTAAAGCTTGTGAAAAACTGGCAGAGATTTACCTGGCTTTATCTGGTTGGTTCGATGCTTCTGTTTGCTCTTACTCTGGTCTTCGGTTCTAGAATAGGTGGAGCTAAGAACTGGATTGAGTTGGGACCAATAAATTTTCAGCCTTCAGAGATAATAAAGATACTCTACGTGTTTTTTATCGCCAGTTTCTATATCAATAGAGATAGATTTAAGATAAGTCTTATGAATTTTAGAAATGGAAAACTTGAGGAAGTTAAAGAAAGATTGGAAATTAAGCTGGAAAAGAAGCCTAATTTCATGAAGAAACTTGTATTAGAGAGATTTGAAGACAAAGCAGTTACGATAATATTTATGGTAATATGCTATTCGTTTATTGTACTGCTGTTTTTACAGAGAGAACTAGGGATAGCGCTTCTGTTTTTCCTTGTTTTCAATTCAATAGTGTATGTATATGAACCAAACAGAAAGTTCATACTGTTCAATATTATCGGAGCACTTCTTATGATGGTTATCGGATACTATTTGTTCAGTCATGTTAAGGTAAGAATGGATATCTGGCTGGATCCTTGGGAAGACATCAATGGTAAGGGATATCAGATTGTTCAGTCTCTATTTGCAATAGCAGCCGGTGGATTTTTTGGAACAGGGCTTGGTCGAGGTAATCCTGATTTTGTTCCAGAGGTTCATACGGACTTTATCTTCGTTGCAATTGCTGAGGAGATGGGAATATTCGTTGCTATGGCGATAATTCTTTTATTCATGACAATAATATATAGAGGAATTAAAATATCTCTTAATCAAAAAGACAGATATATGAAGATAGTATCGCTTGGTGTTACTGCAACTATTGGATTTCAGACATTTATTATACTGGGAGGAGTTATAAACATGATTCCTCTTACAGGGATTACGCTTCCTTTTGTCAGTTATGGAGGAAGTTCATTAGTATCAAACTTCATTTCACTGGCTATACTGCAGTTTGCATCTGAGGATATTGAGTCAGATGTCAAGGAGGTGGACTCGAATGGAGCAGAATAACAAAGGCGAATCGAAAAAACCTTTAAAAAGAAATAAAAAAAGAAAAGCTGCGATATCATCGAGAAGAAGAGAAAGCAATAGAATCACGGTTATCTTAGGGATAATCTGTGCTCTGTTTGTAGGTATAATTATATATCTATCGTATTTTCAGATAATCAAATCGGATGAAATTGCAAAGCATGAGTCTAACAGAAGAGCTTATGTTGAGCAGGAAAAGACTCTGAGAGGAACCATTACAGATAGAAATGGTGAAACTTTGGTTCACAGTGAATTTGATAATGATGGAAATCAGCAGAGAATATATGATAAACCTTATAACTACAGCCATATTATAGGTTATAGCTATAAATCATATGGTAATTCAGGATTAGAGGACAGCTATAATTCACAGCTGTTGAATCTGAGAACTCAGCACTCTGAATTGGATAAATTCAAGGATATAATTACTGATGAAGAGCAGAGATATGGAAACAATCTGCAGATTACTATAGATGATACACTTCAGTCTAAAGCATTCGAGATGCTTGAAGGTAAAAGAGGCAGTATTATTTTGATGAATCCAAAAGATGGGGAAATCTATGCCATGGCTAGTAACCCTGGGTTCAATGTTTCGAATCTGACAGAAGAATGGGCTAATATAGTTGAGAGGGAAGACAGTCCGCTTATAAATAGAGCGACTGCAGGACTGTATCCACCAGGATCTATATTTAAGATAATTACTTCAACGGGAATTCTTGAGAATTTAGATCCGACAGAGAGATATACTAGTACCGGATCTACAAAGATTGATGGTTACACTTTGAGAGATTTCAACGAAATTCCTTATGGTGATGTCGATCTGAAAGATGCGTTCAGGCAATCAGTTAATACTTATTTTGCTGAAAAAGGTCTGGAACTTGGTCAGGATAAGATTGTAGAGCTTGCTCAAAGATATATGGTGAACAAAAATATCCCATTTGATATAGCTACTAATAAGTCGATATTCCAAACTAAGAAGATGACTCAGGCGGATTTAGGAGCTACATCAATTGGACAGGGAAAGACTTTGGTTACGCCACTTAATATGGTGCTTATGGCTTCATCTATAGCCAACGAAGGACAGATGGTAAAGCCGGTTCTAGTTAAGCAGATATCTGATCATGAAGGAAATATAATACAGGAGAATGGAACTGAAACTATCTCAACAGTCTGCTCACCTGAAATAGCAGCTGAAATCAAAGAGATGATGATTTCTGTTGTAAATCAGCAAGGTGGAACTGGTAGTGACGCGGCTATAAGGAATGTTACATTGGCTGGTAAGACTGGAACAGCAGAAGTTGAGGGAGAAAACTCACATGCATGGTTCGTGGGATTTGCTCCGGCAGAAGCTCCTAGAGTTGCTGTAGTTGTAATGCTTGAAAATGCAGGAAATACTGGAGGGAAAGCAGCAGGACCGATTGCTAGAGATATGGTAATAGATGGACTTAATAGAATTGGTTATGCTGAAGAATAAAAAATAGATTAGGGGTTGAGTTTATGAAGTTTATAGGTAGAGACAGCGTCCCTGAAAAGTACAAGTGGAATCTGGATTCTCTTTTTAAAACGGAAGAAGAGTGGCAGGAACTGTATAACTCTGTGCTTGACAGTGTTGATGATCTCGATATTTATAAAGGTAAACTTGAAAGAAGTTCGTCTAATCTCATAAATACAATAGAGAAAAGTCTTTGTGTATCGAGAGATATACAAAGACTTTATACTTATGCGAAGATGAGAATGGATGAAGACACAAGAAACAGTAAATACGTTGGAATGGCGGAAAGAGCTCAGAAGCTATTCGTATTGGTATCGGAAAAAACTTCTTTTATCACACCTGAGATACTGAGAATAGATAGAAATATATTCAGTTCTATAATGTCCGACTCAAGATGTACTATGTATGTTCACTATATAGAAAATATTCTTAGAAGAAAGAAACATATACTGTCTGATTTAGAGGAAGAGCTATTAGCAAGTGTATCTGATATGTACTCTACAACCGGAAATATATTCAATATGCTTAACAATGCTGATTTGAAATTCCCTGTTATCAAGGATGAGGATGGGGATGATGTTCAGCTGACACATGGCAATTATATTAAATTTATGGAATCTAGAGATAGAAGTGTTAGAGAGACAGCATTCGATGCAATGATGGGAACCTATGCAGAACTGAAAAACACATTTGGCGCTATTTTAAATGGTGAAGTCAAGAAGAATATCATGGTTGCAAAAACTAGAAACTATAAATCGGCTTTACATGCTTCTTTAGATAAAAACAATATTCCAGTTTCTGTTTATGAAAATCTGATAGAAGCTGTAAATAAAAATCTTCCTAAGCTCCATAGATATATTGATCTCAGAAAGAAAGAGTTAGGGTTAGAAGAAATTCATATATATGATTTATATGTACCTATAGTAAAATCTGTTGATTTCAATATTGAATATGAAGAAGCTAAGAAAGTAATGACAGATGGGCTTAGCGTATTAGGTGAAGACTATCTGGAGATAGTGACGGAAGGTCTTGAGGGCGGCTGGATAGATGTCTACGAAAGTGTAGGAAAGAGAAGTGGAGCATACTCATGGGGTACTTATGATTCCAGTCCCTATATAATGCTGAACTATCAGAATAATCTGAGCAGCTTGTTCACATTGACTCATGAAATGGGACACTCGATTCACAGTTACTATACTAGGAGAAACCAGCCTTATGTATACGGGAGCTACTCAATATTTTTGGCTGAAATAGCCTCTACTGTAAATGAGTCAATACTCATAAACTATTTAATAGATAATGCGAAAAGCAATTCGGAAAAAAAGTATCTGCTTAACCACTATTTAGAACAATTCAGAGGAACACTTTTTAGACAGACTATGTTTGCGGAATTTGAACTTAAGATTCATCAGATCGCAGAGGGTGGCGAAGCGCTTACTAGAAAAAGACTTGATGAGCTTTATCTGGAATTGAACAGAAAATACTTCGGTGAAGATATAATACTGGACAAAGGTATAGAAAAAGAGTGGCAGAGAATTCCTCATTTCTATATGAATTTCTATGTATTCCAGTATGCAACAGGTTATTCTGCGGCTTCGGTATTCACCAAGAAAATACTGGATAAAGAAGAGGGTGCGCTTGAGAACTATAAGACTTTCTTAAAGTCGGGAAGCTGTGACTACAGTATAGATATACTGAAAAAAGCAGGTGTTGATATGACTACAACACAGCCGGTTGAAGATGCGTTAGAGCTTTTTGGAAGACTTCTGGATTTGTATGAAACAATAGATTAGATCAAAAATAGAATAATTATATAACAGATTATGTAACAGTTTTGAGGTGAGGTTATGAGGCATAATAAGGGTTGTATGATGTGTGGGAAAGAACTCGTTTATACTCAGGATTTGTCTGAAATCAGATGTGAAATTTGCGGAGAAACATTTGAGGTAAATGTGAAATGTCCTGATGGGCACTATATCTGTGACGCATGTCATAACAAGAGTGGAAATGATTATATTATTGAGTATTGCAATGAGTCAAAAGAAACAGATCCGCTGAAGATTGTTTACGAGGTAATGAATAATCCCAGCATAAATCTGCATGGACCTGAACATCATTTTCTAGTACCAGCAGCATTGATTACGGCTTATTATAATAAGCTGGGGGACCAGAAGATGAAGGAAAGAAAGCTGGTTATAGCTAAGGAAAGAGCAGCTGATGTCAAGGGCGGACTATGTGGTTACTATGGATCATGTGGAGCAGCTGTAGGAGCTGGAATATTCGCATCAGTAATTACAGAAGCCACGCCTCTCACTGAGAGTTCATGGGGCTTTGCAAATAAGATGACCGGTTCGATACTGATGGATATTGGTGAAGTGGGCGGACCTAGATGCTGCAAGAGAAATACATTCTTGTCTATAATAAAAGCTGCTGAGAACCTATACGATGAAAATGGAATAAAGTTATTAGATACTGAGAATATACATCCATTTTGTGAATTTAAATCACATAATAAGCAGTGTATAAAAACAAGATGTCCTTATTTTTTGAATAAAAAGGAATAATCGAAAGACTGTAAAAAAAGCATATTGGATTTGATTTTTTGTATTTATCAAATCCAATATGCTTTTATATTTATACTATCTCCAAGCCATTCGGCTTACTATAGTGAGATAGTCATCCATATCATAATATGAAAAATGAAATCTCATATACTCTCCATCTTCCTTCAAGTCAATAGGTTTTAGATTTAGTCTTGCGTCTAATCCCCAGGAATTAAAAAATTTAAGTAGAAATTCCCTGTATATTTCTTGTTTTTCTGAAGGAAGCTGATCATAGCCTTCTGTATCTTCAGGAACAACTCCATAAAGCACTTTGATATCATCTAATGATCTTAGAATGAAGTCATTCATTCCCATTTCATAATATTTTTGTATACTTTCTTCCAATGCGAATCCTCCTATAAGAATTTTTCTTTAACATTTTTCCAAAAGCTTTTTTTCTTTACTGTCATTTTATTAAGTGTTTTATCTGAATAAGAGAACTTGATTTCAGTTACCCCGGAATGAGTGTATTGAATACCATCCGATATGATGTTTATTACTTCATCCTTGTCTTCTGGTCTGATTATCAGAGACGACTCCGCAGGGAGTATCAAGCTGTTATTTAGACCTCTATATGCTTTTGATGTTATTGGAGCAATCGAAGTCAGCTGAAGAGCTCTTAATTTAGGTGATATTATACTGCCACCACACGAATAGTTGTAACCCGTACTTCCTATCGGTGAAGAAACAATGACACCATCACCACTTATTTTTTCAAACAGCATATGGTCTATGTAAACGTCAACGTGAATTACTTTATTTGCAAGGCCTTTTATTGCAAATTCATTAACGGCTAATGCATTGATGATTTCAGTGTCTGAAATGATTTTTGCTTCTATCAAATCGATCTTTTCAATTCTGTAATTACCAGTGCTAAGTGACTCAACTAAATAGTCTATTTCTTCAGGCAGAATTTCTTGAAAAAACCCCAGGTGACCTGTATTAATTCCCAGAAATGGGATTTGGGACAGGTTTGTAGAATGGACTGCTCGTAAAAAAGCGCCATCTCCACCTATGCAGATATTTACAAAAGCGTTATCAGAAGGATTTGTTGTAAAAGTGAATCCAGCTGCACATAACTTCTGTGTCAATATGTCCAGTGCATTTAGAGATTCCTTGTTTTCGTTGTGAAGTATATTGACCAATAAATTTTTCATCTTTTCTCACCACCTGAATAAAAGAATTGTACTACTTGTACTATTAATTATAGTATAGAACGTATTATAATGGAACAGCAAATCTCTTTATTGATTTGTAGGGATGTTTTATGTATAGAATCTTGTACTGTATACTAAGAAGTAATATAATATGATATAAGAAATATATAAGGTAAAGGATTGAGAAATTGGAAGAGTTCGACTTTAGAGATAGTGAAAATGCAATATCTTTTATTGTCAAAGAAGATTATGACAATTTAGAAAACTATCTCAAAGAAAAACATAATATATCGTCAAGACTTATAAAGAGAGTTGTAAGAGAAAGGATGCTCTTTTTAAATGAGAAAAAGGTCAGAAGATACGTTCCTGTCAGTAAAGGAGACAAGATCAGTCTTCTGATGACAGATGAAGATACAGATACCCTACCTGATTCGGGTGTGGATCTTGATATAATCTATGAGGACTTAGACCTGATTGCTATCAATAAGAAGCCGAATACTGTGGTACACAATACCAGAAGACATCCACTTGGTACAGTAGCAAACGGTGTTGCCGACTATTTTATTAAAACAGGAATCAAAAAGACTGAGAGATTTATCAATAGACTTGATAAAAATACATCCGGGGTTCTTCTAGTAGGAAAGAATGCTTTTTCACATCAGCAGATTTCAGATCAGTTTAAAAATGATGAGGTGGTTAAGCACTACATGGCTGTTGTAGATGGGATTGTGGAGAAGGACTTCGATACGATTGATCTGCCAATAGAAAGAGAGAACGAAGACTCTGTTAAAAGAATCGTAAGAGAAGATGGTAAGAATGCTGTAACGCATTATGAAGTTGTAGAAAGATATAAAAATGCGTCTTTATTAAAAGTAAGACTTGAAACTGGTAGAACTCATCAAATTAGGGTACATTTAAAGTATATAGGGTATCCTATAATAGGGGATAGTCTTTATTTTGAGGAGTCGGAACTTATAGATAGGCAGGCTCTTCATTCATATTCTCTGGAGATAGTTCAGCCTAGAAATAAGGAAAAGATAGTATTGACGGCTGAATTACCTGGTGATATGAAAAGGCTTTTAGAAAAATTAGATAAATAATAGTGGGAGTTGAGGGTATGTTAAAAGATATTAAGTCTAATAAGTTTAAATGCAATGAAGGTTACTACATGATGGTGTTGAAGATTCCAGAAAAACTTGTGTATTCAGCTTATAGTGAAGCTGATGATGAGACACTTAGAGAGATAACTGCTTGGTATCTGAATTTTATCCATGAAGAGGGTAAACCTAGAAACATAGCCATTGAAAAACTGAAGGATAACTCTTATATTGTTGAAATGCAGCTTATTTATTACGATATGGATATTTAGAATTTGAAATGACCTTGTCGAATATATGATATAATAATGTAGTTAATTTAGTTTAATATTTTTTCAATTTATTATTTGGGAGTGAATAATTGGATGACAACTTTTATATTTGGACATAAAAATCCTGATACAGACAGCATTGCCTCTGCGATTGCGCTTTCATATCTGAAGAACAAGCAGGGATTTGACACTGTACCTAAAAGACTGGGCGAGATCAGCAAAGAGACAGAGTTTGTATTGAATAGATTCGGTATAAAAAAGCCAGGTTTACTAACTGATGTTAGACCACAGGTTAAAGATCTAGAGCACAATGATATAGCCAAGGTATTACCGACTGAATCAATAGAAGAGTGTAAAAACTTACTTAATGATGATGAAACAGCACTGCTTGCAGTTGTAGATGAAGAAGACCATCTGATTGGTGTTGCGAATCTTAAAGATATTGCTGTAAAAACTTTGAGATACGATTTAGATACAATAGATACATCAATTTCTAATCTTCTAACCATACTTAAAGGGAAGATCTTAAATGGTTCTGAGGATGGAACTACTTCTGGAAAAGTAGTAGTGATACCGCATATAGATGATTTTGATGATCTGTATTCAGGCGAAATAATCATCACTTCTAGTCAAAGAGTTGCTGAAAAAGCTGCAACAGAAAAAGCTAAGATGATAATCTGTACGAACAACAAGCCAGTACTGGATGAAGTGTTAGAGATTTCTAAACAAAATAATGTTGACCTTATAGCTTCAGAACTCAATATTTTTTCTGTAGCTAGAGTAATAGACAGAGCTAACAGCATATCAACTGTTATGAATGAAGATGTTGTATCATTTAAAGAAACAGATTTTCTAGATGATGTTAAGGAAGTAATGCTTGAGATTAAAAGAAGAGACTTCCCAGTTGTTGATGATGATGGAAAGCTCTTAGGAGTCATCAATAGAAACCATATACTTAATCCAGACAGAAAAAAAGTAATACTTGTTGACCACAATGAGTATGGACAGTCTGTAAATGGTCTTAAAGAAGCAAATGTAATAGAAATAGTAGACCACCATAAGATCGGGGGTATAATGACTTCTAATCCTATCAGTTTCAGAAACATGATAGTAGGAAGTACTTGTACGATTGTATATTCAATGTTTAAAGAGTCTGGAATAGAAATACCGAAAGATATAGCAGGACTTCTTCTTTCAGGTGTCACTTCAGATACTCTTATAATGAGATCTCCAACAACTACACAGGTTGATATAGATGCAATCGCTGAACTAGAAAAAATAGTAGGTGTAGATGTTAAGGAATATGGTATGGAGATGTTCAAAGCCGGTACGTCTTTGGATGGATTTACTATAGAGGAGATATTCTACAGAGATTTCAAGGAGTTTATGCTTGATGATCATAAGGTTGGTATTGGGCAGGTATTTACCCTTGATATAGATGAGATAATGGAGAAGAAAGAAGATTATATCGAATTCATGAAAAAGACTAAAGAGGACAAAGATTACTATATGGTTCTATTAGCATTCACAGATATAATCAAAGAGGGATCATATATACTTTTTGCGTCAGACAAAGATATTATCATAACTACGGCATTCGATGTCGAAGATGAGCAGGGAGTATTTGTTGAAGAACTTGTTTCTAGAAAGAAACAGATGGTTCCGAATATAACACAGGCATATGAGATTTATGGAAGAGAATAAGAAATTCTTTTCTTCATGGAGCGGGGGCAAAGATGCGGCCCTCGCTTTTTTAAAAGCAAAAAACGCAGGTTACCAACCTTCAAAGCTATTTACTGCGTTAGATAAGTGTGGAGAAAAGACCAGAGCACACGGTTTTGGCCAGGAGATAATAGAGGCTCAGTCAGTACTTATGGATATAGACTCTGTGAGAGTAGATGCTGGCTGGGGGAAGTATGAATCTAAGCTTCTGAAATTTATGATGGAAGCTAAAGAAGAGAATATAGACTATGGAGTGTTCGGAGATATAGATCTTGTCGCTCATAGGGAATGGATAGAAAATGTCTGTTTAAAGGCAGGTATCAAGCCGCTTTTTCCACTTTGGGGAATTAAAAGAGCTGATGTTGTGAAGGAATTTGTGTCATCAGGTTTTAAAGCTATGATTGTAGCTTGCAAAAAAGAGCTGAAAGAGTATAACATTCTAGGTCGTGAATTTGATAACGAATTCATTTCGGAGATGATGGAACTTGGAATTGATCCAGCCGGAGAAAATGGAGAGTTTCATACTATAGTTTATGATGGACCTATCTTTACTGAAAAGCTGAATATTAAGCAGACAGGTATTGAGGAAAATGAAAAAAGCATAATAGCAAAAATAAAAATTGAAAAATAAGCATACAATATAACTGAAGTCAGGAGGATGCGTATGAGAGAGCTTATTATGAGTGTTGGGATAATAGATATACTGGACATCCTGATAGTCGCTTTTTTTCTGTACAGAGGCTTTATGCTCATAAAAGGTACAAGGGCTGAGCAGTTATTAAAAGGTGTACTCATATTGCTTATCGTTTCTCAGATAAGTAGATATTTACATCTTTACACAATATACTGGATACTTGATAAATTGATGAACTATGGAGTTTTTGCAATACTGATAGTATTCCAGGATGAACTGAGAAAAGGACTGGAGAGAATAGGCAGAACTAAATTTTTCAGTGCAAACAGGAGCTCAAAAGTACAGGATAGTGTTGTATTTCAGATAACGGAAGCACTTGAAGAGCTTTCAGATAACAAGATAGGGGCTCTTCTGATATTCGAAAGAAATACAGGATTGAATGAAATAGCAAAGACCGGAACAAAAATGGATTCCGAAATATCGGCAGGTCTATTGGTGAATATTTTCACACCGAATACACCGCTTCATGATGGAGCTACAATTATTTTAAATGATAGAATAAAGGCTGCAGGCTGTTTTCTTCCGCTGTCTGATGATTATTCCATAAAGAAAACTCTAGGAACAAGGCACAGAGCTGCAATAGGAATATCTGAAAAATCAGATGCACTTGTTGTGGTTGTTTCTGAAGAGACGGGGACCATTTCTGTTGCTGAAAACGGTAAACTGAAAAGACCTGTTGAACTAGAAGATATAAAATCGATGTTGACTGCGCACTATAGTTCAAAAGATAAAAAAAGCAGTTTTTTCGGAAAATGGAGGGATAGGAATGGAAAAGCTCAATAGCTCAAGGATGGTTAAGTTGTTTTCAGTCTTAATAGCTGCATTCCTATGGTTTATGGCAATGGGTGACCTGAATCCAACCAGGACTGTCAAGTACTCTGGTGTTCCTGTTAATACATATGGTCTTAGAAACGGGCTTGTTATCAGTGAAGACTTGAGAAAGAATGTAGAGGTTGAGGTTAGTGGAAGAAGAAGTGATGTATCATCATTGAAAAAGAGTGATCTGGGTGTGAGCATAGATCTGAGTAAATACGGTGCTGGTGAGCATGAAATCAGATTTAGAGATAATGAAAAGATAAGACAGAACAATATCACTGTAAGATATAGACCGGAATTTATGAAGGTCAAAATTGAAAATATGATGAATAGGATATATGATATAGAGGCGGAAATAAGTGGAAATTTACCTGAAGGCTATGACAGGAATGAATTGGCTCTTTCGGCTACATCATGTACTGTAGAGGGTCCTGAGTCTAAAGTTATGAAGGTGTATAGAGTAATTGCCCGATTAGATTTGAATAAAGCTGAGAAGAATTCAGAATTTATTGCAGAGTTGATTCCGGTTGATACTGAGGGCAACCAAGTCAAGGGAGTTGAATTGAGTATAGATAAAATCAAAATATTAATTCCGTTTGAAAAATCATATCCTGTAAAAATAAACGCAAATATTGTTGGTGAACCTAAAGAAGGTTATAAAGTTGATAAAGTTGTGCTGACACCGGAGACGGTGAACCTGATAAAAGAAAATGAGAGCGCAGACAGTGTAGATGCAATAGAAACAGAGGCATTCGACATTGCGGGAATTTCTGAAAATACCGAAAAAAATGTAGGATTTATTGTTCCAAGCGGATACAGACTTAATGGCTCTGATAAAATTCTAGTAAAGGTTTCTGTAAAAAAATCTGATGATGAGGAAGAAAAAGATTCAAATGATTTAGAATCGAAAGTTCTTGAAATTAAAGTTGATAATTCAAATATACAAAATCCAAATGAAGAACTTGAATTTTCAAATTCTTTTCAATCAACTATTCCAGTATCTGTGGAAGTTGAAGGTGATCCGGAGAAGATAAGGAATATATCGGAAGCCTCTATTCATGCGAGTTTAGACATATCGCAGATAAAGGAAGCTGGGACTTTTGAAGCTCCAATTCATGTAAATAATGCAGATGGTTCAAGTGTTAAAATAAAAAACTATACCCCTAAGACCGTGTCAATTACAGCTGTTCAGAAAAACAGAGAATAAAATATTGAAAAAGCCATATTATGGTTACTTTAGCTGAGAAAGGTTCACAAGTTAAGGGTTTTAGTGTATAATTATTAGACAACTATTATTTAACTCCTAGGAGGTAAAGGTTTGGGTAAATTATTTGGTACAGATGGTGTTAGAGGTATAGCAAATACTGAGCTAGACTCTAATTTAGCATATAAGTTGGGAAGAGCAGGTGCCTATGTACTTGCAAAAAAACATAAAGGCAAGAAAGTGATTGTTGGAAAGGATACGAGAATATCTGGAGACATGCTTGAAGCAGCATTAATTTCAGGTATTTGTTCAGTAGGGGTAGATGTTCTGAGAGTTGGTGTCGTTCCAACACCTGCAGTTGCATATCTTACAAGAGAATATGATGGTGCGGCAGGCGTTGTTATATCAGCTTCACATAATCCGGTAGAATACAACGGTATAAAGTTCTTAAATGATGAAGGACTTAAGCTTGCCGATGAAGTTGAAGAGGAAATAGAAAATTACTTATCTAATGATTTAAAAGGAATAGAAAGTCCTACAGGTACAGACATAGGAAGAGTATATGATGAGTCTGATGCTGCTGAAGACTATATAAAATATGTGAATAGTATCTATGATATAGATTTTAAAGGCATGAAAATCGCTATGGACTGCGCTGAGGGAGCGAGTTACTACTGTTCGCCTGAGCTGTTTAAAAGAATGGGTGCAGATGTCCATGTTATCCATAACAATCCTGATGGAACCAATATTAATAAGGAATGCGGTTCAACACATCTGGATAAAATCAGAGAGTTCACACTGGAAAATAAATGTGATATAGGTTTTGCGTTCGATGGTGACGCTGACAGATGTCTAGCAGTGGATAATGAAGGAAATGAAATCGATGGTGATTTCATAATGACAATTCTTGCAAACCATATGAAGAACAATGGAGAGCTTGCTAATGATACTTTAGTTGTGACCGTAATGAGCAATATGGGCTTGTTTATCGCATGTGAGAAAAATGGAATAAAGCTTGAACAGACAAAAGTTGGGGATAGATATGTTCTTGAAAACATGCTGGAAAACGGTCACAAAATAGGTGGAGAGCAGTCAGGACATATAATACTGCTTGATTACAACAGCACTGGAGATGGGCTCATAACTGCTGTAAGTTTAGCTAAAGCAGTAAAAGAGACAGGGAAATCTCTATCTGAACTGAAAGATATTATGAAGAAGTTACCTCAAGTATTAGTCAATGTAAAAGTTGATAACAGTAAGAAGAATATTTTCAATGAAGATGAAGAGATTGTCAGCAAAATAAAATCAGTTGAAGAAGAACTGCAAGGAAAAGGCAGAGTTTTGATAAGACCATCAGGTACAGAGCCTCTAGTAAGAGTAATGCTTGAGGGTGAGTGTCAAGATGAAATTGGGAAGATGGCTAATGAAATTGCAGAATTAATAGATAAAAAAGCCAAATAAGGGAGGCAAATGTATGTGTGGATTTATTGGTGTCATAAACACGGCTAAGAAGACAGAAGGATTTGTAACAGAAGAAGAACTGATAAAAATGAGCGAAGTCATCTATCACAGAGGACCTGACAGTGAAGGTCATTACTTAGATGAAAACATAGGTCTTGGTTTTAGAAGACTGAGCTTCTTTGACCTTGAAAAAGGTGATCAGCCGTTATTCTATGACAACAACAGATATATAATTTCTTACAATGGAGAAATATACAATCATGTGGAGCTTAGAGATAAGCTCATTGAAAAAGGATATGAATTTGAAACAGCTTCAGACTCTGAAGTTATATTGGCACTGTATGCCGATAAGGGAACTAAACTTCTGGAAGATTTAAGAGGTATGTTCAGTTTCATCATATATGACACTAAAGAAAATACGGTATTTGTAGCTAGAGACTTTTTTGGTATTAAACCACTGTTCTACTACCAAACCGAAGATAGACTGTATTTAGCATCAGAAAAGAAGAGCATACTGCAGGTGGAAAACCACAGAGTAGTTAACAAAACAGCTCTTCAGCACTATATGACATATCAGTACGTTCCTGATGATATCACAATGCTGGATGATATGTATGAATTCACTCCTGGTCATTATGCATTTTTTAAAGTTGGCGAGGAAATGGAAATCAAAAGATATTGGGAACCTGAATTCAAGAGCACTTACACATCTGTTGGAAAAGCTAAGCAGGAAATAATAGATGTGCTTAGAGACTCTGTAAAAGTACACATGAGATCAGATGTCCCTGTAGGGTGTTTTTTAAGTGGAGGTGTTGACTCTACAGTGGTTGCAGCGCTATCTAAAGAAGTTAATCCTGATATAAAAACCTTTACCGTAGGTTTTGAAAGAGAAGGCTTCAGTGAGATTGATTTTGCTAAAGAATCAGCTGATAGCATAGGAGTTGAGAACATATCAAAAGTAATCACTCCGGAGGAGTTCATGAATGAACTTCCAAAAATAGTTTGGCATTTGGACGATCCGGTTGCGGATCCAGCGCTAGTTCCGCTTTATTTTCTTGCAAAGCTGGCTAGACAGAGCGTAAAAGCTGTTCTTTCGGGTGAAGGTGCAGATGAGCTGTTCGGTGGTTATACAATCTATAGAGAGCCTATATCTCTAGGGATGTTCAAAAAGATACCTGAATTCCTTCACACACCTATAAGAGGAGTATCAAAAGCAATGCCTAAAGGTATGAAGGGGAAATCCTTCATTGAGAGAGGAACTACACCTTTAGTTGAAAGATTCTATGGAAATGCTAAGATCTTTACAGAAAAAGAAAAAAGCAGATTCCTAAAGACTTATTCAAGAAACATAAAGTACACAGATATAACTGGTCCTATATACGATAGATATAAAGATTATGATGACATAACTAAGATGATGCAAATAGATATACACACGTGGATGAGAGGGGACATACTAGTTAAAGCTGATAGAATGACAATGGCGAATTCATTAGAACTGAGAGTTCCATTCCTTGACAAAAAAGTCTTTGAAGTTGCCTCTAAAGTCGGGCCTGAGCTTAGAATAGCAGAGAATACTACAAAATACGCTCTTAGAGAAGCTGCAAAAGAGGTTGTTAAAACAGGCGCTTCTACAAGAAGAAAGTTGGGTTTCCCTGTTCCAATAAGACATTGGCTTAAAGATGAGATGCATGACTGGGCAATTGATGTTATCAATGGCAGTGATATAGATGAGTATATAGACAAAAGCTATATTATTAAACTCCTAGATGATCATTGTAAGGGAGTAGATGATAACAGCAGGAAAATATGGACAGTTCTTATATTTGCTATATGGCATAATATATATATAACTGGAGATGAGAACATTGGCTAGACCAAAAAAATTTAGGAAAGTATGTAACGAACCTAAAGTTAAGATGTTTGTTCCTACAGAACTGAAAAGCTGTGAAAGTGAAGATAATGAACTTGAAACAGTTAATTTAAATGTTGAAGAGTATGAGGTAGTTAGACTTATAGATTATAGAGATTTAGATCAGATTGAAACGGCAGAGAAAATGGAGATTGCAAGATCGACTGTTCAGAGAATCTATAAAGAAGCTAGAGCAAAAATTGCAGATGCAATGGTAAATGGAAAAGCGTTGAAAATACAGGGAGGACAGTACAAATTATGTGAGGACTTCTTCATAGTAGAGGTGTGTCCTGATTGTCCTTCTAAGATTAAAAATAAGCATAGATGCAAGTAAAAAGCTTGAATAAAATTGGGGTATAAGGGCGTGGATGCAGATGGATAAAAATTTACTTGAAACTATAAAGAGAAGAAGAACGATTTACGATATAAGCAATAGAATAGATATAAGTGATGCAGAGCTGGAGAGCATATTGAATGATTGCTTGCTATATGCACCGACAGGCTTTGATGCCAGATCAGATAGGATGATTCTTGTCTTAGGAGAAAAACATGATGAAGTATGGGATCTTATTACAAAAAGAGTAAAAGAATCCACTCCTAGAGAAAATATAGAACCTGCTTTGAAAAAGATTGAAAAATTAAGAGGCGGCTATGGTACCGTTCTGTTTTTTGAAGACAAAGCGATAATAAAGAGACTGCAGACTCAATTTGCTGATTATGCTTCCTATTTTAATTCTTGGTCGCAGCAGGGAAATGGAATGCTTCAGTATTTAGTTTGGCTGGCATTGTCGCAGGAAGGAATTGGAGCATCGCTTCAGCACTATAATGTTCTGATTGCAAAAGATATAAGAAAACTCTTTGATCTGCCAGATTCATACTTCTTAGTTTCACAGATGCCATTTGGAAATCCGAATTCAATACCGGCTGATCATAAAGCACATCCTAAAGGTGCTAAGGTTAGGGTTGAGAAGTAGTCAGTTTAGAGTAGAGAGCAAATAAAAATATCATTAACTAAAAATTTTATTAATTAAAAATATATTATATGAAAGCAGACCAGGGAGTTAATATCCTGGTCTGTTTTCATATACTTATTCAAAGCTTAACAATGTGATTATGCATAGTTAATAATAGTAGGATATAGTTAGAAGAATAACAATAAAAAATAGATGTCAAAATGGAGATGTTTATATGAATATATCAAAGTATTTTTACACTATGAGAAACCTTATGGAAATCAAGAGATACCAGAACAAGGTAACTCTTGTTCCAAGAACTATTGCGGAGCATAAGTTTGCCTATACTAAAATATCATTTATGGTTGCCTATTGGGAAGAGCGACTGACTGGAAAATCAGTTGATATTGGGAAACTTTTGGAAAAAGGTGTTTTGAGAGGAACTATAAAGGCGATAACAGGTGATATCCAAAACAATACGATTGAAGCTACTCCGAATATGAAGAATATTATCCTGAACACTTACTCAAAGTTTTATGATTCGAACTACTGCGACCTTCTGCCTGATAATATTTCAAGTAGGATAAGAGGCACGGTTCTATATGAGCAGGATCAATCTGTTGAACAGGATATTATCTATGTTTCGAGTTTAGTAAACAGAATGCTTGAATGCATTGATGAGATAAGTCTGGGAAATAAAGATAAGTTTCAGAAAATTCTGGATGAAGCTGCAGAAGAGCTGATCAACATAGATATGGAATTTATCAAGATATTCTTTTCTGAGATGCCGGATGAAATTTCAAGACATATGCATAGGATATACGAGGAAGTAGAGGAGATAAAAAAATATGTCTATGGAAAGTTTTCGGCAAAAGATATATATGAATTCAGAAGAACATTTTATGAATATATAACAGAAATAAGAGGGCTTATGGGAGTCGAAAGATATCAGAATCTCTTTAAGCATAGAAAAGCTTCTGTAGCGGAACATCAGTGGTTTGTTGCACTTCTATCACTATTTTCTTATTACTATCTGGATCAGGAAATAGATTTAAAGGACTTACTGATAAGAGCACTTTTTCATGATGATATAGAACTCTATACTGGAGATATTCTTTCTGAAACCAAGAATGCTTATTCTGAAACGAGAGAAGAAGTTGAAAGAGTTGAGCTTAAATACTACCAGAATATGTACTCTAAATTCATACCGGAAGATATAAATGAATACATTATGAAAAACATACTGGCACCAAAAGATGACTCGATTGAAGGGAAAATACTGTCTATGGCGGATGTATTGGATACTATATATGAGTCTAAGGAAGAGATTCTTCTTGGAAATGAGATGAACTTCAGAGTTATTATGGCAAAGTCTGTAGAGAAACTGGAGGCATTCAGACAGGAGTTTGACTTTGTTGAGAAGTTTTTTCCGATGAATGAATTAAAAAACTGATCAAATATAAACTCACTCTGCACAATGATTTTATTTGGAGTATAATGGAAGTAGGAATTAATGATATATAGAGAATAGAGGTGCAGTAATGGAATCTAATGTGATTTTTGCGGTAATCATAACGCTATTTGCTGGATTATCTACCGGGGTTGGGAGTCTTCTTGCTTTCTTTACAAAGAAAACAAATACGACTTTTTTATCAGCAGCTCTTGGTTTATCAGCTGGTGTTATGATTTACGTATCATTTATGGAACTGATGCCGCAGTCGCTTGAAGCACTTGTGCCCATAGTTGGTCAGTCCAGAGCCAACTGGATAATGACTTTTGCATTCTTCGGTGGTATGTTGATAATAGCTATTATTGATAAATTTGTACCTACTTTTGAAAATCCACATACCCTTCACTCTGAACAGGAGCTGGAAGAATTTAAGGAAGATGCAGGTGTAATTGAGACTGAACATTGTGAGCATGAGCATGACCATGATCTTAGAGAAAGAGCTAAACTATATAGAATGGGAATAATGTCGGCACTGGCTATTGCAATTCATAACTTTCCTGAAGGGCTTGCTACATTTATGGCTGCAATAAAGGACCCTGAGCTTGCAATACCCATAGCAGTTGCTATAGCTATACACAATATTCCTGAGGGGATAGCAGTTGCGGTTCCGATTTACTACTCTACAGGAAGCAGAAAGAAGGCATTTTCATTTTCGTTCTTATCAGGTCTTGCTGAACCTGCTGGAGGGTTATTCGGTTATATAGTTCTTTCGCAGTTTTTCAATGATTTCATCTTCGGAGTTGTTTTTGCGATAATAAGTGGGATAATGGTATTCATTTCACTTGATGAGCTTTTACCGGCTTCAGAGGAGTACGGGGAACATCATATTTCGCTTTATGGACTAATATCAGGCATGGTTATAATGGCATTGAGTTTGAACCTGCTAGGATAGAATAGAATTTCTACAATAGAATAATTTGCTATAGTTATTTTCTATAGAACAAAGGCTCTTGATAATATTTTCAAATTATTAAGAGCCTTTGTTTTTAGACAATAGATAATATAAGATTTATAATAGATAAAAAGGGTATAATATTAGTATTGGTAAAAAGGGAGAGATAGCTATGTTAGCAAATGATTTAATGAATCAGAAAGTGGTTTATGTTCATCCACAAGATAAAATAAGAGCTGCTGTGAAGAAGATGATAGAAAACGATGTGAGTGGTCTGCCAGTTGTAAATGGAGATATGAAACTATTAGGACTGGTAACGGAAACTGATATTCTGAATTACGGCAAGCTGGGAAACAAATCTGATTATTTGGGTCTTTTAGAAGTCATGCTTTATAGACAGACCCCTGATACGTTTAAGGAGGAAATACTGGAAACTCTTAATGAAGATGTTGCGAATGTAATGAGCGAGTCGGTGATAACTGTAGGAACTGACACTCCAGTAGGAGAGATAGTCATGATAATGTCTGAGAAGGATATCAATAGAGTTTTTGTGTTAGAAGACGGAATTGTCCAGGGTGTAATTTCTAGAAAAGACATTATGGTTAAGATTTTTGATTTTATATAAATGTTATGTAGCTATTAATAATATTGAAAGGTTAGGATAGTGAATGAAATATTTAGATAATAGATTGATTAATTTCTTAAAAGATAATGATAATGGAAAATATGTTATGATGGGTGAATTTGGTATAGAGAAAGAGAACCTGAGAGTTGATAAGGCTGGGAAACTTGTTTTGACTCCGCATCCGTCCGTATTCGGAGACAAAAAAGAAAATCCATATATTAAGACTGATTTTTCAGAGAGTCAGGTTGAAGTCATCACACCTGTTCATACTAGTATAAAAGAAGTATATGAAAATTTAGAGAACTTAACTGATATTGTAAACAACAATATTGGTGATGAGCTTTTATGGCCTCAGAGTGCACCGGCAATTTTACCCGATGATGAAATAATACCCCTGGCGGATTTTGGTAAAGATGAAGCGGGGACTAGAGAAAGAGTTTATAGAGAGTTTCTATCTGGAAGATACGGAAGAAAGATTCAGATGATATCAGGAATTCACTATAACTTCTCTTTCAGTGAAAAGCTGATAAAGGCACTCAATCCTGACGGAAAAGAGCTACAAGAGTTAAAAAATGAGCTTTATATGAAGGTTGCAAGGAATACTATGCTGCACAGATGGTTTCTGATTTATCTTACAGGTGCAAGTCCTTTTGTCCATGAATCATATGATGCAGCTCATCTTGAGAAGATGAAAAGATTAGGTGATATTTACTGTTATGGAAATAGTACATCTTTGAGAAATGGATTCTGTGGATACAGAAATGAGGAAGAGTTTTTTGTTCCTTGGAGCTCACTGGATGCTTATACCAAGAAGATCAGAGAACTGGTTGAAACTGGTGAACTTTCAAATGCCAGAGAATTCTACTCTGCTGTTAGACTGAAAGGGAAAGACAATAAAAACTTGCTGGAGTCTATAGAAAAAGATGGAATAAAATATCTTGAAATCAGGCTATTAGATTTAAATCCTTATGATAAGAACGGTATAAGTTTAAATACAGCATATTTGATTCACCTATATTTAGTGCTTGCTTTACTATCTGAAGACTGTGAATTCGATAAAAAACAGCAGGAGATAGGAAACAGAAATCAGGATATTATCGTAAATGAGGCTCTGTCTGAAGAGATTACTCTATATACCAGAGAAGATAAGCCTATATCAATAGAAGATTTTGCAAATCATATACTGAACAATATGGAGGAAATAGTAAATATATTTCAGTTTAAAGATCCTAAGTATAGAGAAGCAATTGCAGAAGCTAGAGAGATGATCAATGACAGGACAAAGACACTTGCTTATCGAATAAAAGACGATATTGAGAAAAAAGGGTTCATAGGACTTCATATGGACCTTGCGAATAAATATAGACAGGATAGCTATGACAATGACTATATAATGCATGGTTACGAGGATATGGAGCTTTCTACTCAGATACTTTTGAAGGAATCTGTTAAAAGAGGACTGGGAATAGAAATCGTAGATAGGAGCGATAACTTCATAAAGCTGTCTAATGATAGAAAAGAAGAGTATATAAAACAGGCGACAAAAACATCAGCAGACACATATATAGCTGTGATGATAATGGAGAACAAAGTAGTCACAAAGAAGATACTGGCGGAAAATGGAATAGCTGTACCTAAGGGCGATATGTATAACGATAAAGAAATCGCTAAAGAGGCTTTTTCGGAATACGAAGGCTTACCTGTAGTTATTAAACCTAAGAGCACAAATTACGGAATAGGCATAACTATATTTAAGGAGCCGTGCAGTGCTGAGATGTATGAAGAGGCAATCGACATAGCATTTAGCCATGATTCTTCTGTGATAGTAGAAGAGTTTATAAAAGGAGAGGAGTACAGATTCCTTGTAGTTGGAGATGAAGTTCTTGCAGTCACACAGAGAATTCCTGCAAATGTTGTGGGAGATGGAAAGTCCAGCATAAGTGAGCTTGTGGAGATTAAGAATCAGGATAAACTGAGGGGCTTTGACCATAGAAAACCTCTTGAGAAGATAGAGTTAGGAAGAATAGAGGCTCTTATGCTTGAAAGCCAAGGAAAAGACTTTGACTATATTCCTGAAGAAGGAGAAAAAGTTAATCTCAGAGAGAACTCAAATATAAGCACAGGTGGAGATAGTGTAGATTACACTGATGAAATCAATGAGTCTTATAAAAAAATGGCTGTAGAAGCCGCTAAGACGGTTGATGCAGCATTCTGTGGAGTGGATATAATGATTGACGATATTAAAAGCGAACCAAAAGATGGAGGCTACTCCGTAATTGAACTGAACTTCAATCCGGCATATTATATGCACTGCTATCCTTTCAAAGGTAAGAGAAGAAATGTTGCTGAAAAGATACTGAAGGTATTAGAACTCATATAAATATATACGAGCTATTTACTAGGAATTAAACTATATTAAATATATTAAATTAAAAGCATCAGGAAATACTCTCTATGGGTGACCATTAAGTGAGTTTATTCTGATGCTTTTGAGCAATTATGTAAAAAATAATAATATTTTAAAATATGCTTGACAAATAGTTTATAAGAATATAGAATAGTAATTAATCAATACCAAGTAAACAGATATGTTTTAACAAGATTGATAATTGTATAAAAAAAGCAGTTATATTATAAATGGAATATGCAGATTTGAGAGGAGAATAAGAATGAGTAAAATAGCAAAAAGTTTAACTGATTTAATAGGAAATACACCTTTGTTGGAGCTGAATAATTTTAAAGCAAATGAAAAAGTAGATGCAGAGTTGATTGCAAAACTTGAATACTTCAATCCGGCTGGAAGTGTAAAAGACAGAGTAGGATACTCGATGATAAAAGATGCTGAAGAGCAAGGAATAATAAATAAAGATACTGTTATTATAGAACCTACATCAGGAAATACGGGAGTTGCACTGGCATTCGTATCTTCCGCAAGAGGTTATAGACTTATACTGACAATGCCAGATACGATGAGTGTAGAGAGAAGAAATCTTCTTAAGGCTCTTGGAGCAGAACTTGTACTGACACCGGGAAGTGAAGGAATGAAGGGTGCAATTGCTGAAGCGTTATCTTTAGCAGAAAAAACTCCTAATTCATTCGTACCTCAGCAGTTTGAAAACTCTGCTAATCCAAAGATACACAGAGAGACTACAGCAAAAGAGATTATAAGAGATACGGATGGAAAGGTTGATATATTTGTTTCAGCGGTTGGAACAGGAGGGACTGTTACAGGTGTTGGAGAAGTATTAAAAAAAGAGATCCCAGGAGTTAAGATAGTGGCTGTTGAACCAGAAGAGTCACCTGTTTTATCGGGAGGAGAACCTGGACCACATAAAATCCAAGGGATTGGAGCTGGGCTGGTTCCAAAAATATATAAATCAGATGTGGTAGATGAGGTTGTTACTGTTTCAAGTGAAGAGGCATTTGAAACTACTAAGAAAGTTGCGAAGGCAGAAGGTCTTCTAGTAGGTATTTCTTCAGGTGCTGCACTGGCTGGAGCTCTTAAAATAGCGAAAAAAGAAGAGAATAAAGGAAAGAGAATAGTTATAATTTTCCCAGATACAGGTGAAAGATATCTATCTACACCACTTTTTGAATAAACTGCAGCTTGAAACTAATTGGTTTTAAAATTCTGGGAAACAGATAGAGTGTTTTCTATGAAATGATTTTGAAGAGTTTACTTTAGCTTTTTAATATGCTATCGGAGGTTATCCTTATTTGTTCTATTAAGAACAAAATTAACCATATTATGATTATTAAAAAAACCCAAAGAACTAGTGATGAAATCCAGAAGTAAGGATTGACACTTTTCTTTGGGTTTTTGCATTTACTGACAATCTCAATTTAAAATTGCAATAATTTATTGCAAATGATTTATAGTTAATGATTTATAGTTAATGATTTATAGTTAATGATTTATGAC
>CAZBAL010000002.1:0-94185 GCA_964489735.1 uncultured Clostridia bacterium | reverse complement strand
AATGATTTATAGTTAATGATTTATAGTTAATGATTTATAGTTAATGATTTATGACTATTGTTTCTAGATGATACTATTCAGTATGTGTAGATCAAAAAACAGATCTGACAGATATGTATCACCTATATGATCAGATAACAGCTCCAAGTTAAGAGTCAGATTATCTGTGTTTTCTTTTAAAAACAGTATTGAATCCAGAAAATTAACAGAGCTTTTAACTAATGAAATATGTGCATTATTGCACGATAAATCAATCCCATGAGCATGAAGGTAGATGATTTTTTCAAGAAAGTTATCGCTATACATAGACTTAAATGGATATCTATTCATAGAATCATGACATATATCCAAACATATACCGAGTTTGTCGGTATTATATTTTTTAGAATCTATACTGTTGATCAAATCTAAAAGCTCCTCATGATTTTCACCGATTCTGTTTTTGCTGTCTGCTCTCAGTGTCTCTATTGCTATTTTAAGATTTAAGTCATTTTCATCTATTCTCTTCAAACAGTGCTCTAAGAGTTCCTTAGTTCTTGAATATTCTTTATCTTCTGTCAGCAGAAAGTCTTCACCATGCAATACGAGTACGGAATCAATTTGTTTTTTGGTAAAACTATCTGAGTTCAAAGCGCTTATTGAAAGCTGCTCTTGCTGTTTTTCTGAAACAGACAGGATTTTTTTTATAATGGAAAACATATCATCATATTTATTGAAAACTTCGTCTTTTCTATATTTTATAGACTTAGGATCGTAAAGATCTGATAAGAAATTAGGAACATGGAAGTTTATTCGGATATTATTTTCATTAGCAAATGCTGCAAGTTCAATAAATTCATCTTCAGACATTATTTTTCTATCAGGGACAAGTTCCAGTGATTTAAGTCCTAATTCCTTAGCTTTCAAAATCAGATCCCTGTTATCGGAATTGAATATTTTTTCATCATATGTAAATCCAAGGTTCATAAATTCACTCCTCAATTTGTTTTTTAATTTATTGTGTTCTAATAAATATACTCAATATTATCCTATATCACAAGTAATAATTTCAGCAAGTTATAGATATACGCTTTGAAAAAATAGAGAATTCATTCAATAGATGCTTATAAAAGATAAAAGAACAAATTAATATAAGCTATTTTTATAATATATTTGAATAAATACTTTACTAAGAGTATTATAGATAATATACTAGTAATCGAACAGATAATTGAATTAATTAATATTAATATACGGGGTTAATGGAGGACGATTCTGTGATTTTGATGATAGACAATTACGATTCATTCGTATTCAATCTGGTTCAATACTTGAATGAATTGGATGAAGAAGTAGAAGTAATAAGAAATGATAAGATCAGCCTAGAAGAAATTGAAAAAATGGATCCTAGTATGATAGTAATATCACCAGGTCCTTGTACACCAGATGACGCAGGGATATCTAAAGATATTATTGAGCATTTTAAAGGGAAATTGCCAATACTTGGGATATGCTTAGGACATCAGGCAATTGGTCAAGTATTTGGTGGAAAAATCGTGAAGGGAGATATTCCTATTCACGGCAAAGTGTTTCCAGTTAAACACACAGACAAAGGTGTATTCAAAGGGTTGAACAATCCTCTCAATGTAACTAGATATCACTCATTGATAGTTGAAAGAGAATCGCTCCCAGAAGTTTTGGAGATAACAGCCGAAACAGAAGCAGGCGAAATCATGGGATTCAGACATAAGGAATACTTAATAGAGGGAGTTCAGTTTCACCCGGAAGCAGTTTTGACGGAGCAAGGTCACGAGCTTCTTCAGAATTTTTTAAATGAAGCTAAAATTTGGAAAAGTCAGGAGAAAGATAAGTAATGTTAGTAAAAGAAATACAGACAGAACTTGATAGTTTTGAGTTGTATACGGTTTTCAAAGACAGAAAGAGCAGTTTTTTTCTAGATAGTGGAATGGACCATGATAAATTAGGACAGTTTTCATTTATTGGTTTTGATCCTATTTTATTGATAAAAAGCAAAAATGAAGATATAAGAATTGAAACTGCAGAGGGAGTCAGAGAGTTCAAAGGGAATCCTTTTGATGAACTGAGAAAAATACTTAAACAATATGAAATGGATTATAAATCGGATCTTCCTTTTGTAGGGGGAGCTGTAGGCTATCTATCATATGATTTATGTCATTTCATAGAGGAACTGCCTAGAACTGCTGTGGATGATGTGAACATACCTGATATGCACTACGGAGTATACGATGGAATTATTGCGATTGACCATAGAGGTGGAAAAGACAAGGTATATATTGCTGCACTAGGTATTAAGGATGATGAAGAGAAAGTCTTTAATGAGATTAAAAATGCTATAGAAGAGGCCGAGAAAAAGGGCGTTAATATAGAACTTAAGTATAGAGAAGATGAAGATGATTTAGAGTTTAAGTCTAATTTCTCAACTAAAGAGGAATACAAAGCATCTATACAGAAAGTGAGAGACTATATTAAGTCAGGAGATATTTATCAGGCCAACCTGACTCAGAGATTTGAATGTGAACTTAAGGACAATCCTTATGATCTGTATGCAAAGCTTAGAAAGCTAAATCCTGCGCCTTTTGCTGCGTACTTGGATTTAGATGATGCACATATAGTATCGAGCTCACCAGAGAGATTTATTAAGATAAATGATGGAATAATAGAAACTAGACCAATCAAAGGAACTATAAACAGAGGCAAGACGCCAGAGGAAGATAAGGCTAATAGACATCAGCTTGAAAACAGCGAGAAGGACAAAGCTGAACTTCTGATGATAGTAGACTTAGAAAGAAATGACCTGTCAAAGGTTGCAAAGACTGGTACGGTTAAAGTTACAGAGCTGTTCCACTTAGAAGAATATGCTACTGTATATCATTTGGTGTCTACTGTTGTTGCTGAGGTTGATGACAAGTATGATACAGTCGACTGTATAGAGGCAACATTCCCAGGAGGCTCCATAACGGGAGCTCCAAAGATAAGAGCGATGGAAGTAATAGATGAATTGGAGCCTACACAGAGAAATATTTACACAGGCTCAATAGGTTATATAGGATTCAATGGAGAAGTGGATTTAAATATTGTAATCAGAACTATTGTATGTAAGGATGACAAAGCGTATTTCCAAGTTGGAGGCGGTATTACTTGGGACTCAGATCCTCAGCTTGAATATGAAGAAACCCTTCACAAAGCTAAAGCACTTATGGATTCACTGAACAAATAGTATTTATTATAGAAAAGTAGGTTTGATAATGTGTATATAGGAATAGATGGGAAGATAGAAAGGCTTGAAGAAAACAGGATTTATATTTCTGAAGCTTTCAATTTTGGATTTAGTTTATTTGAAACTATTAAAGTTGAAAATGCAGATCTAATTCTATTCAATAGGCATGTCGAAAGACTTAACAGATCTTTAGAACTTTTAGGAATAGAGCACAGATATGACCCTGAAAATCTTAAAATAGATGCGGAGAATATCGTAGAATTCAATAATTTAAAAAATGGTGCACTGAAAATACTGGCATCAAAAAATGGCGATGAAGTGTCTACATTTATAACACTGAGACCGTCAGATTATCCGAAAGCAGTTTATGAGAGAGGATATAGATTGGGAGTCAGCAGAATCAGAAGAAATGAAGAGTCTATTCTACCTAGAGTAAAATCGGCAAACTTCTTAGAAAACCTCTTAGAAAAGAAAAGAGCTTGCAATACTGATTTTGATGATGTTGTTTTTTTAAATACAAAGGGAAATCTTGCAGAGACATGTGTATCTAATCTTTTCTTTGTGAAGGATGGAACTCTCTACACACCATCTGAAGATTGTGGTTTACTAAAAGGTATAGTCAGAGATCTTATATTGGAAATTTCTGAAAAAGAAAATATAGTATCTATCGAAGGAAAGTTTAGAGTAGATGATATTAGAAATGCTGATGAAGTTTTTGTCACAAACTCACTTATGGGAGTCATGCCGGTATCTCGGATAGATTTCAGTTCAGAGGTGAATGAATGTTCTGGGAGCTGCAGTGACACAGTAGAGTATGAGCTTTCTTGTAGTGACACAGGAATTACATCGGCATTACGCAGAGAGTATGAAAAATATATTTCAGAGGAAATATAATGGGAAAACTAATTTGTGAAATACTAGATAAAAAAGTAGATAATATAAAAAAAGAAGCAGGTGCTTGTGGTATACTTTTGATAGGATCATGTGCTGATAAAGACTTGAATTCTCCAGTTGATGATTCGGACTTAGACGTATTCGTCATAATGAAAGATGGCGAATTCAAAAGGGAAGTTTGTTTAGTTGATGATGTCGAATGCGATATATCATATATAAGTCTGGAAGAACTGAAAATAGGATTGGATAAAAAGATACCATCTCTTGTTACAATAATATCTAAAGCAAAAAGAATTTATGGAAATGAAGAGATTTCTGAACTGATAGATTATGCATTTGATGTTTATCAAAAAGGACCAGAAAAGCTCACAAAATATGAAATAGATTATAAGAGATTTGTTTTTACAGAAGTCTTAGAACAGCTGAATAAGAGGCTTGAGCAGGAAGAATTTGACATAATGTACTATTCTCTGCTAAAAGATATCATTCAGTTTTACTATCAGTCTGAAAATATTTGGATGCCTCCAGATAAAAGACTATTGAAATTTATACAAGATAGTAATATATTAGATATAGTAGGAGAAATTAACAAAGCAGATAACAGGAATGAAAAAATCATATTAATAGACAGACTGTTGTCAATAGTGCTTGAAAAATTCGGAGGGAAATTGAGCAGATGGAAATATGGCTCGTATCCTTTTGATTTCAAGTAATAAGAAAGCTATAAAATTGAGTTTTGTTATATGGAGGGATAGTTGTGGATAAAGAAAGAATTGAAAAAGCAGTTAGAGAGATAATTTTAGCAGTAGGAGAAGACCCAGAAAGAGAAGGTCTATTAGATACTCCTAAGAGAATAGCAAGAATGTATGAAGAAATATATAGTGGAATAGGACAAGATCCAAAAGAGCTACTACAAGTATTTTTCCAAGAAGGAAACCATGAGGAATTAGTTTTAGTTAAGGATATTCCTTTCTATTCAACTTGTGAACATCACTGGGTACCATTTTTCGGTAAAGCTCACGTTGGATATCTTCCAAAAGGTGGTAAGCTGACAGGTTTAAGTAAATTAGCTAGAGTTGTTGATTCTGTAGCAAAGAGACCTCAGTTACAAGAGAGAATTACAGCTACTATAGCAGACACTATAGATGAAGTTCTAGATCCATATGGTGTTATCGTTGTTGTTGAAGCAGAGCATATGTGTATGACAATGAGAGGTGTTAAAAAGCCTGGATCAAAAACTGTTACTTCAGCAGTTAGAGGTATATTCGCAAAAGATGCAAAAGCTAGATCAGAAGCTATGACACTTATAAAATTCTAAGAGCTTTTATTAAACAGTTCAAAGATAATTAAAAAAGCTTATTAACATATTATTGAGTTAGTGAGTTTAAACAATTTTTTATGAAAAGATTTAACTGCAGTTTAAATATAATAGATATAGAGACTGACAAAAAACAATATAATAAAATTACTGATTAAGCCATTTATTTTTAAATGGCTTAATCCTGTATATGGACAAATTTGAGGTGAGTAGATGAGAGATGTAATTTTTAAAAACCATAGAAAATTAGAGCTTCCATGTGGAGATTATACTCTTTCGCTTGGGGACAGAACTCTTATTATGGGGATACTTAATGTGACACCGGATTCTTTCTCAGATGGTGGAAAGTACAATGAATTAGATGCAGCTGTTATGCATGCAAAAAAAATGATTGAAGATGGTGCTGATATAATCGATATAGGGGCTGAGTCTACAAGACCTGGGCATATAGTTATTTCAGATGAAGAGGAGATAGCGAGACTTTCTCCGATTGTAGAAGAACTTATGGAAAAAATTGACAGACCTATATCTGTAGATACTTATAAGCCGGCAGTAGCTGAAGCTATGCTGAAAATGGGAGTCAGAATAATAAATGATATCTGGGGACTCCAGAGAGATCCAAGAATGGCTGAGCTTATTGCAGAATATGATGCAGTTGTAGTGGCAATGCATAATCAGGATTCTAAAGAGTATGATAAAGATGTTGTGGAATCGGTATCAGATTTTTTCAGAGAGACTATTAGAATAGGGACGGAAGCTGGTATTCCTAGAGAGAAAATTATTCTTGACCCAGGAATTTGTTTTGGAAAAGATACGGATCAGAACCTTGAAGTCATGTCTAGACTAGGGGAGTTCAACGATTTTGGATGTGGAATCCTTCTAGGGACATCAAAAAAGTCTATGATAGGAAATGTACTGGATCTTCCTTCTGATGAAAGAGTAGAGGGAACAGTTGCAACCTCTGTGTTGGGAACTGTTCAAGGTGTTGATATAGTAAGAGTGCACAATGTTAAGGAAAATTACAGAGCATTAAAACTTACAGATGTGATAGTGAGGAAAATGGCATGGACAAAATAGTAATGAAGAATTTAGCGTTTTTTTCTTATCATGGAGCAATGAAAGAAGAGAATGTATTAGGACAGAAGTTCTATTTGGATATTGGGCTGGTATGTGATATTCCTTATGCAGGTGTGTCTGATAAGGTTGAAGACACAGTACACTATGGGGAAATCTATGAGACTGTAAAGAATATCATGGAGAACGAGAGACACGATCTTATTGAAAAAGTGGCTGAGAGAATAACAGAAGATATCTTTGAAGGATTCGATAAGGTCAAAGAAATAGAAGTTGCAGTTAAAAAGCCGGAAGCTCCTGTTCCGGGAATATATGACTATTTTGGGGTTGTTATTAAACGTAAGAGAAAAGAATTCAATAACAGAGCTTTCTTAGGTCTAGGTGGAAACATTGGAGATAAAAAGGCGAATATAGAAAAAGCCATAGAGCTTTTAGACAGAAATGAAAGCATAAAGGTTATTAAAACATCTTCATTCTATGAAACAGAGCCTTGGGGTTATACTGAACAGGATTGGTTTATGAACATAGTAGCAGAAGTTGAAACGGAACTTGCTCCATATGACCTATTAGATGCATGCCAGGAAGTTGAAAAGGCACTGAAAAGAGAGAGGCTAATAAGATGGGGTCCTAGAACCATAGATGTTGATATATTGCTATATGATGGCTTTGAATCTGATGATGAAAAGCTGACAGTACCACACCCTAGAATGACAGAGAGAGCTTTTGTTATGGTACCTCTATATGAAATAAATCAGGAAGTAGAGATAAATGGAGAGAAGATTTCTGATATAATGAAGGATTTCAAGGGTGAGGAAATCAGAAAACTAGAAGATTAGAATATTATAATAATAGGAAAGCGGGTGAGAGTTATGGATATACTTATAAAAGATGTATCTATACTCGATATTGAGAACTCAGATATTAAACGAGGAAGCATTTTGATAAAGAATGGCATATTTGACTCAGTTGCTTTTAGTGAAGCTGAAAGAAGAGAGCTTGAAAAAGATAAATATGACAGAGTTATAGACGGAGATATGAAACTTGCAATGCCAGGGTTCTGTAACTCTCATACGCATATTCCTATGACTATACTGAGAAACTATGCAGATGATCAGACCCTTTGGAACTGGCTGAATGACTATATATGGCCTGCTGAATCAAAACTCGTATCAGAGGACATATATTGGGGCTCTATGCTTGGAATTGCAGAGCTTCTGAAATTTGGAAATACATGCTTTATTGACATGTATTTTTTCATTGATGAAATAGGAAAAGCCCTAGCTGAAACGAAGATGAGAGGATTTGTCTCAAGGGGACTGATTGGGAATCAGGACAGTGATTATGAGCAGCTTAAAGAGACAGAAGATTTCATCAAAAAATGGCATGGACAGGAAAATGGAAGGATAAGGGGGATGGTCGGTCCTCATGCACCTTATACCTGTTCGCCTGAATATTTAAAAAAAGCTGTTAAACTGTCAGAGAGGTATGATACATCTATACATATTCATCTGTCGGAAAGTGATGATGAAGTTAAGGAAAGCTTAGATAAGTTTGGTATGACTCCAACTGAGCATATGGAGAGCATAGGCATATTTGAGAGAAACACTGTCGCAGCTCATTGTGTGAAGATGACAGACAATGATATCGAGATACTGGCAAAGAATAAAGTGAATGTTCTTTACAATCCGACTAGCAATATGAAGCTAGGCAATGGATTTGCGAGAGTCAATGACATGATAGAAAAAGGAATAAACGTTGCGCTCGGGACTGATGGTTGTGCTAGCAACAACAATCTGAGTTTAATAGAAGAGATAAAGATAGCATCTCTTGTAAATAAAGGGGTGTCAGGAAATCCAAGGTCTATACCGGCTATTGAGTCAGTGAGAATGGGAACGATAAACGGAATAAAATCAGTTGGACTGGATAGCGAGCTGGGCTCAATAGAAAAAGGTAAAAAAGCTGATATGATACTTTTAGATTTAGACAAGATTCAAACGACGCCCGAGAACAATATTATTTCTTCACTTGCTTATTCGATTCAGTCAGATAGTGTTTACTGCACCATAGTAGATGGCAATATCCTTATGGAAAATGGAGAATTCCTTACTTTAGATATAGAAGAGATAAAATACAATGTCAGAAAAATTGCTGATAGAATTGTAGGTAGTATTGATTACTAATAATCGAATATCTCTTTATTGGTAGAAAATAAAAAATGTATATGATACTATAATATAGTTAAGAGATTGATGAAATAAAAAAGATAGGCTGTAAAGGAGATGTGAAAAGTATGTTAAGCAACAAAAGCAGAGAAGAGCAGATAGAATTTATTAGGGAAACTATAGAGCAGCAGGATATTAAATTCATACTTCTTCAGCTTGTTGATATTATGGGAGCAGTTAAGAGTATTACACTTCCTGTAAGTCAGTTGGATAAAATAATCAGCAACGAAATAATGTTTGACGGTTCATCAATAGATGGCTTTGCTAGAATTGAAGAATCGGATATGTATCTGTATCCTGATCTTTCAACATTCCTAGTTATGCCATGGAGAGCGGAAGATTATGGAATAGCAAGATTCATATGTGATGTTTATACTCCAGATGACAAACCTTTTATAGGATGTCCTAGAGGAGTGTTGAGAAGAGCTGTAGAAGAAGCCAAAAAGCTAGGCTTGACTTTCTATGTTGGTCCAGAGCCAGAGTTTTATTTATTTGAAAAAGATGAGTTTGGCAATCCAATACTTGAAAGCTCAGACAGAGCAGGATATTTTGATATGGCTCCTATAGATAGAGGAGAAGATGTAAGAGAGATAATAGCTTTAGCGCTTCAGGAATCAGGATTTGAAGTGGAGGCTGCCCATCATGAATGTGGAGCTGGTCAGCATGAGATAGACTTCAAATATGGAGATGTACTTAAGACAGCAGATAATATAATGACTTTCAGATATATAGTTAGAAGAATTTCAGATGATCTAGGTTTATTTGCGAGCTTTATGCCTAAGCCTGTACAGAATATGGCGGGTTCGGGTATGCATATAAATATGTCTCTTTTCAGAGATGGACAGAACATATTCTATGATCCAGATGCTAAAAACATGTTAAGCGATGAGGCGGTTCATTTTGTTGGAGGACTTATCGAACATGTCAAAGGATATACTGCTATTACAAATCCTCTTGTAAATTCATACAAGAGATTAGTTCCAGGATACGAGGCACCTGTTTATATTGCTTGGTCGCACAAGAACAGAAGTCCTCTAGTTAGGGTACCTGCTAAGAGAGGAACATCTACTAGAGTTGAGCTTAGAAGTCCGGATCCGGCATGTAATCCGTATTTAGCACTGGCAGTTGTATTGATTGCAGGACTTGATGGCATGAAGAAAAAGACTGAGCCACCTAAGTCTGTAATAGGAAATATTTATGAAATGGATATGAAGGAAAGAACCGAAAAGCATATAGATTCTCTACCTAAGACATTGAATGAGGCTATTTTGGAGTTAGAGAAAAGCGAACTGATTAAAGAGGTATTAGGTGAGCATATAACTGAAAAGTTTATTAATGCAAAGACAAGAGAGTGGGACAGATTTAGAAAGACTGTTCATCCTTGGGAAATCGAAGAATATTTAAGAGTATTTTAATGTAAGGCCAGCTTTATAGCTGGTCTTTGTAGATAAATGCAGCGAAAGGACAACCATTAGGAAATGAAACTGGGCATAGATATTATTGAAATTCAAAGAATTGAAAAGCTCATTGACAGCAAAAGATTCTTAAATAGGATTTTTACAGAAAAAGAAAATAAATACATCACTAAAAAAGACTCTAGACTTAACAGAGCAGTTACTGCCGCAGGACTGTTTTCAGCAAAAGAAGCAGTGAGCAAGTCTTTTGGGACAGGTATATCCGGATTTAAATGGAAGGATATTGAGATTCTTCATGACAGCAAAGGAAAACCTTATGCAAAACTGCATGGTAACGCTGAAAAACTGCTGGATGACAGAAGTATTGAGCTGACTATATCTCATAGTCGTGAAACAGCTGTAGCTCAGGCAATAATCTTTGAAGATAAAAACAGAATAATATCAAAAACAGAGGCTCCTATGGTGATTCCTGATAGAAAAAAAGACACTCACAAAGGAAACTATGGTAAGCTTGCGGTAATTGGCGGAAGTACAGGCATGATTGGTGCACCCTGCTTGTCATCCTTTGCTGCACTCAAAACAGGTTCAGGATTAGTATATACAGTAGTACCTAATTCGATATATGAAATAGTGGCTATTAAGTCTTTAGAAAACATAGTCATTCCAGTAGCGGATGAAGACAAAGGTCATTTTTCGGATACTTCATTTCAAGACTTTTGCAGAGCAAATACAGATTCAAACAGATTCGACACTGTAGCTATTGGACCGGGGATGGGGAGAAGCAGAGAGTCGATAGGATTTTTGAAGCAGATAATAAGTATGAACCTACCTACAGTTGTAGATGCTGATGGTTTGAATATTATTTCTATGGAGAAAGAGATTATTAAGCTGAATGACAAGCTTATACTTACCCCGCATACAGCTGAATTTTCAAGACTTTCAGGTCTTGAAATTGAACAGATTGAGAGTGATAGAGAAAACTGTGCAAGAGATTTTGCAAAAAAATATGGAATAATCTTAGTTCTAAAAGGAGCAAATACAGTGGTAACAGATGGTGACTCAGTTTATATAAATGAAACTGGGAATCCTGGTATGGCAACTGCTGGCAGTGGAGATGTGTTAACAGGAATCATATCTTCATTTCTCGGACAAGGCTTTGGAGTTTTTGAATCCGCAAAACTAGGGGTATATATTCATGGGTTAGCTGGAGATATTGCTGCCTATAGACTAGACGAATACAGCCTAACAGCAGGAGATATTATTGATAGCCTGTCAGATGCGATAAAAGCTTCAAGAAAGGGGAATTAATCTTATGGATTACAGGACTACATGGGCTGAAATAGACCTAGATAATCTGACCAACAATTTGAATGAGATAAAAAGATTAAATAATAAAAATGCCAGAATTCTTGCTGTTGTAAAAGCGAATGCATATGGACACGGTTCGGTTCAAATAGCTAAGCAGCTGAAAAAAGAGGGAGTGGATTTTTTTGCAGTATCCTCTATATATGAAGCTATTGAGTTGAGGCAGAATGGAATATTCGATGATATCTTAGTTCTGGGTTACACTCCGGAAGGACATATCATTGAAGCACTTAAGTATGATATAATATTTACAATATACAGTATAGAATTTGCAAAGCAAGTTTCAAGAATTTCTAAAGGAATAAAGAAGCAGGCTAGAGCTCATATAAAGATAGATAGTGGTATGAATAGACTGGGCTTTCAAATCAATGAAGATTCACTGAAAGAAATCACTGAAATATGTAATATGCAAAATATCAAAATATGTGGCTACTTCACTCATTTTGCGACTGCTGACGAATCCGACAAAGGATTTTCTGATATTCAGTATAATAAATTCATGGATTTCTTGAATGAGTTGAAAAAAAAGGGTATAAATATAGAGAATGCGCATATTTCAAATAGTGCTGGAATAATAGATTTACCTGATTACAGTTTAGATATAATCAGACCAGGTATAATGCTATATGGCTACCATCCTTCCGAGCAGACTTCTAGAGATGTACTCGATCTTAAGAAGGTTATGACACTTAAAACCAGGGTGTCAAACATCAAGTTTATTGAAAAAGGAGAAACCGTGGGGTATGGAAGAAAATATAAAGCCTATAATCGAACACTAATAGCGACTATTCCTATCGGATATGCTGATGGATTTACCAGACTGTATTCGGACAGAATATCCCTGACTGTAAAGGGATACACAGCAGAACTTGTTGGCAATGTGTGCATGGATCAATCATTCATCAAATGTCCTGATGAGTCGAATATAAAAATAGGTGATGAAGTGACTATATTCGGAGAAGGGGAAAATGTGAACTCAGCTGATGATTTAGCTAAGTCGATTGGCACGATAAATTATGAAGTGTTGTGCATGGTTGGTAGAAGAATACCCAGAATATTTAAAAAGGATGGAAAAATGTTTCAAACTGTAGACTATCTTTTATAACTAAATCAGCAAAGCTTTTATATGGAGATATCGTGGAGGTGGTGTATTGTTGATTAAAAGCTTTGGAATGTTTTACAAAATGGATTTAATACATATTAGTGTAGAAGGATGCGTGTTGGAGTGGTAAAAAGAGGAGATCTTTACTATGCAGACCTGAGTCCTGTCATCGGCTCAGAACAGGGTGGAGTGAGACCGGTGATTGTGATTCAAAATGATATAGGAAATAGATACAGTCCTACTATTATAGTGGCGGCTGTAACTTCTCAGATAAACAAAGCAAAACTTCCAACGCATATAGAAATTGAAGCATACAGATATGGACTGACAAAAGACTCAGTCGTTCTATTAGAACAAGTCAGAACGATTGATAAAAAAAGATTGAAAGAGAAAATTGGACGCTTTGATGATGATGTTATGAAAAAAATTGATGAGGCTTTAAAAATGAGTTTGGGACTTTCTTGAAGGATGACTTATATAGTCATCCTTTTTTGAGTTTATAACAAATAGAAAGAAAAATATGCTAAAATAGAGATTACTGCTTATTTATTTTAAGGGAGGTTGCATTAATGAAAATTAGACTATATCTATTTGTACTGATTCTAATATCGGCTCTGCTATCGATACCTTTGATAGCTCGAAAAGTTAATATAGAACAGTCTAATAACAAAGTTGATTTTATACTTGATTATTATCAAGTTGAGGAACTGGCTGAACAGTCAGAAAAACCTATAGAGTGGTGGCTTAAGGAATTTAAAAAGATGGGTGTCAGTTCGGTTGGTATAAATTATGAAACTATTGAAAGCATGATGGAAGATAATAAAAAAATCCAATCAACTATAATAGCAAATATTATAGAGAATCCGAACTGGAGAAATGAATATCCATTAGAGCTTGTAAGTTATATTGATGATGAAAATACTGATAAATACGATCAAGTGGTGAGGTTTGAAAATATTGATGATTATCAGTTTGCTTCTAAAGGGCTGACTGAGAAATATGGTGATAAAGTCAAGCTATTTAGTGGGACTAATAATAACTACATAGTTATAGACACTAAATACAAAGATGGACTTTATACTGATAGAGAAGCTCTAATAACAGGAGAAGGAAAGCGTGTTGGCAATGTTAAAAAGCTGGAAAGTTCAGCAGGAATTATTTTGCCGATAGGCATAGATCCGGCAAAGGTTGAATTGATAGAAAACGCTGGTATGAAAGTTTCTGCAAGAATGCAAAATCCGCCAAAGAGATGGTATTCAGCAAAGTATCTGAACTCTACGTTCAAAGATGTAGAGTCAATTGAAAATAAGTCTCCTTATATGGTTTTTGGAGGAGAAGAAGTGATAGGAAGTCCTAAAGATTTGGATAAGACCATAGAGTTTTTGAAAAAGAACAAACTGACTTTAGGCATCGTGGAAACAGTTTTTGAGAGAAGTTATATAGATCAAAAAGGCCTGGATAAGGTATTAGAAAAGACAGGCTACAATGTAAATAAAGTATACAGTGTTCCTGGATATATTCAGACAAGATATGAATATGTAAACTATAAAAATGGTGAAGAAATTGGTAATGTACTGTTCAGGGCCATTACTGAAAGAAATGCAAATATCATATATTTCAGACCATTTATCGATAAAAATGGTTATTATGTGGAAAAAGTAAAAGATTATCAGAAGATGTTCACTGATCTATCCGATAGACTGGAATCACATGGTATATCTTATGGGGTTGCAGAGCCTTATGAGAACAACTCTGTTAGGAAAATTGCTGTAATATGTTTGAGTTTAGGAGTAGTTTCTGCTGGGGTCTTAGTGTTTAGACAGTTATTCAGGATAAATGAAAAAGTGCAGATTTCTCTATTTGCACTTGGAATGCTGGGAGTAATAGGGGCTGTATTTGTATTAGGCAGAACAGGCTATATGCTGGTTGCAATAGCAACGGCTATAGTTTTTCCATCTCTGGGAATAACGTATTACAATTCCATTAATAAGAGGATATTCTTATATGACTCAGAAGTTTCATATAAAGATTCACTTATAAAAGGAATACGAGTTTTCATAATATCAGCACTTATTACATCAATAGGTTCACTGATAATCGCGGCAATAATGTCTAGCACAAGAAATGTTTTAGATATAGATTATTTTAAGGGCGTTAAAATAGCTCAGCTTATACCTTTTGTGGTGTATTTCATATCATATTTAGGACATTTCGGATATAAAAAGATCAAGGAAAGAGGAGATGATACAGTAACTAAGAAGGATTTAGAAACTGTATTAAATGACACAACTAAAGTATTCTACTTTGCTATAATAGGTGCTTTAGGAATAATCGGCTATGTGTATCTAGCTAGAACAGGTCATGAAGCAGGATTAGAACCATCTAATCTAGAACTCATGTTTAGAAATGGCCTCGAAAGAACTCTATATGCAAGACCTAGAACTAAGGAGTTTCTGATTGCGTTCCCTGCGTTGATTGTGGGTGTAACCTTTGCTAAAAATAGATTGAAATCTCTATATTTCTTATCAGGACTTGCTGGTGTTATAGGGCTTACTTCTATAGTGAATACTTTCAGTCACTTCAAAACTCCGTTTTTAGTATCGGTAGCTAGACTGCTGTATTCTACAGTTTTCGGGATTGTGATAGCAGCTATATATTTAGCGCTGGTATTTGTAGTTATTGCATTTGTGAGAAAAAACTATAGGAGATTTATAAATGAGTAAAGTCTTGATTTCAGGTTACTATGGATTCAACAATATGGGAGATGAATCCATTTTAACCGCACTAATAACGGATTTAAGGACGAATATACCTGATATTGATATAACCGTTCTGTCTGAAAATCCTGAAGTAACAGAGTACAATCATGATGTTAGAGCTGTGCACAGAAAAAACCCGTTTAAAATCATTAAAGAAATCAGGAAGACCGACTTACTCATTAGTGGCGGAGGATCGCTTCTACAGGATGTCACTAGCAAAAAAAATGTTATATACTATCTGTTTGTGATGTATATGGGAATACTCCTTAATAAAAAAGTAATGGTATACAGTCAGGGAATGGGACCTATAAGGAGCAGTTTCAATAGAAAGCTCACGAAAAGAGTTTTAGAAAAAGTTGATGTAATAACGCTGAGGGACAGCAGATCAGAGCGATTCTTAAAGGAAATAGACTTAAAGAATGACAATATAATTGTGACTGCTGATCCGGTATTAGCACTTGAAGAAAAAGACTTAAAAAAAGGGAAGAGAATTCTTGAAAAAGAAGGACTGAATCTGGATTCGAGAAAAACTGTTGGAATTGCTATAAGAGGAAAAGCTAAAAACAGGAAATTTATCGATAATCTATGTGATTTGTCTGATAGACTTGTAAGAGAGAATGATCTCAATATCGTCTTCATACCTTTTCATCATGGAGAGGATATAAAGATACTTGAAGAGATAGGTTCAAAGACAGGAGAAGGAGTCTATTATCTTCATGATCAGTATAAAATTTCAGAGTTATTGAGTATTATTGGGAATATAGATCTTCTAGTTGGAGAAAGGCTCCATTCTCTAATATTCAGTTCAGCTATGAAAGTTCCTATAATTGCCCTTTCCTATGACCCAAAGATAAATAATTATCTGGGTTATATATCAGAGAAAGTGTTCTCTGATATCGATGAAATAAATTTTGACAAGTTGTATGATGAAATACTTGAGAAATTAGAATATGAAGAGGAAAGCAAAGAGGAGCTTTCGGAGAAGATCGATCTTTTGAAAAGCAAGCTTTCCAGAAACACTGATGAAATAAAGAAACTGTTGAATAGGTGATAAGATGGACAGAGTGAATATATTAGGTGTAAACATAGAAAATACAACATTAGAAGATGCAAAAGAAAAAGTTATTGATTATTTAAAAGAGGGTGGATTTCACTCCATATATACACCGAATTCAGAGATAGTCATGGATGCTAATAAGGACAGGAAGTTCAGAGACACGCTCAATAAAGGCAGCTTAGTGGTGCCGGATGGTATAGGTCTGATACATGCCTCAAGATTGAAGAGAAAGCCACTGAAAGGCAGAGTAACAGGTTATGATTTATCAATTGAGATGCTTGAAATAGCAGCAAGATATGGCTATAAAGTCTATTTTCTAGGTTGTGAAGAAGGTGTAGCGGAGACAGCCAAAAAAGAGATTGAAAAGCTGTATCCTGAAATAGATATAGTAGGGACTCACAGTGGTTTTTTTAAAGGCTACCATATTGGATATGAAAATGATCCGGAAGAACAGGCAATAATTGATGAGATTAATGAAAAAGAGACAGATATACTTTTTGTAGGGTTAGGAGCTCCAAAACAGGAGTACTGGATTGAACATCACAAAGACAATCTAAATGTCAAGGTGGCAATCGGGAATGGCGGAACTATGAATGTAATTTCCGGGAAATTGAAGAGGGCTCCTGATATTTTTCAGAAAACTGGTTTTGAGTGGTTATACAGATTGATAAAAGAGCCAAAGAGAATAACTAGACAGATTAAATTACCTATATTTTTATTGACTATTTTATTGAAAAAGGATAGTGTTAAATAGAGAAGTCTTTCGTTGAAAGGAGATAATTAGATATGAAAACAGTAGAAGAATTGCAAAGCATTTCGAACAAACTGAGAATGGATATTGTCGATATGGTATATGAGTCGCAATCGGGACACCCGGGAGGATCGCTTTCAGCTTGTGAAATATTGACAGTGCTTTATTTCGAAGAGATGAATATTGACCCTAAAAACCCTAAAAAAGAGGACAGAGATAGATTCGTTCTGTCTAAGGGACATGCAACACCAATATATTACTCGGCTTTAGCGGAAAGAGGTTATTTTGACAGATCTGAGCTTGCTAAGTTCAGAAAAGCAGGTGAAATGTTGCAAGGACATCCTGATATGAAAGGGACACCTGGAGTTGATATGTCAACAGGTTCGTTAGGACAAGGAATATCAGCGGCATGTGGAATAGCTAAATCTGCAAAAATATTTAATGAAGACTATAGAGTTTTTGCACTTCTTGGAGATGGTGAAATACAGGAAGGAATTACTTGGGAAGCAGCGATGTTTGCCGGTTACAATAAGCTTGATAATCTTACAGCTTTTATTGACAACAATGGACTTCAGATTGACGGAAAAAATGACGATATAATGGGATTAGGCGAAATAGATGAAAAATACAAATCATTTGGATGGCATGTAATCAAGATAGACGGCCATTCAATAGAGGAAATAAGAGAAGCAATAAAAGAGGCTAAGAGCACAAAAGGAAAGCCTACTATGATTATTGCAAAGACAATAAAAGGAAAAGGTGTATCGTTCATGGAAGATCAGGTTGGCTGGCACGGAACAGCACCTAATAAAGAGCAGAGAGATCTTGCTATCAAAGAATTGGGCGGTGATTTATAATGAGTATGGCAACAAGAGATGCATATGGTGAAGCACTTAAAATTCTAGGTAAAGAAAATAAAGATGTTGTTGTTCTTGATGCGGACTTGTCTTCATCAACTAAAACTGGGGTTTTTGCTAAAGAATATCCAGAAAGATTTATAAACGTTGGTATAGCAGAGCAAAACCTGATGGGAGTAGCGGCGGGTATAGCTACTACTGGAAAGATTCCTTTTGCTAGTACTTTTGCAATGTTTGCGACAGGAAGAGCATTTGAGATAATAAGAAACTCAATTGGTTACCCTAACTTAAACGTAAAAATAGCTGCAACTCATGCGGGTCTTACTGTTGGGGAAGATGGAGCTTCTCACCAGGCACTTGAGGATATAGCTGTAATGAGAGCAATTCCAAATATGACGGTAATATGTCCAGCTGATGGAGTAGAAGCGAAAGCAGCTGTTCTAGAAGCGGCAAAACACATAGGACCTGTATATATAAGACTGGGAAGAAGCAAAGTTCCTACTATTTTCGAAGAAGATAATTTTGAGTTTGAAATAGGAAAGGCTAAGGAAATAAAAGAAGGAAATGATGTAGCTATAATCGCAACTGGTGTTATGGTATCCAGAGCTATTGAAGCTGCAGAAAAGCTGGCTGAAGAAGGAATAAATGCTAGAGTGATAAATATGTCTACTATAAAACCTATAGATGCAGATATAATAATAAAAGCTGCTAAAGAGACAAAAGGTATTGTTACAGCTGAAGAACACAATATTTATGGTGGATTAGGTGGAGCTGTTTCTGAAGTTGTTTCAGAATCATACCCTACTTTAGTAAAAAAAGTGGGAACACAGGATACTTTTGGAGAGTCAGGAAATGGTGACCTTCTTTTAGATAAATATGGATTAAATGCTGATAGCATTATTGAAAAGGCGAAAGAAATATTGAATAAGTAATTGTGTGAAACAAGAAAAGTATATGCAGTGATTCATAGAATTACTGCATATATTTTTTTATAATATTTACCATATCAAAACATCTGATTCAGTGTAAATTACTTGAAGAGATGAATATTCTTGTAATTATCTGTCTGTGAACATATACGATATCCTAAGCAAATTGCTAGTAGATAGATACTTGAATAGATGGTATAATGTAGTTTGAAAATACGAAAGAATGGATGATGTTATGATAAATGAATTGGCTAGAGTTATTTCTGCTGATATCGTAGTTCTCATTGTAGCTGCTCTGCCTGTAATTGAGCTTAGAGGGGCTATTCCCATTGGAATATCGCTAGGCTTAACACCTTTGGAATCTGCTGCTATGAGTTACTTTGGCAGTCTAATACCTTTTCCGTTTGTGTTTTTTTTAGTAAAGCCATTGTTTGATAAGCTTAGAGGTAACAGGCTTTTTGCACATCATATAAACAGGCTTACTGACAAATCACTGAAAAAGGGAGAGAAAATCCAGAAGTACGGCTTTTTTGGTCTTATATTGCTGGTAGCGATACCATTGCCAGGGACTGGCGTTTGGACAGGAAGCATGGTGGCTTCACTTTTGAATATAAGATTAAAGAATGCTTTTTTAGCTGTTGTAATCGGAAATCTGATAGCTTGCATAATAATAATGAGTTTATCGAACAGCATATATAAAATAGTCACTTAGAAAATAGTTTAGAGAGGAACAGAATATGAAAAAACTGATTATTATACCTGCATATAATGAAGAAAAGAATATAGATTTTGTCATATCTGATATTTTAGATCATGCTCCTGAATTTGACTATGTGATTGTTAATGATGGTTCTACTGATGGGACAGAGGAGTTATGTAAAATAAGAGGATACAATGTAATAAACCTGCCTATTAATCTGGGTATAGGAGGTTGTGTTCAAACAGGCTATATTTATGCGAAAAAATATAATTATGATATAGCGGTTCAAATCGATGGTGATGGTCAGCATTCCGCAAAGCATCTGAATGAAATGTACAAACTGTTTGTAAAAGATCCAGATATAGATATGGTATTAGGGTCGAGATATATTGAAAATGAAGGGTTTCAATCAACAGGGGCCAGAAGGTTCGGAATAAAGCTATTATCCAATCTTATTTATCTATTTAATAAAAAGAGAATAAAGGATGTGACATCCGGTCTCAGAATGGTGAATAGAAGGCTTATAGATATGTTTGCAAAGTATTATCCTTCAGACTATCCGGAACCGGAGACTATTGCTTTAGTACTAAGAAGAGGTTGTAAAATCAAAGAAACTCCTGTCATCATGAGAGAGAGACAGTCAGGAAAATCATCAATAAATCCAAAGGATTCAATTTATTATATGCTTAAAGTTAGTCTGGCAATCTGCCTGGACTCTATTAAGCCGAAAGGAGAATAATCAATGTCTGTTAAGTTGCAACTGCTCATTTTGTTGACAGTATTTATTATAGGATATCTGCTGATCAATATGATGAGAAAAGAAAAGGTCATGTTCAAACATATGATTCCTTGGTTTGGAATACTTGTATTAATAACCATTGTTACTATATTTCCAAGCTTGATAGATATATCTGCTTATTTAATAGGTGTAAAAACTCCTATTAATGCAGTCTTCTTTATGGCAATAATGATTCTAATACTTATAATTTTACCACTTTCTTTTTCTAATACTAAGCTGAGCATTAAGCAGATCAGACTTATACAGGAAGCTGCTATCTTAGAAAAAGAAATAAGGGATATTAAAGGAATGAAAGGTGAAATAGATGAAAGAAATCAGTAGCACACAATATAAAATTCAGAATATAATTACCTTGATCGTGTGGTCAGTCTTGACATTGAGTATGGTAAAACTGTCCCACACTTTAAACCTTATGAACACACTGAGTTTTAAAAGTGTGTTGATGACGATTCCTTTTTGGACAGTTTTGCTGGTTGTTTCAGCAGGGCTTTCAGCTGTGATCTATAGGAATCGCAAGGAAAGAATAATCAAAGGAAGAGTAAAAAGAATTGTACTAACGTTTGTCGCAGGAGTTGTAACTGCCTTTTGTTTCTATGGTAAAGCTTTAATATTCACTGAAGATGGACTTTGGTTTACTAGCAACAGATTAGGTTTGTTTTTTGTTGCTTTTATTGTTTCAGCAATTTACTTCTGTATATCAGAACTGGCATTGCTGAGCGGTTCACATATTTTTTATAAAAAAACTGCTATCAGTGAAGATAGAAAAAAAATAATGATTCACACTGCTATTATTTTTGTATTTCAACTGATAGTTTTTGGATTGTACTTATATGCATTTAATCCGGGTAATATGTCATATGACAGTTACTCGCAATTGAGTGAAGTTAGAAAGATAAAGATGATGGGAACATGGCATCCGATTGGACATACGCTTTTTATAGGAATGCTTCTGAAAATCTGGGATAATGTTCTTATAATAGGGATATTTCATGTTCTTATGGCTTCATTAGTATTTACACAATGGTTCTATATTTTATTGAAAAAAGGAATAAAACCGATATTCCTTTATATAGTTTTCTTAATTATTATTTTATCGCCTAGCACAGGTGTCAATGTTGTAACACACTGGAAGGATATACCTTTCACCCTATCACTGTTATGGGGTACATCTATAGTATTCAGGATGTTGAAGAGCAGGGACTTTTTTCAGAGTCCTATTCATCTAGTTGAAATACTGGTAGCATTCGTAATGATAGGAATATTCAGACACAATGGAATACTTTCATTTATTGGATTGATGATCTTTTCAATATATTATCTGGTGAAAAACAGATTTTATAACAAGTTAGACTTTTCAATCACAACACTTGCACTGACACTGTCTGTAGTAGTCTTTATCAACTGGATATATCCTAATATGATAGTAGTTGACCACAACCCGCCTGGGATGAAGCTGAGACCGGTATTTCAGGGGCTAGGAGCAGTCTATGTAAAGGGTGCAGAAGAAAGCTATTCAGAAAAGGATAGAAAAATGGTTGAAAGCATTGCAGAGCCTGAAGGTATGATAGAGCACTATCAGCCTTATTTTGCAGATGTTTATTCAAACAATCTGCCTAAATTGATTGAAAACCTATCAGAACATACAACTGGAGAGGTACTGAAAGTATATGTTGATATGCTTATTAAGGAGCCTACTGTAATATTAGGAGATAAGTTCAACTTATCGATAGGCATGTGGTCTGTAACTGAAGATAACTTCAGTTACAACAATAGATATACGACTAAAATTGAAGACCCTCTTAAAACGGAATTTGGAATATTGAGATCAGAAAACTCATTGGAACCTATGCTGAATGATTATATATCTACTTTTCAGAAGAAAATTTCTGATGATGAAAAATGGACTAGAGTTTTTATAGATACATTTTTCTGGCGATGTGGAATATATACGGTGCTTTCTATAATGATGCTGATATTTATGATGAATATGAACAAAAAGTATTTCAATCTGTTCATACCTATGATTGGAAACTATTTCATTGTATTTTTGACAATGCCTGCACAGGATTTTAGATATTTTTGGTTCATGCTTTTGATATTCCCTATGATTCTACTGGGTTCATTTATTGAACTCAGAGACAACGAGTCTTATGTAAAATATTAAACTTGAGAACAGGAAGTGGTTTAAGTGGTTAAATTTGTAGCGTATATTCTGTGTACGACAATAGGATTGTTTTTGATGAAATACAGTGGATCACCAATTGCTATAAGTCTGACTAGAGGAACCTTCGGATTCAATATTGATTTGATAATGGTGCTAGCTTTATGTTTCTATGGAGCAAGTTTTTTCCTTTGGACAGGTATAGTAGCAAAAAACGATTTATCATTCATAGTTCCGTTCTCAACTGCAATAGTAAATGTTATTTCAGTTGGAGCTGGCATAATGTTTTTTAAAGAAGGTATTTCTATTCATAAGTTAGCTGGAATATGTTTAGCTGTGGGTGGAGTTTATCTTATAAACATGGGTAAATAATCGAAAATAAATAGAAAGCAAATAATGGGTCTTTATTATCCTGTTATTTGCTTTTTTACTATTATTGCTGTTTTTCAGTATACATATACATTTTATGTTAGGAAGTGTTATAATTAATAGGTGTGGCAAAGGAGTTGATGACAATGGATGCACTTTTGAATTTTTATCAGAAAAACTCTCTCTATATTACACTGTATGGAGAAAAATATGAAGCTATATTAAAAGCAAAAGAATATGTGGAAGATAGTGATAAGACTAGAATATATATAAATAACTTTTATGAAAAAGATGCAAGCGAAGAAATCTATATATTTGATGAAAGAAAATTATTGAAAATAGAGTTCGATATAAAGAGCAGCTTTCTAATGACGAAATATAAAATTTACAGATTGCAAGATGTTCACAATATAGAGCTCATAAAAGATACGGGGTATGATTTAGAGACTAGGTTGATCATTGACTTTAGCAATGAAAAGCTGGAACTGAATAATATTGAAAAATATGACTTGGATAATGCAGATGATGAGATCAACGAAAAGAAAAAAGAATTGAATTCAAAATTACTTGAAGGAATATTTCAGTGTCTAATAAAAACTATGTAGTTTTATCAATTAATAATATTATATAGGAGAAATGATCTATGAAAAAACCAATAATTGGTGTTTTGGGAGGATTAGTTAATGAGTTAATGCCAAACCAGGAGATATTGCCAAGAGTCGCTACACCATCGGCATATTTTGATTCGGTGGAAAAAGCAGGTGGAATCCCTATAATGTTACCTATTACGAGTAACAGTGAAATTATTGATTGTCAGATTTCACTATGTGATGGCTTTGTTTTTACAGGTGGACTGGATATAAATCCAATAATGTACAATGAAGAGCCGCATACAAATTTAGGCACGTACTCTGTAGGACTGGATAGATATCAATTCAGTCTGATTGAAAAAGTACTGCAGACCAAAAAATCGTTTTTTGCAATATGCAGAGGTTTTCAAATGCTGAATATAGTTAAAGGTGGCACATTGTACCAGGATTTAATAGAGTTAGAAAATTCACTTCAGCACGTGCAGAGAGGATATAGCTGTGACCCTGGACATAGCATCTCGATAAAAGAAGGAACGCTTCTGAATGAAGTTTTGGGAGACAGTTACCATGTAAATACTTACCACCATCAGTTTATAAAGGACTTAGGTGAGGACTTGATAGTTACAGCTAGAGCTAAAGATGATATAATTGAGGCTGTTGAAATGAAAGATAGGGAGTTTGCAGTTGGTGTTCAGTGGCATCCTGAGTCGATGGCATTATGTGATGATAAGATGCTTAAGCTTTTTGAACTTCTCGTTGAGAGTTCGAAAAATAATGAATAAATTTATGGTAAGCCAAGAACACTCCTTCTTATAAAACAGTGGAATAAGGAGAGGTTTGAGCGTTGAAAAGGGTTTAGCATATTTATTATATAAATGAGTAATAGGAGAGTTAAAAGTATGGATAGACTGATTTATGTATTACTGCTTTTGATAGCTTCAGCTGTGTTTTTTTATGGACTTTACCTTAAAAACAAGGTAAACAATGCAACTGAAGAAATTAAATCAGATGAGAGGTTTGAATACTATAAAGGAAGAGCCAATTTCATTACAATTTTTGGACTGCTTATAGTATTTTCAATCGTAGCAGTGTTATTTATGCCTAATATAGTTGCAATAATAAGCTTCAGTGCTTTAGTGCTTTATCTATTAGCATATTCAACACATGTTTCTATGGGGGTTCCTTACTCCAGAATAATCAGGATTGGAATCATATCTGTAGCAATTGTTATTATGTCTGTTTTTTTACTGCATAACTTTGGCTAAGTCTACAATTAGCTAGGGGTTTGTGGTATAATTATTTTAAATAATGTGCATTGAATGTATTGGAATTTAGTCCGGTAATTCAATCACTATATTACAATTCAAAACAAATATTAGGAGGATTTTTAATGAAAAGATTCAAGAAAGTTGTATCACTGCTTTCAGTAGTTGCTCTTTCAGCTGGGCTATTAGCTGGATGTGGCGGAGACAAAGATTCTGGCAGTTCAGACTCGTCTGACACTGTAAAAATTGGTATTATTACACCTACAACTGGGGGAGTAGCTGTTTATGGTAAAGCGACTCTAAATGGAGTTGAGCTTGCTATTAAAGAAGCTAACGATGCAGGTGGAATACTTGATGGAAAGAAAATAGAAGCGGTTGTTTATGATGACAAAGGTGATAACAATGAGGCTGTAAATGCTTATAAAAAACTTGTAACAAGTGATAAGGTTTCAGCGATTGTTGGACCTGTAATCAGTACAAACACTCTAGCAGTTGCACCTCTTGCCGATAAAGATGGTATGCCTATGATTACACCTACAGGAACTGCAGACTCAATAACTGAGGGAAAAGACTCTATTTTCCGTTCATGTTATACAGATACTCAGCAAGGTGAGATAATTGCAAAATATTCGCTAGAGAACCTTAAAGGCAAGAAAGCTGCTATATTAAACGAGCAGACAGACTATGGACAAGGTTTAGCTAAGACGTTTAAAGAATTTTACGAGGAAAATGGTGGAGAGATAGTTGCTGAAAAAGCATACTCTACTGGAGAAAAAGACTTTAAATCGGCATTAACAGATATAAAAGCTGAAAAGCCAGATGTTGTATTCCTAGCAGGATACTACAATGAAGTAGCACTTATAGGTAAACAAGCGAAAGAAATCGATCTTGATGCTACACTAGTTGGTGGAGATGGATGGGATGGAGTTCTTGAAATCGATCCTGATTCAATAGAGGGTGGATTCTTCAGTAACCACTATTCACCAGATGATGAGAGTGAAGTTGTTCAAAACTTTGTTAAAGAATATAAGAAACAGTATAAAGATGAAGAACCTAAGTCTTTCTCAGCATTAGGATATGATGCTGCTAAAACTGTAATAGAAGCAATTCAAAAAGCAGGTTCTACAGATAAAAAAGCAGTTGTTGATGCTATGAAGGAAACAGATTTAGATCTTGTTTCAGGATCTACTAAGTTTGACGATGATGGGAACCCAATAAAACCGGTTTCAATTATCAAAGTAGAAGATGGAAAGTACAAACTTGAGACTAAACTAGACTTAGTTTCTAAGTAATTTTTGTAAAACTTATATACAACAGCTAAAAGGAAACTATATCTATAGTTTCCTTTTAGTAATTTTAAGAAGATAGGAGAGATATCAGTGGAAAAGTTTATTCAGCAGCTGATTAATGGACTGCATGTGGGCAGTATTTATGCGCTAATTGCCCTGGGATATACTATGGTTTACGGTATTATCAAACTTATAAACTTTGCCCATGGAGATATACTTATGATAGGTGCTTTTTCTGCATATTTTATGATATCAGCGGGAATTCCAATACCTTTAGTAATTATAATCAGTATTATTCTCTGTATTTTAGTGGGTGTCATTGTTGAAAGATTTGCATACAAACCGTTGAGAAATGCACCAAGAATTTCAGCTCTGATAACAGCGATAGCTGTAAGTTTATTTATAGAAAACTTATTTATGGTTCTGTTCAAACCAGATCCTAGACCGTTTCCAAAAATTGTAGATATTCCTAATTTCAATATAGGAAGTATTCAAATTGAAGGAATTACTTTTGTGACTATCATTATATCTGTGATACTTATGGTAGCACTTGAAATATTTGTAAACAAGACAAAAACAGGAAAAGCTATGAAAGCTACATCGGAAGATCCACAAGCATCATTACTTATGGGAATTAATATAAATAAAACAATATCGATTACATTTGCTGTGGGCTCAGGACTTGCTGCTGTTGGAGGAATCCTCTACAGTATGGCATATCCTCTTATAGACCCTTATATGGGTATGATGCCAGGACTTAAGGCATTCGTTGCGGCAGTTCTTGGTGGTATAGGAATAATTCCTGGAGCCATGTTTGGTGGAGTTATTATGGGAGTTGCGGAGAGTTTGACTAAGTCATATATTTCATCTCAACTTTCAGATGCTGTTGTTTTTGGAATTTTGATTGTAGTACTGATTGTAAAGCCTGCCGGATTATTCGGTAAAGATACAAGAGAGAAAGTATAGGAGGGAAAGATATGACTAATAATAAAAAAAGATATATTCTGAATCTGATTGCTGTCATTCTATCCTTTGTAGCTCTCAAACTACTGATGAATTTTGGAATAATTGATGCGTACTATGAAGGAATACTTTTAATGGTAGGAATCAACATAATTTTAGCTGCGAGTTTAAATATGACAACTGGTTTTCTTGGCCAGCTTACACTTGGTCATGCCGGATTTATGGCGGCCGGAGCATATGCAGCTGCACTGTTCACTATGAACTCTGGTTTAGAGATACCAGACACACTGCATCTCGTAATTTCACTTGTTATAGGTGGACTGGTGGCAAGTATATTCGGATTCATAGTTGGAGTGCCGGCACTTAGACTTAGAGGAGATTATCTAGGAATAATTACACTTGGATTCGGTGAAATAATAAGGGTTCTGCTGGTTAATCTGGATATTACTGGTGGTGCCTTAGGACTTAGAAATATACCAATGTTAGCAGATTTTAACAATATTTACTGGATCATGATAATCATAGTTGCAGTGATTTTTTCACTGATGAACTCTAGACATGGTAGAAGCATTATATCTATAAGAGAAAATGAAATAGCGGCTGAAGCAGTTGGAATAAACACTTCATTCTATAAAATATTCACTTTCGTGCTTTCAGCGTTTTTTGCTGGTGTAGCTGGTGGATTATTTGCTCATTTAATGACAGTGCTGGATCCAAAGAAGTTCAACTTCATGTTCTCTATTGAAATACTGGTTATGGTTGTTCTTGGAGGTATGGGAAGTATTACAGGCTCTATTATAGCTGCGTTCATACTGACATTCCTTCCAGAAATATTAAGAGATTTTTCAGACTACAGACTTCTTATATATGCACTAGTACTGCTTTTAATGATGTTATTCAGACCTACAGGATTACTTGGCACAAGAGAGTTTTCACTGTTTAAGAAAAGAGCTAAAGAGGATGTAAAAACATCTGGTCTTGGAGGTGAAGAATAATGGCAATTCTTGAAGCGAAAAATATAGGAATCCAGTTTGGAGGACTTAAAGCTGTTGATAAGTTCAATCTTGAAATATACGACAATGAAATAGTTGGACTTATAGGACCGAATGGAGCAGGAAAAACTACTACTTTTAATATGCTTACTGGTGTGTATCAACCGACTTCAGGAGATATATTTGTTGAAGGACAGAGTATTTTAGGGCTGAAACCTAACCAAACTGTAGGCAGAGGCTTGGCAAGAACGTTCCAGAATATAAGACTTTTCGGTGATCTTTCGGTAATAGACAATATAAAGATAGCGTATCAAAAGAATATGAATTATAGTATATTCTCAGGGATTATAAAAACTCCTAAATATTGGAGAGAAGAAAAAATTGCAGATCAAAAAGCTAGAGAACTGTTGGCATTATTTGACATGGAGCATCTTGCAGGTGTTACGGCAAAAAATCTTCCTTACGGTAGACAGAGAAAGCTTGAGATAGCAAGAGCACTAGCGACAGACCCTAAAGTTCTTATGCTTGATGAGCCTGCAGCGGGTATGAATCCGCAGGAAACAAGAGAGTTAATGGATACAATTTCTTTCATAAGGGATAAGTTTGATGTTTCTATATTACTTATAGAGCATGATATGAGTCTTGTAATGGGAATCTGTGAGAGAATAGTAGTTCTTAATTATGGGGTGCTTTTAGCAGAAGGTACACCTGAAGAAATAAGAAATAATCCTGATGTTATTAAAGCATACTTAGGTGAATAGGAGGGAAAAGAATGCTTTCAGTTAAAAATCTTGAAGTTTATTATGGCGTAATAAATGCTATTAAAGGGATTTCTTTTGAAGTTAAAGCTGGTGAGATAGTGACTCTTATAGGAGCGAATGGAGCCGGAAAAACTACAATACTGCATACTCTTTCCGGACTTATTAAACCTAAAAGCGGAGAGATAACTTATGAAGGTCAGGACCTTCTTAAGACAGAACCATTCAATATAATAAAAAATGGAATTGCACATGTTCCGGAGGGAAGAAGAATATTCCCTAATATGAGTGTTGAAGACAACCTGGAACTTGGAGGATATATATTAAACAACAAAGCTGATATAAACGATGGTCTTGAAAGAGCTTATAAGAGCTTCCCAAGACTGGAAGAGAGAAGAAAGCAGCTTGCAGGTACTCTTTCTGGTGGAGAGCAGCAGATGTTAGCTATGGGTAGAGCATTGATGACAAAGCCGAAAATAGTATTAATGGACGAACCGTCAATGGGACTCGCTCCTATATTAGTAAGAGAGATATTTGATATTATCAAACGTGTAAATGATCAAGGAATGACTGTTCTATTGGTAGAGCAGAATGCTAATATGGCATTGTCTATCGCAGACAGAGCTTATGTACTTGAGACAGGACAGATAGTTTCAGAAGGAAATGCAGAAAAACTTCTTAATAATGATGATATAAGAAAAGCTTATCTTGGTGGCTAAAATTGGAGGCTGAAAATGGACAATCTGAACAGATATCTTAAGGCAGTTTATATTGATACAAAAAATGGAGTAATCGGTTATTTGAAATCTCAGCTGATTCTCATGCTATTGACTTTTGTTGTACTGGTTATTGGACTTAAGTATATTGGAATTGAATACAGCGTTTTGAAATCTCTAGGAATCGCTATAGTAGATGCTATACCAGTTGTGGGTAGCGGTATCATTATGATTCCATGGGCAATATACTATTTAGTTATTGGTTCAGGTGATATGGCACTTAAATTGGCCGTGCTATATGTGATTGTCACTGTCCTGAAACAATTAATTCAACCTAAAATTGTAGGAGACAGGATTGGACTCAGTCCACTTTATACACTCATACTGACAATAGTTGGATCAATAGTCTTGGGACCGATTGGTGTAATTTTAGGACCTATTCTGGGAGTAATAATATCATCGGTTTTGAAGTTCAGACATATATTATCAGAAGAACCAAAGAAAGATGAAGTGTTTCAGGATAGGAAGTTAAACAAGTAGATAAAATAAGCATATAAAACAAATATATAGAGCAAATAAAAAATAAATATAAAAATAAGCAGAAGTCTAAAGAATTTATCTTTAGACTTTTGTATTACATATGGGGTAAAAAGATGGAGAAATATTTTAAATACAAAAGTTTCAAACTGGATAATGGATTAGAAGTATACCATATAAAGACTAATACCGATTTATTCTCACTAAATTTAGGAATTAAAATTGGGTCTAAATATGAAAAAGAAGATGAGAAGGGATTGAGTCACTTTCTAGAACATATGGTTTTTAAAGGCACAAAAAGCAAAACCAATATTGAAATAAATGAAGCGCTGGAAAATTTAGCAGGATATACAAATGCATATACTTCATATTCAGACACCGTATTTAAAATAATGGCATTGAATGAAGAGTTTGAAAACTCAATGAGTATCATTTCTGACTTAATAATAAACCCTATTTTTCCTAAATCAGAGTTTGATAAAGAAAAAGAAGTCATATTATCTGAGATAAGATCAGACCTTGATGATATGGAAGAGTACAGTTTTCAGAATATCTGCAGAGAATCATTTGATAAGAGCTTTCTTAAATGGGATATAGCTGGAAGTACGAAAGCTGTTTCTAAATATGAAGTGGATCAAGTCAGAGAGTTTTATAACAAATACTACACACCCAATAATTCTGTAATTGTCATAGCATCATCATTCGAAGATGGATATATAAAAAAAATAGTAAGCGAGTGCTTTGGTTGCTGGAATTCAAGAGAGGTTGTAAAACCAGACGTCATAATTGAAGATAATATTGAAAAAGAACTGTCTATAACTAAAGATGAATTTGAGCAGAGCAATATAATATATCTCTTCACTTTTCATGGGCTAACCAGGCGTGAAGAACTTGCTCTAAGTATTATTAGCTATTCTTTGGGAGAAAACTCAAACTCTCATCTCTTTAAGAGATTAAGGGAAGACCACGGTCTAACCTATGAAGTTTATACTGATATAGACAGCTCTAAGGATGTTAAGACACTTTTCATATACACTTCTCTAGCTCGTGAGAACATAGAAAAAGCTAGATCTATTGTTGGAACCACTATAGAAGAAGTTAAAAGTGGTGAGCTAGTAGATAGTAAGTTTGTAGTACTGATGAAGAAGATTTTAAAGACTGGCATAGCCTCTACACTCCTTGACCCTCAGCATATATCAGATTATGTGATGGGACAGATTGTAGAGGATAGAGATGTATATGAGTTTGAAGAAAATCTGAAAATGATTGAAAGCATAACTGAAAAAGAAATCATAGATGTTGCAAATAAAGTTTTAGTCAGTCCAAGCATACAGACTGTTATAGGAGCTGAATGTGGTGAAGAATAATAACAAGATGTTATTTTATGAGAATAGGGCAAGTGGGAAAAGTAGGATAAATAAGACTGGTAAGAAAATAAAAAACTCTAAAAATGAATATTATGAACAACTAGTAAATGATCTCAGAAAAGAGTCGGAAATAAAAGCTGTTCTGATAAATAGAGATGGACAGCAAAAATTTAGATATATAAACGACAATTCGCCTATTCCAGTCAATTCAATTACCAAGACTATAGTAGCAATACTGGTAGGGATTGCAATTAAAGAAGGGTATATTGATTCTGTAGAAGAGCCAGTTGAGTGTTTTGGTGGGAAAGCAAACATAGAGGACTTACTGACTATGAGCAGCGGAATGAAATGGGAAGAAAGTTATCTTTTTGAAGCTGATAACTGGATAGAACGAATCTGCAGCTGTAATATATCAGAAGAAATGAAAGGTGTATTTCAATACAATGGGGGTTCATCTCATCTACTTGGGAAAATCATTTCAGACAGGTCTGGCATGAGATTAGAAGACTTTGCCGATAAATTTCTGTTCACTCCATTAGGAATAAACTTTAAAGAATATGAAAATGAAATAGAAACAGTTGAGTATGAACTTACAGAGAGAAAATGGATAAGTAAGGATGCTTGGGATAAAGATCCCCAGGGAAACAACATAGGTTCGTTTTCATTGAGGTTAAAAGCTGATGATCTGGAGAAGATTGGAATGATGTTAGCCTCAAAAGGAATATGGTCAGATATTAAACTATTGGAAGAGGAATATGTTGAAGAAATGATATTTCCATCAGTAAGAGCTAAAGGTCTAGGCTATTATGGATATCAGGGTTGGATTAAGAAGATAAGAGGAAAAACTGTGTACTCCGGGATAGGAATTAACAATCAATATCTGTCTGTAATACCTGAGGATAGGACTGTAATTGTCTTTCTTACTGAGTCTAGGCTAAGATTAAGTGAATCTGGAACAGAGTCTAAAAGTATTGAAAATCTATATATAAACGTGTTGATGAATGAACTTGCAAGATAGTTACATTTTACACAAAACAACGAATATGTATTGAAACATGTGTCAAAAAGTATTATAATGGTTATAGAGTAAAGGATTGAAAACAACAATACCTAGAGGGGATGTGTGATAGATGTTTGGAATAATTAATTCTATGAATTCACCAGAAATGTTAACAAATGCGTTAACTTATGATCAATTAATTCAGAAATTAGAGACAGAGTTTCAACTTAGCAATGTTACTAGAGTATCAGTTAGAAGAGGTATGTCAGACATAGTTAGAGGTGTTGACTTCCAAAAAGGTGCGGAGATTATCTACGTTTCTAAGGGAGTTACTGGGGAAGAACTTCTAGAAGCTTTAGAAATTGAAGATGGCTCAGAAGCTACTTTTAAACTTACTGACTCATACTATAACAATAAACTTGTTAAAGAAAATCAATATGAAGTTTTCTTTGGTGACCAACTTAAGGTAATGTCAGAAGACAATACAGAGTCAACTATTTATGTACTTATGGAAGATGACAGTTCTAAATCAGCTTGTACAGATATTGAAGTTAAAGAATTCAGCAAGTTCGTAAAAGCTATTGATAATTTAAATAGAGTTATTACAATTGTTGAACCAGCTGAAGGACTTGTTGCTTCTGAATTATTAGAAGAGCTTACTTCTACAGATGGATCACATCAAATATATGATGTTCAAGGAATTGAACCAGTATTTGATGATGCGCTTATAACAAAAGCTAATAACTTTGACTTAGCTACAGAAGCTGAGGAACTAGTAGTAATCTCTGAAAACAAGCATAATGTTGCTAAATTCAGAATTGAAATTGCAAAATAATAAGTGAATATCATAGAAATGTAAGAAAAACCCTTGTCGCAAATCAGTGTGACAAGGGTTTTTTTGTGTTTTTTTTAATATATTTTTTCTATTTTATTAATAAAATTGGCTTTTATTCAGGGTGAATACAGGATTGTAGCTATATTTACATAGAAATACGAAAAATAATATAGTGAAAGACAAAGAAAATGATAGTTGTTATCATGTATATATAAACACAATATGCAATAAAATTCTATTTAAGATAACTGCTAAGCAATGAGTGGTCAGGCAGTTTGATTAAGGGAGGGATGTAATTTTGAAAATTAAAAGAAAAATAATTTCTGTATCATTAGCTTTAACTATGATTTCAAGCGTATTGCCAGCTCAAATGGTAAATGCGGAAGGGACTATTTCAGAAAAGCCAGGTAGTGAAACCGGTGCTCCAAAACCAGTTACTGAGGTAAAGACATATGAAGTTCCTATTAAACTTGTAAAAGCTTATGAAGATGGAGAGTCTATGGGAAATGGTGCTGTTATTCAGACAGCTACAGTTAAAGAAGCAAATGGGAAGTCAGAGATACTAATAGGACTTAAAGGGCTAAACTTCATGAATAAATCAGGACATTTGCTAGATATAAGTTCCTATCCAGGAACAGACTTTAAAGACAAGTCTAATCTAGTAAAAGCTGAAGTTTTGGAAAAGAAGAAAGACAAAGGACTTGAAGGTGAAGGAGAGTTCCCATCACTTATAAAAATAAAAAGAGATAAGACTAGAGAAACTACAATAGGTGTTAGGGTAGTAGTTGATGCAATGGAAGAAATCTCGAAAATGACTAGTCCAAACTACAAATTCGGAGATGGAGCTCAAGATGCAAGATTCGTATTAGACTATGCAAATGCAAAAGAAGTAGTTGGAAATGCGTCTGGAGAGGTAGAGCCAAAGCCTGAGCCTAAGCCAGAGCCAGAGCCTAATCCAACTCCAAAGCCAGATGCATCTCAGGGAGTGGAGTTGGAAGATGGTAAGACTTACGATGTTTCAGTAGATTTAGTTGTAGCTGATAAGACTGCGGATCCGACAGGAAAGACATTTGTACCTGGAAGAGACTCAGCATTGATAGAAAAAACTGCAAAAATGAAAGTTGATAAAAGATTCTTAGAAATCACAGCTACACTTGACAAGAAGTATATTGAAAGTTCGTCAGGAAATATGAAGCTGGGTATCAAGTACCAAGGGAAAGATGTTCATGGATATAAACAAGAAGTAGTTGGAGATAAGGTTAAGATAACATTCAAGGTACTTAAATCTCATATTAAGCAAAATCCTACTGGAACTTACAGTGTATCTAGAAAATATCAGACTATTCAAGTGAAATGGTTAACAGTAAGACCAGAAGGTGGAGAAGTAGTAGAAGAAGGAGATATTCCTCCATATGAGAAGAACAATATATATCAAGTTCGTTTTAATGCGGAAGGCGAAGCGGCAGATAAAGTAATGACGACTAAGTTCAAACTTTTAGTAGCGGAAGATGTAAATAAACCTACATTATCAGTTGCTCTTGCTGCAGATGTTAAGAATGCGACTTTAGATGGGAAACCACTCGATCTTAAAGATGGGAAATTCAGAAAAACAGCAATAATACCAATAGACTACAAAAAAGATGGAAAGTATGAATTAGTTATTGATGGTAAAAAGACGACTATAAATACAAACTGGTTAGTTGAAAAAGATGATGGTATAGATATAGACATGATGGAAGTAGGAAAAACTTACAGCATTCAAGTATACTTCGAAGCATATCTAACAGATTTAGGTAAGTCAGCGAGTGTTAACAGAGCCAATAAGTCTACAGATGTAAGATTAAATGAAGATGGTTCACTTACATTTACGACTAAGCTGGTAATGGACGAAGGATATAAATATACTCAAGGTGGAAACTTCAGACTTACTGTTGGAGGAAAGACAAGAACAATATCTCCGAAATATAAAGATGGAGCCTATGTACTTGAATATACAGTGCCTTCATTTGAGAAACATTATGATATAGAAGTAAATGTTCCAAGTGGACATGACTACGGAAATCACTCGAGAGTTATGATTCCGGTATGGAAGACTATTAGAGATCAGAACGCTTCAGTGCCTGAGTCAAATCCACTTAAGCCTAATAAATCATATTATGTAGTTGCATATATAAGAAACTTCAATACACCAGACTACAACTCAATGGCGGATGCATTCCTAACAAAGCCATCTAGAATAACTGTAGATGAAAATGGTGTTGGAAAACTGCATTTCAATATGAAGGAGTCATTAGAAGCAGTTGCAGCGTATAAAGATGGTAGTATGACAGCATCACTAACAGTAGGTTCTCCAAATAACAGAGATTTCACAGTACAGCTGCCTGAATATGATAAGAAAGGCTATATATGGATGGCTGCTGATATTGTACCGATGAACAAAGCTAGACAGAAATTCATATTCAATATAGATTGGAGCACATTAGCAGAAGACAAGACAGATTCAGATAAGCCTGTAGCGCCATCGGAGCAGGATGCAAATATCAAGTTTGTAGCAGGTGAAGGTGGTAAGATAAAAGGAAAAACTGAATATACAGCAAAAGTAGGTAAGACATGGAAAGAAGCTAATATTGAACTGCCTACAGTAGAAGCAGAAGAAGGATATGTATTCTACAAATGGGAACCGGTAGTAGATGCAGAAAAAAAAGTTGTTAAAGGTGATAAGGAGTACAAGGCAGTATTTGTTAAAAAGCCAGCAGCGAATGAAGATAAGGATGAAGATGATTCTGATGTGGAAGATGAAGTAGATGTTGTTACTGGACCAACTCATAAGCCTAAGCCAGAGCCAAAGCCAGAACCAGAGCCTAAGCCAGAGCCAGAGCCAGAACTAGAGCCTAAGCCAGAGCCAAAGCCAGAACCAAAACCAGTTCCAAAACCAACTCCAGGGACTGATGCGCCTGAAGTGAAAGAAAAAGCTTATACAGTACCTGTAAAGCTATTAAAAGAATATGAAGTTTCAGAATCTATGGGTAATGGAGCATTAGATGGAGTTGCAAAAGTAGTAGAAAAAGATGGTAAAGCTAAGATTACTCTTAAGTTCAAGGGAATAAACTTCATGAATATGAAGGGACATGTATTGAAACTCTATACTAACGATGATCCTAAAAACCCTATAGAAGCTAAGATAATAAATACTGTTAAAGAAGAAGGATTAGGTGCAGTAATAGGAACATTCCCAGCTGACTTTGAAATCGATAGAGATAAACTGAAAGAAGAGTAGTATATTCCTGTAAGATTAAGAGTGGATGCAATGGAAGAAATATCAAAAACAACAAATCCTAACTATAAGCCAGGAGATGGTGAACAGAATGCTAGGTTAGCTTTTGATTGGAGTAAATCTAAGGAACTAGAGTTAGATGAAAAGCCAGATTCAGAGATAAATCCAGAGCCGGGAATAGATAAGCCTGTTGAAGACAACGAGCCTAAAGAAAGTAAAGATACTGATAAGGAATCAGATAAGTCTGCTGAAAATGGACAAAAAGAATATGATTCTGAAAGAATATATATTGATGGATATCCAGATGGAACGTTTAGACCAGATAATAGCATTACAAGAGCAGAAGCAGCGAAAGTATTAGCACTAGCATTAACGGATAATTTCGATCAGAATAAGTCGTTCGATGACAATTTCAGAGATGTAGAGAGTGATGCTTGGTATGCTAAAGTTATAGGATATCTTAAGAGCATAGATGCCATAGATGGATATGAAGATGGTACTTTCAAAGCAGATAAAAATATAACAAGAGCAGAGTTTGCTAAAATAATAGCAAAAATTGATGGTTTAAGTGATAGCTCAGAGCATGATAAATTCAGTGATGTGGAAGCAAAACACTGGGCTAAAGGATATATAGAAAATATAGCGGTTAAAGGCTATATAGTAGGGTATCCAGATGGAACGTTTAAAGCAGAAAACAGCATAACGAGAGCAGAAGTTGTTACTATAGTTAATAGAATGTTAAAGAAAAATACAGATAGTATATCTAATAAAACTGAAAATAAGTTCAATGATATAACAGATGCTCACTGGGCATTTAAAGATGTGTTAGCGGCTACAAATATGCAAAAAACTAATAAGTAAAGAGTTCAAACCCAGAATATAAACTATTCTATGAAAATATTAAAAGGGCTGTGAAAGAACTGAGTAAGTTCAATCACAACCCTTTTAAATTTTAAAATATGAGAGAAATTAATTGTCATTCTTACCGTAAGTATCCTTATATAAAAATTCAACCCCAGACATATATGAACCTTTATTTTCAGTCCTAAATTCATTTGGTGTTTGACCTGTGAGCTTCTTAAATATAGTGGAATAGTAAGATTGATTCGAGAACCCTAATGCAAACGAAATTTCAGAAATTTTCTTATTTGTGTGAGCGAGGAGTATTTTTGATTTTTCAATTCTAGCATTATTTACATAGTTAGAAAAAGTGTATCCTGTAGAATCTTTAAATTTATTGCAAAAATAGGATTCACTCATATAAACTGATTTTGCAATCATACTTAGGTCAAGTTTTTCTCCTAGATGGTCATGGATGTAGTTTATGGCTGTACGTATATCACTGTCTTTGCTTACATTGAATAGAGTTGAAACTTGTGTAGCAAAACCTTTAACAGCCAAATGACCAATGTGAATTATGTTTTTAACACTTTTTTGTTTGTCTAGCAAACCTATCATAGCTTCAGACTTAGCTTTTACACTATAAGGAGAAAATCCTTTGTTTATGACTATGGAAGCTAAATTCGCTATTAAACATATAATATGATATCTGGTTGAAGTAATCTCATTACTAGCAAGGGGATACAGTAAATTTTTATTCATAAAATCATTGTAGACCTTGACACTTAATTCAACGTCTCCTGACTCAACTGCTTTCTTTAAGTTCTCTTCAAAAAAATAATAATGATAAAACTCTCTAATATTTCTTTTTGGAAATTCTGCATCAAGCATATTTAACACCCCTAATATAGAGAATGGTTATCGTTATTAATTTTACAAGAAACGAATATGTTTGTAAAGGGATATGTTAAAAAACAGATGAAAATATGAAATGTGAACAATATATTATAAAAACATGCAATATATTAGAAGAGTTTTTTAAAAAAATAAAATAAAATATGATAGTGATAAGCATTTTCGTGGATGTTTTAAAAGATAATATCAAGAAGCAGTACAAACAGATTTAAAAACAGAAGAAAGGATGGTTAGTTGTGAAATACTTATATATAAGCTTAGGATTCCTGTCTTTTGGGCTTGGAGTTGTTGGCACGATTTTGCCAGTATTGCCTACAGTCCCTTTCCTATTATTAGCTTCATTGTTTTTCACTAAAGGTTCTGATAAATTTTCTGATTGGTTACACTCTACAAAACTTTACAATAAATATATGAAAGATTTTGAAGAATCACGTTCAATGACTTTTATAGCAAAGGCTAAAATCTTGACTTTTGCGAGTGCTATGTTGTTGACTGCATTTTTCATGACAGATAGTTTACATTTAAAAGTATTCATTGGATGTTTAATATTATTTAAATACTACTATTTTGTCTTCAAGATAAAAACAATAGATGGGAAGGAGATGCAAACAAGCAATGATGATAAATAAAAGATTGATAAATGAACTTAGCAGTTCAAAAAAATATATTTTTTTAAATGTTCTGCTTCAATGGATAAGCTTAATAGCAACAATTATTTTCACTCTGAATATTGCAGATTTTATTCAGAAGATATATGAGGGTGGAAATCCAAAGATAGATAAATTTATAATCATTAGTGTTTTGACATTGTCAGTTAGAGTGGTTTCGAATAAATTGATATCAAAAATGGTATTTGAAACTTCGAAAGATGTAAAAAGTAATTTGAGAGAAAAGCTTTATAAGAAACTGCTGAGAATAGGAATTTCTTATAACAAGAATGTTGGAACATCGGAAGTTGTACAGCTTGGCACAGAGGGGATTGAACAGTTGGATATGTATTTTGGTAGATATCTTCCGCAACTGTTTTATAGTATATTAGCTCCTATTACTCTATTCATTGTTCTTTCAAAGATAAGTGTGAAGTCGGCAGTAGTGCTTTTAATATGTGTACCATTAATACCAATGACAATAGTATTTGTACAAAAAGTGGCGAAAAAACTTTTCGGCTCATACTGGGGAGATTATACTGACTTATCTCAAACATTTTTAGAAAATATTCAAGGGCTTACAACTCTTAAGGTTTACAGCTCAGATGAATTTAAAAACAGACAGATGAATGAGATAGCGGAAAGATTTAGGAAGAGCACTATGAAAGTTCTTTATATGCAGCTGAATTCAATAATACTAATGGACATAATAGCATTTGGTGGAGCTGCTTTAGGTATTATATTCTCTGTAACAGAGCTTCAAAAAGGGAATATAAGTCTTGCGGGTGCACTGATTATAATACTGCTTTCAGCTGAATTTTTCATTCCACTTAGATTACTGGGTTCATTTTTCCATGTAGCTATGAATGGCATGGCAGCTAGTGATCAAATTTTTAGAGTACTTGATTTAAAAGAAGATGAGAAAGTTAAAAAGAGTATCGATAAAAAATATGATATAGAGCTTCGTAGTGTAGAGTTTGGATATACGAAAAACAGAAAGATTCTTAAAAATGTAAATATAGACATCCCTGAAAAAGGATTTATAGCTATTGCAGGTGAATCAGGATGCGGAAAGAGTACCATAGCTTCTCTCATTATGGGAATAGAAAAAGGTTATGAGGGCAGCATAAAAATTGGAGGAATTGAGTTATATGAAATATCTGAGAAGAGTATCATGGAGAATATTACTCTAGTCAAACATGACAGTTATATTTTCAAAGGTACGGTTAGAGAAAATCTTCTTGTAGCTAATAGTTTAGCAACTGAAGAAGAAATGAATAGAGTTCTAAAACAAGTAAATATGTACGAGTTTTTGAAGTCTAGAGATGGTTTGGATACTGAAGTGAAAGAACAGGCAACGAATTTCTCAGGAGGTCAGAAACAGAGATTAGCAATTGCGAGGGCATTGCTGCATGATACACCAATATATATATTTGATGAGGCGAGCTCAAATGTGGATGTTGAAAGTGAAAATTATATGATGGATGCAATTTACAGCATGTCGAAACAGAAGACAGTAATATTCATTTCTCACAGATTAGCAAATGTTGTGGATAGTGATAAGATCTATCTCTTGAAAAACGGAGTGATTATTGAGTCGGGAAGTCACAATCAGCTGATACAGATGGAAAAAGCGTATTATAACCTATTTATGAGTCAGTACGAGTTGGAAAATTATATGAATTCTAGAATGGAGGACAGCATATATGAAAGGCAGACAGTATAGAAGCCGATTTGAAATTGTAGGTAAACTTGTAACTATGATATCGCCACTTAGCCATATTATGGCATTAGCAATTTTGGCAGGAGTTCTTGGTTTTTTAGCCTCTATATTCATAACGATACTAGGAGGATATGCTATTTTAGACTTATTGAAACTACCAGGAGGGATAAATACAAAAACGGTATTTATTATGGTAATATCATTTGCAGTATTGAGAGGGATATTAAGATATATAGAACAGACAAGCAATCACTATATCGCTTTTAAAATACTTGCAATAATAAGAGATAAAATGTTTAAAGCTCTTAGAAAACTTGCACCTGCTAAATTAGAAGGCAAAGACAAGGGAGATTTAATATCGATGATAACTAGTGATGTAGAGCTTCTAGAGGTATTTTACGCACATACAGTTTCACCTGTTATTATCGCATTTCTAACATCATTAATTATGTCTATTTTCATTGGCTCTTTTGATTATAGATTGGGAATATTTGCAGCATGTGGATATTTAACAGTAGGTTTATTACTTCCTTACATCACTTCTAAAAGAGGGAAAGCTGATGGAGAAGATAACAGAAAAGTATTCAGTGAATTGAATACTCTGTTTTTAGATAGCTTAAGAGGTATGAAAGAGTCTATTCAATATGATTACAGTGACAGCATTTACTCTAAAGTTCAAGACAGAACAGAAGAATTAAATGAGATAAACAAAAAATTGAAAAATCATGAGGGTGACTCTACGGCACTTACTAATATGGTTATAGTTGCATTTTCTATAGGTATGATCATATTATCATATCTGATTAAATCAACAGATACTTCTGGGTTGGGGTTAGTTCTTATACCTAGCATAGCAATGATGAGCTCATTTGGACCTGTAGTAGCACTTTCTGCATTGATGAACAACCTTCTATTAACTCTAGCATGTGGAGAAAGAGTTCTAGAAATATTAGAAGAAGAACCGGTAACTGAAGATATAGCGAGTGGCAGAAATGTTGGTTTCAATGATATTGAGTATAAGGATGTCAATTTTTCATATAATGAAAATCAGGTTCTTAAAGATTTTAATTTGAAGATTAAAAAGAATGAAATTGTCGGAGTTTCAGGTAGAAGCGGTTGTGGTAAATCCACAGCTCTTAAATTGTTATTGAGATTTTGGTCAGTAGACAAAGGTGAAATCGATATAAATGATGAAAACATAGAGAATATAAACACTGAATGTTTAAGAAATATGATGAGTTTTATGACTCAGGATACGGTGCTTTTCAATGAGTCAATCAAGAATAATATTAAAATTGCAAAACTTGATGCTACTGATGATGAAATAGTTGAAGCTGCACAAAAAGCATCAATCCATGAGTTTATTCAGACACTTCCAGACGAATATGAAACAACAGTAGGAGAACTGGGAGATAAGTTTTCGGGAGGAGAAGTGCAAAGGATAGGATTAGCCAGGGCTTTCTTGCATGATGCTCCATTAATGATTTTAGATGAGCCAACAAGTAATCTGGACAGTTTAAACGAAGGGATAATTCTAAAAGCTCTCAAAGAAGGAATAGGTAGAAAATCTATTGTAATTGTATCTCATAGAAAATCAACAATGAATATTGTTGACAGGAATTGCACTATTTCAAATGGAAGAGTAATTTCTGAAGTATAGCAAAATAAGAGATTATTAATAAAAACTAATATATTAAAAATATAGTATAAAAAATTACAATATATTGAAAGACAAACAATATGATATTGATTATCATTATATAGAGAGTTTGTTAGACAATATGAAATATGAATTACAAATGTTTGATAATTATATAGGAGAGGAATGGTAGGTATTAGAGTATTAGTAGCGTATTCAAGTATAACAGGAAATACAGAGAAAGTAGCAAAGTCTATATACGATTCAATTGTTGATGATTACAGTGTAGATTTGAGAGAGACCAAAGACTGCGAAATTTCAGATCTTGAAAAATATGATGTAATACTAGCAGGATTTTGGATCGATAGAGCGTATCCTGATATTCCTAGTAAAAAGTTTCTGGCAAATATCAGGAACAAAAAGGTTGGGTTATTCGGGACTATTGGAGCTGATCCGGATTCATACCACGGAAAGAGAACTATGAGTAATCTAGATACTGTATTAGATGAAAGCAATCAGATGATAGCAAAGTTCTTGTGCAATGGAAAAGTAGATGAGAAATTGATTCGAAAATTAAAAAGCACTCCTAGAGACAAAATGCCTCCAGGAGTAGATCTCTCCATAATGAGGCAGATGATTGAAACTGGAGAAAAATCTAGAGAGCCAAATCAAGAAGATTTAGAAAATGCATCAAAGCTTTTTAAAGAAGCGCTTGAATCCTTGGAAAACTGATTAGGTTTAATCAAACTTGGTTTAAATCGATATACTGCTTGTATGGTTAAATGAAGGAATTGAATTTATAGGAGCAAGTGCGTAAAAGTAAGAGCAATAAGGTTAAATAAATAAGTAAAAAGAAGGGTTGATATTATGATGAAAGATAAGATTTTTAAAAAGATGACAGCATTAATTGCGACAGTCGTTTTAACGATAGGAGCTGCTGGCACGGTTAGTTTTGCAGCTTTGGAAGACGGAACTTACAAGGTTCCAGTTAATATGAAAAAAGCAGTTGAAGACTCTGCTTCTATGGGAGCAGGGGCTTTAGAATCGGATGCGCTAGTAGAAGTGAAGTCTGGAAAACCGGAGATTACGCTATACTTTAAGGGAATCAGTTTTATGAATATGTATGGTCACATAGAAAAACTATACACTTATACAGAAGGCACAGATCTTACATCTACTAGTAAATCACCTATAGAAGCAAAGGTTGCAGAAACTTTTGAAGATGAAGGACTAGATGGTAATAAAAAGAGCTTTCCAAGATCATTTAAATTTTCTAGAGAAAATACAGATGAAACATTCATACCTATAAGAGTGCTCACTGATGCGATGGCTAATATAGCGTCAGATGGTAAAGGAGAACAGGATGCTAGAGTAATGATTGATTATAGTGCTGCTAAGAAAACTGAAGATAAGAGCGCACCAAAAGCTGAGACAAAAGATACGAATACAACAAATAACAGTGGAGGAACGAAGCCTTCAAGCAGCACAACAAATAGCACTACACCTAATAAGTCTACATCAACGCCCAGCAGTTCATCTACAGCAAAATCCAGTTCAAATACGGCTAAATCACCAGAGACTCTACCAAAAACAGGTTCAGATGTTAATACAAAGAATGTAGCTTTGATGAGTGGTAGCGTAATTTTAGCAGGATTAGTATTAAGAAGAAAATTTAAGTAGGTGCAATAGTTTTAATGATGTAGGAACAGATGCATGGTATTACAAATATGTTTCATATATGGAGATGAAATCTTTCATAAAAGGGAAAGGTGAGAATCAATTTGATCCAGAAAGTCTTGTTTTAATTGTTTTTTAGAAAGGAAGTTTTATATGAAGAAAATAGCTTATTCTCTATTGTTGAGTTCTGTTCTTTTATCAGGAGTAAATGATGCGGTTGTAAACAGATTAAATACTTTTGGAATTAACAATGGAGTCGTATATGCAGCGAGTGATAATTTAACACCTCCCCCAGCACCAGCAGAACAAACAAAGCCGGAAGCGGCAATTTCTGAAACGGGAGCTCCAGATGAAATGGGGACATATTCATTCACATTATCTTGTATGAAGGCCCATGTTGATGAACTTTCAATGGCCGGGACATATGTTGAGCCTAAAGGAACACTTATTAAAACGGAAAAGGGTAATTTGGCAAGTGTAAAATTTATGAGATCTGATTGGATGAAGGAAATCAAAGTTGAAATAGATGGCAAAGATGTAGAACATGAAGAAGAAGCTCTTGAGGGAGCTGAATTCAATGTGAAGTTTAAATTACCGGAAGGAAAGCCTGAAGTAAAGATCAAACTTTATGTTGTTCCTATGGAAGCTAATGTTGCATTCAGAATAGTTCCGAACTATGATTTTGTGAAGATATCTGATGAATCAGTTTCTGACAGCAAAGTACTAGATGCAAAGAGCGATGATAGTAAAAAAACGGAAGTTAAAAAAGATGAGAAAAAAGATGTTAAAGAAGATGGTAAAAAAGAAGAAAACAAAGATAAAATTAATGTAGATAATAAATCTGAGGATGGTTCGACAAATTCTAGCTCAAATATAAAAACTTTTGTTGCGATTGGAGCTATAGCAGTTATTGTCATAGCAATATTATTTAGTCGAAAGAAAAAGTAAAGATTAGAGGTGTAGCTTATGAAAAAAATAAAGATAATTATGTCTATAGTACTATCTATCGCAATCACAATGATTTTAGTTGGTTGTGGCGGTTCGGGTACAGATTCTGCTAGTGGCAAGAGCAAATCAGCTGATAAATCAGGAGGAAAAAGAATAATAGCCGGTAGTGTAGCAATGGCTGAAATACTAACAGAGCTGGAAATTGATTTGGTTGGAAGGGTGAGCACTCAGTACGATGTGCCTGAAAAGATAAAAGATTTACCTCAAGTTGGGTTACCTATGAATCCAGATCTTGAAAAAATAGTTGAATTAAATCCAGATACTTATATTCTATCGGGGTCTCTAAAGGAAATCATAGGTGAAAAACTGGAGAGCGGTAATATACCTACAGAATATTACGACCTGACATCGTATAAATCTGTGTTTAAAACGGTTGAAGAAGTCGGGGCTAAATACGATAGAAAAGAACAAGCTAGCAAGTTGTCGAAAAGACTGAAAGAGAACGAAGAAAAAGTGTTAAGTTCTATAAAAGGACAAGAAAAGAAAAAAGTTATGATACTTTTTGGAGCGCCAGGTACATTTATGTTAGCGACCAAAAACTCTTTCCCGGGTAGTTTAATAGATCTGTTAGGTTGTCAAAATATTGCAGATGCTGCTAATCTAAAAGGTGAGTATGTACCATTTTCTATGGAGGCGGCATTGAAAGAAAATCCTGATGTAATATTGAGAATGTATCATGGGTATGTAGAGGAAGCAAAGGCGCAAGTTAAAAAGGATTTTGAAGAGAATCCGCAGTGGGCACAGTTTACAGCGGTTAAAGAAAACAGAGTCTACGATTTGGATCCTACATTCTTCAATGTAACAGGTAATATCAGGGCAGATAAATCCCTCGAAATGATGAAAGAGTTGCTTTATGGAAAAGAATAGAAACAAGTTTTTGCTGATACTAATCTCAATTATAGGACTGGGTGTAGCGTTTGTATTTGCTGCTGGACTAGGTGGTGCAAGTGTACATCCATATGAAATTTTAAAAAGCATAAAAGGAGCAGGCAACGATATAGATACCAGTATAGTTATGGATATGAGACTGCCGAGAACACTCATAGGTCTTTTTGTAGGAGCATCTTTAGCTGTTTCTGGAGTTCTTCTCCAGTCGGTCATGAGAAATCCATTAGGAGATCCTGGAATTACAGGAGTATCTTCTGGAGCTAGCTTTTTTGCGATACTTTTCATGTTTTATTTTCCAGAAATGAATTCGATAATTCCGCTTGTAGCATTTGGTGGAGCTGTAATCGCATGTATAATGGTATTTGTTCTTTCTTGGAAGAAAGGACTTGAAACGACCAGAATAATACTCGCAGGTATTGCAGTAAATGCAATATTTATGGGTGGAACAACTCTTTTGACATTTTTAAATAGTACAAAGGTTCAAGGTGTAATGTTGTGGTTAAATGGAAGTCTCGCTTATAGAGGATGGACAGAAGTTAAGTACTTATCTATATACGCCACTATTGGTATTTTAGTCTCTTTAACTTGTATCAAATCAGCCAATTTGCTGGCACTTGGAGATGATACAGCAAAGAGCTTAGGACTAAATGTGAATAGGGCAAGGCTATTCCTCAGTCTAGTTGCTGTTTATCTAGCTGGAGTCAGTACAGCTGTGGTAGGTGTTATATCTTTTGTAGGTCTGATAGTACCTCATATATGTAGATTGATAATGGGAACTGATCACAAATATCTACTGCCAATGAGTGCAGTATGGGGAGCTATATTAGTAGTCGTTGCAGACACACTAGCTAGATTTGCATTTAGACCTATAGAGTTGCCTATTGGAATAGTGATGGCAGTAATAGGAGGTCCTTTCTTCCTTTATCTACTAAAAAAAAGGGGTAGAGTTCAATGAAGGTAAGAATAATTTCTACAATTATGATAGTTATAGGTGCTGTGTTTTTTACATTTTCTTTTGGGCTTAAAGCATATACAAAAGCAAAGGAAAAAAGCATGGTAGAACAGTTTGAGAATGAGATAAAAAGTGCAAACGCAACAAAAACTCAAGACAGTCAAAATAAGAACGCAATAAATGACAATATTGAGAATGAGAATGGATTGAAGAAAAGCGCGGATATTCAGAATGGTGACAAAATAGAGCATAGTAATACAGAAAACAGACTCGTAAATTTGAATTCGGAGGGTGAAAAGATAGCGCTTATAGAAATCCCTGCGATTGAGTTGAAATCTGTAATAGTACAGGGAACGAATATGAATGATTTAAGATATTATGTTGGACACTTTATGAATACCCGGATGCCAGGTGAACCTGGGAACTTTGGTATAGCCGGTCACAGCAGCAATATGTATACAGAAATATTCAATAATGCATACCAATTAAATACTGGCGATCTTATTAAAATAAGGACACTGGATAATGAGTTTTCTTACTATGTTAGCGATATGTTTACTGTGGAACCTAATGACACTAAGATTTTAGAGGATGAAGGAGACAAAAAGCTACTGACTATAGTGACTTGTACAGATGAAGGAGATAAACGATTAATCGTAAGAGCGGAGATGAGAAGCTGATGAAAAAAATAGCAATATTTTTGATTATAATAATAACATTCTTATCAAGCACTGAAATTTTAGCACAGAATGAAAACCTTGTGAAAAATGATGATATCATGACTAAAGAAAATTTAGAAAAATATGAAAAAATATTCATAGATGATAAAGAGTTTTTTCACACTGTAAAAGATGATAAAGTCAGACTATATATATCAACTGATAATTCAGTAAAAGAAGATAACACAATTTTGTTTCTTAGGCTTAACGCTGAAGAAATCGATGGTAAAGAGATGAAAGTTTCAGATATTTCGTATCAGTGTTTTGAAATCGACAAAAAACTTATAAAACCTGAAGAAAACCTGTTAGAAGTACTAAAAGCTGTAGAGCTTGATTATAAGCATAAAGAGACTATTCCGTTAAATGGGAATATAAGTTCAGACATAATAAATATAGATAGTGAAAAAGAAGAAATTACTACTGAACAGATAAAGGACAATGATATTGAACCAGAGAAGAATGAAAATATAGTACAAGACAACGAGATTAAAGCAGTTATTGAAAAGCAAAATGAAGAAAAACAAAATGCTGATATATCGACTAAAAGTGCTCATACAGTAACACAAAATGGTCCTAAAGAGACAAAAAATGAGTTGCAGAATAAACCAGTAAACAATGGGGAGCAGAATAGTAACGACAAAAAAGGAAAAATCCTTAGAGCCTTTAAGAAAGTGAATATAAATGGGTTACAAGATTTAGTTGGAATCAATAATGAGTTAGTAAAAGAAGAATCCAAACCTGATACTATAGAGAAATCTATACCCCATAGGACAACAGGCGAATTAAAGTCAGAACCTAGGAAACTCTCTAATGTAGATGCTCCTAAGGACTTTGAAAAATCAATCAGTAAAAATACAGGAAAAAACTCTTTCAATGATTATCTCGCGGTATTAGGACTAGTACTCAGCGTATCAGGGGTTGTAGTTAGGAAGAAGAGCAGATGGAGAAATTAAAGTATGAAAAAAAATAAGAAAGTATTAAAGATAATATTATTTGCACTTTTATTGTTGGTGTCAATTGTAGCATCATTGAATATAGGTAGTGCAAGTTCGAGTATGGGGAAGGTGATTAATGCACTCTTTGGGGACCAGTTAGATGGATTTTCAAGAATACTGTTTACAGTCAGACTTCCAAGAGTTATAGTTGCTGTTATTGCTGGAGCTAACTTAGCTGTAGCAGGTGCCTTACTTCAATCGGTAATGCAGAATCCTTTAGCAGATCCAAGTATAGTTGGGGTATCATCGGGTGCTAGCTTAGCTGCCATAATAACTATGTTTATATTCCCTCAACTCGTCTCATATATACCTATATTAGCATTTACTGGCGGTCTGGTTGCTTTTTTTATAGTCTATATTTTAGCATGGAAAGATGGAGTTAATCCGATTAGGATAATTTTAGCAGGTGTTGCTGTTAATGCAATACTTGGAGGATTGACAAATGTTTTAGGAATATTGAACACTGAAAAGATTCAGGGGTTGATCATGTGGATGAGCGGCAGTATAGGCGGCAAAAAGTGGGAAGATGTGAGAATATTGCTTATCTATAGCATCATAGGAATAATATTGGCAATACTGTCAATAAGAAAGAGCAATATACTCTTATTAGGAGATGAAATGGCGCATAATCTGGGAGTAGATACCATAAAAGCCAGATTGCAACTGTCTGTAATAGCCGTATTATTAGCTGCAACATCTACTGCCTACACAGGTGTTATTGCATTTGTAGGATTGATAATTCCACATATCGCAAGAATGATAGTAGGATCGGATTACAAATATATAATTCCTGCATCAGTGTTCTTGGGTGGAATGGCAGTGCTTTGGGCGGATACATTTGCTAGAACTGCATTTGCACCATTGGAATTACCAGTAGGTATTTTCATGTCCATAGTTGGTGGACCGTTTTTCTTATATCTATTGAGAAGGAGCAAAGCATAATGATAGAAGTTAATAACCTAAAAGTTGCTTATGATGAGAGAGTTATAGTCAATGATTTTTCATTTTCAATATCACCTGGAGAGATGCTGTCAATTATAGGACCGAATGGATGTGGAAAATCAACCGTACTGAAAGCTGTATCAAAGTTTTTAAAGAAAAAAGCAGGAACAGTCTATTTAGATGGTGTTGATATGAAGGATATGAGTCTTAAAAGCATAGCGCAAAAGATGGCTGTATTATCACAGTATAATAGAACACCGGAAGATATAACTATAGAAGATTTGGTTTACTATGGTAGAATTCCACACAAGAAATGGTATGAAAGAAAGAGTAAAGAAGATGAAGAAAAAGTAGATTGGGCAATAGTAAAAACCAAACTGCAGGCATTTAGAAAGAAAAGTGTTTTAGCACTTTCTGGAGGAGAAAAGCAGAGAGTATGGATTGCGATGGCTTTGGCTCAGAATCCTAAAGTGCTGTTGCTAGATGAGCCGACTACTTATCTCGATATTTCACATCAGCTTGAGATTATGGAGCTAATCAAATCTCTGAACCAAGAATTAGGACTTACAGTTGTAATGGTGCTTCATGATTTAAGTCAGGCGGTGAAATACAGCACCAAGATAGTCGTAATTAAATCAGGAGATCTTATAGCTGAAGGGAAACCTATGGATGTTGTCACTAAAGAGTTAATAAAAAAAGTATATAATGTTGACGCATTCATTGGAAAAGATGTCCTAGCAGATGAAATAATAATTCACCCAATTAGGATTGCAAATAGTATATAATTGAGCATAAACAAATATTTGAACATATTGAAGAAATCTCTTTTACCATGTACAGCATGATACAAGAGGTTTCTTTGCTTCATAGCTTTGCAAAAACTGTTTTTATTATTTTAAATTGCAGATTAACGAAGCTAAATCATCACTTATATACTATAATTATAATAATAAAATATTTATATAATACGGAGGCCAAAATGTTAAAACATATCGTAATGTGGAAATTCAAAGAAGACGCTTTAGGTAGAACTAAAATGAAGAATATAGAAGATGCTAAGAGGATGATTGGTAATCTTAAAGGTGAGATTGAGTCAATTATAGACTTGGAATTAGGGTTAAACTGTGAAGGTTTGACTGGTAATTATGATCTAGTGCTGTATTCAACTTTTAAAGATGAAGAGGGACTGGAGTACTATCAGAAGCATTACAAACATCTTCCGATAATAGATTATATGAAGGATGTAACTTGTGATAGAGCTTGCGTTGATTATTACATATAGATAAAAGGTTTAGCAATAAATAGAGACTAGAGATTGTGAAGACATATAATCTCTAGTCTCTTTATTTTTTAGACTTTATAATAAAGCAATTTCTCTAAAATAGATAATGGGGGTGTTAAAAGTTTTGTGTATCAGCATGGAATTGAGTCTAATAACCAAAACTGACTATTTTCCACCCTAATTGATTATCTTTTTTCATGCACGGACGATCAAAAGGACTGCCACTTTCTATGTGAGTGTTAATTACTATATCATAGCATTTTTCGTATTTAGAGCTGCTGCTTAATAGTTCTAAATGTGTAATTCTAGGATTATCAATCGTAAAGTTTTTTTCTGAATATTTTTTCATCTGACTCTCAATATTGTTGAAATTCATATTATCACCATCTGGAAGTTCATATGTCATCATTCCTGTAAAACGCTCTGGATATATTGCAGAGTTAATATACTTGGAAATTAGGCTATCTATATCAGGCTGATAAAATAGCTCTGCCTCTTTAATTTGTTGTTTCACAGTGAGATTAATATATTTTTCTATAGCTTTCTCAGGTGGAAGGTTTTTGTATTTATCATACCTTTTGTTTAAATAGTCATAATTTCTCTTGAGCCAATCATTCTCTGAGAGGTTTGTAATGTCGTCAAACGACTTTTTATTTAAACTTAAGGATCTATTGATTCCACCATCTAAGTAGAGGAAAGCTCCTATTATTTTCTGATTGTGTTTCAGTATAACCGCTTTGTAGTAATCGCCAAGTTTATATCTGCCATCTATATCGTCTTTAAGAGAAATTGATTCAACAGTTACTTTTTTACCTGCATATTTAGAGTAATCTAAATCTATATCTTTTGAAAATTCATTCATGTAAATATAAAATCTTTCAAAAGGCTCTTTATCTATACCCATTTTAAAATTCTTTGGAAGTTTCACACTCTGAGTATTAATAAGTATATCTGGATGCAAATTTCTAGATTCTAATAGTTTTTTGCTATCCGATGGAATAGTCATGTTCAAAGTTTTTCCATAGGCCTTAAGTTTTCTCATCAAATGAAAAAATTCATCTTGTGGGATGAAGTTCTCACCTTTGTAATTAACGTATGAAAAATAATCAGAGGGATTTTCATAATACTTCAATTCATGTCTTACTCCATTTTCATCTTTGAAATAAATCACTCCATACGAATTAAATTGATTGCCTGGATGATTTTTGACATATAGATTCTTTTTTTCATCTTCTGTTAAATCACGAGATTTTGACAAGTACTCACCAATTTTTTTCACTGCATCTTTATCTTTGATCTCAATTTTACCCTCTAAAGATTCGGTTAGGAAATCGTCTTGAGGATTTTTTTGAACCATATTAAAGTATCTTATTTCAACACCATTGTTTGGTTCATTAGATAGTCTATCTTTAGGAACAGGAAGTATAGAAAACTCAATAGAATCATTCTTCTTGAATATATTTTTAAAGAAGTCCGTTCTACTAACTCCAAAAACTGTTCCAGCGAATAACAATAATATTACAGCAACTAGAATAAGTTTTCTGGCTTTGTTAGATGAGTTTAAAGATATTTTCTTTTTTATTTTTTTAGTTAAAGTTATTTCATTGTAGTCATCGGTTTTAGTTAGTAATTTTTCTGGAATATTCACATCTTCAAAAAGATCATATAGATTAAATTTCATTTTCTACCACCTCCTTTAATCTAGAGTTTAGAATTTTTCTACTTCTGAATAGCTTTGATTTTACTGTATTCTCAGGAATCTCCATTTCCATTGAAATCTGAGAGATACTCTGATAGTAGAAGTAATGTCTGATAATAATTTCCTTTTCCTGTTCAGGAAGCTTGTCCACTTCGTCTCGTACTGCTTTCTTTAGTGTTTTTTCAATTACTTCTTTCTCTACATCGGTATTATCAATAAAAACCATATCTTCAGAGTTAATATCATGACTGGATTTCAAGTTCAAAAAATTAATCGCTCTATTTCGTGAGATTGCACCAATATAGGACTTAACCCGCTTATCATTTCCACTAATGTTTTGACAGTTTTTCCAAACAGCTTCAAATACATCTGATACAATATCCTCTACATCTTCTATTGAGTGAGGAGGAACGAGCATTCGTCTTATGATAGCAAAGCTGTAGTTCAAATACTTGTTCATTATGTTCTTGAATTTAGTTCTTATCAAAAAATCCCTCCCTTGTATAATATACTTTACAATCTCTCTTAGTTTTACCAATACAGTGAAGTTTACCTATATATATATAAGTACAGCTCAGAACAGAAAAAGTTGCAGTTATATGTAAAAAAAGCTGATAAGCAAACTAGAAAAATAACTAGTAAGATACTTATCAGCTTAATCATCATTAAAATCATGATTATTGATTCTTTTTGTGCATATTGATTATTATAGACTTTTACTATGGATGTCATAGATTAGCTGTCTATGATTTGGATATATAGACTCTGCTAATTACTCATCACTAAATAGATCACTCATATCATAAAGTCCAACAGGTTTTCCTGCCATGAATTTAGCAGCATTTATAGAACCTGAGGCGAATACTTTCTTTGACTGAGCAGTATGTTTGATTTCTATAACTTCATCAAGACCAGCGAAAATAATATCGTGCTCACCAACTATCGTTCCACCTCTTACAGCATGGATAGCCAGTTCATTTTTCTTTCTCTTAGTGTCGTTACCTTCTCTACCATAGATAAAATCTAGTGGTTCTTCAGTTGCTTCATTTGCTGCATTAGCAAGCATGAAAGCAGTACCTGAAGGGGAATCCACTTTCTTATTGTGATGCTTTTCTATTATTTCTATATCAAAGCCTGGTAGGGAAGAAGCGGCTTTCTTTACAAGTTCAAGAAGTACATTTATGCCTAAAGACATATTTCTTGAGAAAAGCACAGGTGCTTTTTCACCTAGCATTATTATATCTGAAAGTTCAGAATCAGAATAACCTGTAGCTGCTAAAACTACTGGAGTTTTAGTCTTCTCACAGTACTCAATTATGCTTGGCAGTGTAGCAGGCTTAGAAAAATCTATTATAGCATCTGCTTCACCTTCGAACTCATTTATATTTTTATAAACAGGGAAGTCTGAATACTGTTCCGTATTCAGATCAACACCTGCTATTATCTCTACATCTGGGTCTTCATTAGCAATTTCAGTAATTACTTTACCCATTTGTCCGTTACATCCTGATAGTATGATTTTTATCATATTATTACCTCGCTTTTTATTTTATAAGGCCTGATTCTTTCATACTGTCTACAAGCACTTTTTTAGTGCTTTCTTCCATTGTAGTTAGAGGCAGTCTTGGCTCTCCAACACCGAAGCCCATTTGATTAAGAGCTTCTTTTACTGGAATAGGGTTTGGCTCAATAAACAGTGAGTCTATCAGCTTTTTGTATCTAAGCTGAAGGTCTTTTGCTTTTTCTGTATCACCTGCTAAATATGATGCAACTAAATCATGTGTTTCTTTAGGGCAGATATTAGCAAGTACAGATATTACGCCTTTTCCTCCAACAGAAAGCAGAGGAACTATTGTATCGTCATTTCCTGAGTAAATTGCAAAGTCAGGATCACATATTGAAGCTATCTCAACAACCTGTCCTAAATCTCCAGAAGCTTCTTTTATACCAACTATATTTTTATGCTTTGAAAGCTCTAATACAGTTGAAGGCTTCATATTTAAACCAGTTCTTCCAGGTACATTGTACAGGATAATTGGTATATTTACAGCATCAGCATGAGCTAAGAAATGTTCTTTAAGTCCTTTAGCTGATGTTTTATTATAATAAGGAGTTACTAGTAAAAGACCATCAACTCCAACTGCTTCAATTGCTTTACATAGATTTATGCCATGGTTTGTATCGTTGCTGCCAGCACCTGCGATTACAGGTATTCTTTTATTTACTTTTTCTACTGTGTACTTGATTACTGAAACTTGATCTTCATCTGTAAGAGTTGAAGCTTCTCCAGTAGTACCACAGATAATTATTGCATCAGTTCCGTTTTCGATTTGAAACTCAAGTAGTTCACCTAATTTATCATAGTTTACGCTAAGGTCATCATTAAATGGAGTGACAATCGCAACACCTGATCCTTCAAATAGACTCATATGAATCCCTCCAAAAATTTATTGTCTGAAAATTAAAGTTTTTCAGCAAGCTTTTCAGCTATCTGTATAGTGTTTGTAGCAGCACCTTTTCTGATATTGTCTGCAACTACCCACATGTTTAATCCGTTATCAACAGAGAAGTCTCTTCTTATTCTTCCAACATAAACTTCGTCTTTTCCTGAAACTTCTTTTTGTAGAGGATAAACATTGTTTTGAACATCATCTTCTACTACAATTCCATCAGTGCTCTCAAGAAGTTTTACAACATCTTCAAGTTCGTATGGTTTATTGAATTCAAGGTTTACTGATACAGCGTGTGAGTTTTCTATAGGTACTCTAACTGTAGTAGCAGTAACTTTTATTGTATCGTCTTTAAGAATTTTCTTTGTTTCTTCGATCATTTTCATTTCTTCTTTTGTATATCCATTTTCTAGGAATGAATCTATATGAGGAAGACAGTTGTAAGCTATCTCATGAGGATATGCTGTAGTAGTTCCTTCTTTAAGATCCGCAACACCTTTTACTCCTGAACCTGAAACTGCTTGGTAAGTAGAGTAGATTACTCTTTTTAAGCCGTATTTTTCATGTAGTGGCTTAAGTGGAACCATAACCTGTATAGTAGAGCAGTTAGGGTTTGCAATTATTCCACTGTTTTCGAATATATCTTCTGGGTTAACTTCAGGTACAACTAGAGGCACATCTTCTGCCATTCTCCATGCTGAACTGTTGTCAACAACTGTTATTCCTTTTGATTTAGCTATTGGAGCGAACTTCTCACTTACTTCTCCTCCTGCTGAGAATAGTGCTATATCTATATCTTTTCCATCAAATGCAGTTTCTGTTAACTCTTCAACTTCATATTCTTTTCCCTGTACAGTCAGTTTAGTTCCTGCTGACTTTGCAGATGAGAATAGGTATAGATTTTCTATTGGGAAATTTCTATCCTCTAATACTTTTATAAATGTACTTCCAACCATTCCTGTAGCACCAACAAGTGCTAAATTTACTTTTTTCAACACAGTCACCTCTTGAATATATTTTTATTAATTATAAGCCTAGTTCTTTTGCTAATATTGATATTGTCTTGTCTTTGTCTTCTTTATTTATAGTATAAGATATACTGATTTCAGAAGTCGTAACTTGAAGGAAGCCTATATCATTTTCAGAGAATAGCTTAAATATCTTAGCTGCTACTCCAGATTGTTCCCTCATAGCGTTTCCGATTACAGAAACCTTGACAACATCTTCTATTTTATTGTACTTAAGAGTGCTTACTTCTGCCATCATCTTAAGCATTACTTTATCTATTGAATTTTCATCATCTTTATTAGCTGTGAATGAAATTCTTACAGTACCATCTTCTAATGGAGAAGACTGAGAGATCATATCTATATTTACATTTTCCTCTGCTAAATCTGTGAATATCTTAGCAGTGTAATTATGACCATAAGGAAGATTGCTCACAGTAACCATTAAAATATTGTCTGTAGCCGAAAGTCCTGTAATAGATTTTTGTTCCATACCTTTATCATACTCCTTTATTTGCGTTCCTGCAACATCTCCAGTGTTCAAACCAACCGAAAGAGGAACATTATATTTAGCTGCTATTTCAACAGAACGTGGTTCCATAACTTTAGCACCTAGATGTGCCATCTCCATCATCTCTTCATAGCTAATTTGATCAAGTTTCTTAGCATCTGGGTAAAGCCTTGGATCTATTCCATATATTCCGTCAACATCTGTATATATTTCACAAGGGCAGCCTAATTTTGCTGCAATAGCTACTGCGGAAGTATCAGAACCTCCTCTACCAAGAGTAGTTATTTCATCGAATTCATTAACACCCTGGAATCCTGCTACTACAACTATCTTGCCTTCATCAAGATGTTTTTTAATATTGTCACTTTTGACATCGGCAATTTTACTCTTCATAAAAGCACCTTCGGTTATGACTCCGGCCTGTCTGCCGGTCAAAGAAACTGCCTCATATCCAAGTTCATGAATCATCATAGATAAAAGTGAGATTGTAATAAGCTCTCCGGTTGATATGAGTCTGTCCATCTCTCTTTTTGGTGGATTTTTTGATATCTGACTTGCAAGCTCTAAGAGTCCGTTGGTAGTTTTACCCATTGCAGATACAACTACTACAACATCGTCTCCGCTCTCTTTTCTTTTTATAAGTCTATTTGCGACATTCTTAATTTTTTCGGGATCGGCTACTGATGAGCCTCCGTATTTTTGTACAACTACACCCAAAACTAACACTCCTTAGATATGTACAGTATATATGGATGAGTTATATTTACCATATATACTATACTAGTTAAAAATTATTGTTTTAAAAAAGATCGTTCTTAATTATATCTTCATATGATTCTCTTTTTACTACAACTCTGCCTTTGCCATCTTTTACGAATACTACTGCAGGTCTTGGAATTCTATTGTAATTGCTTGCCATACTGTAATTGTATGCACCTGTAGTTGATACTATGAAAAGATCTCCTGGCTCAGCTTTTGGAAGCATAAGATCTTTGATAATAATATCTCCCGATTCACAGCATTTACCAGCAATTGTGTACTTCTCAGTAGCTTCATCATTCATTCTATTGGCTATAGCTCCTTCATACTTGGCTTGATAAAGAGCAGGACGAGGATTGTCTCCCATACCACCATCGATGAAAATATAGTCTTTTCCACCAAAAGTTTCTTTAGTACCGCCGATTTCATATAGAGTTGAACCTGAGTTAGAAACGATAGATCTTCCGGGCTCTATAAGGATTTTCATATTACCTAGATCTGATTTTTCCAGTTTCTCCTCAATATTTTTAGTGAGCTTCTGAAGAAATGCTGCTAAATCCATAGGTCTGTCTTCATCAGTGTAATATACTCCGAAGCCGCCACCTAAATTCAGGTGAGTAGTTTCAACACCTGCATTGTCTTTTATGTCTTTAACAAAATCAAGCATAGCCATTGCAGCCTGTATAAAAGATTCTTCTTCAAATATCTGTGAACCTATATGACAGTGAAATCCTTTAAAATCTAAAACATCCGATTGATCTAAATATTTAGAAATTTCATATATATCGTCATCGAATATAGATTCACCAAACTTTGAGTCCATTTTAGATGTCTGGATGTACTCATGAGTGTGGGCATCTATTCCTGGATTAACTCTGAGCATAACTGACATTTTGCTGTTGTTTTCTCTTAAGATATTCTCAAGTCTTGAAATCTCTTGCTTGTTGTCAAGCACTATAGTTCCGATACCATATTTAATAGCAAGCTCTATCTCGTCGTTTGTTTTGTTATTACCATGGAAATAGATTTTATCAACAGGGAAACCAGCTTTTACAGCTGTAAACAGTTCTCCTCCTGATACTACGTCCATACTCAGACCTTCTTCATTTATCAGCTTAGCCATTCCTATATTCAAGAATGCTTTTGAAGCATATATCACTTCAGTTTCAATCTTATCTGATTTGAAATTATCAGCAAAAAGTCTGCAGGTATCCCTTAGGAGTTTCTCATCAACTATATACAGGGGAGTCCCAAACTCTTTTTTAATATCAGTTACCGTCATTCCGCCAATTTCCAATACACCATTTTCGTTGATATTCATAGATCCAAATAGTTTCATTTATTCACCAGCTTTCATAATATGTTAAAAGAAAATAAAAAAAGACCATGAGCAAAAGGTATACTCATAGTCTTTAAGTTCGCGTAATCAAACTAACCTTCTGCCCTCAATGCACCAAGTACTCCAAAGAAAGGTCGGGCAACCTTTAATTGACAGTACTATACTTATTTAGCATAGTCCCAACATGTAAAATGTTTCGGCAATTACACCTTTCACTATGAGCTACTGATTGCAATTGCGGCCTCTTTGATACACCGTATATTCTCTTATTTTACAATCATTGTATCAGATTAAAAACACTATGTCAACAACAAGGGAAAATAATGAATTTGAGTTGACACTGATTATCAGTTTTGATATAATTCTAATCAAAATATTTGATATTGAAAATCTATATCAAAACTGAAATATAACCCAAGCTTTTTATCAAAGGAGAATTGCATTTATGATATGGATATTCTATTGTAAAAATCTTCTTATGATAGATAGTACATATAATGAAGGTTCTTTATTAAGTGGAGTTATTATTGTGATTTATATTTGTAAAAGCAGGTGTATATAAGATAGTTTTGATTGGATAAAAATGGGAGGTTATTATGAAAAACAAAAAGTTACTATCACTAGTTTTAGCTACTACATTGGTATGCAGTGGTGCTTTTGCTGCGAACACTTCAGACGTTGAACAAGCTACCAGTCTAAAAAGAGCTTATATGGAAGGATATCCAGGCAATTTAGCTAAGCCTGATGGAAATATCACCAGAGCAGAAGCTGTAGCGCTTTACACCAGACTGAAAGAAAAGACTATGAATGTCAAAGCTTGAGAATCTTCATCATTTAGCGATGTCGAAGAAGGGGCATGGTACAAAAATGTTGTGGATTACGCAGCTGAAAATAAAATTATTGAAGGATATGGAGATGGTACTTTCAGATCTGATGCATCCATAACTAGAGCTGAATTTGCTAAAATACTTTCATATGAAGATGCCGATAATGATGCTGAAGCCGATTTCCCTGATCTTTCTTCTGAACACTGGGCAAAAAAAGCTATTGACAGATTATATGGCAATAAGAGGATAGAGGGTTATCCAGACGGAACTTTTGCACCGGATAAAGAAATAACTAGAGCCGAAGCTGTTAAGATATTAAACGGTGTATATGAGAGAACAATGAGCAAAGATAAGCTTAATGAAGTAGATACAGACAATGATACAAAACAGTTTGATGACCTAGATGATAGGCACTGGGGTTACTACAATATGGTAGGAGCGACAAATAACTATCAGTCTGAAGGAAAGGGAGATTCGGAGAATGTCGTGAAAATAGTTTCTCCTGAAAAGTTAAAAAGAGCTGATTATTATATGGTATCTCAAGAAAAAGCTCTGAAAAAGCTTGGCTTAAAAGTAAAACCTCAATCTACAGTTACTTTCGGATGGACAGATGCTCTGACACTGATAGAGTCAGGTGCTAAGATTGCAGGAATTCCGGATGACCATCATATAGATGAAGCTATATTAGATAAATATACTCATATTTCTGATGAAGAAGGAAATATAGATTTTGAGAAATTAGAAGAATTGAAACCTTCTTCGGCATTCTCATCTGAAGAATCTATTAAGAATATAGAGGGATTAGAGGAAAAGCTTAAAGAGTTAAATACTGAGCAGTTCTACAGTGAAACAAAAACCGTTAATGATATATTCACTAATATAGGTTTACTAGCTTCTGCAACGGATTCTAAAGAAATTGCTGTAAACAATCTGATAAATATATTCAATAGAGCAGATGCTATCAAAAATCTCTCTGAGAAAAATGAAAACCCAAAAGTTGCATTGGTGATGCTGACGGATGTTGATTCTAAAGTCAGAGTGTCAATAGCTTCAAAGAACAGCTTCGCAGCTGAGTTGATGGAGCTTGGGGGCATGAAAAATGCTGGAGATGATATTGAAGGTGATTCAGACAGATTTGGATTTGTTGCTACTGATTTAGAAAAGATAATGGATGAAAAGCCGGACGCTATAGTTCTGATGGTAAGAACAGAAAGGTCAAAGAGAAATAAAGATGAACAGGATTTTTATAAAGAACTGGAAGAAAAATATAGTGATAGTAACGTGGTAAAAGACAAAAAGTATGGAAGAATTGATCACCACGGAGTTCTGCCAAAATCTCCTATGGTTATAAACGGACTGGAAGCAATTAGCGGAGTCGTAAATAAAGCTTCAAATGAGATACCTGATAAACTGAAAGATGGTAAATATAATGGAGTAGGGACTGGTTTTGCTGGTGGACTTAATACTGAAGTTGAAGTAAAAGAAGGAAAAATAGCTTCAATAAAAGTAGGAAAGAACAATGAGACTTCAAATATACTCGAAAAAGCGAAGGATAAAGTAATCGCAGCTATAATAGATAAACAGAGCACAAAAGTAGATGTTGTTTCCGGAGCTACGAAGTCATCTGAAGGTATTATGGAGTCCGTTGCTAATGCATTAGCCAAAGCCAAATAAGTGTAATAAATTGATCAAGACAAAATAAATGCAGAAAATGAAAAAACAGAAGTAGCCTTAAAACCTTAAGAATTGCAGGGTTTTAAGGCTGCTTCTATTTTTTTAGATGTCTATCTGTTTTTAATGGGAAAATAGATTTGCCAAATGAATATTTGAACTAAAAAACATTTAAAGTTGCATAAAATAAATCACAAAACAACTATTGATTAAAGAGAAAAAGACTGATGTATCAACGTTTTAACGGAGGATAATTGAGAGGTGACCGAAAATGTCAAAACAGGGAATATTGCAAGAAATTTAAAAAAACTTGCAAAAACTATTGTAATAAAATTGTTATTATGATAGTATATAGTCAGTGGAATTATGAATATTATTATTTTTTGATAATTTGTGATTATGTGCGAATAAAATGAAAAAAACATATAAAAAATCATATATTGTGGCGAATAATTGCTATGATGTACGGGATAAAATTGAGGAGGAATAAAATTGGAGAATAAAAATTATTTTAGAGATATATTTCCTTATACGGAAGTGCCTAAGACTAGATTTAATGGTGAAATGGTTCCTATGGATATTCCTGAAGAAATATGGGTTACGGATACAACGTTTAGAGATGGTCAGCAGTCGATGTCTTCATTTACTGTAGAACAGATAAGTACGATTTTTGACTATCTACACAAAATAGATAATAATTCTGGTATAATAAGACAGTCAGAGTTCTTTTTATATACAGACAAAGATAAAGAAGCAGTAAAAGTATGTAGAGAAAAAGGTTATGAGTTTCCAGAGATTACATCTTGGATAAGAGCGCACGAAGAAGATCTTAAGCTTGTAAAAGAACTGGAAATATCTGAGACAGGAATGCTTATGTCATGTTCTGACTACCATATATATGATAAGTTGGGAATGAACAGAGAGAAAGCTATGGAATACTACTTAAATATAGCTAGAAAAGCATTAGAGCTTGGAATCAAACCTAGATGTCACCTTGAAGATATTACTAGAGCGGACTTCGATGGTTTTGTAGTTCCTTTGGTTAAGGAACTTATGAAGATGTCGAAAGAATCTGGTATTGACGTTAAAGTGAGAGCTTGTGACACTATGGGACTTGGGCTTCCTTATAATGGAACTGAAATGCCAAGATCTGTTCCGGGAATTATGAATGGGCTTAGACAGAAGTGTGGAGTAGACTCAAGACTTATTGAGTGGCACGGTCACAATGACTTCTATACTGTAGTTACAAACTCATCGGCAGCATGGCAGTATGGAGCTTCAGGAGTTAATGGAACTATATTTGGCATTGGCGAAAGAACAGGGAACTGTCCAATAGAGGGTATGCTTATAGAATATGGACAGATTAAAGGTACGCTTAAGAATATGAATTTAGAGTATCTTACAGATTTAGCTAAGTTTTTTGAAGATGAACTAGATTATAAATTGAGCTATAAAACTCCTTTTGTAGGACATGATTTCAATCTTACAAAAGCAGGAATCCATGCAGATGGGTTGCTTAAAAATGAAGAGATATACAATGCGTTTGATACGACTAAGATATTAGGAAGACCACCACTTGTTGCTGTTAATCAGTACTCAGGCATGGCAGGAATTGCAGCTTGGGTTAATGGTTACTACAACCTGAAAGGTGATAAGAGAGTTTCAAAGAGAGATGAATCACTTATACCTCTGAAAGAATGGGTAGATTCAGAATATGAATCGGGAAGATCAAGCGTAATAAGAAATGGTGAATTAAAGAAATTAGCAGAAAAATATCTAGGGGATATTATTAAATAAACGGGAGGTTTTTAGTTTTGAAATTAACAGTTGCTCAGAAAATTATTAAAGATCACTTAGTAACAGGAGAAATGAAAAAAGGAACTGAGATAGGACTTAGAATAGATCAAACTCTTACTCAGGACTCTACAGGAACGATGGCTTATCTTCAGTTTGAGGCTATGGGGATAGACAGAGTTAAAACAAAGAAATCAGTTGCATATATAGATCATAATATGCTTCAAGCTGGTCCTGAAAATGCTGATGACCATAAGTTCATTCAGACTGTTGCAAAAAAACATGGAATCTATTTCTCTAAGCCTGGAAACGGTATATGCCACCAGGTTCATCTTGAGAGATTCTCTATTCCTGGACAGACTTTAACAGGATCGGACAGTCACACTCCAACATGTGGAGGAATGGGAATGCTTGCTATTGGAGCAGGTGGTCTTGATGTTGCTGTTGCAATGGCAGGTGGAGAATATTTCATAACTATGCCTTCAATAGTAAAGGTTGAATTAAAAGGGAAACTTCAGTTAGGAGTTTCTGCTAAAGATATAATATTAGAAGTATTAAGAAGATGTACAGTAAAAGGCGGAGTAAACAAGATATTTGAATACACTGGTGAAGGAATAAAGCACCTTACAGTACCTGATAGAGCTACTATAACTAATATGGGAGCTGAGTTAGGAGCAACAACTTCTATATTCCCATCAGATGAAAACACAAGAGCATTCCTTAAAGCTCAGGATAGAGAAGAAGATTTTATAGAGCTTAAAGCAGATGAGGGTGCAGAGTATGATGAAGAGATTGTTATAAATCTGGATGAGCTTGAGCCGCTTGCAGCTGCACCACACAGTCCTGATGCTGTATTTAAGGTATCTGAAAAGAAAGGTCTTAAAGTAGACCAGATAGCTATAGGAAGCTGTACGAACTCATCGTTTATGGATATGATGAAAGTTGCTAAGATACTTGATGGAAAGACTGTTTCAGAAAATGTATCACTTGTAATAGCACCAGGTTCAAGACAGGTTCTAAATATGCTAGCAGAAAATGGAGCATTATCAAAGCTTGTTTCAGCTGGAGCGAGAATACTTGAAAGTGGATGTGGTCCATGTATAGGAATGGGACAGGCGCCAGCAACTGATGCTGTTTCGCTTAGAACATTCAACAGAAACTTCAAAGGAAGATCAGGAACAGTTTCAGCAGATGTTTATCTGGTTAGCCCGGAAGTTGCTGCAGTTTCAGCGCTTACAGGTGTTTTAACAGATCCAAGAGAAGTGATAAAAGATTTTGATGATATAAAAATGCCGGAAAGATTTATTATTAACGACAATATGATAGTGCCACCAGCAGAAGACGGTTCAGAAGTGGAAGTTGTTAGAGGACCGAATATAAAGCCTTTCCCACAAGGAAAGAAATTGGCTGACAAAGTGGATGGAAAAGCACTTATCAAACTTGAAGACAATATAACTACAGACCATATTATGCCTTCAAATGCTAAGCTTCTGCCATTCAGATCGAATATTCCATATCTTTCTGAATACTGTCTAGCTCCATGTGATCCTGAATTCCCTAAAAGAGCTCAGGAAAATGGTGGAGGAATGATAGTAGCTGGATCTAACTACGGTCAGGGATCTAGTAGAGAGCATGCTGCACTAGCACCACTGTATTTAGGAATTAAAGCAGTACTTGCTAAGTCGTTTGCAAGAATTCACAGACAGAACTTAATCAACAACGGTATTTTACCACTTGTTTTCAAAAATGAAGCAGATTATGACACTATAGATATGATGGATGAATTAGTAATAGAGAATGCATTAGAGCAAGTAGAAAAAGATGAAATGATAGTTAAAAACATTACTAAAGGTTTAGAATATACTATGATAACTGATTTAGTTGAGCGTCAAAGAGATATGATAAAAGCTGGCGGACTTCTAAATCTTATAAAAGAAGGAAACAAATAGTAAAAAGTTAATGATATTACTTCAATATAGATAATCGGAGAAATCCGGTTATCTATATTTATTTATGATAGAATATAGATAATTAAGAAATAATAGAATAATTATTCAAAAAATATTTAATAAATATGAAAGAAGGAATTCTGATGAGAGGTAGAGATAGAATTCTCGATGCAAAGAGAATAGTCGTGAAAGTTGGAACAACAACACTCACTCATGAAAATGGAAATGTAAATCTACATAGGATGGAAAAGCTTGTGAGGGTGTTGTCGGATTTAGTGAGCAGTGGCAAAGAGATAGTGTTAGTTTCTTCAGGAGCAATAACTGTAGGAGCGAAAAAGATGAATCTAGAAATTGGAGAAATGAGTCTTCAGCAGAAACAGGCGGCTGCATCTGTAGGTCAGGCGATTCTTATGAAGATTTACCAGAAGTTTTTCAATGAATACAATCAGACTTCTTCACAGATATTGATCACTAAAAATGTGATGAATGATCCGACAGGAAAACAGAATGCAGAGAACACTTTTGAAACTCTAATAGATATGAAAATAATACCTGTTGTAAATGAAAATGATACAATCTCTACTTTCGAGATGCAATTTGGAGATAATGACACGCTGTCTGCTATAGTATCAACTCTTATAGGAGCAGATCTGTTGATCCTCTTATCTGATATTGATGGACTTTATACTGCTGATCCTAGAACGAATAAAGATGCAGAAATTATACATGAAGTTGAAGAGGTTACAAGAAGTATAGAGCAGTTGGCATCAGGAAGCGGAAGTAAATTTGGAACAGGCGGTATGGTTACAAAACTGTCTGCTGCAAAAATATGCGGTAAAGAAGGAATTGAAACTGTAATTGCAAATGGAACGGAACCGAAGATACTGTATCAAGTGTTGGATGGAGAAGATATTGGGACTATGTTCTTGTCAAATAAATAAGGCTAAACATTGAAATAATGGGCTTTATATGATATCATAATAAGAATGATTGTTATACTAAATGGAGGGATTTTCTTGGTAAATGTTCAGGAAATAGGGAAAAATGCAAAAGAAATTAGTTATGAACTTGCAAGATTATCAACTAAAGAAAAAAACAATGCTCTTGAAAAAGCAGCAGATAAACTTGTAGAAAAGGCCAATGTTATTATAGATGCAAATAATAAAGATTTAGAAGAAGGTAAGAAAGATGGTCTTACAGATGCTCTTCTGGATAGATTGACTTTAAACGAAGACAGAATTAAGGACATGGCAAATGGACTTAGAAACATTGCTAAGCTAGATGATCCTACAGGAGAAGTTCTGTCAATGAAAAAAATGCCAAATGGTCTTTCAGTTGGACAGAAGAGAGTGCCAATTGGTGTAGTTGGAATAATTTATGAATCAAGACCTAATGTTACGGTTGATGGATTTGGACTTTGTCTGAAAACTGGAAATGCAGTAATTCTAAAAGGTGGAAAAGAAGCTATAAATTCTAATATTGCAATTATTGATATAATCGGTGAAGCGCTTGAAGAGAGCGGTATTTCTAAAGACATGGCTCAGCTTATCAAGAGTACGGATAGAGAGTCTACAAATCAGTTGATGAAGCTGGATAAATATCTAGATGTATTGATTCCAAGAGGTGGGCAGGGACTGATTAAAGCTGTAGTTCAAAACAGTACAGTACCAGTAATTGAAACAGGGGCAGGAAATTGTCACATCTTTGTGGATGAATCAGCAGATCTTTCGAAAGTTAATCCTATTGTTATAAACGCTAAGGCTCAGAGACCTGGAGTTTGTAATGCAATAGAGCATGTTCTTATACACGAAGAAGTGTTAGAAGATGTTGCAGAGTCTCTTTATGAAGAGTTAGTGAAAAACAATGTGGAAGTTAGAGGAGACGAAAGATTTAGAAAATACGCTCCTAAAGCCCTTGGAACTAGCGAGGAAGACTGGGGAACAGAATATCTTGACTATATAATTTCAATAAAAACTGTAGATTCAGTAGAAGAAGCAATAGAACATATCAACAGATACAGCACTAAGCATTCGGATTCAATCCTTACAGAGAGCTACAGAAACTCTCAGAAATTCTTAGAAGAAGTAGATTCGGCTGCTGTATATGTAAATGCTTCAACAAGATTTACAGATGGATCTGAGTTCGGATATGGAGCTGAGATCGGAATAAGTACTCAAAAGCTTCATGCAAGAGGACCTATGGGACTAAGAGAACTCACTACTACTAAGTATATAATATATGGTGATGGGCAGATTAGAGGTTAATTGAGTAATAAACTTCATAAAATATGAATAATATATAAACACTATATAACAGAAAGAGGTGCTATACTTGAAAAAAATTAGACGCATACTAGTTGCTAATAGAGGGGAAATTGCAATAAGAGTTTTCAGAGCTTGTGGAGAGCTGGGAATCAGATCAGTTGCAATTTATTCAAAAGAAGATAAAAACGCATTATTCAGAACTAAAGCGGATGAATCGTATCTTATTGGCATGAACAAAGGGCCTGTAGAGGCATATTTGAATATTGATGAAATTATAACTTTAGCAAAAAATAAGGGAGTAGATGCAATACATCCTGGATATGGTTTCTTATCAGAAAACACTGAATTTGCTAGAAAATGTGAAGAAGCAGGAATAGAGTTTATTGGACCAACTCACGAGATGATGGATAGACTAGGGGATAAGATCAAGTCTAAAATGGTTGCTAACGAAGTTGGAGTTCCAACAATACCAGGAATAGAAAAAGCTGCTACTAACGAAGATGAAGTTAGAGAATATGCTGAGTTCTGCGGTTATCCTGTAATTCTTAAAGCTGCTGCCGGTGGTGGCGGTAGAGGTATGAGAATTGTAAGATCTGAAGAAAACCTTATAGAAGAGTATTACAGTGCAAAGAATGAAGCTAAAAAAGCTTTCGGTATAGACGATGTTTTCGTTGAGAAATATCTTGAAAAACCTAAGCATATTGAAGTACAGATTTTAGGTGACAAATATGGTAACATAGTTCATCTTTTTGAAAGAGACTGTTCAATTCAGAGAAGACACCAGAAAGTTGTTGAGTTCACACCAGCACTTTGCATAACTGAAGAACAGAGACAGAAGATATGTGAAGATGCCGTTAAAATAGCTAAAGCTGTTGATTACAGATCAGCTGGAACAGTTGAGTTCCTTCTTGATGCATCTGGAGATCACTATTTTATTGAGATGAACCCAAGAATTCAGGTTGAGCATACGATAACAGAGATGGTAACAGGAGTTGATATCGTTCAATCACAGATACGTATAGCAGAAGGTGAAAGACTTGACTCTGAAAATATAGGAATAAAATCTCAGGACTCTATAGTTCCTAGAGGATACTCAATACAGTGTAGGGTAACTACTGAAGATCCGCTTAATAACTTTGCGCCTGATACAGGAACTATTGAGATATACAGAACAGGTTCAGGATTCGGTGTAAGACTTGATGGTGGAAACGGATTCGCTGGAGCAGTTATTTCTCCTTATTACGATTCACTATTGGTTAAAGCGACATCACATGCTAGAACATGGCCTGATACAATAAGAAAAGCTAAGAGAACTCTTCAGGAGTTAACTATAAAGGGTGTTAAAACGAATATTCCTTTCTTAATAAATGTTATGAATCACCCTGATTTCCTTGCTGGAAATTGTGATACAGGATTTATAGAAAATAATCCAGAGCTTTTTGCTATTGAAACTAGTACGGATATGGAGTTAAAGCTGCTTAACTACATCGGAGAAAAGTCTATGAAAACTCACTCAAGAGAGTTCATGGAAAAATTCGATGTACCTAAGGTGCCAGTATTTGAAAAGCCGGAAATCCTTACAGGAACTAAGCAGATACTAGATGAAAAAGGTGCTGCAGGACTTGTTGACTGGATCAATAATTCAGATCAGGTTCTACTGACAGACACTACACTGAGAGATGCTCATCAGTCACTTATGGCTACTAGACTTAGAACAAATGATATGTTAAAAGTGGCAGAAGCAACTTCAGTGCTTGCTAAAGATCTTTTCTCATTAGAGATGTGGGGAGGAGCTACATTTGACGTTGCTTACAGATTCCTAAAAGAATCTCCATGGGAAAGACTTGCTAAACTTAGAGAGAAAATACCTAACATACTGTTCCAAATGCTTTTCAGAGGTGCTAATGCTGTTGGGTATAAGAACTATCCTGACAACGTAATAAGAAGCTTTATCAAAGAATCAGCAGATTCTGGAATAGATGTATTCAGAATATTCGACTCGCTTAACTGGTTAAAGGGAATGGAAGTTGCTATTGATGAAGTGCTGAAAACTGATAAAGTTGCTGAAGCATGTATCTGTTACACAGGGGATATTTTAGATGACAGCAAAGACAAGTATACACTTGAATATTATATAAATACTGCAAAAGAGCTTGAGAAGATGGGTGCTCATATACTAGCAATAAAAGATATGTCTGCGCTGCTTAAGCCATATGCTGCAGGTAAATTAGTAAGAGCATTAAAATCAGAAATTGGAATTCCAGTTCATTTCCACACACATGATACTTCAGGAAATGGTGTAGCTGCAATTCTATCAGCTGTAGAGGCAGGTGTAGATATAGTTGATACTGCATTCAACAGTATGTCAGGATTGACTTCACAGCCTGCGCTTAACTCAGTTGTTGCGGCTCTTGAGAATACACCGAGAGCAACTAAGATGGATTTAGATGAGCTGCAAAAGATCTCAGATTACTGGGCATCAGTGAGACCGGTTTACAAGCAGTTTGAATCTGACCTTAACTCAGGAACTACAGAGATTTACAAATATGAAATACCTGGTGGACAGTATTCAAACCTTAAACCACAGGTTGAGAGTTTTGGAATTGGACACAAGTTTGATGAAGTTAAAGAGATGTACAAAACAGTTAACGAAATGTTTGGTGATATAGTTAAAGTTACTCCAACTTCTAAAGTTGTAGGGGATATGGCTATATTCATGGTTCAAAATGAACTTACACCTGAAAACATATATGTTAAAGGTAAAGATATGGCTTTCCCTGATTCAGTAGTTTCATATTTTGAAGGAATGATAGGTCAGCCGATAGGAGGATTCCCTGAGGACTTACAGAAACTGGTTCTTAAAGGAAAAGAGCCTATAACTTGCAGACCTGGAGAATTGTTAGAGCCAGAAGATTTCGATGCAATTGGAGAGCATTTAAAGAAAAAGTACAACATAGATGCAACTATGCAGGACAAACTTGCGTATGCGCTTTATCCGAAAGTTTTTGAAGAGTATGTTGAGTACGTTTCTGTAAATGGATCTCTGTCAAAAATGGGCAGCGATATATTCTTCTATGGAATTAATGAAGGTGAAACTTGTGAAGTTGAACTTGAAGAAGGTAAGACACTTGTAATCAAGCTTCTAGAAATCGGTAGATTAGAAGAAGACGGTTACAGAACTCTATACTATGAAGTTAATGGTATGAGAAGAGCGACAAGACTAAAGGATGAAGACAGTTATATTATCACTTCAGGACAGGCTGAATCAGAAGTTATTATGGCAGATCCTGACGATGAGAAGGAAATAGGTGCTAGTATACCTGGAAACATAATTAAAGTTCTTGTTAAAGAAGGAGACGAGGTAAAAGCTAACCAGACGATAGCAGTAATCGAAGCGATGAAGATGGAAACTAATGTTGCTTCTCCTGTTGACGGTGTGGTTGAGACTGTTCTAGTAAAAGAAGAGCAGAGCGTACAGACTGGAGAGCTTTTAGCTAAACTTAAATAGATTTTATAGCCATTGAAAACAGTATAAACACCTAAAACCGTTTTCAATGGCTTTTTTCATGAAAAAAATAGTATAGGAGTGAGGAAATGAAAGGAAAAGTATTGCTTTTTTTCGCTCTATATATCTTCTGGACTATACTTTCGGAGAGATTCACTATTGAAAGTTTCTCTTTAGGGTTGGTTGTTGTTCTGCTCATACTGTTTTTCAACAGAGACGAGCAATCTGATGGAGTCGAGAATGAAGTTAAAATAAGAAAGCCTTTATTGTTTATAAAGGTCGGTATTCTGCTTTTAAAGGAGATAGTATTGTCTAATATAGATGTGGCAAAAATTGTTTTAAGTAAAAATCTGATTATTCAGCCACAGCTATTTGAATATGAAACATCATTGAAATCGGAAAAACTGAGAGTTTTATTTGCAAATACTATTACAATAACTCCAGGAACAATTACCGTATCACTGGATGGGAACAAGCTTTTAATACATGCACTTAGGGATGAGAATATTTCCGGAGTGACAGAATCTAAAATAGAAAAACTACTTTTAGATATAGAGAGGGATTAATATGGAAAAAATGCTAATAGGGTCTACTATAGCACTTGCAGTCAGTATTTTAATCTGTTTTGCAAGAGCAATTAAAGGACCTGAATTTGCAGATAGACTAATTGCCATAAACGTTATCGGAACAAAAACAATCGTACTTATTTCAGCGGTTTCTTATATCATAAAAGAAACATATTTCATAGATATAGTTCTCGTATATGCTCTTATAAGTTTTCTAGGCTCAACTTTCATATCTAAGGTTGTAGTGGAGGTAGAAGATGATTAGAGATATACTGGCAAGTTTGTTCTTGATAGGTGGAATCTTTTTTTTCTATGTAGGAACTATAGGACTTATGAGGTTTCCGGATACGTTTACCAGAGCACATGCGGCTGCTAAATGTGACACATTAGGGGCGGCGATGTCTTTATTTGCATTAGTAATATACGATGGAATATCGTTTTCCAGCGTAAAACTTATTGTCACAATCATATTTTTATGGATAACTAATCCAACAGCAACACATCTGATTGCAAAATCGATTTTGATAAAGAAAAAGAAAAAAGAGAAGAAAGAAGGAGTTGAGCTTTAATGGAAATATTTTTAGTTATAATGCTTGTTTTCCTGATCATTTCTTCTATTGCTGTTGCATTTATTAAAGATCTTATAGGTGCAATAATAGTATTTATGGTATATAGCCTTATAATGGCGCTTATATGGGAGCAGTTAAATGCCCCAGACCTTGCTATTACAGAAGCTGCAGTAGGAGCAGGTGTAACCACAATATTATTCGTTGTGACTTTGAGAAGGATAAGGAGCAGGGAAAATGATTAGAAAAGCATTAGCGGTTGTATTGACCATGGCCTTAATAGCTATCCTTTTACTGGGTGTAAGTGAGCTGCCAGACTTTGGTGATCCTGCTAGCCCTGTGCACAATTATGTGTCAGAAAGATATATAGAAAAGGCTATGGAAGAAACAGGGGTGACTAATATCGTAGCAGGTGTAATACTTGACTACAGAGCTTTCGATACATTTGTGGAAGCATCGGTGTTGTTCACTTCTATAATAGTAATAGTTTGTATTATGATGAAGGATTCAAAACTGGAGATGGAAGAAGATGAATAGTGTAATTTTAAAAACGGTAGGGAAGCTGATAGTTCCTTTCATGCAGGTTTTTGGAATCTATGTAGTTTTATTTGGGCACATGTCTCCAGGTGGAGGATTTGCTGGAGGAACTATATTGGGGGCAAGTCTGATACTCACTTACTTATCGTATGGGAGCGAGTACTGTAAAAAGAAGTTTAAATTCAAAAACTTGCTGAGAGTAGCTACGTCAGCAATATTGTTTTATGGAATTGTAAAAGGATATAGCTTTATCACGGGTGGAAGTCATATTGATGCACCTCATTTAGGAAAAGGTATGCCTGGCAATATTTTAAGTGCCGGATATATAGTTCCTTTGAATATATGCGTTGGAATCATCGTTGCAATAACAATATACGTTTTTTTCAGACTCTTCGATGAGGGGGAGATATAACTATGGAAAAATTCGCAATAAATTATATCGAAACAGGAGCAATCATACTATTTGGTATCGGATTTGCAATCATGCTTATAAATAACAATCTAATACGTAAGATAATAGGCATGAACATAATGGATACGTCTATTTTCCTTTTCTTCATTGCAAAAGGATATGTGCCTGGCAGAGAAGCGCCCATAATCGTAGATGGTTATCATGGAGTAGATGCCTATGTAAATCCCATACCGACATCACTTATGCTTACGGGAATTGTTGTTGCAATCAGTATAACAGCATTTTTACTGGGATTGACATTGAAGATTCATAAGACATATGGAACGATAGAGCTCGATGAAATAATTAAAATGAGAGGAGACGCCTAATGAATATAGACAGTTTTCCTTTATTGATGGTAATTTTGCCATATGTACTGGGTTTTCTCGGCATATTGATTTTTAAAAACAGAGTATCAAAGATAGTTGCTGGTATTACATCAGTAATTCTGATTGTGCTTTCGGCATTTTTACTGTCATATACACTAAAAAATGGTTCATTCATATATAATGCGGGACATTTCGAATCGCCTTGGGGTATAGAACTGTCCATCGGACCTGTGGAAGCAGTTTTTTCTGTCCTGTTCTCATTTGTATATGGTGTGGTTACATGGTATTCATATGACACAATACCTAGAGAAATAGACAAGGGCAGAGTGAAAATATATTATTTTTTAACTAATATACTTATTGGCTCATTATTAGGAGTTATTTTCACAAATGACATATTTAACTCATACGTATTTATTGAAATAGGAACACTGGCGGCATGCGGAATTATTGTAATCAAGAACAAAAAGGATAATTTCCTAGCTACACTTAAGTATTTGATTTTGAGCAGTCTTGGCTCAGGTCTTTTTCTGATGGGAGTAGCATTTATTTTCTCTATTACGGGAAATTTAAATATGAGTTTTATTCATAGAGAGATATTGGAAAATCATGCAGACTATCAGAATGTTATTTTGATAAGTACGGCACTGTTTACTATCGGGCTAGGAATAAAAAGTGCACTTTTTCCACTTCATACCTGGCTGCCGGATGGACACTCGACTGCACCTACGACATCATCAGCACTTCTGTCAGCACTTGTAATAAAGGCATTCTTCTATCTTTATGTGAAGATAATATATAGAACGCTTGGTACTGATATACCAGAGGTTCACTATATATTCAATGTGCTTTTAGTGCTTGGATGTGCAGGAATGATAATAGGTTCTATACTTGCAATAGCTCAGACAGAGTTAAAGAGAACGATTGCCTATTCCACTGTTGCTCAGATGGGATATGTATTTTTCGGAATGGGACTCGGAACGACATTTGGACTTGCATTTGCATATTATCATATAATAGCTCATGCACTAGCTAAATCAATATTATTCTTGACTGCTGGCAGCATGAATTTAGAGCTGGATACTAAATATATAAACAGGTTGAACGGACTTGGTAAGAGAATGCCTGTGGAGTTTTTAGCATTTACACTAGCTGCTATGTCCATGGTTGGAATTCCTATGCTGCCTGGATTTGTCAGCAAGTGGAATCTTGCATCTGAGGCGGCATGGACAAAAAGCTATCTGTTAGTTGCTATAATACTCATCAGTGGACTTTTAAATGCATTCTATTATTTCCCTATAATAGTTAGAGGATTTTTCATGAAATCTAATGATATAGAGATAAACGAGTCAAAAGCAGTTTACAAGTTAAACAGGATTGCACCGCTATTATTGCTTTCGGCAGGATTGATATTTGCAGGTGTGCGATCAGAAAAAATAATTAACACATTTTTATCTGTGTTCAATTAAGTTAGGCGGTGATTATTTTGGAAAATTTATTCATTTTACTACCCGTTATATTTCCATTTCTGATTGCATTTATTGTACTTTTAAAACCACTTGAAATACCGAAAGTGAGAAATATTGCGGTAGTGACTTTAGTAATATGTAATTTCCTTATTGTTCTGGCATTAAAGAATTATGAGGGTAAGGAGCTATTTTTGATGAGCTTCAACCAGAACATCAACCTTTTTCTAAAAGTTGATAAATTCTGTATGCTCTTTGCAATAATGGCATCATTTCTATGGTGCATAGCTTCATTTTATTCAACTAAATATATGGAGCATGAGGGTGGGGAAAAGAGATTCTTCTTTTTCTATCTGATAACTCTGGGTGTGACTATGGGTATTGCCCTGTCAGGAAGTCTGTTCACGCTTTATATGTTCTATGAACTTTTGACACTTTCAACATACCCACTGGTTATTCACAGCAGAACGGATCAGGCTCTCAATAGTGGGGTTAAATATCTCGTGTATTCATTTGGGGGAGCGACTTTAATAATTACTGGAATGATCCTCTTATATCAGCAGACGAACACGCTGGACTTTAGAGCGCTTGGAATATTTGAAAATATAGCAGTTGCTGAAAATAAGACCATGATGATAGCTATTTATGTTCTCCTTTTCTTAGGTTTTGGAGTTAAGGCTGCACTGGTTCCTTTTCATTCCTGGCTGCCGAATGCGATGGTTGCACCTACACCTGTAAGTGCTCTTCTTCATGCTGTTGCGGTAGTAAAATCGGGAATATTTGGACTTGTGAGAATTTCATATTTTATTTTCACTCCTCTTATAATTTCTGAAATAGGAGCGGATCTGTTTATAAATATTCTAATAGGTATAACAATACTCATGGGCTCCATACTGGCACTGCATCAGGATAACCTCAAAAAGAGATTGGCATATTCAACAATTTCACAGCTAGGATATGTAATACTTGGAATTTCGCTCCTTAACAGAGACTCTTTCGTAGGTGGGATGTTACATTTAGTAAATCATGCGTTTATTAAAATTGTCCTATTCTTCTGCGCAGGGTCGATCTATTTTGCGTCTGGAAAGACAAATATTTCAGAACTCAGAGGAATTGGAAAGAAGATGCCTATAACTATGACCTGTTTTTCAGTAGCGGCATTCTCACTTGTTGGTATTCCACCAACTAACGGCTTTGTAAGTAAATGGTTCCTGGCTTTAGGGGGACTTAGAGGAAACAAGATCATGTTTGTTGTAATTCTTCTGATAAGTGCGTTCTTAACCGCTGCTTATCTGCTTCCAATTCTCGTGACTGCATTCTTGCCGGAGAAAGAAGAAGATAAAGAGAAAGAGGTTGAAGAGTTTAAAGGTGTTGCGGAATCACCTTTTGCTATGATATCTTCAATAGTTGTTTTGACCTTGATAGTTGTTCTTTTGGGGATATTCCCAAGTAGAGTAATAGAATTTATTACCAGCATAGCTGAGGAAATAATATAGGAGGTGGGATAGTTGGATTTTTATAGTAGAATGCTTTTGTTCATAATTTTGATGCCAGCGGTAGGCGCCCTAATAGGACTAGCACTAGGTGTTAAAAATGAGAAGCACAGAGATTTATTCAATATGGTAATGACTGGAGTGCACTTTGCAATCGTGTGTCTTATCTTTATCCCGCTTTCTGAAAGAGGATCTTTAGAAATCTTTATCCCGAAGATAATGGGAGTTGGATTAGATATAAAATTAGATATGCTGAGATATGTTTTTGTATGGATAACATCATTGATATGGTTTCTAGTAACAGTTTATTCATCTCAGTATTTAATCAACTATGTTAACAGAAACAGATATTATGCATTTTTTATGCTGACATTTTCAGCCACATTAGGCGTGTTCATGTCAGAAAATATTATTAATCTTTTTACATTTTTTGAAATAATGTCTTTTACATCATATGTGCTTATCATTCACGATCAGGATAGATATGCTCATGATGCAGGAATATCTTACCTTGGAATGGCTATAGTTGGTAGTTTTATTCTACTGATGGGAATATTCGTGTCATATGATTACACAGGAGCAATAACACTAACACAGATGAGATCGCAGTTTGAGTTTCTGGGTACGGAAAAATATTTTATTTCAATACTGATTTTAATAGGATTCGGAGTTAAAGCCAGTGTTTTCCCACTTCATGTCTGGCTGCCAAAGGCACATCCTGCGGCACCTAGTCCTGCATCGGCTGTCCTTTCAGGGATACTGATAAAAACAGGAATTTTTGGAATAATGATGACTTCTCTTTACATTTTAAAAGGAGATATAAAAATTTCATATTTACTTGCAACAGCAGGACTGATTAATATGTTTGTAGGTGGGTTCTTTGCACTGTTTCAGAGAAATATAAAGACGGTATTCGCTTATTCATCAATGAGTCAGGCAGGGTATATCATACTTGGAATCGGATTAGCCGGCATGCTAGGAATTGACGGTGGACCGGCATTGTTCGGATTTCTATTCCATATAGTTAACCATGCAGTATTTAAGGTACTTCTATTCCTTATAGCAGGTTTAATGTATATGGAACTTCATGATCTGACCATTAATAGAATTAAGGGATATGGAAGACATACGAAAGTATTAAAAGCAATGTTCATAATTGCAATGCTCTCGATTACTGGAGTACCAGGGCTTAGCGGGTATACCGGTAAAACTGTTATTCATCATGCACTGGCTGAAGCTGCAAAAATTCATGGGGGATTTTACTTCATAATTGCAGAAATAGTTTTTGTACTGGCATCGGCATTTACAGTCGCCTATATGGTCAAGATATTTATATCAGTCTTTGTAAATAGCAATGACAAGTTTCCTGTACCGGATGAAGAAACCAAGAGAAACTCTCCGGTATATCATATGAGCTTAAGAGCTATGATACCTATGTCAGTATTATGTGTGCTGATCATATTTGTAGGTTTATTTCCTCAAAAGCTGTTTGGTCTGTTTGATGAAGGAATATCTACTATAGGTTATGGATTATTCGAAGAGATACACATATTCGATTTGAGCAGCTTTATTTCATCAGCTATGACAATAATTATAGGATTGGCAATATACCTGCTGTTCATAAGAAGATTCCTCATGAGAGACTATAAGGGTGAGAGAATCTATATTAATCCTACGGTAAACTGGTTTAGCATTGAAGAAAATCTCTACAAGCCACTATTCACTGGAATATATAAATCTGTTTCAAAAGTTTTCAATCTTATAGACAGAGGTTTGCTGACCAGTGTGGAAAATGCGGGAGGAGCTCTTTCATCTATGCTGCTTAAAGAAGTCAATATGAGATTCTACTATGACTATAAGCAAGAGGAAGGCGAGAAGCCTGTAATCCCTAGGACTATTAAAGAGCTGATAGATGATGTAAGACATAGATTTAACAGCATGGACTATTCGCTGTTTATATTTGCAATAATATTGGTAATCGTGCTGATATATATAGTTATGAGTTACAGGTAATCTATTTTATAGGCACAATATTTTATAAATACTATAGTGGTAGTTTAGAAAACACAATTTAGAAAAACATAAAAAATCAGGCAGCTATATAAAAATAGTTGCCTGATTTTTTAATAAGTGCAATAATGGTGACAAAAAGAGTCATTGACAAATCCTTTTGGCAAGACTAATGATGTAAATATTTGTATATCAATATAGTACAGGGAGTATTAAAAGGAGTCATTCTAATATTTGGTTGGTATGATTTGTTATGATTATATGCAAAACTAAAATATTATTATGGGGATGATTAAAATGGGAAAAAAATCGGAATCAAAATCACGAATTATTAGTTTACTTATCACAGCTATTTTGTTGATTGCATCTTTACTTCCTGTATCAGTATCAGCTGAGCCTCAGGCTATGACTAGAACGGTTACGGTACATAAGCTGTTACTGACAGAAGATGATTTCAATGAATGGGATCACGAGTCATTAATACCGCCGAATAATACGGATGGATATGATGGCTCACAAGGGTTCACCGCTTTTAAGGAAATATCGGGGAGAAATATCGATGAAATAAAGGGTGTTCACTTTGATATCTACAAGGTCGGAGAGAGCGATCCTATTCCTGGCAAGTCTGGATTGACAGAGGCAGGAGGGTTAGTAATAGATACTTCTGATCTTGAACCAGGGGAGTATGAAATAAGAGAGGATAAATCAAAGTCGACTTATATTGGAGAAAACGGAGAGTTGCTGACAGGAGATAAAGCTCTTCCTGTAAAAATAACTTTACCTATGTATAAGTCTGATGGAACGATGATAGTTGATGGTCATGTTTATCCAAAAAATATTGAGGCAAAGCCTACCATAGACAAGAACTTCGAAGGAACAACAAGCAAAGATACCAGATCATATTTTCATGGTAGTGTTGTACCATTTGAAATTAAGACTACTATTCCAGCAGACACAGAATATAAAACTGCACATTGGTCTGATAATATGACAGAAGCTTTCAGGATAAGTAGAGATAATTATTATTATTGGCATATTGATATGAAAGTAACTATTGGGGGAGCTCCTGCTGTAGAGTCAGTATCTGGTGGACCAGGGGATTATGTATTAACTCTTAAGCCCAGTCCACAAAAAGGGTTTGATCTTAGGCTAACTGAATCAGGACTAGAGAAAATAAACAAAAAGGACACACCAACGGAAGTAGTAATCAAATATAAGGCTATGCTGAGCGATTATGCACTAGTCGGAATACCAGAGTCTAATGATGTTACTTTCCACTATGGGAATAAGCCTGATCACGGAAACTCGCCAATTCCGACTAAGCCCATCAATGGAGAATTAAAAGCAAAAAAAGAATGGGCCGATGGAAATATTCCAAATGATGTGACAGTAAAGTTTGCCCTATATAATGCTCAGACAGGAGAGCTTGTAGTAAGGGATGGGCTGGAAAATCCGGTAACATTGACAGCGGATCAAATAAATGGAATCAATCCTGTTATTTGGTCTGGCTTAGACAATGACACTGAGTACAAGGTTTTAGAAGAATACAATGGATATTCCGCTGAATATATTCTAGAGTCAAAAGGAAATATTGTAGTTAAAAACTGGAATGATGGAAATCCGCTACCTTTAAATCCGGATGAGCCGAAAGTAACTACTGGGGGTAAAAAGTTTGTAAAAACGGATGGTGCAACAGGTCAGAGACTGAGGAATGTGAAGTTTGGAATAAAAAGGGTTAGAACCATTGAAGGTGGATCTCCACAGACGCATTATATATCAGTTTTGGGTTATCAGGAAAGGATATCTTGGTCTAGCAATAAGGTCTATGCACATATATTCAGAACTGGAAACAATGGTGAATTGAGTATCGTGGGTCTGCAAAATTCTGATGCAGTGGAAACAAGGAATGGAGTAGAGGTTCCTGTAAAGAATGAGTACTATTTATTTGAATTCGACCCTCCAAGTGGATATGCACAAATTCCAGAAATACTATTTATGGTTGACGATAACAGTTATACTAGCGGTAATATTTCATATAATCCAAATGGAACTGAATTGGATGCTACTGAAGTGAAAAACTATAAAGTGATTATTCCTGTAACAGGAGGAATCGGTACGGCGATATTTTTTGCGGCTGGAATTTCAATAATGGCCACGGCAGTTATACTTAAAAGAAGAAAAGCTAAAGAATGTAATTAAATAATGAGAATATGATTGAGCATTATAAGTAAAAACACCTCTTGGCAAACTGTCTATATGATAGACTGTTGGCTGAGAGGTGTTTTGGTTTTAAGTTCAATAATAAAAAGAATATAGAACAAAATCTCGTGAATATGGTGATTGCAAGTTAATAGGTAAAGGAAAAATTCAAAAATTATGTTATACTATATAGACAGATAGATGGTTGCATTATATAAAGAGGAGGATACAGTATGGAACTTTTAGAACAGAAGATTTTGAATGACGGTAAAGTTTGTGACGGGGGAATTTTGAAGGTAGACTCATTTTTAAATCATCAATTGGATATTGGTTTTCTAAATGAAGTTGGAAAGGAATTCAAGAGACGATTTGCAGATGTTGAAATCAATAAGATAATGACGATAGAGGCATCGGGAATTGCTATAGCTTCAATTGTTGCACAGTACTTCGACAATGTGCCGGTAGTGTTTGCCAAGAAGACAGAGTCTAAGAACTTAGATAAGGATGTATATGATTCGGACGTATTTTCATTTACTAAAGGAAAGACATACAAGATTAAAGTGTCTAAGAGATATATAAATGAAGGAGATAAAGTTCTCATATTAGATGATTTTCTAGCCAATGGATTTGCAACACTCGGAATGATTGACATTGTTCAAAAAGGTGGTGGAGAAGTAGCTGGAATTGGAATCGTAATAGAAAAATCTTATCAGCCAGGGGGAAATCTGCTAAGAGAGCTCGGAGTAAATCTGCAGTGTTTAGCAAGAATTGATTTTGATGAGAACAACAAGTTAATTTTCAAAAAAGATTAACAAAATATCCTTATGATAGTATAATGTATTGTGGGTATATATTAATTAGGGTGGAATGAATGATGATATTTAATTGGAAGACTTTTCTTATTCCATATGAGCAGGCAGTTCAAGAGCTAAAGATTAAATTCAAGAGCATTAGAAGTGAATACAGAAAAATGGATGAATACTCTCCAATCGAGTTTGTTACAGGTAGAGTTAAGCAGATATCTAGTATTCTGGAAAAATGCGATAGAATGGAGTTGCCTCTTGATAGAGTTGCTGAGTTGGAAGATATAGCAGGAATCAGAATAATGTGTCAGCTTGTTGACGATATTCCCTCGGTCGTAAAGCTGATCAAAGACAGAGATGGTAAGGATTTAACAATTCTATATGAAAAAGACTATATCTCTAATCGTAAGGAAAGTGGGTATAGATCATACCATATGATAATAGAATATGTTGTACAGACTGCTATAGGAGAAAAAGAGATACTTGCAGAGATACAGATTAGAACATTAGCGATGAACTTTTGGGCGACAATAGAGCATTCGCTTAATTATAAATTTAATGAAAATATGCCGGAAGATATCAGACAGAAACTGAAAAATGCTGCTGAAGCGGCTTTTATGCTAGATATGGAGATGTCTCAGATTAAGGATGAAATTATGGATTCACAAGGACTGTTTCATAAGAGATCATCTATAGTAGAGGAGATACTTGATAGAATACAGGATCTCTATATGCTGCAGATGCCTCATGATCAGCTTGAGCTCATAAGAAAGAGATTCTGGGATGTCAGAAATACCGGTGATATAACGAGCATGCATGAAATGAAGGATGAACTTGATAAGATTGTAGAAGCAAAAAAGGAAGAGCAGGGAATTAATTAGCAGAGAATTAATTAATAATTATCAGGGGTGATTCGAATGAAAAATGAAGCAGTTAGGGATTATTATGTTTCAAATGGGAAAGAATTTAAATCAAATGATGATACGGAATTTGAAAAAGTATCAGCACCATATATATATGAAGTTATAAGAGTAATTGATGGAGTACCTCTTTTTGAGGAAGGACATGTTGACAGGCTGAAAAAATCTCTTGAGTCAAAAGGGTATGAGATGAAAAAGTCTGAGAAAGAGATTTCTGATGATATGAAAAAACTCATAGAGATAAATGGAGTTGAAAATCAGAATATTAAACTTATATATTCAGATTTAGACTCAGAAGATCAGAATCTGCTGGCGTTTTTTGTAGATTCTCATTATCCTGCACCGGAAGTTTTTGAAAAAGGTATAAAAACAATACTGTTTGAGTCTGAAAGAAAAGATCCTAATGCTAAGGTTATGGATGTAGATTTAAGACAGAGAGTCTCAGATGCACTGAAAGAAAATGATGCTTTTGAAGCACTTCTTGTTGATAACAGCGGTAATGTAACAGAAGGAAGCAGATCTAATTTCTTCTTTATTAAAGATGGTGAACTTTTAACTCCTCCAGGAGATACTTGTCTTCTAGGAATAACCAGACAGGAAGTAATAGCTGCGGCAGAAGAAATGGGTATATCGCTTAGAGAAGAGACACTTGCAGCTGCAGATATAGATAAATTAGAAGGGGTATTCATAACTGGAACTTCTAACGATGCGCTTCCAATAAGCATAGTGGATGATATTGAAGTTCCTACAGTGAAATCTGAAATAATGCAGAAGATAATGAAAAGATATGATGAAAAAGTTAAACAATATATTGCAGAAAAGAAAAAATAGGACATAATAAAAAATTAGACACAATAATAAGTGGAGAGTTATATTTGAAAGTAGGTGGCGTAATGATAGTAGCGGATATGATAGTTAAATGCCTTCAAAAAGAAGGTGTAGATACGATATATGGTTATCCAGGAGGACATATATTGCCTGTATACGAATCTATCAGAAAAAGTGGTGATATTAAGCATGTACTTGTTAGAAATGAGCAGTCATCTGTTCACAATGCGAGTGGATATGCCAGAACATCATCAAAAGTTGGAGTTTGTATGGCAACTTCTGGGCCAGGAGCAACAAATATGATTACCGGTATAAGTACGGCATATATGGACTCTGTACCTCTTGTTATAATAACAGGTCAGGTTCCATTAAATATGATTGGTGATGATGTGTTTCAGGAAGCTGATATTATCGGATCTACAGAGCCGTTTACTAAATACAATTATCTTGTAAAAAACAAAGAAGAAATTCCTCGTGTAATAAAGAAAGCCTTCCACATTGCAAATACAGGAAGAAAAGGGCCGGTTCTTATAGATATACCGAAAGATATTCAGCTTGAAAAAGTAAGGAGTTACGAGTATCCCGATGAGATATTTATAAAAGGCTATAATCCGGTAGTAGAAGGTCATATAGGGCAGATAAAGAGAGCTGTAAGCAGGATAAAGAGGGCAAAGAAACCAGTAATTTGCTGTGGTGGAGGCGTTATGCTTTCGGATTCAAAAGCTGAGGTTGCAGAGCTTGTCGAAAAAACTGGGATACCTGTACTGACTACTTTCATGGGGATAGGATCGTTTGACCAGAGTTCGGAAAACTATATAGGTATGGTTGGAATGCACGGTCAGACATATTCAAACAGAATCATGAAGGAATCAGACCTGGTATTTGTAGTAGGTTCAAGAGTTGCAGATAGATCTAAGATAGACGTTGTAGCAAAAAGCAAGACGATAATTCAGATAGATATCGATTCCGCAGAGATTGGAAAGAACCTAGAAGTTGATATTCCAATTGTAGGAGATGCGAAGCTGATACTAAGAGATATAATAGATAGACTGGATAAAAAGCTGGAGATAGATGAGTGGATTGAACATACAAGAACTCTGAAATCAAAACATATTCCGGTGATTGATGAGACAGATTTAGTAAATCCTAAGTTATGCATGAACTATGTTTCAGAATGCATGGATGATTCTGCTGTTGTAGTTACTGATGTTGGACAGAATCAGTTCTGGGCTGCCAATAATTTTGAGTTCAGAGGAGATAGGACGCTTTTAGGCTCAGGTGGATTGGGAACTATGGGCTATAGTTTACCGGCATCAATAGGTGCAAAGATGGGAGCGCCAGAAAAACAGGTTGTTGCAGTAATGGGAGATGGAGGAATCCAGATGCTTTTGGCTGAGCTTGGAGTTGTTAAGGAGCAGGATCTGGATATCAAAATCATAGTTTTCAACAACAACAGACTTGGCATGGTTAAAGAACTTCAGGAAAATTCGTATGGTAAAGAGTCCGTATATGGAACGATATTCACAGAAGGCCCTGATTTCTCGAAAATTGCAGAAGCATATGGCATTAAAGGCGTAAGAGTTGCCAATGACGAGGATTTTAAATCGGCATTTAAAGATGCTATGGAATCAGGAGAGGCTGTATTAATAGAAGCAATCGTAAACGAAGATTTCAAGACATTATAATTATAGATTAAAAATTTATGGTAAATAATAGAGGTGAAGCATAATGAAGCATATACTATCAGTGCTTGTAGAGAACCAGTCTGGAGTTCTATCGAAAGTTTCTGGACTTTTTACAAGAAGAGGATACAATATCGACTCACTTTCAGTAGGAGAGACGGAAGATCCAGAAGTTTCAAGAATGACAATAACTGCTAGAGGAGACGATCAGACTATAGAGCAGATTGTAAAACAGCTCAATAAGCTTGTTGATGTTATTACAGTGACTGAGCTTAAAAAAGATGAATCTGTTTGCAGAGAGTTACTGCTTTTAAGAGTACAGGCTGATGGAATTAAAAGATCGCAGATAATAGAAGTTGTTAGTATATTCAGAGGTAAGATCATAGATGTCTTTGATGAGAGTCTTATGATTGAGTTAACTGGAGATGAGAGCAAGATAGAATCATTTACTGAACTTATGAGATCTTATGGTATCCTGGAGTATAACAGAACAGGATTAACAGCTCTTAAGAGAGGGAAATTCAGCGATAAATAATAATTCATCAGTTATAGTTGACAATGTCGACTTGAATAGTGTATATTTTAGTTAAGAAGAAATATTGGAGGTTTTTTCAAATGGATAGACTTATTAACAGTATAAAAAGTATGGCAACTGAATATTTCTTTTATTTTTTTAGCTGGGGCTTTTATTATTTTAGCGCCGGAACTTTGTCATACAAAAAAATAGCTGTTAAACCTAATGAGTCTATAGTCGGAGTAACTTTATAGAAGTGTAATAATATACACAGTGCTTCAAGCAAGTGAAGTGAACCGAAGAATATACAGGAAAAAACTATCCGTATAATACTAGAATTTTAAGAGTCTCATAGGAGGCTCTTTTTTTATACCAAAAAATAGTAAAAATGTTTTTCAAATAAATTCAATGGAGATGATTAAATGATTTTAGTACTTAGTAACAAGATGCCAGATGAAGAAAGATTGGAACTGATAAAGAAAATGGAGGCTCTAGGACTTAGAATTCACGAGTCACAGGGTGAGAGCCACAGACTGCTTGGTCTTATTGGAAATACAACTGTAGTTGATAAGAATCAGCTTGCAGCTATAAGACATATTGAAAAGATTATTCCTGTTCAGGAAAGTTACAAATTAGCAAATAGAGCATTCCACACTCAGGAAAGAACAATAATAGATGTAAACGGAAGCAAAATAGGTGGAGACAATATAGGAATAATGGCAGGTCCATGTTCAGTAGAATCTGAAGATCAGATAGTTACTATAGCAAAAGAGATAAAAAAAGCAGGTGCAACATTCTTAAGAGGCGGTGCTTTCAAACCTAGAACATCACCTTACAGTTTCCAGGGATTAGGTACAGAAGGAATAGAGCTGCTGAAAATAGCTAGACAAGAAACGGGTCTTCCAATTGTGAGTGAGATAATGTCAGAAAAATATGTTGATATATTTGCTGAAGATGTAGATGTTATACAGGTAGGAGCTAGAAATATGCAGAACTTCGATTTGTTGAAAGAGCTTGGGAAAATCAGAAAACCAATACTTTTAAAAAGAGGTATGTCTTCAACAATAGATGAACTTCTAATGTCAGCTGAATATATAATGGCCGGTGGAAATGAAGATGTAATTCTATGCGAGAGAGGAATAAGAACATTTGAAAACAAAACTAGAAATACATTAGATCTTTCAGCTATACCTGTTCTTAAAAAGCATACACATTTACCGGTTGTAGTGGATCCTAGCCATGCCGGAGGTATGTGGTGGTTAGTAGAGCCTCTAGCAAAAGCGGCTATAGCTGTTGGAGCAGACGGTGTTATGATAGAAGTTCACAACGATCCGGAAAATGCAAAATGTGATGGGGAACAGTCAATAGTACCAGAGAGATTTGCAGATATTCTTACAAAATTGAGAAAAATAGCTGAACTTGATGGAAAGACTATCTAAAAAATACTCGACTAATAGAGGTGTAAAATGGAATTATCGGATTTTGAATTGTCAGATTTTAATATTACAGTAGTAGGACTTGGGCTGATAGGTGGCTCATATGCATTAGGCCTCAGAGAGATGAATCCTAAGAATATATGGGGAGTGGATCTTTCTGAGGAGACACTAAAAAAAGCAGTTGATAGAGGAATGATAGATGAAGGTTATACGGATCCCGAAATTCCTCTATCAAAATCAGATTTGGTGATTATTGCAATATATCCTGAGGCCACTGAGAAGTTCATGATAAACAATATGGAGAAATTCAAATCGGGAGCTATAATAACCGATGGAGTAGGAATTAAGACTCACCTAATAGATACTGTCGGGAAAGTTCTAAGAGATGATGTTGATTTTATAGGAGGCCACCCAATGGCTGGAAAGGAAGTTGGCGGCATAGACAAAGCAGAGCTAAAAATGTTCAAAAACGCCAACTATATATTGACTCCTACTGAAAAAAATAAAGAAGAGAATATCGTATTCGTTGAAAAACTTGCAAAAAGCCTAGGTTTTGGAAGTGTTGTCAGAACAACTCCTGAAATCCATGATGAGAATATTGCATATGTAAGCCAATTGCCTCACATAGTTGCAGTTGGAATGGTAAACTGTAAAGATGTTGAAGATGTGGATTTTTATGCAGGAAGCAGCTACAGAGATACTACCAGAATTGCAAAGATAAATGGTAAACTGTGGTCTGAACTTTTTATAAAAAACAAAGATAAACTGGTTGAGCAAATAGATTTATTCCTGGAATATACTAAAGAACTGAGAGACTCTATTTCTGAGGAAGACTATGAAAAATTGACAGATATGCTAGATCAGTCATTCAAGAGAAAGGAAGAGCTGAATATATGAGAATACTTAATGTAGATTTACCAGATAAGTCATATGAGATAAAGATAGAAAAGGGTTTGAGAAAAGATTTTGGCTCTGAAATAAAGAAAATTTATGCAGGAGAAAAAATATTTATAATTACTGACCAAAACGTGTATAATATATATGGGAAGGAATTTGATGAGTCATTAAGAGATGCTGGAATAGAACCGTTTTTTACAGTTGTAGAGCCGGGTGAGACCAGCAAATCTATGGAGATACTTGAAAAAGTGTATGAAGATCTGCTTTCAAGAGAGATCAACAGGGGTCATATGATTGTTGCACTTGGTGGTGGAGTTGTTGGAGACCTTACTGGTTTTGTGGCGGCGACATTACTAAGAGGTATAAAATTCATACAGATTCCTACATCGCTTCTAGCTCAGATAGACAGTTCAGTTGGCGGAAAAGTTGCTGTAAATCTTGAGAGAGGTAAAAATCTGGTGGGTAATTTCTATCATCCGGAGATAGTTTTGATAGATCCTGATATGCTGAAGACTTTGGATAAAAGATATCTTGCAGATGGTACAGCAGAAGTTATCAAATACGGCTGTATAAGAAGCGAAGAACTTTTTGAAATGCTGGAAGGATATACTAGCGAAGATGAATATATGGAAAATATAGAAGAGATAATCTACAGATGTTGTGATATAAAAAGGGAAGTCGTAGAGGAAGACGAAAAAGATACGGGAATCAGAATGATACTGAACTTCGGCCATACTATAGGTCATGCTATTGAACAGTTTTTCAACTATGAGAAATATACTCATGGTGAAGGTGTTGCAATGGGAATGTACAGCATAACCAGAAAGAGTGAAGAGATGGGCGAAACGGAAAATGGTACAGCTGAGAGAATAAAAAACTTACTAGTTAAATATGGCCTTGAGTACGAACTGCCTGCGATGGACCTTGAAGCGATAGAAAAAGCTGTGAGAGTTGATAAAAAAACTAGCGCAGACAGTATAACTATAATACTTCTTAAGAAAATAGGAGAATGTTTCACTAAGAAGATTGTAAAAGAGAAAATTAGTGAATATTTGTAGAAGAAATATAATAATTAAAATATAAAAAAAGATAATTAAAACGCATATGAGGAGGCGAAAAAATGCATAGCAAAAAGATTATTCCTGGAAAACTTTCAGGAAAAATAAATATACCTCCTTCAAAAAGCATGAGCCATAGAGCTATTATTTCGGCATCGCTGTCTGAAGGGATTTCAAATATTGAGAATATATCATATTCTAATGATATAGAGGCAACACTTGAAGGGATGGAATCTCTTGGAGTTGAGGTGTTAGAGCAGAAGCTGAATGAAGAAACAGGTACATACAGCTTAAAAATCAAAGGGATTTCAAATTTCAATCTAAAAAACAATAAAGTGAATTGTAGAGAGTCAGGCTCAACTATCAGATTTTTAATTCCTCTTTTGATGTTGGCAGATGAAGAAATTGAAATAACTGGTGAAGGTCGTCTTGTCGAAAGACCACTTGAAACATATTACAATATTTTTGATAGACAGGGCATAGAGTACAGTACTAATGAAGGTAAGCTTCCTCTTAAAATTAAAGGAAAGCTCAAGCCTGATGAGTTTGAGATAGAAGGAAATATCAGCTCTCAGTTTATAACTGGACTGCTATTTACACTGCCTCTTTTGGATGGTGATTCCAAAATAATAGTTACAGAATCAGAACTTGAGTCTAAAGGATATGTTGATTTGACAATTGACATTCTAGAAGAGTTTGGAATTGAAATAGAAAATAGAGACTATAAAGAGTTCATTATTAAAGGAAATCAGAAATATAAATCCAGAGACTACAGGGTAGAAGGCGACTATTCTCAGGGAGCTTTCTGGATAGTAGCAGGACTTATTGGTGATGAAATAGATTCGATAGACCTATGTGAAAAATCACTTCAAGCGGATAAAGAGATAGTGGATATTGTAAAAAGAATGGAAGGAAAGCTTGAAATCTCGGACAAGAGCATAAAAGCGATTCCTTCTGATACAAAAGCTACTGTTATTGATGCTTCACAATGTCCTGATATAATTCCTGTATTATCAGTGCTGGCTTCTCTCAGCGAAGGAGAAACTACGGTTATAAACGGTCAGAGATTGAGAATAAAAGAGTCAGATAGAATTGAGTCAACCAGAACTGAACTGGAAAAGCTAGGTGCAGATATCGTTGAGACAGAAGATGGACTGATTATCAACGGGAGAACTTCTTTAAAAGGTGGAGTTGAAATTGACAGCTGGAATGACCATAGAATTGCTATGGCAATGGCTGTGGCATCGATAAGATGTGAAGAGCCAATAGTAATAAAAGACAGTTATGTTGTAAATAAGTCTTACCCTAACTTTTGGGAAGATTTTGCAAAGTTAGGAGGAGTGATTGAATAATGAGTGGAACATGGGGAAAAATGCTTGAAGTATCAATATTTGGAGAATCACATGGAAAAGGCATAGGAATAGTAATCAACGGTATGCCTGTAGGTCATGAAATTGATTTTGAGGATATAAAAAAGGATATGAAAAGAAGAGCTCCTGGTACTAGTGCACTATCGACTCCTAGGGCTGAAAAAGATGCATTTGAAGTTTTAAGTGGTGTATTTGAAGGAAAGGTCACAGGAGCACCTATTGCTGCTGTGATAATGAATTCAGACACAAAATCAAAGGACTACTCTAATATACAGTATAATATGAGACCTGGACATGGAGATTTTCCAGGATATATTAAATACAAAGGGTTCAATGATTATAGAGGAGGCGGTCACTTCTCTGGAAGAATTACCGCACCGTTGGTATTCGCAGGCTCTTTGGCTAAACAGATCTTAAAAACCAAAGGGATAAATGTAACGGCTCATATCTCTTCTATAGGATCGGTTGAAGATGAAAGATTTAACCCTCTGAATATAGAAAATTCACTTGTAGAAGAGCTTAGAGAGAAAGTTTTCCCTGTTATAGATGATAAAAAAGGCGAAGCTATGCAGGAAATTATCTTAGAAGCCAAATCAGAGGGCAATTCTGTAGGTGGAACTGTTGAAGTTGCAGTTACGGGTGTGCCGGTTGGACTAGGTAATCCATTTTTTGACTCAGCAGAGAGTCATCTCTCTTCAATGATGTTCTCAGTTCCTTCAGTGAAGGGAATAGAGTTTGGAGCAGGGTTTGATATAACGAAGATGAAAGGATCAGAAGCAAATGATCCATATTATATGGATGGAGAAATTGTTAAAACGTCTTCGAATAACAATGGAGGAGTAACCGGCGGAATAACTAATGGTATGCCAATACTGTTCAGAGTTGCCATAAAACCTACATCTTCAATTTCACTGAAACAAGACAGTATAAACATAAAAGAGATGAAAGATACAGAGCTTGAAGTTCACGGCAGACATGACCCTTGCATTGCACACAGAGCAGTTCCTGTATTAGAGGCGGCGGCAGCACTGGCTATACTGGATCTTATGCTTATTGAAGGAGAATTATAATGAGTGATTTAAATTTGGATGAAATCAGAGTTCAGATTGACAAAGTCGATGAAAATCTGACAAAACTTTTTGAAGAGAGAATGGATTTAGTAATAAAAGTTGCTAAATACAAAGAAGAGAGAAATCAGAAAATATTTGACAGTGATAGAGAGAAAAAAGTAATAGAAAAAAACAAATCTTATCTTCAAAATCATGAATATGATAAGTCTTTAGTGGATTTTTACAATTCACTTATGAGTATCAGCAGAAGATTTCAAGCTAAGCAGATATTTTCTGTAAAAGAATCGGATGATGTTTCAGAACTTGAAAAACTGGTTGAAAATGCAGGAACAAGAAAAGCGAATCCAGTCGTTGTATATCAAGGTGTTCCTGGTGCCTATAGTGAAGAAGCTATGGTTTCAGTTTTTGGGGAAGATGTGAGAAATGTCAACGTAAAAGAGTTTGAAGATGTATTTAAAAAGCTTAAAGAAGATGATGTTGATTACGGTGTCCTTCCAATTGAAAACTCTTCAACGGGAAGTATATCCGAGGTGTACGATTATCTCAGAGAGTATGGCTATTTTGTCGTAGGTGAGACAAGCGTAAAAGTAGATCAGAATCTTTTAGCACTTCCGGGAACAAAGCTCGAAGAGATAGAAGAAGTCTATTCACATCAGCAGGGTCTCAGCCAGTCAGAAGACTTTCTCAAAAATTATGAATGGAAACAGGTTCCTTTCAGAAATACAGCCGAATCAGCACTGCTTGTAAAAAATGAAGGTGATAAGCGTAAAGCGGCGATTGCAAGCAGAAGAGCGGCTAAGCTATATGGTCTTGAGATTATTGCATCCAGCATAAACTTCAACACCAACAACTGCACAAGATTCATAGTAATAGGAAAAAATCTAGAGATAGATCATAGCAGTAATAAGGTCAGCATATTATTCTCAGCACCTCACAAAGCAGGATCTCTTTACGGAGCACTTAGCTATTTTGCAGAGAACAACTTAAATATGCTTAGAATTGAATCCAGACCAGTAGTAGCAAAATCATGGGAATATTTCTTCTATATTGATTTTGAAGGAAATCTGAAAGACCCTGATCTTAGAAAAGCCATTGCTGATATTGAAAAGAACAGCACCTATTTTAAGCTCTTAGGAAATTATAAATCACATATATAGATAATATTATATGGTAATATGATTACATGTATGGACAATTATATTTCTCAAATAACTTTCAAGTAATGTTTGATTAATTTATTGTCGCACACTTGTGACTTTAGTCATGAGAGGTTCAGGAAATGTAAAAAAGCAGTATGAAGAAATATGAGTATAAAAAGATGGGAGATTCACATGAGCAATATAATAATAATAGGTATGCCGGGGTGTGGAAAAACAACTATAGGTAAGAAAGTTGCTGAAAAACTTGGTAAAAAGTTTATAGATACTGATGAGTTACTTGTAGACATCTATAAGAAAGAGATTTCTGATATTTTTGAAAATGAAGGCGAAGAAAAATTCAGAGAATATGAAACTGAAACTTTAAAGTCGATTGATAAGAATATCAATGCTGTAATTGCCACAGGTGGAGGAATTGTCGTTAAAGAGCGAAATATCCCGGTTCTAAAAGAACTGGGAAGAGTTGTTTTCCTTGATAGAGAAGTTGAGGACATTTTATCCACTTTAGATTCTGATTCAAGACCATTGCTAGCTGATGACAGAAGCAGGATTTATAAATTATACGATGACAGATATGAGAAATATAAGAGCGCATGTGATATAATAGTTAACAATGATATGGCTATTGAGAAAGTCATAGACAATATAATTTCTAAAACAGAAGAGGTATAACTATGAAAATACTTGTTATTAACGGACCTAATATAAATATGCTGGGCATCAGAGAAAAAATAGTATACGGTACAGAAAACTATGATGTTCTCTGTCAAAGAGTTGAGAAGAGAGCAGAAGAGCTGGGAATTGAAGTTGAATTGTTTCAGAGCAATTCAGAAGGAGATATAGTGAGTAAGATTCAATCTGCATATGAAACTATGGACGGGATAATAATAAACCCAGCCGCTTATACGCATTACTCAATTGCGATTTTAGATGCGATTAAATCTGTAACTCTGCCAACTATTGAAGTGCACTTGAGCAATATTCACAAAAGAGAAGATTTCAGAAAAAAATCATATCCTGCAGAAGCCTGTATAGGACAGATTTGCGGTTTTGGTATCAATGGATATGAATTGGCATTAGATGCTATTAAGAAACATATAGATGATAAGCATTAGTTGTCTCATTTAACAAATTATAATGATAGGGTAATATCATTATAACAAGGTGCTATCAAGCATAGATCAGTTCAATATGAAATAAATTATTATATAAATATATTGATAAAATAATAAAATAATAAAAAATAATAAAAGAAAGGAGGGGCAATATATGCCAATAGTAATACCTAAAGAGTTGCCCGCACATGATATTCTAACAGAGGAGAATATCTTTGTTATGGGCAGGCAAAGAGCATATACACAGGATATAAGGCCCATAAGAATAGCTATAGTTAACCTTATGCCTACTAAGATTCAAACAGAAACTCAGTTACTGAGATTGCTTGGGAATACACCTCTTCAAGTGGAAACTACACTGATAAGGACAGCGAGCTATGAGTCAAAAAACACTCAGAAAGAACATCTGGAAAGTTTCTACACGACTTTTGATCAGGTTAAAGATAAAAAGTTTGATGGTATGATAATAACAGGTGCTCCAGTAGAAAATCTGGACTTTGAAGAAGTGGACTACTGGGAAGAGTTGAAAGAGATTATGGAGTATACAAAGGAAAATGTTACTTCAACACTCCATATATGCTGGGGAGCACAAGCAGGACTCTACTACCATTATGGAATTAAAAAGTATAAGTTACCTAAGAAATTATTCGGTGTATTTGAACATGATACAAATGTTAAAAAGATAAAACTTTTAAGAGGTTTTGACGATATGTTCTACGCCCCTCATTCAAGACATACAGAAGTCAGAACAGAAGATGTCATGAAAATAGATGATTTGGAAATCTTAGCTCACTCAGATGAAGCTGGAGTGAATATGGTGACATCCAAGGGTGGAAAGTATATTTTTGTAACAGGTCATTCTGAATACGATAGAGATACGCTTAAAGATGAGTATCTTAGAGATCTTAAAAAAGGACTGCCAATTGATATGCCTAAGAACTATTTTCCGAATGATGATATAAATAAAGCTCCTAGAATAATATGGAGAGCTCATGCTAACCTGTTATTTTCCAACTGGCTGAACTATTATGTATATCAAGAAACACCATTTGATTTTTAGCTTTAAATAATTAACAGATGTATGCAAAGTGGTATGATAATATAATATTTTTAAAATAAA
>CAZBAL010000001.1:36464-136395 GCA_964489735.1 uncultured Clostridia bacterium | reverse complement strand
CCAGAAGGAAAAGGTGCCATGAGTGCTATTCTCGGACTGAGTGCTGAGGATATTCAGACTGTTCTTGATAAATATTCAAAAGAGGGAATAATCAAGATAGCTAACTATAACTGTCCTGGACAGCTCGTAATTTCAGGTGAAAAGGCGTTAGTGGAAAGAGCTTCTGAAGAGCTTAAAGAAATCGGAGCCAGAAGAGCTGTTATTCTTCCTGTTAGCGGTCCTTTTCATACAGAGATGCTTGAGTCAGCAGGTGAAAAGCTGAGAGACGAGATAAGAAAAATCGAGATAAACGAGCCTGATAAATCAGTATATTTCAATGTTACAGGAAATAAATACTCTGGAGAAAACATAGAGGATACTCTTGTTAAACAGGTATCATCTTCTGTTAAGTGGGAAGATATAGTAAGAAATATGATACAAGACGGAATAGAAGTATTTGTTGAAGTCGGTGTTGGAAAAACTTTAGTATCTTTTGTTAAAAAGATTGCTAAAGAGATGAAAGCGGATGTAGAAACATATAATGTTCAGGATAGTGAAGGGCTGAACAGTTTAATTGAAAAAATTGGCAAGTAATTTAAGTATATATAAGGGGTGAGTTTATTGAATCTTGAAGGTAAAAAAGCACTTGTAACTGGTGGATCTAGAGGTCTTGGAAAAGCTATTGCACTTAAGCTTGCTTCGCTAGGAGCAGATGTTGTAATAAATTACACAAGTAATGAAGCGAAAGCTGAGGAAGTTAAAAATGAGATAGAGAGTTTAGGAAGAAAATCTGAGATAATAAAGGCAGATATTTCAAAATTCGACGAAGCAAAAGAGCTTGTTGAAAAATCGATAGATTTCTTAGGTCAAATTGATATACTGGTTAATAATGCCGGTATTACTAGAGACAATTTGATACTTAGAATGTCTGAAGAAGATTTCGATTCTGTTATAGATGTCAATCTTAAAGGAGTATTCAATGTGACTAAATCAGCATCTAGACCGATGCTCAAGACTAAAAATGCATCTATAATAAATATTTCCTCTGTTGTAGGTGTTGCAGGGAATGCTGGTCAAACTAATTACTCAGCTTCTAAAGCAGGAGTAATAGGATTTACAAAGTCACTAGCTAAGGAAATAGCTAAGAAGAATGTCAGAGTCAACGCAATAGCTCCTGGCTTTATTGAGACTGATATGACTGACAAATTGACTGAAGAAGTTATTGATGAGTACAAGAAGGTAATACCTTTAGGACATTTAGGTAAAGCGGAAGATATTGCAAATGCAGTAGCTTTTCTAGCATCGGATATGTCTTCGTATATAACTGGACAGGTACTAATTGTTGATGGCGGTATGTTTATTTAACTGTTAATTCATCGTAAAATTATGTTATAATAATTAGGTAATGCATGAAAGGAGGTGCTTTATATGGTATTTGATAAAGTAAAGAGCATAATAGTTGATCAGCTTGATGTGGAAGAGGACAAAATAGAACTGGATTCATCATTCCAAGATGATTTAGGTGCGGACTCATTAGATGTTGTTGAATTAGTAATGGCATTAGAAGAAGAATTTGATATTGAAATATCAGATGAAGAGGCAGAAAAAATTCTTACAGTTAAAGACGCGGTAGATTATATAGAAAAGAATGCTTAAGAAGTAAATTAAGGTCCCTATGGGACCTTAATTTATAAAAGCGCGTTAGAGTGGAGGCGAATATGAGTAAAAGAGTTGTAATTACAGGATTAGGACTAATTTCTCCTATTGGTATAGGGAAAGAAGCTTTCATAGAATCACTAAAGACAGGAAAGTCAGGTGTAGGAAAGATAACTTCATTTGATACTTCTGAATTAGGCACAAAAATAGCAGCTGAAGTTAAGGATTTCGATGTAGAGAAATATATTAATAAAAAAGATGCTAAAAGAATGGATAAATACTCTCAGTTTGGAGTTGCTGCATCAATATTAGCTGTAGAAGACTCTAAACTTGATTTAGATAAAGTTAATAAAGAAAGATTTGGAGTTATCATTGGCTCTGGAATAGGTGGTATATCAACGTTTGAAGAACAGCAGAGAACTTACCTGGAAAAGGGACCTAGAAGAATTTCACCATTCTTCATACCAATGATGATAACAAATATGGCTGCAGGACAGATATCTATACATCTTGGAGCTAAGGGTGTAAATGAGACAATCGTAACCGCATGTGCTTCATCAAACCATGCGATTGGAGATGCATATGAAGTTATAAAAAGAGGAGATGCAGATATAATAATATCTGGTGGAACTGAAGCACCAATAACACCAATGTCGGTTGGTGGGTTCAGTTCAATGAAGGCACTTTCCACAAGAAATGATGAACCGGAAAGAGCAAGCAGACCTTTTGATAAAGACAGAGATGGATTTATTATGGGTGAAGGTGCGGGTATAGTCATATTGGAAGAACTCGAGCATGCGCTTGCTAGAGGAGCAAAAATCTATGCAGAAGTATTAGGATATGGAATGACGGCTGATGCAAATCACATAACTACACCTGCTGAAAATGGAGAAGGTGCTAACAGATCTATGAGATTGGCTTTAGAAAAGGCTGGAATTTCACCTTCAGATGTCGACTATATTAATGCTCACGGAACATCAACATATTATAATGATTTATATGAAACAGCAGCAATTAAAGATGTATTCAAGGACTCATTGGATAAACTTAAGATAAGTTCTACTAAGTCAATGACTGGACACTTGCTAGGAGCTGCAGGCGGAATTGAAGCCTGTGCTTGTGCAGTAGCGATAGATGAAGGATTTATTCCTCCAACTATAAACTATGAAACTCCAGATGAAGGCTGTGACTTAGACTATGTACCAAATAAAGCTATTGAGCATGAAGTGAATGTTGCACTTTCAAACTCTTTAGGTTTTGGTGGTCATAATGCTACTATAATTTTAGGGAAATATAAGGATGAAAAGTCTTCTTAATTATAAGAAGACTTTTTGTTCTTTATTCAGTGAATTAGTAATATTTCAAATTGTTTTTACTGGAGAATAATTTGAAATGTTTCTGGAATGTTATTGAATAAAAAATAAGGGAGGAAATAGTCAAGTATGCAAAAAGGACAGTTAAGAAAACAGTTGGAAGAAAAGATAGATTATTATTTTAACTCTGAAGATATATTGATGACTGCATTGACACATAGCTCATATGCTAATGAAAACAAGAAGAGTAAAACTAAGGTGAAATACAATGAGAGACTGGAGTTTCTTGGAGATTCTGTTTTAAGTCTAATGGTTTCAGACCATCTATTTAAGAGATATCCGAAGTATTCAGAAGGTAAGATGACGAAAACCAGAGCACTTATAGTCTGTGAAGGAACATTATATATTGCTGCTAAAAAAATGGATTTAGGAAAGTACCTTTTGGTAGGAAAAGGTGAGGAAAAAGGCGGTGGACGTTACAGACCTTCAATATTAGCAGATGCTTTTGAGGCTCTTGTAGGAGCGATATATCTAGATGGTGGCGTGGATGAAGCATTTAAGTTTCTTAAGCTTAACCTTTTAGAGATAATAGAGGATACCTTAAAAAGTGATGAGCTATTTGTTGATTATAAAACAAAAATACAGGAAATTGTTCAGAAAAATCCGTCTAAAACAGTGGAATACAAACTGGTTGGTGAAGAAGGACCGGATCACGAAAAGACTTTTACGACAGAGTTGTACATTTCAGGAGAACTGTTTGGAAAAGGAACAGGGAAGACAAAGAAAGAGTCTGAGCAAAATGCTGCAAAAGAATGTTATGAGAAGTTGATAGAAGATGAAGAGTAACTATATTATACCTATATTCGTTCCTCATATAGGATGTCCTAATGACTGTGTATTCTGCAATCAGAGAAAAATCACGGGAATCAGTACAGATATAAGTGGTGATGATGTTAGAAATAAAATTGAAGAATACTTAAAAACTATTCCTAAGGAAAACAGGAACCTTGAAATTGCTTTCTTTGGTGGTTCATTCACAGGGATAGACATCGATATTCAAAAAGAGTTTTTAGATATTGCCAATTCCTATAAAGAAAGAGGGATAGTAAATAGAATTAGGCTTTCGACAAGACCGGATTATATAGATGAGGATAGGCTTGACATCCTTGCTAAAAGAGGAGTAGATGTAATTGAGCTGGGAGTTCAGTCACTTGATGATGATGTGATAGAAAAGTCAAACAGAGGTCATAGTAGAGATTCAGTTTTCGAAGCTGCTGATATGATAAAAGAGTATGGATTTACTTTGGGAGTTCAGATGATGATTGGATTGCCAGGTGATACACCTGAAAAAGCACTTAAGACTGCAGATGAACTTATAAGTTTAAAACCTAAAATTGCTAGGATATATCCTACACTTGTTGTGGCTGAAACGCAACTGGAGACCGATTATATCAATGGAGATTATCAGCCTCTAAGCTTAGATGAAGCAGTTGAACTATCGAAAATTCTATTGGTTAAGTTTGAAAATGCTGGAGTGAACGTCATAAGGATTGGATTACAGCCGAGTGACAATATTTCTGAAGGTGGAGATATAGTAGCAGGACCTTTTCACCCTTCATTCAGACAGCTGGTTGAAGAGAAGAGGTATTATGAAGTAGTTGATAAAGCCATTAAAGACTATTTGGAATTTTTCAAGGAATTCAAGGACTTAAGCTCTGAAGATTACTACTCTATAGATAAATTAGAAAGCTTGATAAAATCCAGATTTTTAATCATTGAAGCTGCTCCTTCTCTGTTCTCATATATTTCAGGTCAGAAAAAGAAGAATACTGAAAATCACATAAATAAATATGGACTTAGAGGGATTAAGCTTGTTGGCTCCAAGGAAAATGTACTGAGAGTCTATTTTGATAATAATAGAAAGATTGTTAAGAAGGCGGAAGAAAAAAAATTAAAGATGCCGATTCTGCAATTAGAATTTAAAGATATGGAAGAATATATGGCATAGTTTATTTTATGGAATTGTGAGGTGACAAATTGATACTTAAAAAATTAGAATTACAGGGATTCAAATCCTTTGCCAATAAAACGGTTATAGAGTTCGAAGAAGGCATTACTGCAGTAGTCGGTCCGAATGGCTCCGGGAAAAGCAATATATCTGACTCAGTTAGGTGGGTGTTAGGTGAGCAGAGTGCTAAAACATTAAGAGGAGACAAGATGGAGGACATAATATTCAACGGTACGGAAGAAAAAAGTCCTCTGGGATTTGCAGAAGTAACTCTGACACTAAATAATGAGACTGGAATGTTTCCTACAGAATATGAGGAGGTAGCAGTTACAAGAAGAGTGTTCAGAGATGGTGAAAGTGAGTTCTATATAAATAAAAAAGCCTGCAGACTTAAAGATATTCGAGAGTTATTTATGGACACCGGTATTGGAAAAGATGGATATTCTATAATAAGTCAGGGTAGAATAGATGAAATTTTGAGCACGAAATCAGAAGACAGAAGAAATATTTTCGAAGAAGCGGCAGGGATTACTAAATATAAATCTAGAAAACAGGAATCAGAGAGAAAGCTGAATAGAACAAAAGAAAACCTTGTAAGAATTGAAGACATTATAATGGAGATAGAGTCACAGATAAATCCTCTGAAAGAGCAAGCTGTAAAAGCTGAGAGGTTTATTGAAGTAAGCTCTAGTCTAAGAGGGTCAGAAGTTGAATTGCTCAGCAATCAAATAAGGAAATATAAAGAAAAAGATGAGGAAATAGATCAGAAGATAGCCATTCTAGAAGAAAAAAGAAGAGAAGCTTTAGACAGTGAAGAGAGATTAGATATCAGGTCTGAAGAATTGAAATTTAGTTTAAATGAGACTGAAAGCAGTCTGAATGATGAGAATGAATACAGATTCAGTGTGTTGAGCAGAAGAGATAAGCTGAAATCTGATATCTACTTATACAATCAAAAAAATGAAAACAATCGAAGATATAAAAAGCGAACGGAGCTTGATATTGCTGATATAGATGTACAAAGTGAAGAACTGACAATTTCAGTTGAAGATAAGAAAAAGTGCAAAGTAACTATTGAAAGTGAACTTGCAAGCAGAAAGACAGAACTGAATGAAAAAAAGGATAAGATAGACTCTATAAATTCTGAAATAATTGAATTTGAAGATTTACATGAAAAGAAAAAAGCTGAGTTGATTGAAAATCTAAATAGAAACTCAGAACATAAACTAAATATTTCTAATATAGATTCTCATATTTCAATGTTCGATTCCCGAAAGTCCAGAATAGACAGCAACTATTCAGATATAATGAAAAACTCTGATGATATTAACAATTTGCTATCAAAAATAGAAAAAGAAGCAGAAATTAAAAAAGATGAAATTTCATCACTGAAAAATAGAATAGAATCACTTAAGCAGAGTATAGAAACTGCTCAAAATACAAACAAAAATAACCAGATAGAATTTGAGAATATCAGGAATAGTTCTGAAAGAAAGATTTCATCATACAATATTTTAAAAGATATGCAAGAAGATTACGAAGGCTACTATAAAGGTGTTAGAAACTTTTTAAATAGAGTAAAGCATACGGAGTTAAAGGAAGGTGTAGAGGGTGTAGTCGCAGAACTTCTTAACGTTGATGAAAAGTATGAAAAAGCTATTGAAGTTGCTTTAGGAGGCAGTCTTCAGAATATTGTCACTCAAGATACCGTATATGCTAAGAAATCGATAGAGTTTCTAAAACAATATAAGCTTGGAAGAATAACATTTCTGCCTTTGGATAATATAAAGGGAAGATATTTGAATGATAGAGAAAAGATGATTCTAAGTGAGAACGGAGTCATAGGGGTTGCTTCTGATATAGTTCAGTATGACGAGAAGTATAAACAGATATTTGAATATATCCTTGGAAGAACCATAATAGTAGATCATATTGATAATATGATTAGGATATCTAAAAAGTTTTCAAATAGCTTTAGAATTGTAACGTTAGATGGAGATATTATGAATCCAGGTGGTTCGATGACAGGCGGTAATTTCAGAGGCAATACTCTGAGTCTTCTTGGTAGAGGAAGACAGATAGAAGAGCTGAAAAAAGAAATTATTGAATTGAAGTCCAGGTACAATGAACTATCCGAAATACTTAAAGAATCGGGCAAGTTGATAAATGCACAAAGAGAGGAACTTTCAAGTTATGAATCTGATTTCAACGGCCTGATCTTGGAACAGAATGATATCAGAAATCGTCTGCTGTCAGCAAAGAGTAAAGAGGAATCGATTGTTTTACAGAGAAAAGAATTTGATCAAGAGGTTGAACAGATAAAGCAGGAAAAAGAAAAGCTGAATGCACAAAGAGAAGCACTTATGGATTCGATGGAGATAATTTTAAAGGAAAATGAAAAACTGACATTGGCTAATAGAGAAGATTCAGAAAAGCTGGTTAAAATGAAGGAACAGTTGGAAAAAATGAGAGAAGAATATGTTTCAAGACAGATTGATATAGCTTCAACAGAAGAAAATCTGAAGAGCTTAATTCTCAGTATAGACAATGAAGAGTCTGATATTGAAAAGCTAAATGACAGAAAAAAAGATTTCTTAAAGCGAATTGAAGAGATAATAAATGAAATTTCTGATACAGAAAAAGATATAATCAATACTGAGCAATCGATAGCTGAAGCAGAAGTGGTTCTTAAAGATTGCGATGAGAAGATAAATAATTTTAGATTGTCAAAAGAAAAGCTCACTGCTGAGCTAAGCAAAATAGACAGCGATAGAAATGAAATTATAAAAGAAAAAGACAGTTTAATCGAAAAATTGAACAAGTTCAATATAGATAAAGAGAGAAACTATCTTAAGCTAGAGTCTATAAAATCAAAGCTTTGGGAAGAGTATGAGATGTCGCTCATAATGGCTGAACAGTGTGAGAAAAGCGGCAAAACTGATGTAGAACTTAAAGAAGAAGTTGCAAAAGCCAAAAGAGAGATAAAAGCTATAGGAAATGTAAATTTAGATTCAATAGAGGAACTTAAACAAATAACAGAGAGATTTGAGTTCATGTCTAAGCAGAGAGATGACTTAATAGAAGCGGAAAAGTCGCTTAAGTATGTGATAAAAGAAATGAATTCGAAGATGAAAGAACAGTTTATTAAGAAGTTTTCTGTAATAAGGGAAGAGTTTAAAACCGTATTTACAGAGCTATTCAATGGAGGTAAAGCTGATATATATATTGAAGACGAGTCAGATATTCTGAACTCAGGAATAGATATTGTTGCAGAACCACCAGGTAAAAAACTTCAAAATCTGAGTTTGCTTTCAGGTGGAGAAAGAGCACTCACAGCAATATCTCTTCTGTTTGCAATACTTAAGACAAAGCCCACTCCATTCAGCATACTAGATGAAATCGAAGCTGCACTTGATGAAGCTAATGTTTACAGATATGCTGATTATCTGAAAAAGTTTTCAGAGGAAAGTCAGTTTGTGGTAGTTACACATAGAAAAGGAACTATGGAAGCTGCTGACAGTATATACGGAGTTACAATGCAGAGAAACGGAATAAGCGAACTGATATCACTTAAGTTGACAGATATTGAAAATTAAAAGCAACCCCATTTAATTAAATGGGGTTGTTGCTATTGGGTAATGATTTCTATCCCAGGTATGATTTTCACCTATCATATCATCTGAAATAAGAAAATAATCATATCTTATTCTGTTCAATATATCTGGGACAGGATCATCCCATGTGGTATCGATGTGATACCAGTTAGAACCTAATTGTACAAGATTCCAAGCGTGTGGGCCAGTAAAGAAAGTGCTGCTGGCATCACCTACTACGTACAACACATTATAACCCAGTTCTTGTAAGATTCTATAGTTCAACAGTGCATACGCCTGACAAACACCTTTTCCATCAGATATTATGGAATATGGAGAATGGGTGCTTACTCCTAGAGAATTCCTTGAATTCTCATCACCCTCATCATACTTTGCAGATGTCACAACTAAATCATGCGCCGCTTTTATTTTTTCATAATCTGTAGAATAGCTTGCATTAATGCTTGCAGCTGCATTCTTAACAAATTCTGTTACTGCAGCTTCTTCATCTTTGTTATGAAGGTAGGTTGTCTTTACATTTACAACTGAACTATTTTGATTTGATCTCACAGTAATAGAGAGATTATCAATTATTCCTTCGTAGTATGTTCCTCTGAATGTCTCTTTATAGTTATCTGCAATTGTCTGGGGTGTCACTTGCTCGCCGTAAGAGAAGCTAAAACCAGGATCAAACTCAGAAAACCCGCCATAAAGTGCTGTGTGTAAATCTGAATGTTCTGATGGCTTTCTTGCAACGGTAAAGCTTTCAGTTGATGAAATGATCTTAGCAGCTTCACCACGAGTAATATATGAGGTTGGATTATAATTTCCATCATCATAACCACTAACTATATTATTTTTTGCAAGAGCTCCTATTTGGACTTTTGACCACCTTTCTTCTGTGTCAGGGAAAGTCAGTAAATCAGTATCGTTTATATATCCATTCAAATTCAAATAATTGAATATCAGTGCAGAAAACTCTTCTCTGGTCATGCTGTTTGAAGGTTGAAACGTAGCATCAGGATATCCAGTTATATATTTCTGTTCAAATATGGAATTAATAGCTTCATAAGACCAGTTTTCACCAAGAACCACATCAGAGAAGTGACTTTCTGTTGAAGCGATTTTACCTGAAAGATTGAAAATCATCATTGCAGCTTCTTCTCTAGTAATCTCCCTATCCGGATAAAAATTTCCATCAGGATATCCACTTAAAATGTTTGTGGCAATTAGAGATTCTATATAGGGTTCTGCCCAATGTCTTTCATTGGCCTTTCTGAACTTTTCGAAAGGAGAATAATTTTCCATATTTTCATAGCATCCTGTAAGCGTTAGTAACAGTACAATACAGGGTATAATAAGTCTTTTCATATAAAAACTCCAATTCTATTGAATATATCCTTATTTATTATCCATACATGTAAATTTAGTATGCTATACATTATATTATGATACAAAAACAGATTATTATCAATAAAAAAGCCTTCCATAATTAGGAAGACTTTCTGAATATATTTTTTTCTAATGCAGTCCATATCAACAGCAATACCACCACACTGATTATGAGTTCTGCAATTAAATAGGTTGAATTGTAGATTAAAGAGTATATCCAGGGATTCTGCGCACCAGCATACTCCTTAAAAAATATTGCACCGGCCAGTACATGGCAGATAAACCTACCTATTAAAGCAACTATTACACCAGCAGCTATAAATGGATATTTATGAGATGTTTTTAAATCCATATCATTTATTTTTGCAAAAAACAGTCCACTCAGACCCAAAGAGGCGAATGCTAAAGGATAATCAAGCAAGAACTGTGCTGGATGGATTACATATCCTTGTAAAACAGCTTGTAATATTCCATAAATAAAGCCGGTCAAAATTCCTTTTTTCAAACCATATCTTAGACCTATTATCAGTATAGGTATCATACTTCCTGCTGTTACTGTACCACCTTGAGGCATTTGAAGTAAGGTGATATAACTGAGAACTGTTGCAATGGCAATCATTACACCAGCTTCTACAATAAATCTTGTGTTTGTTTTTTTATTATTCATCTGTAATCTCTCCTTTACTCATCTTTTTTTTATCGAATCGATTTTTTCTCCGATTGACTCTGCCGAGATTATTTCCGTTACGAGACAGATGCATTTTGCACCGCAGTTTATAACTTGGTCTATATTATGTTCCTTTATTCCGCCTATTGCAACGAATGGTATGTTATGATTTTCAGAGACATATCTCAAGTACTCGAGCCCAACAGGGTCACAGACATCTTTTTTTGTCTTTGTATTAAAAATGGGTCCAACTCCAATATAGTCAGCACCTTCTTCTATAGCTTTTCTGGCCTGTTCAGGTGAATGAGTAGATCTGCCTATAATCATATCATCTCCTACAAGCTTTCTTACTTGGGAGATAGGAAGGTCTTCCTGACCGGTATGGACACCATCAGCACCAACTAATATGGCTATATCAATATCATCATTGACAATAAAAAGGGCATCATAGTCATTCGTAAGCTTTCTGAGTTCTAAACATTCCTGATATTTATAAAGGGCTTTTTTGTCCTTCTCTCTATACTGAATTATCTTCACACCTGATTCCAGAATTTCTTTGGCTACTTCTATATTTGTCTTACCTCTGGAGAATTCTTCTCCTAAAATAGAATATATTCCTTTTAACATTACAACACCTCTTCTAAAAACTTTTCTAAAACAATATTAGCTTGCTTAGCAGCAGCTATATTTACCCTGGGAGAGATAGGCGGTGTCTGATCATTTGCTTCTGTTTCGAGATCTCCAATGAGATAGAAATTATTCGATATGCACTTTGTCAGTATACTATCTGAGTTTTTCCAGCCACTTACTCCACTTGCTGATATATACAGCTTATCTGTCTTTAATACTTCTTCTGCCAGTATCTTCTTCATATCGGCTCTGTCGAATGCTTCTATGATAATATCACAGTCATTGAAAAGGTCTTTGATATTGTCTCTTTCTATTTTTAAGACTTTTGACTCAATCAATATATCCGGATTTATCATAGTTAGATTGTTCTTCAAAGCAACTGATTTATAGACTCCAATCTGGTCATAGAAGAAAAACTGTCTATTAAGATTTGATGGTTCCACTCTATCAAAATCACATATTAAAAGCTTCTTTACTCCTGAGCGGACTAAGTTAAATGCAGCATTAGATCCCAAGCCGCCACATCCCGCTATTCCTATATTCAGGCTGCTTATTATTTCATAATTTTTTTCACCATACTTTTCAATAAGAGACTTCTCAAATAGGTTTTTTTTCATAGAATCAACTCCTGAATCTTCTTTTAAATAGGCTCACTATCAGATTAATATATCCCAATCTTTCATCACTGGTCTGTAACCGATATCTGTCAGGTAATCTTTTATCTCATCAAGAGATCTGGTATCAGATATTTCAAACTGAGCTGTTTCAGTATTTCCAGAGCCTACTGAAGTGTTTGATTCAGCTGATATGCGGTTAACTCCTAGAGGAATTAAATTATTACGAAGTCTAGATGACTCTCTAGTAGATATTGTAATACTAACTCTAGGAAGGAATAATTTTATTGCAAGAATATACTGAACTAAATTTTTATCTTCTATCTGTACAGCTGGCTCATAGCCACCTGTTTCTGGTTGTATTCTCGGCATCGAGACAGATATGTTTATTTCAGAATAATTATCCTGAAGATATTTAGCATGAACTCCTGTAAAAAATGCTTCTTCTCTCCAGTTTTCATTGAGACCTAGGAGCGCACCGATTCCTAATGAAAACATCCCAGCTTTAGCAGCCCTTTCAGGTGCCAGAAGTCTGTATTCATAATCTTTTTTTGGTCCAGAGATATGAACTTTATCGTATATATCTTCATCATAAGTTTCCTGGTAAATTGTAAGAGAGTCGACACCGCTCTTCACTAGTCTGCTATAGTCATCTGTGTCTAGTGGATATATCTCTATACCTATTGAAGTAAAGTATCTTCTCAGAATTTCTATCGTTTTCTCAATATATTCTATTGGACTATCTTTTTTTGATTCACCTGTTAAGAGAAGAACATGTCTAAATCCTTTTTCAGCTATCTTTTTTGCTTCAGTTTCAACTTCATCCAAATTCAGCTTATTTCTTTTGATACTGTTCTTAATACTGAATCCGCAGTAAGCACAATTGTTTACACAATAGTTTGAAATGTAGATAGGAGTATAGAGATTGACTGCTCTACCAAAATGCTGAATAGACAGTTTGTTCGCTTTTTGAGCCATTAGTTCAAGATATGGCTCAGCTGAAGGAGATAATAGTGCTAAGAAATCTCCATAATCTAAATATTCTTTTGAAATAGCTCTTAAGACTCTGTCTGAGCTAGCAGATTCTATAAGTTCATATAAGTTTAAGTTTCTATATTTTTTCAAATTATCATAAAAGTTCAATAATACACCTTCTTTACATGCAAACTATTTTAAGAAACCAGTCAAAGGAGAGGAAGCTCTTGCCACTTCTGCTACTGTCCCAAGTCCTGCTAGATGTGCATTTCTACCAGCTCTGACTGCTTCACCAAATGCTTCTGCCATAAGAACTGGGTTATCAGCAGAAGAAATAGCAGTATTCAGCAAGCAAGCTGCAGCACCTAATTCCATGGCTTCGCATGCATGAGATGGTCTTCCGATTCCAGCATCAACAATTACTGGGAGTTCTGAATCTTGAATCATCAGCTTAATATGCTCTTTAGTTTTTAGCCCCTTGTTTGTACCTATAGGTGCACCTAAAGGCATTACTGCTGCAGCACCTGCATCTGCAAGTTTTCTTGACATCACAATATCAGGATTCATATAGGGAAGCACTACGAATCCATCTGAAGCTAAAATCTTTGTCGCTTTCAATGTCTCTTCATTGTCCGGAAACAGATATTTTGTATCAGGTATTATTTCTATCTTTATCCAATCCCCACAACCAGACGCTCTGGATAGATTTGCTATTCTTACAGCTTCTTCAGCATTTCTTGCACCAGAAGTATTAGGGAGTATCTGAACTCCTTTTGGAATATAACTGAGTATATTATCTTCCGGGTCATCTAAGTTAACCCGTCTTAAAGCAACTGTAATAACTTCGGCTCCAGATTTTTTTAGAATATCTGGAATCATCTTATCAGAAGCATATTTACCTGTACCTATAAAAAGTCTGCTTTTCAGCTCTCTATTACCGATTACTAACTTATCCATTTAACCACCTCCAACAAATCTAAGAACCTCTATGCTGTCATTTTCATTAATAATAGTATCTGACCAATCATCAGAACTGATTATTTTCATATTGAGTTCCACAATCACACTATTTGGGTCTAAACCTTTACTTTCTACAAGTTGTAGAATATCTGTATTCTCACGAATATTCATATTGTTTCCATTTAGTTTGATTAACAACAGACTCACCTCAAATCATTTATATTTATCTTGAATATATTTGCAATGAAAACTTGCAATAAAAAAAGACCCCTGAAAAAGGAGTCTTAAAAATATCATCAATATAGTTTGAGCATTTTTAAGCTTCCCTACGTCAGTATTAACTGAATCAGGTTCAAAGGGTCGGATAATCCTCTCAGCAAAATTGCTCCCCTAGCTTCATTATTAATTTATATATCACATTTACATATATATTGTATACCAATTCTACATTCTTAACAAGTCGTGACTACTATATGCAATAAATTGTTACAAATGTGACATTTTTATTTTATATACTTCAATATTATTGTATAATTATCATAGACTTGTGTAAAAAATATGCGTATTTATTAATATTCGGGGGGATTTGATGAAGAGAAGAATTATTGCACTTTCTTTAGCCTTAACATTTGTTGTGAGCAATATGGCATTCGCATTTAGTGATTTAGAGAACCACTGGGCTAAAAATGCAGTATATTATTTAAAAGAGAAGAATCTGATCAAGGGTTATGAAGATGGGACTTTTAACCCAGAAGGTAATTTAACTAGGGAAGAAGCAGCCGCAATTGTTTCTAGATTAATCGGAGAGAATGAATCTAACAATAACAGTCTCACTGATATTTTTGGAAGATGGAGTACGAACAGCATAAAAAACCTGCTAAATGAGGGGATTGTCAGTGGCTATCCAGACGGTACATTCAGACCAACAGAAAATATCACTAGAGCTGAATTCGTTAGTTTAGTATATAAGTATTTAAAAAATGAGAACAAGTTATCATTAGGTAATAATGAACTGAGCTTTACAGATATTGAAGGCAGCTGGGCAGAGGATTATATCCATGTGCTTACTGGTATGGGGGTTATACTTGGATATCCAGAGGGTGAATTTAAGCCACAGAGCCTTATTACAAGAGCTGAAGCTACTTCAGTAGTATCAAGAATTTTAGCTAAAGAAGAGAATATTGATATTGATCAGTATGACTGTGAAGAAGAGAAAAAAGCCCAGATCCTTAAGTTCATAGAAGCAAATTATAAAGGGAAAATTGATATTGAACAGCTTAGAAACAAGAGTATCAAGGAAATATTCGAAGTAATTGGCGACGAACATTCAGTTTATATGGATGAGATTGCCTACCAGACTTTGAAAGCAGATCTAAAAGGAGAATTCGTTGGAATAGGTGTACATCTAATGGCAAATAACAATAATCAGATAGAGGTATTTGCTGTAGTTGATGAAAGCCCAGCTGCAAAAGCAGGAATTCAACCTGGAGATATAATTGAGTCTATTGATGGTGAAAAGTACAGTGGATATGAAGTGTTTGACTTTACAAAAAAATTAGACGGGACTGTAGGAACGCAGTTAGTTCTAGGAATCAGTACTAAAGACAGTCAGGGCAATGTAGTTTCAATAACTAAGACTCTTGTAAGAGAAGCTATAAAGCTCAGAACAGTATTTCCAAAGATTATTTCTGATGATATTGGGTATATCAGAATAACTCAATTTGAACATCCGACATATACGGACTTTAAAACAGTAGTTGAAGACCTGAAAAGCCAAGGAGCAAAGTCTTTAATAATTGATTTGAGATATAATGGTGGAGGAGTTGTCAGTTCAGCCAGAGGAATTGCAGACAGCTTATTATCTGAGGGGATTTTATACTTGATTAAGAATTCTGATGGTACTGAAAGTGTTATTCAAGCGAACTCTCAGTCTATAGGAATTCCGTTCACACTGCTTGTAAATGAAAGAACAGGATCAGCTTCAGAGTTAATAGCTGCATCGGTAAAAGATCATAAAACAGGTAATATCGTTGGTAAGAAAACTTTTGGAAAAGGAACTATTCAGACAGTAGTAGATTTACCAGATAGAACAGGATTTAAATTGACAGTTGGTGAGTATTACTCGCCTCTAGGAAATAGAATCCATGGTATTGGTGTAGAGCCAGATGTTATGGTTGAAATGGGAAGCGTTGAAAATATAGGTCCTGATAATATTAAGCATGACTTACAGTTACAGAAAGCTGTAGAACTATTAAAGCAATAAAGGAGCATTACATGTTAAAAAGAATTTTTAAAAGAAAAAAGGATCAACAAGAGATAGATGAAATAGTAGAGAAGTCTAAGAGTGAAATAGAGAATCTAACTGAGACTGAAGAAAGTGAGATATCAGAGAAATCTGATGAAATCAAGAAAGAAGTTTCCGATGAGATAGCATCTGTAAAAGAAGAAATTGAAAAAGAAGCAGATTCGTTTGATAGAAACTTAGACTTTCAAGAAAAAGCTCGTGAAATAAAGAAAGAAGTAGACTCTGAAATTGAAGATATGGATACTGAGTATCAGAAAAAAATGAATGATTTGGAAGAAGAAATAGTTGGCGAAAAGAAGAGTCTATTTGGTAGGCTGAAAAAAGGTTTAGTTAAGACTAGAGATGGCATTATGGGCAAGGTTGATAATGTACTGAAATCTTATAGAAAAATTGATGAAGAGCTTTTCGAAGACCTTGAAGAAGTATTGATAATGGCTGATGTTGGTGTTGAGCCAAGTTTGAATATAATTGAAAATGTCAAAGACAAGGTAAGAGAAAAGAAAATAACAGAAGTAGAAGACATCAAGGGATTGCTAAAAGAAGAAATGCAGTCAGTACTTGACTCAGAGCCGGGAACTTCAAAACTGAATATAGAAAAATCACCTAGTATTATTCTTGTAGTTGGTGTAAATGGCGCTGGAAAGACTACTACAATAGGGAAACTATCTTATAAGCTTAAACAAGATGGGAAACATGTCATAATAGCTGCAGGAGATACGTTTAGAGCTGCTGCAATAGAGCAGCTTGAAGAGTGGGCTAACAGATCAGGAGTTGAAATAGTATCACATCAGGAAGGTTCTGATCCTGCTGCGGTAATATATGACGGAATTCAATCTGCAAAAGCAAAAAAGGCTGATGTTCTAATTTGTGATACAGCAGGAAGACTTCATAATAAGAAAAACCTTATGAATGAGCTGAATAAGATATTCAGAGTTGTGGAGAAAGAATATCCTGAGGCAGAAAAAGAAGTGCTGCTAGTTGTAGATGCTACTACAGGACAGAACGCTATACAGCAAGCAAAAACTTTCAAAGAAGCTTGTGATATAACAGGAATAGTTTTGACTAAGCTTGATGGTACTGCAAAAGGTGGAGTAGTAATCGGTGTGCAGTCAGAGGTTAAGGTTCCGGTTAAGCTTGTAGGCGTTGGAGAAGGAATAGATGATCTACAGGAGTTTGATTCAAGAACTTTTGTTGATGCGATTTTCGGAGACGAATAATAGAAGTTTAGAGGTGATAATATTTTTGTCACAATAATTGAAGTTAAGATATACATTGAATGGTCTTTTTCTTTAAAGGATAAAAGGCAAGTTAGGTACAAGATTCGAGACAAAATAAAGAACAAGTTTAATGTATCCATATTGGAAACTGATAAACAAGACAACATAAAAACACTTGTCTTTGGAATATCTGGCGTTGCCTTAACTGAGAGTTCTGCCAGTGAACTGGCTGCAGGACTTGAACAGTTCATAATAGAGAATATTGATGCTGAAGTTCAAGAGTATAACTTTGATATCATTAAATATTGAAATAAGCGGAGAAGTTAAAAATCATTTAGAGTGTAGACTATGTCTACACTCTTATTTATACTTACGTCATTTTCCAAGTTTTAAATTGTAGTGAGAATTTAGGTATTTATTGCAACTTATTAATTATTACAGATAGTAGAAAGTTTTATAGGGTATAAGGACTATGTTAGGTAATAATAGTTTCTTGGTTATTAAAGAATTTTAACAGGAGTACAAAATTAAGGGACAAAATAAGAAATATTATACAAGTTGAGAAGATTGTAAAAATCATAAACAGGACAAATCCTAGAGATACGAGATATTAATATATAAAAACTATGAGAAAGGAAGATCTAAATGCATGACTTTGAACTGTGTCTGAGTACTAAGATATTATTTGGTAAAAACCATTTGGACAAACTGGGAGATGAGATAAAGAAATATGGAAGCAGAGTGCTTATTGCATATGGTGGAGGAAGTATCAGAAAAGCTGGATTATACGATAAGATTGTGAGTATACTAGACGATAATAATATATTTCATGTTGATCTTTCAGGAATTGAGCCCAACCCAAGAGTTGATAGTGTCAGAAAAGGAATTAAACTAGTTAAAGAAAATAAAGTTGATTTTATATTAGCGGTCGGTGGTGGAAGCACTATTGATTGTTCTAAGACTATAGCTGCATCTGTATCATATGATGGAGATCCTTGGGACATTGTGACGAAAAGAGCTATTCCTGAGTCAGCTTTACCTATTGGAACGATATTAACACTATCTGCTACGGGCTCAGAAATGAATCCTACAGCTGTTATATCAAATATAGAGACAAAAGAAAAAATAGGTTGGTCATCTGAACTGGTTAGGCCGAAATTTTCAATCATGGATCCATCAAATACAGTGACTTTGCCAAAAGAGCAGACAGCAGCAGGCGTTGCAGATATTATGAGCCACACGTTTGAAAACTACTTTAGCCTTGAAGATGGTGCGTTTCTTCAAGATAGACTAGCGGAAGGCATTCTTAAAACTTGTATTCACTATGGTCCCATCGCCATGGAAAGCCCGGATAATTACGAAGCAAGGGCCAATATTATGTGGGCATCATCATGGGCGATTAATGGACTAATAGGGAAAGGCAAAGTGACAGAGTGGTCAGTTCACTGTATGGAACATGAGCTCAGTGCATACTATGATATTACTCACGGTGTAGGTCTTGCGATTCTCACACCCAATTGGTTAGACTATGTATTAAATGACAATACTGTTGAAAAAATTGCTGAATACGGGAAAAATGTTTTTGGGATAGCCGGCGAGGATCAGTATATTATTGCTAAAAGAGCTATAGAGCAAACTAGAGATTTTTTTCATAGCTTAGGACTGCCAGGAACTATCAGAGATGTAGGTATTGATGAAAAGTATCTGGAAGAGATGGCGAAAAATGCAATTGAGAGAAGAACGAAACCGATTAATGGATTTCAGACTCTAGATTTAGAAGATATCATCAATATATACAGAAATAGTCTTTAATAATGATATCTTTGTCCTAGCATATTAAGTAATTTAACGTTAATATGAATGGGGCTTATAGCTATAGAGAGCGAAACTATAATAGTAAGGATGAATATCAGGGAAACAACTATATTAGTAACAGTTCACTATATTAAATTAAATATAGAAGATATGTAGTATAGATAAAATGATGATAAGGATGATTGAATGTATATAAAAAAATTTAGTATAAAAACAGATTCACACTGTCAAATACTCAATATAGACAATGAATTGAGTGAGGCAATTATGGATTCGAATATTAAAAGCGGTATAGCGACGGTATTCTGTCCCCATACAACTGCAGCAATAACTATAAATGAAAATGGTGATCCCGATGTTTTGCGAGATATAGTATTTGGACTTAATTGCATATCACCAAATAAAAAGGAGTATCTTCACTACGAGGGAAACAGTGATGCGCACATAAAGTCATCAATTATAGGCGCTAGCGAGAGTATAATCATTGACGATGGTAAACCGATTTTCGGAACATGGCAGAGCTTGTACTTCTGTGAGTTTGACGGTCCAAGGCTTAGGAATTTTGTAATATCAATAAAATAGTAAAAAAAATCACATTTTTGAATATATTTGGTTGACAAGATTAGATATATAAGTTATATTATTAGTAATAAGTCCTATTAAGGATAAGATAGGAATTACCAATACTAACCCAAATAACTATAGAAATTACTTATAATCAATAAATGCAATATTTTGTGGATTATAAAATAATGGTTGAGGTTTAGTGTATAATTGAGGTAGAAAATATTATTATATAGGGTTTAAATTAGGAGGTTTTTTTATTATGGCAAACTTAAAAGGTACTAAAACAGAAGCAAATCTTCAGACAGCTTTTGCTGGAGAATCACAAGCGAGAAACAAATACACTTACTATGCTGAAAAAGCTAGAGAAGAAGGATATGAGCAAATAGCAGCTATATTTGAAGAAACTGCTATAAATGAAAGAGAGCATGCAAAGATCTGGTTTAAACTATTAAATGAAGGAGACGTTCCAGGAACAGTTGAAAACCTTAATGATGCAGCAAGTGGTGAAAACTACGAGTGGACAGATATGTACGAAACTTTTGCTAATGAAGCTAAAGAAGAAGGATTTACACGTATAGCAGCTCTATTCGAAATGGTAGGGAAAATAGAAAAAGCTCATGAAGCTAGATATTTAGAGCTTTTAGACAATGTAAAAGAAGAAAAAGTATTCAATAAAGAAGAAGAAGAAACTTGGGTATGTGCTAACTGTGGTCACATAGTAAAAGGAAAAAGCGCTCCTAAACTATGTGCAGTTTGTGGAAAGCCACAATCATACTTCCATATCGAAGCAACAAACTACTAATAATTAAATATAATATTATTAATTAATAATAAAGAAATACTCCTATCCCGGTGGATAGGGGTATTTTAGCATATAATAAAATAAAATTGGGGTGTAATTATGGATATATATGTTTGTCAAATGTGTGGGTATGAGTATGATGAAGAGGCAGAAGGTGTAGAATTTAAAAACCTTGATGAAGACTGGATTTGTCCAATCTGTGCATCACCTAAATCCTTTTTTGAAAAGAAAGAATCTGCTGAGAGCACACAAACTGAAGAAAAAAAGAGCACTGAGAAATTTGATATTTCTAAGATAGATGATAATAGAGTTTTAGAAAAATCTGTTATCGATATTCAGAAGATTGCGGAAACAGGGAAATCAATAGACGAGCCTATGGAGACTTTGCAGACTGTTCCTAATTTTGATGATATTGTTTTTTTAGGAGCACAGCTATCTAGAATCCCTTTAAATGATGATTCGTTTGTGAATACAGAAACAGTTATAGGTAGAAAAGCAAAGAAACCACTGATAATTAATAGTCCTATATACATTTCTCATATGAGTTTTGGAGCATTATCAAAGAGAGCAAAAATTGCATTAGCTAAAGGTAGTAATATTGCCAATACTGCTATATGCAGTGGAGAAGGTGGAATACTTCCTGAGGAAAGAGCAGCCGCAGGAAAGTATATATTTGAATACGTACCAAATCTATACAGCGTTAATGATGAAAATCTGAAAGCTTCTGATGCTATTGAGATAAAAATAGGTCAGGGCACTAAGCCAGGACTGGGTGGACATCTACCAGGCGAGAAAGTTACTGAGGAGATTGCCAAGATAAGAAATAAACCTGTCGGAAAAGACATATACAGTCCGTCTCATTTCAGTGATATTAAAACTCCAGAAGATCTCAACAACTTGATTGAGGATCTTAGAAAAAGAAGTGACGGAAGACCGATAGGTGTTAAAATTTCAGCAGGTCATGTCGAAAAAGATTTGGAGTTTATAAGCAAAACAACTGCAGATTTTGTAACTATTGATGGTAGAGGTGGTGCAACTGGATCATCCCCTAAAGAAGTCAAAAGCTCTTCCGCTGTCCCTACTGTATTTGCTCTAAATAGGGCAGTAAAATATATAAGAGAAAATAATATGGAAATAGAGCTGGTTATTACAGGTGGACTCAGAACCAGTTCAGATTTTGCAAAAGCTATTGCTATAGGTGCAGATGCTGTGGCAATCGCATCAGCGGCAATTATTGCATTGGGTTGCAAAAGATTTAGAATTTGTCATACAGGAAAATGCCCAACAGGAATTGCAACACAGAATGAGCTGCTGAGTTCGAGAATAGATATTGAAGATGGGGCAAGGAAAGTAGCAAACTTCTTAAATGTTTCTACAGAAGAGCTGAGAATGTTTGCAAGATCAAACGGAGTGGCAGATGTTCATGAATTGTCAATAGATGATTTAGAAACTACAAGTATGGAGATATCAGAATTTACTGGCATAAAACACGTTTAGTTTATTTCAATCAACTTTTTTGCATTTGGTCTTAAACTGAAGTATACTGTTATTTGGATAATAAATCTGAGATAGTAGTACTTATATATTGAGAGGAGAATTTTAATGACTTTACCTAAATGTCCAAAATGTGAATCAGAATATACTTATGAAGATGGTCATATGATAGTATGTCCTGAATGTGCTTTTGAATGGCATGAAGATTCGAATCCAGAAGAAGAAAATGCAGTTAGAGATTCAAATGGAAATATTCTTAAAGATGGAGACGATGTTACAGTAATAAAAGATCTGAAAGTAAAAGGAAGCTCTGCAGTTGTAAAGAGAGGAACCAAAGTTAAAGGTATTCGCCTTGTAGAAGGTGATCACGATATAGATTGCAGAATTGATGGTATCGGTGCAATGCAATTGAAGTCAGAGTTTGTAAAAAAACTGTAGGCTGTAAAATAGAATAGTATGGAAAGTTGATAGAACAGATGAAAATTTGTGAACAATATTTTTTATTGACCTACTGAGAGTATCTTAATTAAGGTATACTTGGACAGTTAAAAAAGATTATTGTTTGCTAATATCATCTGTTCTTCATTTTTTACTGATAATACATAGATATTTAGGGTAAATACATAAGTAGCAATAAAATCCATTTATAATACAATCTTTGCATAATACTTAAAAAGATTATTATCAATAATTGATACAAAATGGATTGAAAAGATAGTTATAATATCTTAAGGGGGTATAAAAATGAATTCTGATAAAAACAGTCAAATTATAAGTAAGAACACAAGTAAGAACACAAGTAAGAACACAAGTGAAAATACGAATGAAAATATAGATATAATATATTTAGCAGGGGGATGTTTCTGGGGAGTAGAGGGATATTTTCAGAAAATAGAAGGAATAATAAGTACTGAAGTTGGTTATGCAAATGGACTTACTGAAAATCCAAGGTATGAAGACCTAATATATAATAATAGTGGACATTCTGAAGCTGTTAAGGTTGAATTTGACAAGAAAATCATTTCACTAAGAGAGATACTGATACATTACTTTAGAATCATAGATCCATTTACAATAAATAAACAGGGTAACGATGTGGGTTCCCAGTATAGGACGGGAGTATACTATTCAAATGCAGTTCAAAAAAAGGTAATAGATCAGTTTTTTGCATCACAGCAGAAAATGCATGAGAGAAAGATTCGTGTTGAAATAGAACCGATTGATCATTTCTACTCAGCAGAAGAAGAACATCAGGATTATCTCAATAAGAATCCTAGAGGTTACTGCCATATAGATTTGAAGATAGCGGACAGACCTATAGTGGACAGCACACTGTTCTTAAAGCCTACAGAGGAAGAGATTAAGTATAAGCTCACAGATCTTCAGTACAGAGTAACTCAGGAATCAGCTACGGAAAAACCATTTTCTAGTGAATATAACACCAATTATGAAAAAGGAATATACGTAGACATAGTAACTGGTGAGCCATTATTTGCTTCGAGTGATAAATTTGACTCAGGCTCAGGGTGGCCAAGTTTTACTAAGCCAATAGATAAGCAGGTTATAAAGTATGTGCGAGATGACTCACATGGAATGAGGAGAATTGAAGTGAGAAGCAATTCAGGAGATTCACATCTTGGACACGTATTTAATGATGGGCCTAAAGAGGCAGGTGGAGAAAGATATTGCATTAATGGTGCAGCGCTTAAGTTTATTCCGTATGAGAGGCTTGAAAAAGAAGGATATGGCGAATTTACAAAAATATTTGAATAAGATTGAGGAAATAAATTGGTTAATGTAAATAATGGTGAATTATACAAAGAAAAAATAGAAGAATACAAATCCAATAACAGAAAAGAGATAACAGTCGAAGGATTTAAAATAGGGACTTGTGAGGATTTAGAGGGATTAACAGGATTATCTGTTATAATTGCAGAGGATGGAGCAAAAGCAGGAGTGGATGTAAGAGGATCTGCCCCTGGCACTAGAGAGACTGATCTTCTGAAATCAGAAAAAACAATAGATACTGCACATGCTGTTGTATTATCGGGAGGTTCGGCATACGGTCTAGAAGCTTCATCTGGAGTTATGAATTATTTAGAAGAAAAGGGCGTTGGATTAAAAATAGGACCTGTAAAAGTTCCTCTGGTTTGTTCAGCTGTAATATTCGACTTGCTGGTTGGAGATAGCAAAAAAAGGCCGGATATAGAAATGGGAAAGCTTGCAGCAGAAAGGGCATCAACTTCAATTGAGACAGGTAATATTGGGGCGGGTGCAGGAGCAACTGTTGGCAAATTTGGAGGTCCTTTTAATATCATGAAAGGTGGGTCTGGATATTCCGAGATTACCCTAAATAATGGATTAAAAGTTGGTGCTTATGTCGTTGTAAATGCATTTGGTGAAGTTTTTGACGGAGATAGGATAATAGCAGGTTCAATTGTTGATAAAACTTCAAAATCAGAGAAGCTCAGTATATTAGAATATGAAACCTTGCTTCTCAATAAGTATAATATGAATGCAGGCTCTGATCAAGAAACTGACCTTAAAGCTAGCTATCAAGCTGATAAGGTTCAAGATATAAAAGAGAGCTTTAGAGGTCAGAACACTACAATAGGATGTATAATAACGAACGCTGATTTATCGAAAGTGGACTGCAATAATGTTTCAAAGACAGCCCATAATGGACTGGCTCTTTCTATAAGACCTGTTCACACGTCTATGGATGGTGATACAATATTCACGATGGCATCTGGTAAGATAAAGTCTGATATCGACGAAGTCTGTTACTTAGCACAAAAAACTATGAGAGAAGCTGTAATAGATGCTATAAAATCAGCAGATTCTATTAAAGGAATAAAATCATACAGAGATATTTTCATACAAGAGCAATGATTAAATAAATATATTTTTAGATTGAACGATTTAGGAGGAATTATTATGGCATTTGAGATGATTAAGAATTTTTTCGAAGAGAATGGATTAGGAAATAGAGTTCATGAGTTTAGCCAATCGAGTGCAACCGTTGAACTTGCTGCTGAAGCACTAGGATGTCAGCCTGAGTGGATTGCAAAAACATTGTCCTTTAAGGCAGATGACAAGCCAATATTAATAGTTACTGCAGGAGATGCAAAAATAGATAATAAAAAATATAAGGAAATATTTGGGACTAAAGCCGTTATGTTAAAGCCTGAGGAAGTTGAAAGTGAACTTGGTCTTAGTATCGGTGGTGTATGTCCGTTTCTGATTAAAAGAAATATACCCATATACCTTGACGTTTCACTTAAGAGATTTGAAACTGTATATCCAGCATGTGGGAGCAGCAATAGCGCAGTTGAACTGACCATTCCTGAACTTGAAAAATTCTCAGGTTTTAAAGAATGGATAGATGTGTGTAAAGGATGGGAATAATCACAAAAAATATTGAAATAATTATTGACAAAGGAAAATAATTATTATAAAATAATACCTGTCAAGTAAATAGCTTTACAAGATTAGAAATGCGGTGATATTAATATGATAGAAAAAGTTCTTGAAATAGGATATCTTTTCGATTTTTATGGAAGACTTCTTAGTGAAAAGCAGTATCAGACTATTGAAATGTACTATATTCAGGACTTATCACTAAGTGAAATAGGAGAAAATCTTGGTATAAGCAGACAGGGAGCTCATGATAATCTTAAAAGAGCAGAAACTAAGCTTTATTACTATGAAGAAACACTGAAACTAGTTGAAAAGTTCGAATCGAACAAAGACAAAGTCAGAAATATTCTCAGTTTGACAAGTAATATTGAAAAAGAGGCTGAAAAGCTCAATATAGAAGCTATGAAAAATGAATTGAAAGAGATTAAAGCTATTTCAATGGATATAATAGATTAAATTGAGTAAAAGTCAGAATAAGGAGGTGATCCTCCGATGGTATTCGAAGGATTATCTAGTAAACTTCAGAATGCTCTAGACAAGCTTAAAAGTAAAGGAAAGCTTACAGAAGCTGATGTAGAAGTTGCAATGAAAGAAGTCAGACTTGCACTTCTTGAGGCTGATGTTAACTTCAGAGTCGTAAAAAACTTTGTTAAAAAGGTTAAAGAGAGAAGTATTGGTCATGAAGTTATGACTAGCTTGACACCTGCACAGCAAGTTATAAAGATTGTAAATGAAGAGCTTACTGAACTTATGGGTAAGGAAGAGAGCAAGATAGAGTTCGCTTCAAAACCGCCGACAATATTGATGATGTGTGGTTTGCAGGGAGCTGGTAAGACTACAACTGCAGCAAAATTAGGAGGTCTTTTGAAGAAACAGAATAAGAGACCGCTTTTGGTTGCTTGTGACGTATATAGACCTGCTGCGATTAAACAGTTAGAAGTTGTTGGGTCACAACTTGATATCCCTGTGTTCAGTATGGGAGACAAGGTAGATCCAGTTAACATTTCAAAGGCGGCTATAGAGCATGCTAAGAAAAATGGAAATGATGTTGTTATTATAGATACAGCTGGTAGACTTCATATTGACGAAGAGCTTATGGATGAACTTAAAGGGATTAATGATGCTGTTAGTCCTAATGAGATTCTTCTGGTTGTAGATTCCATGACAGGACAGGATGCTGTTACTGTTGCTGAAACATTTGATCAGCAGCTTAATGTTACAGGAGTAGTTTTAACTAAACTGGATGGTGATGCAAGAGGTGGTGCGGCACTATCTATAAGATCAGTTACTGGAAAGCCGATTAAGTTTATTGGGGTAGGTGAAAAGCTGGATCAGCTTGAAACTTTCTATCCAGAGAGAATGGCTTCTAGAATACTGGGAATGGGTGATGTTCTCAGCCTAATAGAGAAAGCTCAAACGGCTTTTGATGAAGAAAAAGCTAAAGAGCTGGAAGCTAAAATGAGAAAACAGGAATTCGGATTTGATGACTTCCTGGATCAGATGAATCAAGTTAAAAAGCTGGGTTCAATGACTGACATACTAGGAATGATTCCAGGTATGGGAGCTAAACAGTTAAAAAATGTTGATTTTGATGAAAGTCAGATTGTCAGAATAGAGGCTATTATTCAATCTATGACTCAATATGAGAGACAGAATCCAAACAGCATTAATGCTAGTAGAAGAAAGAGAATAGCGCAAGGCAGTGGGACTAATATCAATGAAGTCAATAAATTAATAAAACAATTTAAAGAAACTAGAAAAATGATGAAGAAATTTGCTGATATGGAGAAAACTATGAAGAAGAAGGGTAGAATGTCTCTACCGTTTTTCAGATAACAGCAGATATATGAGGAGGAAATTTAGATGGCAGTAAAAATCAGATTAACAAGAATGGGACAAAAGAAGAAACCTTATTACAGAATAGTAGTTGCAGATTCACGTTCACCAAGAGATGGTAGAATAATCGAAGCTATAGGATCATACAACCCGGTAGCAGAAGTTAAAGAAGTTAAAATAGAAGAAGAAAAAGCTGTAAACTGGTTAAAGAATGGTGCGAAACCAACTGAAGTTGTTAGCAGACTATTCAAAGAAAATGGTATCTACGATAAATTCGAAGAATCAAAATAGTTAATAATTATCGATAAAGTAACACCATGGAGGGAAATCTATGAGTGAATTAGTTAAGTTAATGGCAAAAGAGCTGGTTGACAACCCTGAAAGAGTGGAAGTCAGCGAAAAGCAGAAAGGTCAACTTACTGTTATAGAACTGAAAGTAGCCCAGGAAGACATGGGAAAAGTAATTGGTAAACAAGGAAGAATAGCAAACACTATAAGAGCTATAGTTAAGGCTGCTTCAATTAAAAACAATAAAAGATATGTGGTAGACATACTACAGTCATAAAATCAGGGGATTAGTTTATCTAATCCCTATTTTAATGGGTGAATAAAATGGAATATATTCAAATTGGTAAAATATCAAATGTACATGGAGTAAAAGGAGATCTGAAAGTAATTCCTTTGACAGATAATATGAAAAGATATGATGAGCTCAGCCATGTTCTTATAGGTATGAACAAAGATGAATATGAAATTGAAACTGTGAGCTACAGTAAAAATCAGATTATACTGAAATTAAAAGGAATTGATGATATAAAGTCCGCAGAAAAGCTCAGAAACTCTTTTTTATGGATCGATAAGGAGGATGCCATATTACCTGAAGGAGCATTTTTTCTTTTTGATATAATTGGAATAGATGTACTCGATACAGAAGGCAATATCATAGGTAAAGTCAGAGATGTAATTCAGTCAGGAGCCAACGATATTTATGTGATTAAAAGTGGCGAAAATGACTATATGATTCCTGCTGTAAAAGAGTTTGTAAAGCAGATAGATATAGATGAAAAAAGAATGGTAATTGATCCTATTGAAGGGATGTTAGAATGAAGATAGATATAATGACTCTATTCCCACAAATGTTTACAGAAGTGTTAGGAACAAGCATAATCGGAAGAGCTATTGAGAATAATATTGTGTCAATTGATTACACAGATATCAGAGATTTCTCGACCAATAAACACAATAAAGTTGATGATTACACCTATGGTGGAGGTAAAGGAATGCTTATGCAGGCCGAACCTATCTTCAATGCTATAATGAGCAAGAAAACTTCAAAATCAAAAGTCATATATCTCAGTCCTAAAGGAAAAGTATATACTCAGCAATTGGCTAACCAGCTCAGTGAAGAGGACCATCTTATATTGCTATGCGGACATTATGAAGGTATTGATGAGAGAGTTATTGAATCAGTTGTTGATGAGGAGATATCAATTGGTGACTATGTGCTCACGGGTGGTGAAATTGGTGCTATGGTGATAGTGGACTCAGTAGTGAGACTTCTTCCGGGAGTATTAAGTGAAGAAGACTCTTTTAAAATAGAGTCCCATTACGATGGATTACTGGAATATCCACAATACACTAGACCAAGGATTTTTAATGATATGGAGGTTCCACCTGTTCTTTTATCTGGTGATCATAAGAAAATAGAAGAGTGGAGAAAACGGGAGTCTATAAAAAAAACATTTGTAAACAGACCTGATCTAATTGAAAAAATAGAATTGACAGAAGAAGAAAAAAATATCTTAGAAAATATCAAAAAAGAGTTGAAAGACACAGAATAAAATGATATAATACCAAAGGATACGGACGTTCCTCTGTACTAGGTTATTACATGAACGGCTATGATAAGGAGGAAAATAACCATGGATATTATTAAAATGTTAGAAGATGAACAATTAAATTCAGATGTTGTTGAGTTTAATGTTGGTGATACTGTAAAAGTTCACTACAGAATCAAAGAGGGTTCTAGAGAAAGAATTCAGATTTTTGAAGGAACTGTGCTTAAGAAGCAAGGAGTAGGAGTAAGATCTACTTTCACTGTTAGAAGAATTGCTTCAGGAGTTGGAGTTGAGAGAACTTTCTCAGTTCATTCGCCAAAAATCGAAAAACTAGAAATTTCTAGAAAAGGTAAAGTTAGAAGAGCAAGACTTAACTACCTTAGACAAAGAACTGGTAAATCAGCTAAAGTTAAAGAGAGAATGTAATGGCATAGGGACTGTGTACACAGTCCCTATATTTGTTTGAACTTTAGGTATTTGAGATTGATATTTTAAGGAGGAGATATTAATGAATATTAACTGGTATCCTGGTCATATGAAAAAAACCAAGGATTTACTGAGAGAGAATTTAAGGCTGGTTGATGTTGTAATCGAGCTGCTGGATGCGAGAATTCCTTTTAGCAGTAAAAATCCGGATATTGATAATATCATCAACAATAAACCTAAACTCGTATTGATGAACAAATCAGATTTAAGCAGCCAGAGTGCCAATGACAGACTCAGAGAAAAGTTTGAAAGTGAAGGTCAGAAAGTTCTCTTTGTAAATGCATTAGATTCTAGATCTACTGGAAAAATCATTCCAGCACTGAACAATATTCTTAGAGAGAGGATCGAGAGTCAGAAACAGAGAGGTATAAAAAATGTAGTTATAAGAGCTATGATAGTAGGTATACCTAATGTTGGAAAATCAACTCTTATAAATGCTCTTTCAGGAAGAAAAGGTGCAAGAACTGGAAATAGACCGGGAGTTACTAAAGGTAAGCAGTGGATAAAGCTGAAAGGTAATATTGAGTTGCTGGATACTCCGGGAATACTTTGGCCTAAGTTTGAAGATCAGACTGTTGCAATGAACTTGGCGTTTACTGGTGCTATTAAGGATGAAATACTCGATACTGATACGCTCGCTCTTAGGCTTATAGAGAGACTGATGGAAATAGATAGAAGTATTCTATCTGACAGATATAATATCGAAATAAATGATGAAGATACAGGGCTTCAAGTTATGGAGAACATAGCTGAAAAGAGAGGCTTTGTAATGAGAAATAAAGAGATAGATTACACAAGAACAGCAAATATCGTATTAGATGAATTTAGAAAAGGCGTTCTTGGAAATATAAGTTTAGAAACTGTATAGTCGGAGGCTCGATATGAAAGAATTAGAGCTTTTATTAAATAAAGAAGGATACAAAAAAATTGCATGTATAGATGAGGTGGGTAGAGGATGTATGGCTGGAGATGTAGTTGCTGCAGCTGTAATCATGCCTATTGATTCTAACATTGATGATGTGAAAGACTCAAAAAAACTGTCTGAGAAGAAGAGAGAAAAAATCTCAGAATTGATATATGAGGAAGCGGTTGCAGTCGGAATCGGAAGAGTTCCAGCCTCAATTATAGATGAAATAAATATCAGACAGGCAACTTTATTAGCTATGAAGATAGCAGCTACTAATATGTATGATGGAGATGGAAATATTGTAAAACCAGACTATCTCCTAATCGATGCAGAACCTGTTGATATTGGAATACCTTTTAAATCAGTAGTTAAGGGCGATGAAAGCTCATATGGAATAGCAGCAGCATCTATAGTTGCCAAAGTTTTTAGAGACAATCTGTGTAAAAATGAATGGAACGATATGTTTCCTGAGTATAATTTTGCAAAGCATAAAGGTTATGGCACTAAAGAACATAGAGAAAACATAATCCAATATGGTCCATGTGAAATTCATAGAAAATCCTTCTTGAAAAATATACTAAAAGAAATTAATAAGTAATCTATGAATACGGGAGGATTATAATTGGACAAATTTAGAGAATTAGGATTAGATGAACAAGTATTAAAAGCAATTGAGAATATGGGTATAAGTGAACCGTCAGAGATTCAGGATGAGGCAATTCCAGTGCTTATGGAAGGTAGAGATATGATTGGACAGGCTCAGACTGGTACTGGAAAGACACTTGCGTTTGGAGCACCTATACTATCGAAATTGAAAAGAGAAAGAGGCAAGATCAAAGCTATAGTTTTAACACCTACAAGAGAGCTTGCACTTCAAGTAAATAATGAAATGAACAGAATAGCAAAGTTCAAAGATATAAAGCTTACACCAGTGTTTGGTGGAAGTTCAATAGAAAATCAAATAAGATCAATAAGAAGTGGAACTGATATCATTGTCGGTACACCTGGTAGAGTATTGGACTTAATAAACAGAAGAGTTATTAAGCTTGAAAATATAGAGTATTTTGTATTGGATGAAGCTGATGAGATGCTGAATATGGGCTTTATCGATGATATAGAAAAAATAATAGATATGTGTGGAGAGGAAAGACAGACTCTTTTATTCTCTGCAACAATGCCTGATAAGATAAAGAAACTGGCAAAAAAATATCTGAAAAAAGATTTAAAGCATATAAAAATTGCTAAAAAGTCTGTAACTACAACGAATGTTACACAGTATTATTTTTACACTAGACCTGAGAACAGAATAGAAACTCTATATAGAGTTTTGGATCTCTATTCACCGGAATTTACTATAATATTCTGTAATACGAAAAGAGAAGTTGATGAGCTGGTAATAAATCTTCAAAACAGAAACTATTCTGTAGAGGGAATGCACGGAGATATGACTCAGAGTTTTAGAATGAGAACTCTTGACAGTTTCAGAAAAGGGCATATCAAAATACTAGTTGCAACAGATGTTGCTGCTAGAGGTATTGATGTTTCTCATGTAACTCATGTTATAAACTTTGGTCTTCCATTTGAGACAGAGTCATATGTTCATAGAATAGGAAGAACTGGAAGAGCTAATAGAGAAGGTGAATCATTCACAATCATTACACCTAGAGAAAGAGGAAAACTAAACCAGATAAAGAGGGAAATGAACTGTGAAATAGAGAAAAAACCAATCCCTACTATTACTGATATATTTGAAGCAAAAAGTGATAAGATAATGCAGGACGTGTCTAAAGAAGTTCTATCTCAAGACAATGAAGCTTTTACTGAGATGGCGAGAAAACTTGCAGAAGAAGTTGATCCTATCGGAATAATAGCTTCAATGCTTAAGGAAAAATATGAGAGAGAAGTTAGCTATGGCAATAAAGCAGATAAGCTTGAAGAGGCTCATGATAGAAGAGATAGATCGCGTTCTAGAGACAGAAGAGATAGAGGTAGAGGCAGATCTCATTCTGATGGAGATATAAGAGTATTCTTCAATATCGGAAAGAAGGATGAATTGACTAAGAAAAAACTGCTTGATTTCGCTAGAGAAAAAGGTGGAGTTCAGGGTGAATCTATTTCAGATATTGTCATAATGGATAAATTCAGTTTCTTCTATATAGATGCTGAGGATTACAAAAAACTTAAGAAAAAAGTTAATAAGAAAAAGTTCTGTGGTAGAAAGATAAATATGGAAAAAGCCAAAGACAGAAGTAGGAAATAACTATATTTGGTTGTGTGAGAATGTTAGAATAAAATAATAATAGATAATAATAGTTGGATAAGCCGTATAATTGCATATTTCTTCAGATATGATATTATAATGGTAGAATGTCCCAGCTCAGTATATGGGACTCAGAAATACTATTATAAAGGAAGATATTATGAATCATATCCAGTTTGGAAATTATGGGGAGGAATTAGCGGCAGAATACCTTATGAAAAAGGGATATACTATAGTCGAAAGAAACCATAGAAATAGATATGCGGAAATTGACATTATTTCTAACTTTGAAAACTATATAGTGTTTGTGGAAGTAAAAACTAGAAAAAACTGCTACTTTGGAAGACCTTCTGAAGCAGTAGACTATAGAAAACAGCAAAAAATAGTTAGATTGGCAAATAATTATATTAATTACAAATCTTTGCATTATAAGCAGCCAAGATTTGATATAATAGAAGTAATATCAGATGGTAAACTGGTAAAAGTAAACCATTTAGAAAATGCATTTTAGCAATAGGGGGATAATTATGAATCCAATAGTTACAATATCACTTGAAAATGGTAAAGAGATTAAAGCTGAGCTGTACCCTGAGATAGCTCCAAATACAGTTAAGAACTTTATTAGTCTGATTGACAGCGGTTTTTATGATGGACTTATTTTCCACAGAGTAATACCGGGCTTTATGGTACAGGGTGGCTGTCCGGAAGGAACAGGAATAGGTGGACCAGGCTATAGTATAAAAGGTGAATTCACTGGTAACAACTTTGAAAATAATTTAGAACATGATAGAGGAGTTCTATCTATGGCAAGAGCTATGGATCCTAACTCAGCAGGTTCTCAGTTCTTTATAATGACAGAAAAATCACCTCATCTAGATGGTCAATATGCAGCGTTTGGTAGAGTTACTGAAGGAATGGATGCAGTTGATGAAATTGTAAATTCACCAAGAGACTATTCTGATAGACCTTATGAAGATCAGATAATGAAATCTGTAACAGTAGATACTTTTGGAACAGATTATTCGGATGTAGAAAAATTATAATAAAAATTTAGAAAGTTATAAATCAGCATTTGATACATTTGCTGTAAATTAACATATAATAAGAGACTAAATAATAAATAAATAAACCCAAAAAAAGATACCCTGAAATCAGGGTATCTTTTAAAAATATTTAATTTAATAGACAAACAAATTAATAGTTAATCAAATAAAGCAATTCAAACTATTCTGACCTATTTTGACTCAGAATCAATTCAGAATTCAAATCAATAACAAACTTAAAAATTACAGACAGAGTAAAAATTAAATTATCGTTTATTTTCACTAATCCAATCTTGAGCATCTTCAACTGCTTCTTCACTTGGGATAGTAACTTTTGCATCTTTTGTCTTGCATTTCACATCTGCCCAAGCTGCAGTAGTCTGATCCTCAGTTTGAACTTTTTTCGGATCTTTTTCACTTATTTCATCTTCAACTTTACACATTTTATCATCATTTTTTAATTTATCTTTTTCGCTCACAATAATCCCCCTCTTTTTTACGATTATTATATATATATCCTATTTTTAATATTAAAAACATATTTTCAATAAATAAATCCTATCAATATAACGAAAGTTATAAATAATTGTTGTGTAGAAACTATTTTTAAATAATAAGTATGAAATATAAAAACACCAAACGACAAATCATCAAAGGACCAGATTAACAGATTATTAAACAAAAAAATATGAAAAATAATCTAAAAAACCAACAAATCACAAATAATTAATCCATATAATAAATTTCGAAGTAAGACAAGCTAATATAGAAAGGATGATATCTTGATATCAAAAATTAATACAGCAGTTTTGTTTGGAATAGATGGCATATGCATTGAAGTGGAAACAGATATTGCACGAGGAATACCTAGTTTTCAGATTGTAGGGTTAGCTGGAACTTCTGTAAAAGAGGCTAAAGAAAGAGTCAGGTCTGCAATAAAAAACAGTGGTTTCGATTTTCCAATCAGCCGAATTACTGCAAATTTAGTACCTGCCAATATCAAAAAAGAAGGCTCCCATCTGGACCTGCCAATCGCTATTGGAATCTTGGAGTCAACAGGTATTATAAAAGAAAAAACAAATGAATATTCATTCATCGGAGAACTGTCTTTGAGCGGTGAAATCACCAGAGTTGAAGGTGCACTGCCTTTAGTCCTTGCTTTAAAAGAAAAAGGAATAGAGAAACTGATAATTCCGTATGAGAACAGGATTGAGATAGGGATTTTAATAGACTCAGATATTGAAATATATCCTGTCAGAACTCTTAAGGAGATTGTAGATTTTATTAATGGCGATCATAAAGTTGAACAATTTGTAATGGGAGATTATGAAAATATTCAAAACAGCTTCAGTATTGATTTTAGTCAGATTAAAGGACAGGAGATAGCTAAAAGAGCTATGGAAATAGCAGCAACAGGAATGCATAATATAATATTAAATGGACCTGCTGGCTCTGGTAAGACGATGTTAGCATCTCGTATTCCGACCATATTACCAGAACTCAGTTATGAGGAAATTATTGAGGTTACTAAAATCTATAGTATAGCAGGACTTCTTAAAGATGAACCGGTAATTAGTTCCAGACCATTCAGATCACCTCATCACACCAGTACCAGAATAGCAATTGTAGGTGGAGGTATTAATCCTATGCCTGGAGAGGTCAGTTTAGCCAGTAAGGGAGTATTGTTTTTGGATGAGTTTCCAGAGTTCAATAAGCAGGTTATAGAATCACTGAGACAGCCAATAGAAGATGGGAAAATAAATATATCAAGACAGGGCATAAGTGTTGAATTTCCTAGTGATTTTATGCTTATAGCGACCATGAATCCATGTCCATGCGGAAATTATGGAACAGATAAAGAGTGCAGCTGTACTGCATCGGAAATGAACAGGTACAAAAGAAAGCTCAGCAGTCCTATATTGGATAGGATAGATCTTCAGATATATGTGAATAAATTAAAACTATCTGATTTGAAGTCAAAAACTAAACCTGAATCATCAAAGGAGATCAGAAAGAGAATAAAGATGGCTCATAGAATACAGAAGCAGAGACTTGGAGAGTATGGATTGTCGTTTAATTCTCAGATGAATTCGGAACAGATAAGCAGGTACTGTGTGCTCGATAGGGAGTCGGATCAAATACTTGATGAAGCTTATCATAGGCTCGGACTCTCTGCTAGGTCCTACAACAAAATACTTAAACTTTCAAGAACTATTGCAGATCTGGATAAGAGTCAAGAAATAAAAAAAGAACATATATATGAAGCTTTGCAGTACAGAATGAGTGAAAGTTTTTGATATATGCAGTTATATTTGATAGATCATTTATGATTATACAAACTTATATAAGGAGATGATGAAGATAATTAAAAAAAGAGATATGCTCATATGGCTCAATAATATAGAAGGAATAAATAATAGAAATATAAGTAAAATCATTGACTGCTTTCATGATATCAGAGAACTATGGGATTTATCATATTCCAGAATTGAAAAGCTGCCGATTGGAAAAAGAGCTAAAATAAATATGAAAAAGAATATGAGTATTGACTATTTGAATCAAGTGAAAGAAAATGCATATAAAAAAGAGATAAATATAATGACATCATTTGATAAAGAATACCCTATTAGATTGAAAAACACACCTGATCCACCGTATGTTCTGTATATAAAAGGGAGATTGAAAGAAAATGATGTAAACTCGATATCTGTAGTGGGGACAAGAAAACCAACCCCGTATGGTATTTATTCTGTTGAAAAATTAGTCTCAGAGCTTTCTAAGTACGGTATAACAGTAGTAAGTGGCATGGCCAGTGGAATAGATACATATGCTCACTTGACATCTTTAAAAGAAAATAACAGAACAATTGCAGTTTTGGGTACGGGGGTAGACACTATCTATCCTTCACACAATACAAATTTATATCATAAAATAATTGAGAATGGAGCGGTTATTTCAGAGTTTCCTCTCGGAACTAAGGGGCTGCCGTACAATTTCCCACAGAGAAATAGAATAATAAGTGGACTATCTCTTGGTACATTGGTTATTGAAGCAGAAGAAAGAAGTGGAACACTGATAACTGTTTCGCACTGTCTCGAGCAAGGTAGGGAAGTGTTTGCAGTTCCAGGGTGTATAAATAGCTCATTCAGTAAAGGAACTAATAATCTGATAAGAGATGGAGCTAAGTTGGTTGATAATGCGATAGATATAGTAGAGGAGCTTAGAGAACTCAGAAATATCGACAGAATATGTAATGACATTCCAGATAAGTTTAACAAGCTGGGTGATGATGAAATGAAAGTTTTGAATATTATTAAAAAGTCACCTGCAGATATAGATCAGATTGCTAGAGTTTCGGGTATGGATATATCGAAACTGAGTGGAATAATAACTGTTCTAGAAATAAAAGGAAATATAAAAAGAACAGGTGGAAATATACTGTGTGTATAGATAACATAATTATATTATGTTATCTATAGCTATTATTATTGCAGCTTTCTGCATAAGTTTCTAATGAATAAGAGGTTGGAAATATGCATATTCTGACTAAATTTCCCTACAAAATCATGTTTTACTGTTATTATCTGAAAAATATGATATACTGAGTAAGAATTATTGACAGAAATGATAATATGTGTTTTATCTATATGTATGCATAAAATATGTATGTCTATATGAACATGCATTTATTCATTTTTTCAATGAAGTGAAAAAGGGAGTGTAGTTAATGGCAAAGAATTTAGTAATAGTTGAGTCACCTGCCAAAGCTAAAACAATTTCTAAGTTTCTTGGTAGAAATTATAAAGTAGCGGCCTCAGTGGGACATGTGAGAGATTTGCCAAAAAGTAAACTTGGCGTTGATATAGAAGAAAATTTCAACCCTAACTATATTACCATCAGAGGAAAGGGTCCAGTAATTAAAGAGCTTAAAGCTGAAGCAAAAAAAGCTGACAAGATATTTCTGGCAACTGACCCTGACAGAGAAGGAGAAGCTATTTCTTGGCATTTAGCGTATATTCTCGGTTTAGAAAATGATGATAATATTAGAGTTGAATTCAATGAGATAACGAAAGATACAATAAAAGAAGCAATAAAAAAGCCTAGAAAAATAAACCAGGATCTTGTAGATGCTCAACAGGCAAGAAGAGTTCTGGATAGACTTGTAGGGTATCAGATAAGTCCAATATTGTGGAAGAAGGTCAAAAGAGGGCTTTCAGCTGGTAGAGTTCAGTCTGTTGCTACTAAAATAATTTGTGATAGAGAAAAGGAAATAGAAGAATTTGAACCAGTGGAATATTGGAGTATAGAAACCACTAATAAGAAAGGCAATAAAAAGTATACTTCAAATTTTTATGGAAAGTTAGAGAATGGTAAAGAGACTAAAATGGAACTACCAGATAGAAAAACTGTAGATGAAGTTTTAGACCATATAAAAGAGAAGGATTTCATAGTTGAAAATATTAAAACTGGAAGCAGAACAAGAAATCCGTATCCGCCTCATACGACGAGCAGTCTGCAGCAGGATGCATCTAGAAAACTAGGTTTCTCTACAAAAAAGACGATGATGGTTGCTCAGCAACTATATGAAGGTATAGATGTAAAAGGCAAAGGCACTATTGGACTTGTAACCTATATTAGAACAGATTCCACAAGACTTTCAAATGAAGCTATAAATAAGTCAAAGGAATTTATTACAACCGAGTTTGGAGAAGAATATCTTGGAAAAGGCGCTAGAGCTAGAAGAAGATCTGATGTAGAGTCTCAAGATGCTCATGAAGCTATAAGACCAACGGATATATTCAATCACCCAGATGACATTAAGGAATCTCTAAGCAGAGATCAGTACAGACTTTATAAGCTGATATGGTCAAGAACGGTAGCATCACAGATGGCACCGGCTAAGTTTAAGACTATGGGTATTTCAATAAAGGCTGGGGATTATATTTTTAGATCGAATGGTTCACAGATTGCATTTGAAGGTTTCCTGAAAGTCTATGGAGATGATAATCCGAAAGATGTTATTTTACCGGTACTTGAAGAAGGTGAAAAGGTCAAGGTGGAAAAAATAGATCCTAAGCAGCATTTCACTCAACCACCGCCAAGATATACAGAGGCTTCGCTTGTAAAGCTGTTAGAGGAGCTTGGCATTGGAAGACCTAGTACTTATGCACCTACTATCTCTACCATATTATCTAGGGGTTATGTGTTTTTGGAGAAAAAAGCATTTGTGCCTACTGAATTGGGAATAATAGTTACGGAGCTTCTAGAAGAGTACTTTAAAGATATCTTGGACAAAGAGTTTACTGCTGATCTTGAAAAAGAGTTGGATAAGGTATCTACAGGAAATGCAGAATGGAAAGAAACTATAAGTAACTTCTATGAAAAGTTCAGTAAAGATCTTGCTATCGCTGAAGAAGAGATGAAAGATGTAGAGCTTAAAGATGAAGTAACTGATGAAATCTGTGAAAAATGTGGAAGAAATATGGTAATAAAGATGGGCAGGTATGGCAAGTTTTTAGCATGCCCAGGATATCCAGAATGTAAAAATGCAAAACCTATTGTGAAAGACATGGGGATAGAATGTCCAAAATGTGAGGATGGCAAGGTAGTAGAGAGAAGAAGTAAAAAAGGAAGAATCTTTTACGGATGCTCAGAATATCCGAAATGCGAATTTGTAAGCTGGGATAAACCTATCAAAGATAAATGTCCAAAATGTGAGAGCATGCTGTTTTCAAAATACAGCAAAAAGGGCGACAAGGTATATTGCAGCAATATAGACTGTGACTTTGAGGAGATCAGAGATCATCAGGATAATGATTAGAATTCTTAAAAGACACCTGAACTCGTATTAACATACAATTAATACAAATATAATTCGCGTTTAAACTGATTTTAGCATTTGAACTTAGATTATTTGTTAGTATATATAAGGACAGAGTCAGTTAAAAAGTCAGTTCATAGACTAAATATATTTATAAAGATACTGCTTTATCACTGTTATAAATAATGATGAGAACTGAATTTGATTAGGTTGACGATTCTTTAAAAAAATCAATAATAATTCTTGTATAAGAAAGCTCACTGTGTTATAATATTTCAGTGAGACTACACACACTCTTTGATTTTTCAAGATGTGCCTATAGATTAGGTACTTGAAAAAGTTGATGAGAGTGGAGGATATAAAAACAATGGAGGTGCTTTAAATGGCAGTAGTATCAATGAAAAGCTTATTAGAATCAGGTGTTCATTTTGGACACCAAACTAGAAGATGGAACCCTAAAATGGCTCCTTATATCTTCACGGAAAGAAATGGAATTTACATCATCGACTTACAACAAACAGTTGTAATGCTAGGTGAAGCGTATGATTTCGTACAAGACATAGTTCAAAACGGAGGACAAGTTTTATTCGTAGGAACTAAGAAACAAGCTCAGGAATCAATAGAGGCAGAAGCTAAAAGATGTGGAATGCACTATGTAAACCAAAGATGGTTAGGTGGAATGTTAACTAACTACAAGACTATCAAAAAGAGAATCGATAGACTTGATGAGCTTGATAAAATGGAAGAAGATGGACTATTCGAAGTTCTTCCTAAGAAAGAAGTAATTCTTCTATTAAAAGAAAAAGATAGACTAGAGAAATTCTTAAGCGGTATCAGAAACATGAATGGAATACCTGATGTAATGTTTGTTATCGACCCAAGAAAAGAAAAAATAGCTATAAGAGAAGCTAAAATACTTGGAATTCCAGTTGTTGGTGTTGTTGACACTAACTGTGATCCAGACGAAGTTGATTATGCAATTCCTGGAAATGATGACGCTATAAGAGCGGTTAAGCTTTTAACTGAAACAATTGCAAATGCTGTAGTTAACGCTTCAGCTGCAGTTGAAGAAGATGAAGAAGAAGCTGAACAAGCTGAATCAACTGAAGAGTAATTAGCTTAGCATAAACTAGACTAATAATATAGTAAACAAAGCGAAGTAAGGGTTTGTGGGGAGAAATTCCCTTACTGCTCTTACTTTTTTTATGAATAAATTCAGTACAATTTTTAAAATAAATGATATGATTGTACAACTATCTGGGAGGAGAAAATATGAGTATAACTGCAGGAATGGTAAAAGAATTAAGAGAAAAAACATCAGCAGGAATGATGGACTGTAAAAAAGCTTTAACAGAAGCTAATGGTGATATGGAAAAAGCTGTACAGATATTAAGAGAAAAGGGACTATCACAAGTAGCTAAAAAAGCTGATAGAGTTGCAGCTGAAGGTCTTGTAGGAATGGTAGTTTCTTCTGATAATACAAAGGCAGCAATCGTTGAGGTTAACTCAGAAACTGACTTTGTTAGCAAAAACGAAGATTTCAAAGCTTTTGTTAACAATGTAACTGAAATAGCTGAAGAGCAAAGTATAAATGATGCAGATAAACTTCTTGAAGCTGAACTTGATGGAAGCACAGTACAAGATGTATTAAACAACCTAATATCAAAAATAGGTGAGAACATGACTGTAAGAAGAGCATCTTCTATGTCTGTTGATAATGGTGTTGTAGAAGGTTATCTTCATGGAAATGGAAGCATCGGCGTTATTGTAAAGCTTGAAACAGACTCTAAAGATGAAAAAGTTCTTGAACTTGCAAAAGATCTTGCAATGCAAGCAGCAGCTATGGGATACCAGTATATCAATGCTGACGAAGTTGATGAGGACTACAAAGAAAAAGAATTAGAAATATTAAGAGCTAAAGCAGAAAATGAAGGAAAACCTGCAGATAGAATTGAAGGAATCATTAAAGGACAGCTGAACAAGCAACTTAAAGAAGTTGTTCTATTAAACCAAGAATTTGTTAAAGATTCTAAGGTAACTATTTCTAAACTAATTGAGTCAGTATCTAAAGAAGTTGGATCAGATATCAAACTTGCTGAAGTTAGCAGATTCAAAGTTGGAGAAGGAATAGAGAAAAAAGAAGAAGATTTTGCAGAAGAAGTTGCAAAACAAATGGGTAACTAATTAAATAGAAAATATTGAAACTCTCTGAATAGATATGACTTTCTGTTCAGAGAGTTTTTTATGTTAATGGTTTTAGAACTTGATTAAGAGTGAATATCTTGAATAATACTCGGTATTTTGATATAATTTTCTATAGTAAAGTATTAATTCGGTTATTATTGTATCGATGATACAAAAATTCATATTACTTAGGAGTGTTAAAATATGCCTGATTTTAAAAGGGTTATACTTAAACTGAGTGGAGAAGCTCTTGCAGGAGATATGCCATTCGGTTTGGATATCGAGACTATAGATGGTATTGCTGAAAAGATAGCAGAGGTTAATAGACTTGGTATAGAAGTTGCTATAGTTGTTGGTGGAGGAAATATTTGGAGAGGTAGAAGTGGAAAAGGCATGGACAGAGCTACATCTGACTATATAGGAATGCTTGGAACTACTATTAACGCTTTGGCGTTGCAGGATTCTCTAGAAAAAATTGGTGTAGATACTAGAGTTCAAACTTCAATAGATATGAAACAAGTTGCAGAACCTTATATCAGAAGAAGAGCCATTAGACATTTAGAAAAAGGAAGAGTTGTCATACTGGCTACAGGTTCAGGAAATCCTTATTTTTCAACTGATACTACTGCGGCATTGAGAGCAGCAGAAATAGAAGCGGATGTTATTTTAGCTGCGAAAAAAGGGGTGGACGGAATCTATGATTCTGATCCGAAGGTAAATCCAGATGCCAAAAAGTTTGATGAACTTAAGTATATGGATATCTTAAGACTAGGACTTAAGGTAATGGATACGACAGCAACATCTCTTTGTATGGATAATGAGATACCACTTATTGTTTTTGGTATGGATGATACTGAAAATATAGTGAGAGTTGCAAAAGGAGAAAAAATAGGAACAGAAGTAAATTAATATAACGAAATATAATAATTATGACGGAGGAATTTAAAATATGAATTTACAATTACACAAAGATGCTGAAAGCAGTATGAATAAAACTGTTGAAGCATATAGAGAAGAGCTTCAATCGGTTAGAGCAGGTAGAGCAAATCCAAGCTTATTGAATAGAGTAAATGTTGAGTACTATGGTGCATATACACCACTTAATCAGCTTGCAAATATCTCAGCTCCTGAGCCAAGACTTTTAGTAGTTCAACCATACGATATTGGTGCTCTAGCTGATATTGAAAAAGCGATTATTGCATCAGAATTAGGACTTAACCCTTCAAATGATGGTAAAATAATCAGACTTAATATTCCAAAGCTTACTGAAGAAAGAAGAGTTGAGCTTACAAAAGTTGTTAGAAAATCGGCTGAAAACGCAAAAGTTTCTATAAGAAACCATAGAAGAGATGCAAATGATGCAGCTAAGAAGCTTGTAAAAGACAAAGAGCTTACAGAAGACGAAGGTAAAACAGCAGAAACTAAAGTTCAGGAAATAACAGACAAATTCATTAGACTAGTTGATGAATTAACAGAAGAAAAAGAGAAAGAGCTTTTAGAGGTATAGTATTGACTGATATTTTAGGATTAAAGCTGGATGATGGCTTAAAAATACTAAAAGATGAATATCCTGAAAAGCGGATAGACTTAGTTGAGACATTCTCTAACAAAGACAATGATCTGGATTTTTCTGAAGCTAGAATACTAAGAATTAGATATTTAGATCAATCGATAGAGTTAATTGTTGGATATTTTTAACAGAAAAACTCCTTATGTACATAAGGAGTTTTTTTGCCATAATGATAGGAGGATATATATCATGCACAATATTGATATGGATAATGTTCCAAAACATATTGCGATAATAATGGATGGCAATGGTAGATGGGCTAAGAAGAGATTTTTACCCAGAACGGCTGGTCATAAAGCCGGTGTTGAAAGAGTGAGAGATGTTATCAAAGCTGTAGATAAGCTGAATATAAAATATTTAACACTCTATGCTTTCTCTACAGAAAATTGGAAGAGGCCTAAAGATGAAGTGGGCATATTGATGAATCTATTGGCAACATATTTAAAAAAAGAGATAGATGAATTAGATGAAAAAGGCGTAAGAATTAGAGTTCTTGGAAGTCTTGACAGAATACCAGAAAAGGTGAGACAGGAAATAGAGAATTCTATAGAAAGAACCAGAGAAAATGACAATATAGTGCTTAATATTGCACTTAACTATGGTTCAAGGGATGAAATAATCAGAGCTGTGAAGGACATTGTGCACGATTATGAGCATGGTATAGTGAATATAGAAGATATAGATGAAGAGAGCTTTAAAAACTACCTATATACAGAGAATCAGCCTGATCCGGACTTAATGATAAGAACGAGTGGAGAGCATAGATTGAGTAATTTTTTACTTTATCAGTTAGCCTATAGTGAATTTGTGTTCACTGAGACTGCTTGGCCTGATTTCACTGAAGAGAAGCTATTTGAAATAATAGAACAGTATCAGAAAAGAGACAGACGTTTTGGAGGTCTGAAATAATGAAGACTAGAATAATATCAGGAATAGTTGGTATAGCAATACTTTTTTTAGTCATATACTTAGGGTCACCCGTTTATAATTTAGCGGTACTCGCTCTAACCCTTATTGGACTATATGAGTATAATAAAGCAGTAGAGAATATTAAGAGTGGTGAGATTCCATATCTATTGAACTATTTGCTTGCAATCGGTGTAGGTTTAGCATCATATACTGGAAGAGTTGGAGATTTTAGATATCTTTTATTTATATATATCATACTTTCTTTCATACAGTTTGTTATTAATAACGAAGTTAAAACAAAAGACTTGGCATTATCACTATTAGGTGGATTATACGTTGTATTTCTTATGTCGTATTTATATGTTTTTGCGGATGACTTTAAAATTTGGTATGTATTCCTTATAGCATCAGCTTCTGATATATTTGCATATTTTGTAGGAAGATTTTTTGGAAAGCACAAACTTGCTCCTGTATTAAGTCCAAAGAAAACTGTTGAAGGACTCTTAGGAGGTATTGCTGGAGCCGTAATTTCAACAATGATATTCGCTAAAATATTCGATCCGCAAAATTTAATTGCAATGGGAGTCATTGCAGCATTTGGTGCGATTGTATCGGTATTTGGTGATATTTTTGCCTCTAAGATAAAAAGAGAAACTGGCATTAAAGACTATGGTAATATTATGCCTGGACATGGTGGAGTGCTAGATAGATTTGACAGCATTTTATTTACAGCTCCATTTGTATCTTATTGTCTGGGTGTATTGGAACTGCTGAAGTACTATAGAGGATAGTTAAAAGATTAGTTAATTTAAATCAATATATAGAGTAATTATATATAATTTATTCAAAGCCTGTAAGAGAACTCGACTTTTACAGGCTTTTTTATATGCTTAAAAATATTAATAATTTCAAATTGATAACTTTATAAATTAATAGTTAATGTCAATTTACAGTGAACTTGGTAAAGACCGATGCTAACTTGTTAGATAAAAGATTGTAAATAGATTGACATGAATTTAAATCATGTTTTTATGTTATAATTATAAGGATAGACTTTTAAGGTCAGGAGTGAAAATTTGAAAAAGATTAGTATATTAGGTTCAACTGGATCTATAGGAACACAGACACTGGATGTTGTTAGAAATTCAAAAGATTATGAGATAATATCTCTGTCTGCTAATTCCAATATAGATTTGCTTTTTGAGCAGATATTGGAATTTTCACCTGTTAGAGTTTCAGTTGGCAATGAAGAGAAAAAGTTAGAGCTTTTAGAAAAGCTAGAATCAAAAAATATAGAAGCAGAAGTATTAGTAGGTATAGACGGTATGATTGAGATAGCAAAGGATGAATCTGAAATCCTAGTAACTTCAGTCGTTGGAATGATAGGTCTAATACCGACTTTGGAGGCTATAAAAACTGGTAAAGATATTGCCCTTGCAAACAAAGAAACACTTGTTACAGCAGGTGAGATAGTAATGGCTGAAGCTAAAAAGAATAATGTGAGAATAATACCTGTTGACTCTGAGCATTCTGCTATTTATCAATGTTTAAATGGTGAAAGAAGAGAAGATTTAGATAAAATACTGATTACAGCTTCAGGTGGACCTTTTAGAGGAAAGGACAGAGCATTTCTTGAAAATGTTACAGTGAAAGATGCGTTGGCTCATCCTAATTGGAGCATGGGTAAAAAGATTACTATCGACTCTGCTACTTTGATGAATAAAGGTCTGGAAATAATCGAAGCTAAATGGCTTTTCGATGTCGATGTTGAAGATATAGTTCCTGTAGTACATCCTCAGAGTATTATTCATTCTATGGTTCAATATAGAGATGGCAGTATTATGGCTCATTTAGGTGCAGCGGATATGAGGATACCTATACAGTATGCTATAACAGAGCCTATTAGAGAGCCAAACAATATAGAAAAAATTGATCTAATAGAGATTGGAAAGCTTACTTTTGAAGAGCCGGATATGGAAACTTTTAAAGCTATTAAGTTGGCAATAGAAGCAATAAAAGTAGGAGGAACTATGCCAGCAGTCTTAAATGGAGCAAATGAAGTTTTAGTATCTCTATTTCTTGATGAGAAGATAAAATTTTTAGATATTGCAGATACTATTGAAGATGTTATGGATAAACATGAGAACAGACTGAATCCAAGTTTAGATGAGATTCTAGAGGCGGATAAATGGGCGAGGGAAGAAGTATATAGCAGATTTTAATCTAGGAATGGATGGTGAAACATGGTTACTGTATTGATATCGTTGATAGTTTTTGGATTGGTTGTGCTGGTTCATGAATTCGGCCATTTTGCTGTAGCTAAACTATCAGGAATTACGGTTCACGAGTTTTCTATAGGAATGGGTCCTAAGATATTCGGGAAAAAAAGTGGAGACACAAGTTATTCACTTAGAGCTATACCACTAGGAGGCTATGTAAAAATGGAAGGTGAAGACGAAGAATCTGAGTCTGAAGGAAGCTTTTCATCAAAGTCTATCCCTAAGAGGATGGCTGTAATATTAGCTGGTGCTTTTATGAACTTTGTACTGGCGTTTGTGGTGTTCGTTATTTACTTTATGATAATAAGAACTCCAATAAATACGATTGGAGAAGTAATTGATGGATCTCCTGCCCAAAACGCAGGTATAGTCCAAAATGACATTATAACAGAAATAGATGGTAAGAAGATAGATGATTGGCAGGGCGTTACAAAAGCTGTGTCAGAATCGAGCAATAAAGAAATCGTAATCAAAGTGGAAAGAAATGGTGTGGAAAAAACTATACAAACAGAACCTGAAATAAAGGAAGGCAGAAAAATTATAGGGATAGTTCCTGCTACAAAGCTCTCCCTAATAGATTCGGTTAAAAACTCTGTTAAGCTCCTGTTTGAAATGATAAAGATGATGTTCGAGTTCATTGGAAGAGCTATAAGAGGTGGAGTTTCAACAGATGAGGTTTCTGGACCTCTTGGGGTATATCATGCGATTGGCACTGCCGCAAAAGCAGGTTTGATACAGATAATCCTAATAACAGGTTTTCTTAGCGTAAATTTGGGCTTTTTCAATTTACTGCCGATACCTGCTTTAGATGGAAGCAGATTTGTATTTTTACTGATAGAAGCGATTAGAGGTAAAAAGCTGGATCCTCAAAAAGAGGGATTGGTCCATATTATAGGTTTTACCCTATTGATTGGATTTACAATATTCATTACGTATAAGGACATTCTAAAGTTCAGTTAATACGGTCTGTATTTGCATTTCTATAGCTTTGGTAATAATGGATAATTAAAGAGAGAGTTTTGAGGTGAGATTATGTATAGAAGAAAAAGCAGAGTCATAAACTGCGGAGGTGTACTGATAGGAGGAGACAATCCTATAGCAGTTCAGTCAATGACAAATACGGATACAAGAGATACTGAAAAGACTGTTTCACAGATTAAACTGCTAGAAGAAGCTGGATGTGATATAGTTAGACTTGCGGTATTAGATATGGAAGCTGCTAAATCGATAGCAGAAATAAAAAAGCAAGTAAGTATTCCGATGATAGCAGATATACATTTTGATTACAGATTAGCTCTAGAATCGGTAAAAAGCGGAGTAGATGGTCTGCGTATTAATCCTGGGAATATTGGAGATCGAGAAAGGGTAAAAAAAGTAGTTGAAGCTTGTAAAGAACGTGAGCTACCAATAAGAATAGGTGTTAATTCAGGCTCTATAAGGAGAGATATATTAGAACAGTTTGGTGGAGTAAATGAAGACTCTCTGGTTTTTTCAGCGATGGAGCATATCAAGATATTAGAAGAACTCGATTATAGAAATATTAAAATATCACTTAAGACTACAGATGTGGAATTGACTGTAAAAACTTATGAAAAAATAGCTGAAATGGTTGATTACCCGCTCCACCTTGGTATAACTGAAGCTGGAACAGTGTGGAGCGGAACTATTAAATCTGCTGTTGGAATTGGTGCTATGCTTTTAAAAGGAATAGGTGATACACTCAGAGTTTCACTTACAGGAGATCCTGTAGAGGAAATAAGGGTTGGAAAACAGATACTTAGAACAGTAGGGCTGTTGAAGGACGGAGTAGAAATAATATCATGTCCGACTTGTGGAAGGACTCAGATAGACCTTATAGATTTAGCCAATAAAGCAGAAGAAAAGCTGCAACATATAAAGAAGCCTTTGAAAGTTGCGATAATGGGATGTGCTGTGAATGGACCAGGTGAAGCTAGAGAAGCAGATATTGGAATAGCAGGAGGTCAGGGAATAGGTCTCATTTTCAAAAAAGGTGAAATCATTAAAAGAGTTAAAGAAGAAGATTTGCTTGATGAGTTGTTGAAAGAAGTTGAAAAAGCATAGACTGTGTAATAAGGAGAGTGCAAATATGAGCTCCATAGCTGCAATAATAGCCGCTTATAATGAAGAAAAAACAATAGGACATGTAGTTGAAACTTTAAAAGAAATAGATATTATAGATAGAATAATAATAATCAGTGATGGTTCAACTGATAAAACTGTAAAAATTGCCGAGAATTATGAAGATGTTATAGTTGTAGATATAAAGGACAATGTAGGAAAAGGCGCAGCAGTTATGAAGGGATTAGACCTATGTCAGTCAATCGACATTGTTTTACTACTTGATGCAGATCTTGTGGGGTTAAAAAAGGAACATATATATTCTCTTATAGATCCCATAGCAAAAGATGGTGTTGATATGACGATAGGTCTCTTTAAAGGAGGAAGGATGAGCACAGATATAGCTCAGAGGATAACACCTTTTTTATCAGGACAAAGAGCAATCAAAAAAGACTTGCTCGGAAGTATCCCTAACAAGGATATAAATCAGTATGGACTTGAAGCTGCTATAACAAATTATGTTAAAAAGCATAATATTGAGTATGAGACTGTAAAACTGAGTGAGCTTACACATAGAACAAAGGAAGAAAAAATGGGAGTTCTCAAAGGTTTTATAGAGAGAATAAAGATGTATGTAGATGTATTTAAAGCTATGAAAAGGAAATAGGGTGAAAAAATTGAAAGATGAGAAACTCTATATAAAGGATTTGGGTTTCATAGATATTGATCCGGATTATCCAATTATAGGCGAAATTGAAGTTGAAAATGTCAGGATAAACAAACAGAATAACAGTATAGTCATAAACTTAATGTCTGAAAATATAATAAAAGAAAAAGAGCTAGAGAATCTGAAAAACCTTTTTAGGGATAGATTCTCTAATTTTAGTTTATTTGACATGAATATTCAATATAATAAGGACATAGATGAGTGTAAAGATCAGTACTGTGAAAAAATATTGTCTTCAATGGGTGCAACAATGCCGTCATTTCAAGGATGGTCAATGGGAGTCGATATTGACCTGGAAAAAGATAAACTGGATATAAATATAAAAAATAATATAGGCTATGACAGAGCAAAGAGTTCTGAGTTCGAAAATTTCATTAAAACTAAGATAAAGACAGAGTTCGATGAAGATATAATGGTGAAATTCAATAAAATCGAATGTGATGATAATGGATACTGTGAAATCAGAAAGGCTGAAGAAGAAAAAGAGCTACTTGAAAGAATACAGAGAGAGACATCAGAAATGAATCATTCATCAAAGACTAGACCTTCACAGGGTGGAGATTCACAATCACCTTCATTTGGTAATGGAAAGAAGAACAGCTGGAAAGGAAAGAAGAGAAGATCCAAAAAGCTGTTTGCTGAAGTAAGCGGAGAAATAAGCAAGATAAGTGAAGTAGGAGCTTACTCTGGAGATGTTGCTATAGAGGGTGAAATATTTGATGTAGATACAAGGGAATTGAGAAATGGAAGCAAACTGTATACCGTTTATTTAACCGATCATACTAGCTCCATACCTTGCAAAACATTTGTGAATCCAGATGCTGAAGATGAAGTGAATTCAGTACTTAAAAATGGCAGCAATATAAAACTTTTTGGCTTTGCAAATATCGATCAGTATAGCAGAGAGCTGACTATTATGATAAAAAATATAGAACAGGTTGAAAAGAAAATAAGAATGGATAATAGTCCGGAAAAAAGAGTAGAACTCCACTGCCATACGAGGATGAGCTCAATGGATGGAACTGCAGGTGCGTCGGATATAATAAATCGCGCAGTGAAATGGGGACATAAGGCCATTGCTATAACAGATCATGGTGTTGTTCAAGGTTTTCCAGAAGCAATGGATTCCACCTATGGAAAAGATATAAAGATAATTTATGGGGTTGAAGGATACTTAGTTGATGATTTATCAGATATAGTAAAGAATGTAGAAAATCCTGATAATAAGAGCTTAAACTGTGAATATACGGTATTTGATATAGAGACTACCGGGTTTTCACCTAGAAATAACAAGATAATCGAGATTGGAGCTGTGAAAATAAGGAATAATGAGATAGTCGATACATTCAGTGAGCTGATAAATCCGGAAGTCAGTATACCTGATAAGATAATAGAGCTCACCGGCATTACTGATCCAATGGTTGAAAATATGCCGCTAATAGATGATGTGCTGCCTAGATTCATTGATTTTATCGGTGATTCGATACTGGTGGCTCATAATGCTGATTTTGATATGTCATTTATCAGAACTAAGCTGGCTATGCTTGATGGCAGAAAAATAAACAATCCTGTACTGGATACACTTGCATTATCCAGAACAATGTACCAGGATTTAAAAAATCACAGACTTAATACGATTGCTAAATATTTAGATGTCTGCCTGAAGAACCATCACAGAGCTGTAGATGATTCAGAAGCTACTGCAAACATATTGAAAAAATCAATAGAGACATTAAATGAACAGGGCATTGAGACGATCTCAGATTTAAACAATTATGCTAGGGAAAAGTTCAACTTTAAGCAGACTAGATCGAATCACATAATTATATTGGTAAAAAACTTGATAGGTCTTAAAAACCTTTATAAAATAATTTCAGAATCTCATATGAAATATTTTTATAAAAAGCCTAGAATACCTAAGTCGATGTTAAATAAATACAGAGAAGGACTGATTTTGGGGACTGCCTGTGAAGCTGGAGAACTATACCAGTCTATACTAAAAAACGACAACGATGATATAGTAGAAGAAATAGCTTCTTATTATGATTTTTTAGAGATTCAGCCGACAGGTAACAACAATTTCCTAGTGAGCAAGAATGAAATCAAGAATGTTGAAGGTCTTCAAGATATAAATAGAAGAATAGTTTCTCTGGGGAAAAAGCTTGATAAGATTGTCGTTGCAACAGGAGATGTTCATTTTCTTGAACCTGAAGATGAAGTATACAGACGTATCTTGATGGCTGGACAGGGGTATTCAGATGCTGAGGAACAGGCACCATTGTATTTAAAGACCACAGATGAGATGTTAAAAGAGTTTTCTTATCTAGGAGAAGAGTTAGCATATGAAGTAGTTGTCCATAACACCAATAAAGTTGCGGATATGATTGATGATGTCAAACCTATACCTGATGGAACTTTTCCACCTGAAATTGAAGGTTCTGATGAAATGCTGCGTGAGATGAACTATAACAAAGCAAGGGAAATATATGGAGAAGATCTACCTGATATAGTTGAGAAGAGACTTGAGCGTGAGCTGAACTCAATAATCAGCAATGGATATGCGGTAATGTATATAATAGCTCAGAAACTTGTTAAAAAATCGAATGAAGATGGATATTTAGTTGGATCAAGAGGTTCAGTAGGTTCTTCATTTGTTGCCACTATGAGCGGTATTACAGAGGTTAACCCTCTACCGCCACACTATATATGTCCAGATTGTAAATACTCAAAATTTATAACTGATGAGTCTGTAGGTTCGGGAGTTGACCTTCCTGACTCTGTATGTCCTGAATGCAGAGCGGAACTTATCAAAGAAGGTCATAATATACCCTTTGAGGTTTTCTTAGGTTTTGAGGGCGATAAAGAGCCAGATATAGACCTAAACTTTGCTGGTGAGTACCAAGCTAATGCACATAAGTATACGGAAGAACTTTTTGGTGAAGGATATGTATTCAGAGCAGGAACCATTGGTACTATAGCAGAAAAGACAGCATACGGGTTTGTAAAAAAATATTTTGAATCCAGAGAAGAGTTTGTGAATAACGCTGAAATAAATAGACTTGTAAAGGGATGTACAGGAATAAAGAGAACTTCGGGGCAGCACCCCGGAGGTGTAATGGTCGTTCCTAACTATAAAGATATATACGACTTTACGCCTATCCAATATCCTGCTGATGATGCTGAGTCGGGAGTAATAACTACTCATTTCGACTACAATGCTATAAGTGGTAGAATACTTAAGCTTGATATACTTGGACATGATGCGCCGAGTATTATCAGAATGCTTGAAGACTTTACAGGAGTGGATTCGGACTCTATTTCATTAGATGATGAAAGGACAAAACAGATTTTCTTAGGTACTGAGGTGCTTGGAATCACCCCTGAACAGATAGATTCTGAGGTAGGAACATATGGAATTCCAGAGTTCGGTACTAAGTTCGTAAGACAGATGCTTGAAGACACTAGACCTACTACTTTTTCAGAACTGGTTCGTATAAGTGGTCTTTCTCATGGTACAGATGTCTGGCTAAACAATGCTCAGGATCTTGTAAGAAACGGAACTGCTACACTTAGTGAAGTAATCTGTACGAGAGACGATATCATGAACTATCTGATTCATGCAAACCTTGAGAATAAGCATGCCTTTCAGATAATGGAGAAGGTAAGAAAAGGAAAGGGAATAACTGATGAAGATGAACAGGCTATGATAGACAACAATGTGCCTGACTGGTATATAGATTCATGCAAGAAGATTAAGTACATGTTCCCGAAAGCCCATGCAGTGGCCTACGTAATGATGTCATTCAGAATCGCATATTTCAAAGTAAATCATCCGGAAGCATTTTATGCGACTTACTTTTCTACAAAAGTAGCAGATTTTGAAGCAGAACTGATTCTCAAGGGTGAAGAGACTGTCAGGTCAAAGATAAAAGAACTGGATGCTTTAGGAAATGACATAAGCACCAAGGAAAAGAACCTCAGAACTGTTTTAGAGGTTTGTCTGGAGATGTATACCAGAGGTTATAAATTTGAGAGAGTTGATCTTTACAAATCTGATAGCGATAAATTTAAAATAGGAGAGAACGGAATAATACCACCTTTAAAGTCGCTTGAAGGCGTTGGAGAAGGAGTAGCAAGAAGTATTGCTGAAGTCAGAGATGAAGGTAAGTTCATTTCTGTTGAGGATCTGGTTAAAAGGTCTAGAGCAAGTAAGACTGTTGTAGAAGCCTTGAGACTTCATGGCTGCTTAGCAGGACTTCAGGAAACAAATCAAATCGATCTGTTTTCAATTTTTTAATTAATTCGGAGGATAGATATGGCAAGAGTATATACTGAAAGAACTTTTGAAAAAGATGAAAGAGCTTTAGATTATATTAAAGACAACTTTGGCATAGAGTATGATGGAAGTCAGAATGAATTTAGCGATGCTGTTATTGAAGATATAATGGTAAATCTCAAAATTGCGAGTTCTGATAATTTTGTTACGCTGAAGATAGATAAATTGGTAAGTCTTAAAGCATTTTTACTAAGTAAAGAACAAGGTATGGACATCAATATATTAGTACAGAAAATAGATAGAATAATGAATATGTCAACCAATGGACTAAGCAGAGATAAGAATGGAATAATTATAGATTCAGAATTTAAAAGATTTCTGGAAATTGCCGGGATGAAAATTAAAGGCAATACAATAGAGGATAATAAAAGAAAAGTAGAAGTTGAAATCACTGAGGATAGATTAGATTTCAACACTATTATAGAAATATAACAGGATATAATATTAATTTCAAAAATAAAGTGGCGATGTCAGAATCATTGAATTCCAACATCGCCACTTTTCTATTAAGGCAAATATTTAAATTAATTTTTATGATTTAAAAGTATTTAGCATTTAAACAACAGTTTAATATTCATCCCTATCCATTAGTCTTTCACCTGACTTGTAGTCTTTCATAACTTTTATTACTACTCCTGATAACAGAAGTAAACCTACAAGGTTAGGTATTATCATAAGACCATTGAAGAAGTCTGCTAACATCCAAACTGATTCAACTTCAAATCTAGATCCTAATACTATGAATATCATTACTAGTATTCTATATGGAGTTAAACCTTTGTCTCCAAAAAGATATCTGATATTACTCTCTCCAAAGTAGTACCAACCAACTATTGTAGTAAATGCAAAGAATAATAGCGATATAGCTAGGAACTTAAGTCCTATTGATCCGAAAGCTATTTCAAAAGCTTTCTGAGTTACCTGAACACTGTTAAGTCCAAGTGAAGCAGACTCGATATCTGCTTTTGTTGTTAATATTATAAGTGCTGTAGCAGTACATATTACCAATGTATCTACAACTACACCGAACATTGCAACAAATCCCTGTTGAGCAGGGTGCTTAACATGTGCAACAGCATGTGCATGAGGAGTAGAACCCATACCTGCCTCATTCGAGAACAGTCCTCTTGCAAGACCTAATCTAACAGCTTGTTTTACAGTTACCCCTAAAACTGCACCAAATGCAGCTCTTCCAGTAAATGCCTGTGTAAATATTTCCCCAAATATTGGGATGATATTCGCTCTGTAAATAATTAATATTACTATTGAAGCGATAATATAAATTACTGCCATAAGTGGTACAACAATTTCTGCAAACGAAGAAATTCTTTTAATTCCACCTATAAAAATAAGTGCTGCTACTATTGCTACTATAACCCCAACAACTGTTGGATTAGCACCGAATGCTACCTGCATTCCGGCACTCATTGAGTTTGACTGAACCATATTACCTATAAGTCCAAGTGCCATGATAATAAGTATTGAGAATGATGCTCCTAAAACCTTACCTAGCTTTTTGTTTTTTAATCCATTTGCTATGTAATAAGCTGGCCCCCCAACATATTCACCATCATGCTTTTCTCTGTAAACCTGTGCTAATACAGCCTCACCAAAGATTGTAGACATTCCAAGTATACCTGAAAGCCACATCCAGAATATTGCTCCTGGTCCTCCGGCCATGATAGCTGTAGCAACCCCACCTATATTACCAGTACCAACCTGTCCAGCAATAGATGTAGCAAGTGCTCCAAAGGAACTTACCCCTCCGCTTTCTGCGGCATCTTCATTACGCTTAAACGGAAGCGTGAAGATCTCTTTGATTGAAAGAATCTGCGGTAATTTTAGTCTAATTGTAAAATAGATACCTACTGCGAGAAGCAGATAGACTAAGATATTATCCCATAGAAAGTCTTTCACTAATTCAATTGTTTCTATCATTTCTAAACCCTCCTGTTATATTATATTTCGAAATGACTTAGAATTAACAAATAGCTGGCAGTCTACTGAAATACAATATAGAAGCCAGATAAATATTGTTAATATTTAATCAAGTATTCGATATATACCCATAGTACCACAAAAATATCAATAATATAGAAGAAAATTATAAAAAATGGGTTATGTATAGACGAGTATACATCATACATCAACATCTTCATTCAAAAATAATGAATATATATGCTATATAGCATTGAAAACCATATTAATTATACAAAAATGCGACAATGTATGTATAAAAAGACTTGGTTAAAAAAATATCATAAATTTATGATATAATTATTAGTATATAAATGAAAAGGATTGAGGAGGAATTAGGATGAAAGCAGCAGTATTTTTTGCAGATGGATTTGAAGAAATTGAAGCTATAACAGTAGTCGATATTTTGAGAAGAGCGGAGATTGATGCTAAGATGATCTCTATCAATGATGATTATTCGGTGAAGGGAGCTCATGGAATAGCAGTCACATCGGATATGAAAGCTGATGAAGTTGAGTCGTTTTCAGATTATGATGCAGTGATAATTCCTGGTGGCTTGCCAGGTGCAACCAACTTAAGGGATTCTAAAAAGGTTATTGAAACTGTAAAAACAGCATATGAGAGTGATAAGCTTGTATCAGCAATCTGTGCTGGTCCAATAGTTTTAAAAAAAGCCGATGTAATTGATGGAAAGAATGTAACATGCTACCCAGGATTTGAAGATGAGTTAACCGGAGCAAATGCTACTGGAAAAGGTGTTGAAAGAGATGAAAATGTGATAACGGGAAAGGGACCTGCTTATGCAATGGACTTTGCTATTGAGATTGTCGATTATCTATTAGGTAGTGAAAAAGCAAAGGAAGTAAAGGATGGATTATTAAAGAAGTAAGCTCAGCGCATAAAATATGCTGAATAAATTGAGACCGGGATAAATGATATAACCACTTGGCTTAATATCTTGTGGAAAATATCATTTATCTCGGTTTTTTATTATTTTAAAATTTTCAAGATGTTATCTATAGATTCTTCTAAAGATTTCAAATCTTCATCACTTAACTTTGAAAGATATGATACCAATTCATCTTTCATAACTTTCCCTTTTATTTTAAGCGTTTCTTGTCCTTTTTCTGTTATTTCAACAAAGAAATACCTCTTGTCTTTTGGATTTGGATATTTAAATATCATATCTTTTTCAAGAAGATAGTCAATTATTGGAGTCATATTAGGTCTGGAAATCTGAAGTTCCTCTGCTATAGCAGATATAATGGAGGGACCATTCCTTGCTAAGAAATGTAGAACAGTAAAATGTGACATAGGCATAGGTAGTTTTTTTGATATTTCATTTGGGTTAAAAGCATTTTTATGTAAAAACATCATCATATTGAAGAATTCATCTGCGATTCTGTTTATCATAATAAACCTCCTAATCTATTAAAGTTTTATAAAATTGAGTTAGAATAAACTGATACAGTTGGTGGGAAAAATTGTAATAACATATACTTTAAATGGTTTGACATATAATACTTATAAATATATAATTATTATATCATAACTATTGGTCCAGGGGGTGACTTTTTGCACAAATTAATTAAATATATGAAACCCTATGCATTAAATATTCTTTTAGTAGTCCTACTGCTTTTTGTTCAGGCAAATGCCGACCTGGCACTTCCGAGCTATATGTCAGATATTGTGGATAATGGAATACAAGGTTCCGGAATAAGGGATACTGTTCCAAAAGCATTGACTAATGAAACTTATAATATGCTTATAGGAGTTTCAAATAGAGAAGATGCTGAGTCTATTGAGAGTTCATACAAGAAGACAAGAGCATTGGATATTTCCTATACTGAGAGGACTGATAAATTCAATCCTGACAGTGAGGTTTATGTTCTTAATGATATAAGTGAAAGTGAGAAGAAAAAAGTTGAAAGAATCTTTTTCACTAATATAATTGAGAAGATGTCTGAGGATACAGAGGGTCTGTCTGAGTCTATGAAAGAAAAAGTTATGGGATACTTTACAAAGACAGAGTATGAAAAGCTAGAAATAGATATTGACAGCATACAAATGAAATATCTATTTAAAACTGGTGGGAAAATGCTGGGTATTGCCTTACTAGGAATGGCTTCAGCTGTTGTAGTAGTACTTCTTTCAGCCAGAACAGCGGCAGGTCTTGGAAGAGATTTGAGGGACAAGACATTTAGAAAGGTTATGAATTTCTCTAATGTGGAAATAGATAAATTTTCTATAGCATCACTAGTAAACAGAAGTACTAATGATATTCAGCAGATACAGTTATTCCTCGTCATGTTTCTTAGGCTGGTGTTCTATGCACCTATTTTAGGAATAGGCGGTGTAATAAAAGTTTTAAATACCAGTTCTAATATGGTCTGGATTGTTGGTGTCGCACTTCTAGCCATATCTGTTGTGGTATTGATTATATTCTCTCTAGCAGTGCCTAAATTCAAGAAGGTTCAAAAGCTTTTAGATAGAATTGCACTTATAGCCAGAGAGTCATTGACCGGTATGATGGTTGTAAGATCATTCAACAATCAAAAATTCCAGGAAGAAAGATTTGAGAAGGAAAATAGAGAGTTGACTGGAACAACAATGTTCATAGGAAAACTTATGGGTACTATGATGCCGCTTATGATGTTCATAATGAATATAACCACAATTGGAATAGTCTGGTATGGAGCACAGCAGATAGATTTGGGCAATTTGGAAATTGGTGATATGATGGCCTTTATTCAGTACAGCATGCAGATAATAATGTCATTCTTGCTGATTTCTATGGTTTCAGTAATGCTACCAAGATCATCTGTTGCTGCTACAAGAGTCGTTGAGATACTTGAAACGGACTATACGATATGTGATAGTGAAAATCCAGTTGAATTTGACTCTTCTTTGAAAGGAAATATCGAGTTTAGAGATGTGTCTTTCAGGTATCCTGGAGCAGAGCAGAATGTACTTTGCAATATAGACTTCAGTGCTGATAGCGGAGATACTGTTGCTATTATTGGTGGTACGGGAAGCGGAAAAAGCTCAATTATCAAATTGATGAACAGATTTTATGATGTATCGGAAGGGTCAATAATTATAGATGGAAAAGATATAAGAGATGTCAAACAAAGCGATCTGAGGAATAAAATAGGATATGTTCCTCAGAAGGCATTTTTATTCTCAGGTACAATAGAGAGCAATATTAAATACAGTGATGAGAATATGAGCTTTGAAAATATGGTAGAGGCTGCAGAGACATCCCAGTCTACCGAGTTTATTGATCAAAAAGAAGAAAAATATAACTCTCCAATAGTTGCTGGTGGAGGTAATGTCTCAGGGGGACAGAGACAGAGACTTTCTATTGCCAGAGCTATTGCTAAAAATCCAGAGATTATCATTTTTGATGACAGTTTTTCTGCACTTGACTTTAAAACAGAAAAAACTGTAAAACAAGAGCTGGAAAAGAATCTAAAAGATGTGACAAAGATAATAATAGCGCAGAGAATAAGTTCGATTCAGGATGCCGATACAATTTTAGTACTGGATAGTGGAAGAGTTGTAGGAAAAGGAAAACATAAAGATTTAATTAATAACTGCGAAGTATATAGAGAAATAGCTCTATCACAGTTATCAAAGGAGGAACTTGGATATGAGCAATAGACCTCCAGTTAATAAAGCGAAGAATTTTAGCGGAACGTTGAAAAAACTATTTGCATATATTTCAGAGTCAAAAATTAAAATGTTCGCGGTACTTTTTTTCTCAATTATTGGGACAACCCTGACAATAGCAGGGCCAAATATAATGAGAAGAGCTACGAATAAGCTTTTTGAGGGCATAATGGAAAAAGCCAGAGGAGTTCCAGGGGCAGCAATTGATTTTGACTATATAGGTAAGGTATTATTGATCATGCTGGGCTTCTATTTAGCGAGTATATTGTTTTCTGTAGTTCAGTCATTTATACTTGCTGAATTAGCACAGAGTGTATCATATAAACTGAGGAAACAGATTTCTGACAAGATAAACAGACTACCTATGAGATATTTTGACAGCACTCAATTAGGGGATGTACTATCTAGAATAACAAATGATGTTGATGCTGTGAGTCAGAGTTTGAATCAGAACTTATCTCAAGCACTCAGTTCTATTGTCACTCTAGTTGGGGTTCTCATAATGATGCTTTCAATCAGTGTCAGAATGACTCTTGTGACATTGATAGTAATACCAGTTTCAGGGGCTATTCTATCATTCACTATAAAGAGATCGCAGAAGTATTTTATAGCTCAACAGAGACTCCTGGGAGTTGTGAATGCAAATGTAGAAGAGCACTATACAGGACATAATGTTATAAAGTCTTTTAATCAGGAAGGGCAGACCCTAACTAAACTTGAAGGGCTTACATCAGAACTGTATGACTCTTCATGGAGATCTCAGTTCTTCTCTGGGGTTATGATGCCAATTATGGGCTTTGTAGGGAATTTAGGATATGTCGCTGTGACGATAGCAGGAGGATTTTTTACAATAAGGAAAGTAATTCAGGTTGGAGATATTCTAGCATTCTTACAGTATGTCAGAATGTTTACACAGCCAATTTCTCAGCTATCTCAGATAGTCAACAATCTTCAATCCACTGTTGCTGCAGCTGAAAGAGTGTTTGAGTTTCTGGAAGCAGACGAAGAGGTTAGGGATGCTTCAGGAGAATTCGAATTGGATAAGATTAAAGGGAATGTTAAGTTCGAAAATGTCAGTTTTGGATATGATGAAAACAACTTGGTAATAAAAGATTTCAATCTATCTGTCGAAGCCGGTCAGAAAATTGCGATTGTTGGACCGACAGGTTCAGGAAAGACCACTATAGTAAAGCTGCTAGAAAGATTCTACGAGTTAGATCAAGGTGATATCTATGTGGAAGGAAACAATATTACTGATTTTTCAAGAAGCAGCCTGAGGAGTTTGTATGGTATGGTTCAGCAGGATCCATGGCTTTATAATACCAGCATAAGAGAAAATATAAGGTTTGGTAATCTCTCAGCTACTGATGAAGAAGTAGAGCATGCAGCTGTTACAGCAAATGCAGACCATTTCATAAGAACACTTCCAGGTGGATACGATATGGTAATAAATGAGGAAGCAAACAATATATCTGAAGGCCAGAAGCAACTGCTGACTATTGCAAGAGCTATACTGTCTGATCCTAAAATACTGATACTGGATGAATCTACTAGTTCTGTAGATACTAGAACTGAACAGCTACTGCAGTCTGCAATGGATAAATTGATGAGTGGAAGAACGAGTTTTATTATTGCACATAGATTGTCTACTATAAAAAATGCTGATCTCATCGTGGTAATGGATCAGGGTAGAATAGTTGAAAAAGGAAATCATGATGAACTGATGAAAAAAGAAGGTTTCTATTTCAACCTATATAGCAGTCAGTTTGAAGAATAATTATTTAATAATAACAGAAGAATACACTTATCATATTGAGTATGGTAAGTGTATTTTTATAATCTATTGGTACAATGCCAATAATAAAAAGAATGTATAATGCAAACTGGCATAATATCTTGTTATCTGGGTATATAGTTAGTAAATGTATATATTTATTGGAGGGTATTTAATATGAAAGCGAAGATTAAATGGATTGAAGGAATGACAATAGAGGCGGAAGCTAATAACCATAAGGTTAATATGGATTTAGATCCTCCTGCTGGAAATGCGACGGGTATGTCTCCAGGTGAAATGATGGGTTCTGCAATACTAGGGTGTAAGGCGGTTTCATTTGCTTCTTTAGCAAAAAAATATAACTTTGATTTTGAAAGTCTTGAGATAGAGTTAGATGCAACTTCTAAGGCATCTGGAAAAATTGAAGGAACCCATTTAAACAAGAAGATATATGATACTATGCATATGACTTATACTATCAAAACAAGTAAATCAAAAGAGGAAGCTGAGGAGTTTTTAAACATTGTATCTCAGCTTTGTATAGTTGGAAACTCGCTTCATCCTGATATCGTTCATACTCATGAGATTATTATTATCTAATGTGTATAGTATGTTTACTAAACCAAAATAAATGATATAATGGTTATAGAAAATACTGAATATGAATAGGGGGAGAGACTATGACAGAAGAATTCAACAAATATGTAATCGAATATCCAAATGAGCCTTATTTTGTAAAATCAGAATTAAAAGGTGATATCAATGAGGATAACAGTGAGCTAGAATCAAACAGCATTAAGCTACTTAAGTTTTTAGACACAATTTCAACTAGGGAGCAGCCAGAAGCTATGGGGCTATATCCGCTTCTTCAAGAAGTTGAATTAGATTCACAAGAGTTTTACAACGCTATGATCGAATTAGTATATAAAAAGTATGTAGTTGTTGATCACAGTACTGCACCGGCAAGAACTTTAATAGTAGCTAAAGCCTAGTTAATTACATTAGAGTTTGCTTTATACGAGCCTTCGGGCTCGTTTTTTTCTGTTTTATGATATAATTATCATATAAAGAATTACTACTATATAGTTGATTGGAGGTTTATTGTTGAATAGAAATTTAATTTTTAGAGTTGTGTTATTAGCAGTGTTCTTGTATCTTTTTACTATTGGAATCAATAGGATTTATAAAGACAAAAATATAGATTACATATCAACTTCATTGATTTTTTATGATTTATTCATGCCGTATTTACTGGGGATTGTATTATCAGTGATTGGCAAATATCATTTTGCTATGAATAAAAAGAAACTTATATTCATGGGTATTGTAAATTTAGTCGTTTTTTTAGTTGAAATAGTTGCCATGGCTGCGGTAAAGCTGGCAATAGCAACAGAGGTATATGTCTTGATAAGTCTATGCTTGGCTTTCGTTTTGAATACTACTTTATTAGAACTTGATTATGGACAGAAATAGTCCGTGGTCAAGTTTTTATTTACATTTATACATAATTATGAATAAATGTATTGACAAATACATTATTTTATTATATATTTGGACTGAGCAGATATAAAAATCAATTACTCAATTCTAAATTCAGAAAGAGAGTTGATATTTTGTTTAAATTAAATATTGGTAATCTAAAGAGTTTACTGGTCAAATCAGGAATGATTGATGGAGAAACTGCTTCAATATGTAAAGAGTCCTCAAATAAACTAGATTGTAGTTTTGAACAATCACTGGTTCAAAAAGAGATTCTAACAAAAGAAGAAATATATACTGCTTTGAACAGTGAGTACGGAATTCCGTATGTAGACATATCGAAAACTATTCCTAATCAGGAACTTCTAAGAGAAATCGATCATTCAATACTCATAGAAACAAAATCGTTTCCTATAAAAATAAAGGATGACAAACTGAAAATTGCAATGTCAGAACCTTTAAACATCTTACATCTAGACATAATAAAAAACAGTCTAAAATATGAAATACTACCCTATTTTTCAGATCCCAGTCAAATTCTAATTAAGCAGCAAGAGTACTTAAAAGAGAATATCATTGAGGACAGACTCAAGTCCATAATTGTAAAAGAAGAATTATATTCAGATGGTAATGAGGAATCAGTCTATTATGGCTCATTTCAAGCTGATGACAATCTACTGGAATTTATTTCATCGGTTATTACGAGAGCAACACAGAGATCAGCATCAGATATCCATTTTGATCCAAGTGAAGAAAACGTTAAAGTTAGATTTAGAATAGATGGGGATATAATGAATATTTTTGAGATACCAAAAGAAATTTATCCCAATATTGTTTCACGCTTCAAGCTTTTGTCATCGCTGAACATTTCAGAAAAGCGCTTACCGCAAGATGGCGGGTTTGATATCGAGTTGCAAAACAATAGGTTCGATATAAGGTCATCTTTTGTTCCTACGCTTTTTGGAGAAAAAATTGTACTCCGAATCGTAAATAAGCATCTAAATACGACAGAAATAGATCAACTTGGTATGGAAGCAAATGAGATTTCTTTGGTCAAAAGAATAATAGAGAGAAAGCAGGGACTTATTCTTGTCACAGGTCCAACTGGCAGTGGTAAGACTACTACTTTATATTCAATTTTAAAGGAATTAAACTCTGATAATATTAATATAATTACAATAGAAGATCCTGTGGAGCAGAAAATTGAAGGACTAAATCAGATACAAGTGAATACTGAAATAGGGCTAGATTTTAAAACTATACTGAGACACGTTCTTCGTCAAGATCCAGATGTTATTATGGTTGGAGAAATAAGAGATATAGAGACTGCAAGAATGGCAATTAGTTCTGCAATTACCGGTCATATGGTACTTAGCACTCTTCATACAGAGGACAGTGCCTCAGCTCTAGTTAGACTGATGGATATGGGAATTGAAAAACATCTTGTATTGACAGCAGTAAGAGCTGTAATATCTCAGAGATTATATAGGGTAAACTGCCCAAAATGTTTGAAAGAAGAAAAAGTAAGACATGACTATATTCAGTACTTTAATGAAATTGGGATAGATAAGATCTTTTCTTCTAGTGGCTGTGAAGATTGCAGATATACATCCTGTGTAGGAAGAGAAGCACTATTTGAAGTATTGGAATTTAATGACAAAGTAAACGAAATATTTAGAGATAATCTATCAATCGTTGAAATTAGGAAAACACTCAATTTGTTAAAACATGAAACTCTAAACTCTAAGATGATTGAAAAGATAAAATCTGGAAAAGCTGATTTCAATGAGTATATAAAGCTTTTTGGAATATAAAATGGAGGGATTTAATGGGCTGTTGTGTAACGGAAATTATTAAAGAAAGCCTGGTTAAAGAGAATGATAGTTCGAGTTTAAGTGATATACATATAAAAGCAAATGGATCAGTATTTTATAGAATAAATGGAGAAATCATAAAGTCTAAAGAAAAAAAGATTAAGCAATCATCGTTGCTTGACAGCATAGAAAATCTGACAAGCCTTACAGAAAGAGACAGGATAAATGGCAAAGGCAGTGTGGATATTGGACGAGTAGTTCAAGGTCGTCGCTTTAGAATGAATATATATTCGGCAGATAATGGATACAATATTGCTATAAGAAAGCTGAGCAATGAACCTATTCCGTTATCTTCACTAGGTCTGGGCAAGGCTATAGATGCAGAAATCCATAAAGAATCAGGAATACTTTTAATAACAGGTAAGACTGGAAGTGGGAAATCGACCACAATGAATTCAATAATTAATGCAATCAACAATGTAAGTAATAAACATATAATAACTATAGAAGATCCAATAGAATTTCTATATGAGGATAAAAAAAGTGTAATCACTCAGATAGAGATAAATAAGGATACAGATTCATTTTCTAGTGCCGTGACCGCATCGTTAAGACAGGACCCTGATATCATTGTGATTGGTGAAATGAGAGACAGAGAAACTATGCGGGCAGCGCTTACAGCTTCAGAAACAGGACACCTTATAATCTCAACTCTTCATACTAATTCAGCAGCGGAAAGCATCGATAGAATAATAGAGTCTTTTGATAGCAGCGAGCAGAATCAAATCAGGTATCAACTATCAAGAAACGTAAATATGATAATTTCCCAGGAGCTCTGTCACAGTGAAATAAGTCTTAAAAGAAAAGCAGTTTTTGAAATTATGGTAGCAACTGATGCTATTAGAAATTTGATAAGACAGAATAAAACTTATCAGATTGACAATGAAATTGTCTCTGGAAAAAGCCTAGGCATGATCACAAAAGAAGAATCGAAAAGAAAGCTGCTGAATTCAGACAGATTTGCAAATACCGATATGAATAGGCTGTTCCAGTGATGTTTTTTGAAGTAGTAAATAAAATAACAATTGAGTTGCAGAATAGAATAAAGAATTTGAATTCAAAAAGGCAGGTAAAGTTTAATGAGAGTGATTTAGCACTTATATGCAGATATCTTTCTATGTTGATATCTTCCGGGATAAGAATAGATATATCTGTAAATATGATAAAAAGCAAATTCAAGAAAAAAGCTCATATTGGTGTTCTCAGTAATATTCAAGAAAGACTTGTAGATGGTGAGTCTCTAAGTCAGGCTTTTGCGAATTCAAATTCCAGATTTCCATCTGTATTTCTAGAGATGCTCCAGGTATCAGAATTCACAGGGCAAACAGATATGACACTGGAGTATTTATCAGAACATTTTAAAGAGCAAGAAAAGTTCAAGAGAGATATCATAATGTCTCTTTTGTATCCCGCAATACTACTCATAGTAATTGTGGTGGTGCTTATCATATTGATGAAGTTTGTAATACCAGACTTCATCAATATGTTTGAAGAATCAGGAATAAAACCACCTGCAATCACAGAGAAAGTATTTATGTTTAGTCATTTTATCAGTGAAAACACACTGTTTCTACTCATATTTTTTATCGCTATCATACTAATATCATTTTATTTATTCAGAGTAGAAAAATACAATTTAATGGTTAATAAATTTCTTATAAAAATACCAATTATAGGAAATATTATTATAAATATCAATACAGTTCAATTTACAAAATCAGTTCATATTATGTTTTCATCAGGTATAAGCCTTCATGAGGCTATAAGTATATCATACCAAAACACCAAAAACCAAATTTATAGAAATTCGTATAAAAAAATAGTTCATGATTTAAATGATGGTAATACGTTCTACAATGCGATAAGCAAAAAGGATGAATTTCCAGAAATTTTTAAAATGCTTATATTCATAGGAGAAGAATCGGGAGAATTAGAAAAAAGTTTAAAACATTCATATGAGTTCATAAATGAAGATCTCTCTAATTCGCTCAACAGATTGTTGAAGGTTTCAGAACCTATTTTAATAATTTTCGTTTCACTTATTGTGATTGGAGTTATTCTGACTGTGTTTCTTCCGATTTTAGACATATATGATCATTTAGGATAATTGAGCAGTAGAATGAAAGGAGGATTTTATGAACAATAAAGGCTTCAGTTTAATAGAATTGGTCATTGTAATAGCAATAATTGGAATACTGGCTGTAATCGGTATAACCCAATTTTCAGGAATTACTGATAAGGCAAATATAGCAGTTGATGAATCGAATGCTGCAGAAGTTGCAAATGCAGCGAAGATGTACTTAGCTCTTAATCCAAAAGCTGACAGTATTGATCAGATCAGTTTAGAAACATTGGCAGAAGAAGAACTAATTGATGGCAGTATGTTGGATGAAGGGGAAATCAAAGCTAAGTCTGAAAACTACGGAGCTTCAGACAATAAAGTCATGTCTATAAGTTCAGTAAATGGACAGGTTAGAGTGTCTTTTGGCGAAATAGAAGCCTATCCAAATCAGTTTAGGCCAGAAGAAGAACCTGTAAATCCATAAATATAAATTCATAAATCAACTTAAAAGCTGAACTAGAGGACGGCTATACTGTCAAGCTGTCCTCTGGTAAAATATGGATAGTACAACTGATTGAAAATAGATATTTAGGAGAATGATAATTTGGAATTACACAACTTTATATTAGTAAGCTTAATAGGCTTATTGTTGGGATCATTTGCAAATATGTGTATCTATAGAATACCAAGAAATATGGATATAGTTCTAAAGAGATCTCATTGCACAGTGTGTGAAAATAGTTTAAAGCCCAGAGATTTGGTTCCAATCTTCTCATTTTTGAAATTGAGAGGTAAATGCAGATACTGCAGAACATCCATAGGAACAAAATACTTAACTATTGAAATAATCGCTGTCATTATAAGTATAATGACTTTTCTGAAACATGGGGCCAGTATAGAATACTTGTTTTTTATACCAGTTATTACAATTCTCATAGTGATAAGCTTTATTGATTTTGATCATATGATAGTACCTGACAGTTTAGTAATAGCCATAGTCATGGCCTCTATTATAAAGGGAATGTATAAATTTAACTTGGTAGGATTCTACTACCTAACGGAGATTTTGAAAAGCTTTGCTTTCATTTTCACAATGTTCATTATTATCTACATTGCTTCAAAAGGATCAATTGGACATGGTGATATTAAGTTATTTCTAGCCTTATCCCTTTTATTAAGATTGCATGATTCGATAAATGCATTTATTGTTACCTACATTACAGCAGCGACAGTTTCTATTATTTTAGTATTACTAAAGAAAAAGAGAATCAATTCAATAATACCGTTTGCACCATTCATTTCATTTTCCTTTTTTATTGTGGGCATATTAAAAATTCACTTTATATGATAACTCAGTTCAATATTCATCCAATCACTTTTAAGTCAATGAGTTTAATTTTAAATATATCTAAATTAGCATCATACCATCAGTATATGTAAAAAAGGTTAGGTAATATTAGAGATGTACGGACAAATATATATGGATAAATAGTTTTGAGTAATATGAAAAGCTTTTAAAATGAGAAAAAATAGGAATTATGCAAAAATAACGAGTGGAATCAAAATATTAACAGAAAGGATGGTTCTGTTACTTGGTATAATGTCACTTGTCATAAGGTCTCCGAATATACTTAGCAATATGAGGGCAAACTGCACAATAGAAATATAGTGATATTATGACCATATATGAGTAACAGTGAACAAATGAGTTTAGGAATTTATATAGAAAAAAATCATTTATTTTTAACAGAATCAAGAAAGAACAAAAATGATATTGAAATCATAAATAAGGATAATTTTGAAATAGATAACAACAATGAAATAGATAATATTGTTGACGAAATCAAGTCTAGAGTGGATTGTAAGAGGTGTAAAAACTTAGACATAACTCTACCTAGTGAAGATTTTATAATAGATTATTATGAGTTAGATGGAATGAAGAGCAACATCGAAATCAAAGAGAAAATTGAAGAAAAACTGCCCAGTAGAGAGTACATAGCAAAAAAGATTCATACACATGGATTAGAAAAAGATATATTAATAACTGTTTCTCTAGAAAGGGAAGTGATAAATGAGTATTTTAATATATCAAATAAACTGAAATTAAGACCCAGAACTTTGACACCATATTTTTCAAAGTTGGCTAGTGAGCAGCTTTATAATTACATTGAAAGAGATATTACTGATCTGCGTGCGGCTATAATCTATTTTTACAAATCATCGATAGACATTATGTTTATGGACTCACTTAAGCTTAGCTTCTTTAAGAGAATTGAGAGAAAGGAAAATATTAATAGTTTATTAGATGTGATTAAGTTTTATATTTCTAATAGCAGCAGTAGAGAAAAACTGCATATTTACTATTATGGACATGTAGATGAAGAGTATATAGATGCAATAAGGAGATTGGAGTTTGATATAGTTCTGAAATCCTTTCAGATTCCAGACAGTATAGGATGTGCTAAATCTTTTAATTCAGCTATTTCAGCATATTGATCCGGTGTGTACTTATATTTTCATATGATAATATCCTCTTCTTAATACTCTTTTATTTCTTTTTCTTTCTATTTTCAGCTAATCAAAAAATAGATTTCTAAATTAATACAGAATTTTAAGTATAGAACAGGGGCAGCCTTTGCTAGAAAGAGGAAAAAATTATGAAAAAGAATTCAGAGATTAACTTTTTTGTAGAAAAAAATAATATGTATAAAATTAATAGTTTAATCAAATTGACATTGAATATCTTAATATTGTTTAGCGTGGCAATGCTCGCTATTTTTCTCTTTCTGTCAAAAAACAACAAGCAAATTAAAAGAAAAAACAATATATTTGCTTCTAACCATCGAGTTGATGAAGCCGCTAAAAATATAGATGAATATAGAGAAGTGGGAGAGTTAATTGAAGAGATAGATGAAGAGATAAAAACAAGAAAAAAAGATTATGTCAGTTTAGGAATAAACAGACTTATGGAAGTTTTCCAGGAAGATGTCTTAAATAATCTTATCATAAATGATAATAAAATAAAAATAAATGCACAGCTATCAGAACCTTCAGATTATAGTAATATTCTAGCTAAATTAAAAGCATTGGAGTTCATAGATAGAGTAAATTCTGTGAACCTTGATGACTCAGGAACATTCGAAATTGATTTATCGATTAAGGAAGATAAAATTGGAGAAACGAAAGAAAATGAAAAAAATAAAAACTGAATATATTGTCCTATTGGTTGCTTCACTGGCTATTTGCATTTTTCTAACCAATAAAGTCTTATGCGAATATAAAACATCTGAGATTCTTAAGAGCAAACATATAGAAAAGAGAAAAACTTTGAAAAACAGCAATGAAATTGACTTCAATAGTCATAGAAAGAAACTTGATGCAATTGAGAGTCAGGCACTGTTAGGAGAGAACCTCTCAAAGGTAGCATCCGATCTTAACTCTATAATCACCAGATCAGGTTGTGAAAAAACTAATATTAGAATAGCAAATAACGATTCATCAGCAAATATGAAAGAAAAAGATGAAGATGAAAAAATGTTCAGAAAAGAAAAAAACAGAGTGATCTTGAAGATAACCGGTAGCGATCATGATATAGATAGATTACTCAAAGTACTTGTTGGTGAATCTGCTAAATACAGTCTGATATCTTTTAATAGAAGGCATGCGAATGATGGTAATATAGTGGAAATTAATTTAAGAGCTGATTCTTTTGTCCCTTTGAATATCGATTTGCTTCAAAGAAGGAATCTAATCACCAGGGTTAAATCATCATATCATAGAGATAGTCAGTCAAGTAGCACTATAAGCAAAAATAGAGATGTGATTGCTGAGGATGATAATATAAAAGGCGATATAGAAGTAGTCGACATTGAAGAAAATGTGGAAAGCGAAAGAGAACACAATATAGATGAAAAAGTACCGAATACAACTGCAGATAAAAATAATAGCGAAGCGGACACTTCAGTGAATAAAGGCGAAGCGGTTAATGTATCAAGTAATAATGAGGATAAAGGGGCCAAAATGGATAATAAAATCATCCCAGATGACAATACAGATAAGCAAAAAGACAACTCAGATACTGAATCTACTGACGAGTTTGTTGAGGAATATGAAGAATATATTTATGAAGATGGAGAATTTATTGATAAATACGAAGAGTTTAATGATGGAAGTGAAAAGGAATATGAAAAATATTTTCCACTTTATGAAATGGAGTTTCATCAGTTTGATTATAAAAAACTTATATCAGATGGAGATGATATGGAAATTTTAAGTTTAATAGATTTTATTAACTGCAATTTGGAATTTGATTTTATATATGCAAATTTTAATCCAGAACTGGACACGGAGACTATTGTTAACCTAAACACACTTAGGGATTGACAATAGTCCTTCTTATTTCTATAATAGTGATAGACAAAATAGGTAACAAGAAAAAATACATATGTTCAAATAATATGAGAATACTTTAAAAGGACGATAAATGAATACAAAAGAAATTACACTAATTGCAATATTATCATCAGTTATTTTCATAACTGGACTAATAAAAATACCAAGCATTGTGCCTGGCTTTGAGTTTCAGCTTTCAGCACCAGTAGCTGTAGCAATATGTGCTGTGTTTGGATTTAGGAAGTATATTACTGCAGGAATAATTGCATCCATAATAGCGCTGTTTATTGGAGCGGCAAATATAAATAATATTATAGTAGCTATGAGCTTTAGAATTGCTGTTGGAGCAGTAATTTCACTTATTGGAATAAATCCTATGACAATCATCATTTCAGGACCTATAGGTACAGCATTTGCTAGGTTCATTCTCAGCATAATACTTGGAGTGAGTTATATTCCTCTATTGGGTTCAGCAGTTATAGGGATGATATTTACTGCCATAACATCGCCAATTATATATGGAGTTATTATTAAAGTAGTTGAAAGGACATCTTTCAGACAGTACACAAGATCAAGATTCACAGTAATAGCGAATAAGCGGGAGTAAATTTAAAGAGCTATACATATACAGTAAGTAGATATAGCAGACTGATATGGTAAAAGGAGCATTTTATGGAAGATATATATAGCGTTAAGATGAGGGCTAGTCAGAAGTCTGATGGTAAATCTGTTCACATTTCCGGAGCAGAGAGAATGGTGCCTTTTTCAGAGTTAGGTGAATGCATAGACGGTATGACTAAACGTGCATTAAATCACCCAAAAGGATCGCCTGATGATTTAAATATAAAAGTAGAAAAGATAAATATAGATGATATTTTAACAGTTCCTGCTCTTAATACTGTGACAGTAGAAGTAGAGAGTAAAGAAGAAGGAAGAGATTATCTGATTAAATTTTTAAAAAATAGATCTGTTGAAAATGCTGAAGCGATAGTGGGATTACTAGCAAGTACTAAAAATATGTCGGGAGCAGTACTGCTCGATATGAGAACATTAAAGAGCTTAGAAAAAGACCATAGTAGAGGGATCAGAGTTACAAACATGGATTATAAAAATCCTGCTCATAGAAATATAATTTCAGACAAAAGTCATTACAGAGAGGCATTAGCACTTGCATCAAAAGTCGTATCATGTCCTCAGATTTGGGGAGAACTCTGCATATCTGATGATCCTGATTATGTAACTGGGTATATTGCTACAAAGCAGGATGGTTATACGAGAATCACTAAACTGAAAGAAAAAGGGGTTCCTAGAGGTGCGAGGATTTTTTTATATCAGGGCAGAGATGATGAGATTGATGAGTGCATTGAATACTTAACTGAGAAAAAGGTATGGATAGATGAAGAAAATATATGATGAGATAAATAAAGAATTAGAGATCTTAGAAGAAAACAACCTCATAAGAAAAACTCGACTTATGAATACAGTGCAGAGTGCAGTAAGTAGAGTAGATGATAAGGAAGTATTATTGTTTTCATCGAGCAATTATGTTTCTTATGCTCAAAAAGTTGATATGAAGAAGGTTTTGAATGAAGTTGAAAATATGGGAATAGGTTCAGGAGGCTCTAGACTGACTACTGGTAATAACAGATACCATGAACTGTTAGAGTCTAAGCTTGCTGATTTTTTTGGATATGATTCAGGTCTTTTGTTTAACAGTGGATACTGTGCAAATATAGGTGTAATACAGGCTATTGCAAACAGAGATTCTGAAATATTCTCTGATGAGAAAAACCACGCAAGTATAATCGATGGGTGTTCACTTTCGAAAGCTAAGATTACGGTATATAAGCATCTTGATATGTGCGATCTAGAAGAGAAACTAAGGCTATCCAATTGTGATAGGAAGATAATAGTATCAGATGGAGTGTTCAGTATGGACGGTGATATACTGAATTTACCGGTGTTTTGTGAAATAGCTGATAAGTACAATGCAATAAGCATAGTAGATGATGCGCATGGTCTTGGAGTTATTGGCGAAAGAGGGAAAGGTATTATTGAATACTATGATACTGAAGTTAAACCAGATATATTAATAGGAACTTTGAGCAAATCCATATCCTCAGAAGGTGGATTTGCTTGTTCTAACAAAATTATAAATACTCTGCTATTCAACAGAGCAAGGAGTTTCATATTTTCGACTTCACTGAGTCCGTTTACAACCTGTGTATCGTATGAAGCTTTAAGAATGCTTGAGGAAGATAATAGAGAAGTGAAAAAGCTTCAAAGCAATATTGATTATTTAATTGAAAATTTAAAAACAATAGGAATAAATATCAAATATAGAACGGCCATTATCCCAATACAGATTGGCTCTGAACAAAAAGCCATGGAAATTGGAAAAAAGTTATTGGAAGAGGGGATATTAATCACACCGATTAGATATCCAGCAGTACCAAAAGGAAAAGCTATACTCAGACTTACACTTATGGCAGAGCATAGCTATGAACAGATTGATAAATTAGTAAACACACTGAATAAGTATCTAAAGTAGAGATACTGAAAATATACGAATAATACTCGCCTATAAAGTCTGGTGTTTTAGTCTGTAAAAATGAATATGTGTAAATCTTTGCATTGATAATAAGTAGAAAAACTGAAAATATCTCCAATAATTGGGTATATGGTTAATATGAATAATAAAACAGGAGTGATTTTATGAATTGGAATATGCAGGGAAGCGATGGAAACGACTATACATTAGACAGTTTTAAAGGAAAGAAATTAGTGCTTTTTTTCTACCCTAAGGACAATACCTCAGGCTGCACTAAAGAAGCTATTGAATTTACAGATTTGTTAGATGAGTTTGAAAAGCTTAACACAACTGTTGTAGGAGTGAGCAGAAACAAGATCAGATCTCATAACAACTTCATTGAAAAGCACAACTTGGGTATGTTACTCCTTTCAGATCCTGAAGCAGAAGTTCACAGTGAATATGGTCTAATGGTGCCTAAAAAGATGTTCGGAAAAGAGTATCTGGGAGTAGATAGATCCACATTTGTTTATGATGAAGATGGGAAACTTATTAAAGAGTTTAGAGGAGTCAAGCCAGCAGGCCACGCAGCTGAAGTATTAGATTATATAAAGAGTATCTAGTTGCTCTTGTATTACATGTAACTTTTGTATTGAATTACTCTATGTATTTTGAGTCACTGTATGTATTGCATGAACTGTATGTGTTGTATGAACAGTATGAGCTGTAAGTTAACTCTAATAAAGAAAGCCAAACTGAAAACATCATGGTTTGCTTGAATAGTTCACTATAAACATATTAATAAAAATGGTTAGTATAGGCCTCTATGCAGATTCAGTTGTGCATCAGAGGTCTGTTTTTTATACTGTAGAGTATGCTGTATAGTTTTTTCCTTAAATTATTGTACTGAATACAGCAGATAATATAGTAGATAATACATATGGTTATTCAGCGAATAATATGCATATTATCATTCGCATATATTATGATAGGGAATAAATCTCAAAGTATGGATATTATGCCGTTTGCATGATAAAATAAAGTATACAAAATATCTTGACAAATAGAGACAGGTAGATTATACTTACATTAGTTGATTATCGCTTTAATCAAATAAAGCGATAAAGCGGAGTAGTGAAGAATGAAGATAATTTGAATGGAGGCTAATATATGAAAGGCTTTGAAACACCTGAAGGTGTAAGTGATGAACTTTTTAAGGAATATAAGATAAAGCAGGATGTCTTAGATAAATTAAATGAAGTGTTTAGATCGTATGGATATAGAAGAGTATCAACACCGACTATTGAATATTATGATATTTTTTCATCTATTAAAAGTCCAATTTTAAAGGATGAGATGTTCAAGTTAGTAGATAATTCCGGAGAGCTTTTGACTTTGAGACCGGATGCGACAATACCAATTGCTAGAGTTGTTGCTAAGAACTACAAGGAAGATAAAGGAATATATAAAGTATCTTATACTAACCAGGTTTTTAAGATGAAAACTGAACTGAAAAGAGAAAGCACTCAAGCGGGTATTGAATACTTCGGAAACCCAGATGCTGAAGCTGATGGAGAAGTGATTTCAAATTCGATAGAATGTCTTTTGAAATGCGGAGTGGATTTTAAGATCGAAATAGGTAATGCTAGATACTATAAAGCACTTTTAGATGAAACAGATTTATCAGAGAGTATTAAAAATCAGCTGAAGAACTTGATAGAATATAAAAATTTTGTAGAGTTGAAATCGTTCGTAAACTCGCTTAATATGGATCAAACTTTAAAAGATGCAATAATATCTGTTCCAAGCTTATATGGTTCATTTGACACTGTAGTTGAGGAAGCAGAGAAACACTGTTTAAATGAGAATATGAAAAAAGCCTTAGAGGAACTGGAAAAGATACATTCACTGATTTGTGATTATGGATATCAAGAATATGTATCTATGGATCTTGGACTTATAAATGATCTGGATTACTACACAGGGGTTATATTCAAAGGATATGTCAAAGGATATGGTGACAGTATTCTAAGCGGTGGAAGATATGATAAGCTGACAGAGTATTATGGAGAATCTATTCCTGCAACAGGTTTTGGAATCTCAGTAGATGATCTATTAAATGGAATGGAAGTCCAAAATAAACTTGAAGAAGAGCAGAAATACAAGGCGGACTATAGAATATATTATATCAAAGAGAATAGAAAAGAAGCTATCGTTAAGGCTAAAGAACTGAGAGCTGAAGGATTTATAGTGGAACTTCAAAAAGTTGAAGCTCATGATGACAAAAACGAAAATGATGCTGAGAATGTAATCAGAATATAGTTTATATAGTTTAGAATGAGAATACAATTGAATTGATAATAAATTTTGAAAAGAGGGCGAGATATGGAGTATTTGAATATTGCTATTGCAAAAGGTAGACTCGGAAATAAAGGATACCAGTATCTTAAAGAAATAGGTCTTTCATGTAAAGAATTTGAAGAAGAATCTAGAAAACTGATTCTGACTAGTGAAGAAAACAAGGTAAGATACGTACTCGTAAAAGCTGTAGATGTTCCTATCTATGTTGAAAGAGGCGCTGTTGATATAGGAATTGTTGGAAAAGATACTATACTTGAAGAGAACAGAGAAGTTTACGAAATAGCAGATCTGGAATTTGGTAAATGCAAATTTTCAGTTGCTGCACTTGAGGGTTATAAGATAGACCCTACAAGAAAGATAAGAGTTGCTACTAAGTACGTGAATGTTGCTAAGAGATATTTTAAAAACACTGGTAGACAGGTTGAAATAATCAAACTGAATGGTTCGGTTGAGCTTGCTCCTCTAATAGGTCTTTCTGATGTGATTGTGGATATAGTTGAGACAGGAAGAACTCTAAAAGAGAATGGCTTAGTTGTACTCGAAGATATTTCAGATATATCGGCTAGACTTATTGCAAATAAGGTGAGCTTTAAATTTAAAAATGATAGAATTAAGAAAGTAATGGATGACTTGAATAAATTGATAGAGGTGAAATAGATGATAAAGTTAATAAATACAAAATCAGGTAGTGAAGAAGTTCAAAAGGAGATAGACTTGCTTCTTAACAGATCGCAATTGGAATTCGGTGAAGTAAATAGATCTGTTGAAGAAATAATCACTAATGTAAGAGATAATAAAGATAAAGCTATATTAGAGTATACAGAAAAATTTGATGGGGTTAAGCTGGATAGAATACAGGTAACTCAGGAAGAAATAGAAGAGGCTTATAACAGATGTGATAAAGAGCTTATTGAAGCGCTTGAAGAAGCGGCTGAGAATATTAGAGATTTTCACCAAAAACAGCTGATAAACTCGTGGATTGACAATAAAAAACCTGGAATAATGTTAGGACAGATATACAATCCGATTGAAAAGGTTGGAATATATGTACCTGGAGGTACTGCTCCTCTACCATCAACAGTTCTAATGAATGCAGTTCCAGCCAAGGTTGCTGGGGTTGAAGAGATTGTAATGGTAACACCACCTTCAAAAGATGGCGGTGTATCTGACAATATTCTTGCAGCAGCTAAAATTGCAGGCGTTGACAAGATTTATAAAGCTGGTGGAGCTCAAGGTATCGCAGCTATGGCATTTGGTACGGAGACTATTCCTAAAGTTTATAAAATAGTCGGACCAGGGAATATATATGTTGCAATTGCAAAGAGAATAGTTTACGGATTTGTTGATATAGATATGATAGCTGGACCTAGTGAAATACTTGTTCTTGCTGATGAAACTGCAAATCCTGAGTATGTTGCTGCCGATATGCTTTCACAGGCAGAGCACGATACATTAGCATCTTCTATTTTAGTTACTACATCTGAAGAACTTGCTGAAAATGTTAAAAAAGAGCTGAAGGTTCAAACTGATAAGCTTTCAAGAAAAGATATAGTTGAAGAATCTCTTAAAAACTTTGGAGCTATAATAGTTGCTAAAGACATGGATGAAGCTGTTTACTACACGAATGAAATAGCACCGGAACACCTTGAAGTTATGGTTAAGAGTCCTTTTGAGATGATAAGCAGCATAAAAAATGCTGGAGCGATTTTCTTAGGAGAATATTCACCAGAGCCTCTTGGAGACTATTTCTCAGGAACTAACCACACATTACCTACTAGTTCAACTGCTAAATTCTATTCACCACTTGGAGTAGATGACTTTGTTAAGAAATCATCTCTTATTTTCTACGATAGAAAGAATTTAGAGGAGCACAAAGACAAGATAATAGCAATTGCTGAATCAGAGGGACTGGAAGCTCACGCAAATTCTGTGAGAGTGAGGTTCCCAAATGGCAAATAGATATTTTAAAAAGAGAATATTGGATTTTCAGCCATACCTGCCAAATGAGTTTGAAGGATTTATAAAAATGGACGCCAATGAAAGTCCATTCAATATAAAAGATGGCGTTAAAGCCAAGATAATGGATAGAATTGAGAAACTTGATTTTATGTATTATCCAGACTGCAACAGTGATATATTAAGAGCATCTATGGCCGAATATGTTGGAGTTCCTATGGAAAATATTGTGGTAGGAAATGGCTCAGATGAGATGATACATGTGCTTCTCAATACATTTGTCGAGATGGACGATGTAGTGCTGTCTCATAATCCTACATTCACTATGTACGGTCTTAATACAAAAGTACTTGGTGGGCAATATATGGAAATAGAAGCCGAAGAAGAGTTTGCAATTGATATAGATAAGCTTATAAAAAAGGCTAATGAAGATAATGCTAAAGTTGTAATACTATGCAATCCTAATAATCCTACGGGAAAAACTACACCGAAATCTGATATAATGAGATTATTAGATGAAACAGATAGTATAATCGTTGTAGATGAAGCCTATATTGAATTTGGTGGAGAAACTGTTGTAAGAGAAGTGTTAAACAGCAACAGACTTATTGTTTTAAGGACACTTTCTAAAGCTTTTGGAGCTGCCGCAATCAGGACTGGGTATTTGATTTCATCAGAGGAGATTGCAAACAAAATCGCAGCAATTAAAGCTCCTTATAATCTCAACTGCATTTCTCAGATTGTTGCAGAAGAGCTGCTCAAGGATATGAAGACAGCAGAAGAAAATATAAAGTTGATAAAAGCAGAGAAAGACAGAGTTTTTTCCGCTATGGAAAATATAGATGGAGTAAAGCCGTACAGTTCTGATACAAATTTCATACTTTTTAAAGTGGATAATGCAGAGACTGTATTTCAAGAGCTTAAGAAAAGAAAGCTTCTTATCAGACTTTTCAAAGGTGGAGCACTGGAGAACCATTTGAGAGTGTCTGTTGGTACAGAAGAAGATAATGATAAGTTCATTGATTCGCTATCTGAGATATTGAAAGGGATGTGATGAATTGAGAAAAGCAGAAAAATCTAGAAAAACACATGAAACGGATATTACAGTTAAAATAAATATTGATGGAACAGGTGAGTCGGATATCAATACGGGTATTGGTTTTCTCGATCACATGCTGATTTTATTTTCTAAGCACGGTTTATTTGACCTTGAAGTAAAATGTGATGGAGATCTTCATATAGATGGGCATCACACGGTTGAAGATATAGGTATTACACTAGGTGAAGTTGTTAGAGAAGCTGTTGGAGATAAAAAAGGTATAGTGAGATATGCAGATACATTTACTCCTATGGATGAGGTCTTAACTCTTACAGCACTTGACCTTGGAGGAAGACCGTATCTTTCTATAGATACCGATTTCAGCAGAGATATCTTAGGAACTTTTGATACTGAACTTGTTGAGGAGTTCTTTAGAGGTTTTTCAAATGCGGCAATGGCAAATGTGCATCTAAAAATCATTTCAAATGGAAATGCACATCATGTTATAGAATCTATGTTTAAAGGATTTGGTCGTACATTAGACAAAGCAACTAGACATGATGAAAGAATAACTGGAGTGATGTCTACTAAGGGAGTGATCTAGGTGATAGGAATAGTAGATTATGGAGTAGGAAATCTGAGCAGCATAAAGAATGCACTGGATACTTTAGGCTATGAAAATCAGATAGTAGACAACGAAAAAGATCTTCTGGCTTCTAACGGACTGATTCTTCCAGGAGTTGGCGCATATAAGGACGCTATGATTTCATTAAAGGAATCGGGTCTTTTAAAATCTGTAGTTGATTATGCAGATTCAGGTAAGCCTCTTCTTGGAATATGTTTAGGGCTTCAATTGCTTTTTGAAAGATCATTTGAAGATGGTGAGCATGAAGGTCTTGGTATTTTACCGGGAGATATTGTAAAGTTTGATGATAATCTGAAAGTACCTCATATGGGATGGAACAGTCTTGTTTTTCATAAAGATGATAAAATCATGAAATATGTTAAAGAAGATGAGTTCGTATATTTTGTACATTCATATTATCTGAACAATATGAAAGATGTCATCGCATATTCAGAGTATGGTGTTAAAGTGCCGGCAGTAGTAGGCAGAGAAAATGTTTATGGAATGCAGTTTCACCCTGAAAAAAGTGGAGAAACTGGAATGAATATATTAAAAGCGTTTGGGGAGTTGATTTAATGATAATTTTTCCAGCTATTGATATTAAAGATGGAAATTGTGTTAGACTTAAACAGGGTAAATTCGATGAACTAGATATATACTTTGATAATCCTGTAGAAGTTGCAAAGACATGGGAATCAAAAGGAGCGGAATTTATCCACATAGTTGACTTAGATGGTGCTAAGGATGGAAAATCTAAGAATTTTGATATAATTAAAAATATCGCATCGACTGTTAATGTTCCTATTCAAGTTGGTGGAGGTATAAGATCAGAAGAAGCTATAGAAAACTTATTAGAAGCAGGAGTAAATAGAGTAATTCTAGGTACAGCAGCTGTAAATGATGAAGATTTCCTAAGAAAAATGACTGAAAAATATGCTGAAAAAATAGTAGTTTCAGTTGATGCTAAAGATGGAATAGTTGCGGTAGATGGATGGGTTAATTTAAGCACTACAAAGTCTACTGATTTTGTAAAAACTCTTGATGAAATAGGAGTTAAGACTATAGTGTATACTGATATAGCAAAAGATGGAATGATGCAGGGACCAAACTTTGACATATATAAAGAGGTTTCTGAAATTTCAGATATAGATGTAATAGCATCAGGTGGAGTTAGTTCAATTGATGACGTTGTAAAGCTTAAAGCTATGGATATATATGGAGCGATAATTGGTAAAGCTCTGTATATAGATGAAATCAAGTTAGAGGATGCACTGGAGGTATAATAATGCTTACAAAGAGAATAGTGCCGTGTCTTGATGTTAGAGACGGAAAAGTTGTTAAAGGAACAAAATTCAAAGACATAAAAGAAGTTGATGATCCGGTTAAGCTGGCTAAATTCTACAATGACAATGGTGCAGATGAACTTGTTTTCTATGATATCACAGCTTCTCATGAAGGAAGAGGAATCTTCTTGGACATAGTTAAAGAGACTGCTAAAGAAGTGTTTATTCCATTTGCAGTAGGTGGTGGAGTTAGCACTGTAGATGATTTTAAAGCGCTTTTAAGAGCAGGTGCTGATAAGATATCAATAAACTCATCAGCTGTTAAAAATCCTGATTTAATCAGAGAAGCATCTGAAAAGTTCGGAGCACAATGCGTTGTTCTTTCTATAGATGCTAAAAAAATCGGTGATAAAAAATGGACTGTAGTAATAAATGGTGGTAGAGTCGACACTGAGATGGATGTAGTTGAATGGGCTAAAAAAGGTGTTGAACTTGGAGCCGGAGAGATAGTTTTAAACAGCATTGAAACCGACGGAGTTAAGGGCGGCTATGATATAGAATTAATGCAGGAAGTAGGAAAAGCTGTAAATGTTCCTCTGATAGCGTCAGGTGGAGCAGGAACTAAAGAGCATTTCAGAGACGTACTTAAAGAAGGTGGAGCTGATGCAGCACTAGCTGCTTCTGTATTCCATTTCCAGGAGATTCTGATACCTGAACTTAAAGAGTATCTCATATCTGAAGGAATTCCTATGAGAAAGGTGAAATAATATGGATATTAACGAGATTAAATATGATGAAAAAGGTCTAGTGCCTGCTATAGTTCAAGATGTAAACACTGGCGAAGTGCTTATGCTTGCTTATATGAACGAGGAGTCACTTAAAAAGACAATAGAGACAAAAATGACTTGGTTCTTTTCTAGAAGCAGAAATGAGCTTTGGAATAAAGGAGCAACTTCAGGACATACTCAAGAAGTGATATCAATGAGCTATGACTGTGATGGAGACACTATTCTAGTGAAGGTTGTTCAAAATGGAAATGCATGTCATACTGGTGAGTACTCGTGTTTCTATAATACTGTAATAGAATCTGAAGAAGAACCATATAGAATATTGAACAAGCTCTATTCTCTAATAGAAGATAGAAAGATGAACCCTGTTGAAGGTTCATATACTAACTATCTGTTTACTGAAGGAGTAGACAAGATCCTTAAAAAAGTTGGAGAAGAAAGTGCTGAAGTCATCATCGGAGCAAAAAACAGCTCAAAAGAAGAAGTTATCTATGAAGCTTCAGATTTAGTTTACCATATGACAGTGCTTCTTGTGGAAATGGGAATAAGCATTGAAGATATAAAGAAAGAATTAGCCAAGAGACATAAATAGATGTATAATTATAATAGATGTCTTTTGTGATACTTTAGTTTTATTTAGTAAAGTCAGATATTTTAATAAAGTGATATATTAGAAAGATTAGGACATCGTCCTAATCTTTTTTATGTAGTAATAAGGAGTAGATACTATAAGCAGGTATCATAAATGACAGTTGAACAGAAAATATTGGAAACTTGGTGTAATGATGTTTGATTTGGATTCTGTTAAAAAAACAGATAAAAAGAAAAAAAGCAGGATTGTAATATATATCTTTGGATTTTTATCGATGGTGATTATTACAGTATACTCATTGTTGGGAAATGGCATTATTGAAGTGAATTCTGATAATACTATTCCAATCATCATGTATCATAATGTCGTAGAAAAGCCGGTATTTAAAAGATTGGGCTACTCTATAAAGACTGGGAGATTTGATTCTCATATGAAAACTCTGAAGAAAAGAGGATATACTCCTATTCTTGTAAGTGATCTAGAAGAAAATATATACGGAGATAAAAAGCTCCCGGAAAAGCCGATAATTGTTACTTTTGATGATGGAAAATACAATAATTATGAGAATGCTTATCCTATTCTAAGAAAATATGAAATTAAAGCCAATATGTTTGTAATAGCCAGAAATGTTGAAAGCAGGACTAATATAAATGGATCACTGAGCTCTGATGAATACAGAGGCTCTTTCAATGCAGATCAGATGAGAGAAATGAAAAGCTCAGGTCTTATTGAATTCGGTTCTCACACATACTCTCTTCACAGCAAGATAGATGGAGTTCCTCTACTAATTCATAAATATAAAAATGATAAGGATGAGAGGAGAAATATTGATACGAAAATAAGTGATCTGAAAAAATCAAAAGAAATTATCGAGAAAGTTTTAAACTCCAAAACTAGCAGCATAGCTTATCCATATGGAGGATATGATGAAGATGTATTAAGAATTGCAGAGTCTCAGGGTTACAAAGTTGGAATAACTACTGATATCGGCGCATATAAAAGAGGGGACAATCCTTATAAGATAAAAAGACTTAATATTGATGGCTTATGCTCCGGTCATAGGCTAATAGCTGAGATAGAGCTTATTAAATTTATTACGAAATTCAGAAGTATAGTCAGATAAGACAATCTAAGAAAAACGTATAGATAGAAAAGGTGAAATACATGGAAGAAAGAGATTACTACAGAGTCTACTCTGAGTATTTAAGAGATAAATATGGTGAGAAAGTGTATAAGCTTCCTATAAGCATTGATACGACATGCCCTAATAGAGACGGCAATGTAGGATTTGGAGGCTGTATATTCTGCGGTGAAGAGGGAGGAAGCTTTGAAAATCTATCTGATAAATTGAAAGTGAAAGAGCAGCTGACTCAGAATATGGAAAAAATCAGAAAAAGATATAAAGCCAATAAATATATTGCATTTTTTCAAAACTTTACAAATACGTATATAGATTTTGAAAGCTTTAAGAATATGATTGAAGAGTCAATTATTGAGGATATTGTGGGCATATCCATATCTACAAGACCAGATTGCATTAGTGATCAGTATCTTGAGTATCTCAAGAGCGTATCAGATCAACATGGGATAGACATTACCATTGAACTAGGGCTTCAGACGGTTAACTATCATAGTCTGGATAAGCTTAATAGAGGTCATGGACTGGCAGAATTTATTGATGCTATGCTGAGAATCAGAAAATATGGCTTTTTTACATGTGTTCATATGATACTCAATTTACCATGGGATGACAGGATGGATGTGAAAGAAGGCGCCAGAATAATATCTGCTTTAGGTGTGGACGAGGTAAAAATGCATTCTCTCTATATTGTAAAGGGAACAGAACTAGCCAGAATGTATGAGAATAATGAAGTTGAAATGATGGATATGAAAGAATACATTGAGAGAGTAATAATATTCCTGGAAAACCTTGATCCTAAAATTGCTATTCAGAGAATAATAGGTAGGGCACCGGAGGAGAATACTCTATTTGTAAACTGGAATACAAGCTGGTGGAAGATTAAAGATATGATATTAGAAGAAATGGAGAAGAGAAATACTTATCAAGGCAAACTGTTTGATTATTTAAATGGAACTGTTTTAAATGAGATTAATGAATAAACGACTGATTAATAAATTTTGGAGGTGTAATTATGGCTAAAAAAGAAAGAGTTGATAAGGTACTTGCTAATCTTGGATATGGTACCAGAAAAGAACTGAAAAAACTTGCCAAGTCGGGTGTAATAACAGTAAATGGAGAAGTTGTAAAAGATACTGCGACAAAAATAGATCCTGAGAATGATGAAATTGTTTTTATGGATGAGCTTGTAAGATATAGAAAGTATGTTTATCTGATGCTGAATAAACCTGCAGGGTATATTTCTGCTACAGAAGACTATCTTCATGATACTGTGTTAGAGTTGATAGATGAGGAGTATCTGGTTTTCAATTTATTTCCTGTAGGCAGGCTTGATAAGGATACTGAGGGACTTCTTATGCTCACAAATGACGGGCAGTTAGCACATAGACTACTAGCACCTAAAAATAGAGTTCCAAAGACATACTTTGCAAAAGTTTCCGGAATTGTGGATGAACATGATGTTGAAGAGTTCAGTGATGGAGTTATGCTAGATGATGGTTATGAGACTCTTCCAGCGGAACTTAAAATAGTAAATGTAAGTGAATCAGACTTAATATCTGAAATTGAACTTACGATAGTTGAAGGCAAGTTTCATCAGGTAAAAAGAATGTTCGAAGCTGTTGGAAAGAGTGTGGTATACTTAAAGAGGCTGTCAATGGGTAATTTAATTCTTGATAATGATTTAGAACTTGGTGAATATAGAGAAATCACTGAAGAAGAGCTTGAAAGTATGATATAATATTTAGAGCAAATCTTAATTGAAATATAAAATGGGAGCATCTTTGATGAAAATAAAAAGCAATTTACCAAATTTATTTACACTTACTAATTTAGCACTGGGAGTATGGGCTATAATCAATATGTTCTATGGTGACTATTTTCTTTCATGCTTGCTTATTATTACTGCCGGCATGATGGATAGGTTCGATGGGATGATAGCTAGAAAGCTGAATGCAACAAGTGATATTGGAAAAGAACTGGATTCGCTTTCTGATCTGATCTCATTTGGTATAGCACCTGCGATATTGATATGGAATATAAGTCTCAGTGGAGTACCTTATTTAGGGACGACGGTTGCTGTTATATATGTTTTATGCGGTGCGTTTAGACTTGCAAGATACAATGTTACGGAGTTCTCCGGAGTTTTTATTGGAGTGCCAATAACGTTAGCAGGAGGAATCTTAGCACTTATGTCGCTTTATATAATTAAATATAAGGAGATAAGCGGCTTAGTCGTATCCTTGATAGTAGCTATACTTTCGTATGCTATGGTGTCAAAAAAGTTAAAACTTAAAAAGAGATAATAATGTTGCTCTATGAATTAAGCAGCAGATTTATATGTGGAGTTAGAAAATTTTTAGAATTATTTTTAGAATGGATGAAAAGATGGAATTATTAGATGCAAAATTTAGAGAGTTTATAAAGACAAGAGATAGTCTGATTTCAGATTATAGTGAAGGCAATATAAGCAAACAGGATTTCTTGAAAAAAAACTACAACTATATGAAAAAAACTAGAATAAAACCTTTTTTTGAGGTTGATAGTTTTGAGAAAGGAATATTCAATTATCAGTACTTCAACTCTATTGCCAAGTACTATAAAATGATGGCTTCAAGTATAAAAGGAAGATCCAGAAGAAAAATGTACTTTATTGAACAGACTCATCTATTTTATCAGAAGAAGGACTTTTCTATTATTAAGCTTTTAGAATTTTTAGAATTTGACAATGTTGAAGCTTATTACATAAAAATGAATTCAAAATCTTTGGATAACAAGCTATATGAAATAGTGTTAAAAGATTATGATTATGCAGTTTTTCACTCTAAAAGCAAATGGCTTATGCAAGATCTTAAGAAGGCCGGAGTTTTTAAAGATGAAAAGAAGGATTCAGTTATAGATGAATATATTAATGAAAAATATTGGGACAGTTAAGCCTCTAGTTTGCTAGAGGCTTTCATTGCAATATAGAGGAAGGAAGATATTTTGAGAGAAATAGTTATAGGACCAAATGATCATGAACAGAGGGCGGATAGATTTCTGAATAAGTATTTCCCAGAAGCAAATAGAAGCTTTTTGCAAAAAATGATAAGAAAGAAAAGAATAAAACTAAATAATTCTCGAATTAATCCTGAAGACATTATAAATGAAGGAGATGTATTTCAGATTTATTTCTCTGATGAAACAATTGATAAGTTCAGAGGTGTTAAATCTGATTCAAAAACTGTGGTAGAAAAAATATCAGATAACTCCGACATTGAAGTAGTATATGAGGACCAGAATATAATTTTGATAAATAAGCCTGTTGGTCTACTGTCACATAGTGCAGAAGGTTCAAGTGAGGAAGATGATATAGTCAGCAGGATGATATCTTATCTGTATAAAAAAGGGGATTATAAGCCCCAGGAAGAGACTACTTTCACTCCTTCGATTTGCAATAGATTAGATAGAAATACTAGTGGAGTTTTAATCGGTGCTAAAAACTATGATGCACTTAAGTCTGTAAACGAAGCTATAAGGAATAGAGATATCAGAAGGTTTTATAAGACTATCGTTAAAGGCAGAATAGATGAACAGCTTCAGTTAAGAGCTGGGCTTACAAAATCCGATTCAGAAAACATAGTATATATTACGGATGATATTGAAAGCTCAGATAAAGAGATATGTACAGATATTGTTCCGCTAAAATCAACGGATACTTATTCAATAGTTGAGATTGAACTGATAACTGGAAGGACTCACCAGATAAGAGCTCACCTGGCTCATATTGGACATCCTGTTTTAGGAGATAGAAAGTATGGTGATAGAAAAACTAATCAGATATTCAGTGAAGAGTTTGGCTTATCAAGCCAGCTGCTACATGCATACAAACTAGTTTTTAATGGTTTTAGTGGAAAAATGAGCTATTTAAATGGTAAAATAGTTATAAATGAGTCAAAAGGGATTTTTAATAATATAGAGGAGAGTATTTTCAAATGAAGAGAAAACATATAACTGGTCTTGTGTTGATTCTCATACTATTTTTGATTTTTAAGATAGTAGACAGAGATCCAGGCAATCAAAAAATCGATGAAGCGGATATTAATAATACAGTTCAGAATATTAACAAAAAAGAACTTGAAGTAAAACCTCAAGATTTGATTATCTTTGTTCCTAACGAATCAAAGACAATTATTGAGGAGAGACATATTACGCTTAATAACTCAGATAATAAAACTACAGAGGAACTATTAGTAGATGCACTGAAGGTTGATCCTAATAGCGATAATGCTTATGTGAGACCAATACCTGCAGATATAACTGTAAATAAGGTAGAAAAAAAAGGGAAAACTGTAATAGTGGATTTCAATAAAAAAGGTCTGAAGAATGATCCTGCAACAGAAAGTTTAATATTGGACTGTCTAGTGCTTACAATGACGACTTTAAAAGGGGTAGAGGAAGTTCAGATAATGGTTGATGGAAAGATTGAATCCGACTTTATGGGGACATTCAATGTCAGAGAACCTTTGACAATAAAAAGTGTTACTAACAATGTAAATTATCTTGATTCAGAAGATGAAAATGAGCAAGTTGAAAATACTAACAATCAGAATACAGAAAATGTACAAGAAACTCAAAATACAGACACTAGTAATAATGATACTACTGAAAGCAACGAATCCGATGCAAGTGATAACAATGCAACTACTACGGATTCAGCAGATACGACAGAAAATCAGCAAGATACAACAACTGGTCAGTAGTATATAAAATATTAGTTTTAGAAAAGGGATGAGAATATGCCTAAGAGAAGCAGTCAAAAAAGCAAATCTAGAGGCAGAAAAACTACCCCAAAAAAGAGCAATACTAAAAGGCAAAGTAACTCAAACGCTGGTATCTATATAGTAATTTCTGTATTCATTTCATTTATAATGATACTCAGTTTATATATAGATTCAGATGCGCTGATTTTGAAAACTATGAGGAGCACTCTTCAGATACTTTTTGGAATTGGTGGATATATACTTCCTGCTGCAATAATAATCATGGTGCTTCTTTATCATTTTAATCGAGAGCGTCATAAGAGGAATATGGTAGCAGGAATTGCAATTTTTATCTTTTTATTGGTAATTCTTGATGTAAATTTGCTTTTAGAAGTAGACTCTGAACTGAGCCTCAAAGAAAAAATCAGTAATTCAATGGACATTGGACGTACAGGTTTTGGTGGAGGAGTTGTGGGTGGATTTTTTGCATATATTTTAATAAAGTTATTCGATAAACAGGGTACTATACTGATTTCCATATTTACTATTGCATTATCCTCTATAGTAATCGCAAATAAAAGTATATTGGAAGTATTCAGGTCAATAATGGATCTGTTTAATAAAATCCCCGGTTTTATTGGAAAGACATATGAGCTTGTAAAAGGAAGAATAGCTCATATTGCTGAATTCATAAAGACAAAAAACAACATTCGTAAATTGGAAAGAGAAGCTGAGCTCAGAGAGCTTAAAAAACTGGAAGCAAGAAAAAAGAGCATGGCAAATATATCTTCTAAAATGGACTCGAAAGATATGGATGGTGCGTCTGAAAAGATTAAAAAGAGAAAAGAACCTATTATTGTAAATGGTGAGCATAATCAGTTTGAATTTGAGCTCGTAAGCAAGAAAAACTCATTTGACAGTAATGACAGTAAGAAGACAGATTCATCAAGAAGCGGTACTGAAGACTTTGAATCTGTAGCATATGAAGATATAGAAGAAAGTGTAATCAGTAAGAAGAAAGAGATGGCAAACTCAGATATATATGAGATACCGCCAATTGATCTTCTGTCTGATGAGATAGATTTAGAGACTGATGATAAAAAACATGTACTTTCAAATGCGGATAAACTTATAAAGACTCTGTCAGATTTCGGTATTGAAGCTAGTATTGAGAGCGCAAATATAGGACCATCGATAACTAAGTATGAGCTTCAGATAGCTCCTGGTGTAAAAGTCAGCAGAATTCTTAACTTATCGAATGATATTGCCTTAAGTCTTGCATCTTCAGATATAAGAATAGAGGCTCCGATACCTGGAAAGTCTGCTATTGGAATAGAAATACCGAACAAGCACAGAACCAATGTAAGACTCCGACAAATAATAGAGTCGCCAGAGTTCAAGAATTTCAGAGGTACGACACCTATTGCATTAGGTAAGGACGTTGAAGGAAATCCTGTAATAGCTGACATAGAGAAGACACCTCATATGCTTATTGCAGGAGCAACTGGATCAGGAAAGAGTGTATGTATAAATACTATAATTACAAGCATAATATATAAATCAAGCCCTGAAGAGGTAAAGTTGATTTTGATAGATCCTAAAGTCGTTGAACTCAGCATATACAATGGAATACCTCATCTCTACATTCCTGTTGTAACTGATCCGAATAAGGCTGCAGGAGCGCTTAACTGGGCGGTATCAGAGATGAACAGAAGATACAAAGCATTTGCTGATGAGGGAGTTAGAGATATAGCTGGATACAACAGAAAAGCAGAGACTAAACTTCCGAAGATTATTATGATAATTGATGAGCTTTCTGATCTTATGATGACTTCATCATCTAATGAGGTTGAAGAGCAGATCTGCAGAATAGCTCAGATGGCTAGAGCTGCCGGCATTCACATGATAATTGCCACACAGAGGCCATCGGTTGATGTAATAACAGGTACAATAAAGGCGAATATACCTACTAGAATTTCATTTGCAGTTTCTTCTCAAACAGATTCTAGGACAATTCTCGATATGGCAGGTGCGGAAAAGCTCTTGGGACGTGGAGATATGCTGTTCAGTCTTCAGAGTATGAGCAAGCCGCAGAGAATCCAGGGAGCATATATTGATGATGAAGAAGTTGAAAGATTAGTAAATTATTTAAAAAGCAAAAGTACAGTTGAATACGAAGAAGAAATAATTGAAGATATAGAGAAAACAGTTGAATACTCAGATGATGACTGTGATGAATTATTGCCAGAAGCTATAGAACTGGTAATTGATGAACAGCAGGCATCTACATCATTCTTGCAGAGAAGACTTAGGATTGGTTACTCCAGGGCAGCAAGAATCATGGACCAGATGCAGGAGAGAAATATTGTAGGTGAACTGGAAGGTAATAGAGGCAGGAAAGTGTTACTGACAAGGGAAGATATTAATCAGGCAGAAGAGTATGACGAAAGGAGCTAAACTATGTATAGAATATCAGTTGTATCATTAGGCTGTTCTAAGAATCTTATAGATTCTGAACTGATGATGGGGATATTGAAAGAAAAAGAGTATGAGATAACAGAAGATTATAGCGAAGCAGATATTATTATTGTTAACACTTGCGGTTTTATTGATCAGGCAAAGGAAGAGTCTATCAATACGATTCTCGAGGTTGCTGAACAGAAAAAACATGGTAAGTGTAAAAGCTTAATTGTGGCTGGATGTCTATCTGAAAGGTACAGAGATGATATTCTAAATGAATTACCCGAAGTTGATGGAATTTTGGGGACTGGTAATATAGAAGAGATTTCAGAGATAATAGCGAAAGCATTATCAGGTGAAAGAGTTGCTTCTTTTGGTGATATTGACTGTGAATATTCAGAGGGAATTGAGAGAGATGTTATGACTCCAGGCCATTCAGCCTATATTAAGATATCAGAAGGCTGTGATAATCTCTGCACTTACTGTATAATTCCAAAGCTCAGAGGAAAGTATAGAAGCAGAAAGATGGAATCCATCCTGGATGAAGCTAATAAACTTGCAGAAGCTGGAACGAAAGAAATAATCTTAATAGCTCAGGATACGAGTAAGTATGGTATTGATCTATACGATGAATACAAACTCCCTGAGTTATTAGACAGATTAAATGAGATTGACGGGATAAAATGGGTAAGAATACTGTATATATACCCTGAAACTTTTACTGATGAATTGATTTCAGCTATAAAAAGAAATGATAAGGTTGTTCATTACGTAGATATCCCAATACAGCATATATCAAACAATATATTGAAGTTAATGAATAGAGATACTAACAAAGAGTCAATCACAGAGCTGATTACAAAACTCAGAAGAGAGATTGATGATATTGTTATAAGAACTACACTTATCGTTGGTTTTCCTGGTGAAACTGAATCAGATTTCAATGAGCTGAAGAACTATGTAGAAGATGTGAAATTTGATAGATTGGGAGTATTTGCATACTCTAGAGAGGAAGATACTCCAGCTGATAAGCTTCCAAATCACATTGATGATGAGCTTAAAGAAGAGAGAAGAATTGAAATAATGAAGATACAGGAAGGCGTATCGAAAGAAAAATGCTCAAACAGGATAGGAAGTACTATGGAAGTGTTAATAGAAGAATATGTAGAAGATGGCCTTTATACAGGAAGGACTTATATGGATAGTCCTGAAATAGATGGAATCGTTTACGTAGATTCTGACAGAGAATTAGAAATAGGAAATATAGTTAAAGTAGAGATCAGGGATGCATTAGAGTATGATTTAATAGGAGATGTGTTAAATGAATCTAGCGAATAGACTTACATTAATTAGAGTTGCGCTTGTGCCTGTGTTTATGTTCTTTTATCTGAATAAAGACACTCCAAACTTTGATATTGTAGCATTGATAGTATTTATCATAGCCTCGATAACTGATTCTTTAGATGGATATATTGCTAGAAGCAGAAATCAGATCACTAAGTTTGGTAAGTTTATGGATCCATTAGCAGATAAGCTTTTAGTTGTAGCAGCATTGATATGCTTTGTGGAGGTCAGTCTGCTGCCATCATGGATTGCGTTTATCATAATAGCTAGGGAGTTTATGGTTACAGGTATGAGAATACTCGCAGCTTCAGAGAACATAACGGTAGCAGCTAGTGGATGGGGGAAAATCAAAACAATAACCCAAATGGTTGCCATTATACTGATACTGCTTGATAGCTTCTCGATTAACTCGGTAAGCTTTTCTTCAATAGGATACTATGTTATGCTTGTAGCTACTGTCTTTACGGTAATTTCTGGGGTAGATTATTTCTATAAAAACAGAGCCTTATTTTCAAATATTAATTAAATGTAAATATTAAATGAACAGAGAATATGCTATAATAGGTTAAGAATAAATATAGCTGTTGTCAGAGGTGATAAAAATAGGTTTTTTGATAAAAGAGGAATTAAAGAGTAAGTTTCTTGCTATTGCTATTTTGATATCTTGTATTGTATTTATTTCTACAGCAGTAATATCAGCTAAAGAATATTCTGAAATGATTAGCGAAATAAGTTACAACTCTGAATCATCAGCAGTCGATTGGAAAAGAATCGAAGAGCATAATCTGAATATTGCGTTAGAAAAAGAAGAAATGATCAAGATAGAAAGAGATAAGATTAAGTTTAAAAACACGACTGAAGTTACAAGATACAGAATTGACAATGATATACCGCCAAGCAGTGACCAAGGAACTGTTAAGGGATTTATAGATTATGTATTTTTTGGTGAAAAGAAAATCATCTATGTTGCAACAATTATTATTATGTTTGCTTCACTGACCATACCGTTCGATAGAAATAGTCTGTATTATTTGGACTCTATGGGCTATAATAGAATATTCTTTTCTAAAATTATTACTGGTTTGATAATGGCTATTGTGATCTGGCTATTAAATTTTTTAATCAACTATATAGTTGGAGTAAAGAACTTTGGTCCATACGATGGAAATATGATTAATTATATTTCAGGACAGATAGTCACTACTCCGTGGAAGTCATATCTATATAAAGCGGTGTTACTGAGTATGACATATCCGATATTTTCAGCTATTATACCTATGATGACTTCATCAGTTTTTAGAAATATTTACGTTTCAATATTTGCATCCGTACTCATATACCTAGGGATAGAACCTCTTAGGTTTGGCTATTTCTATCCTAATGCTTTAGCAAAATACACATTCATAGGTAATATGTATTTGCTTCAAAAGATAAACGGGGTACCGGATCTTCATCTAAATGAATTTTATATGTCATTAATTATTAATATTATTTCAATTGTAATCATATTGACTATCGCCTATTTCGGATATAAAAGAGCGTTAGTTTCAGAAGATAAAAAAGAGTCAAAAAAAATCCAGGAAATATAAACCTGGATTTTTTTTGATTTATGGATTGGGTTAATCGGAAATAGGTACCATGAGAACTTTGTTCTCTGTTAATGTACCTTCATTTAAATCATTAATAACTGCAAGATGTCGAACATACTTTCTGATATCTCCCTTTGTATGATATCTTTTCGCTATGTCCCAAAGACTTTCGCCCTCTGTTGTTTGAACTTGCTTATAATTTACATATATATACTCTTCGTCATCTGAAAGAACATCATCACTGCTGTTTTCTGATAGACTTATATCACTGATATAGTCACCTACACGAAGATTTCTAGTCTCACTCTCTATAGAGTCGCTTGAGCCATAAGCTTTTATGCTTAAGAATATAATAACAATAAACATTAAAATAAATAAAATAAATGATGTGAATCTAAACTTATCTTTAATAACCATAGTATCCTCCAAGTAATTAAATTTGGAACATCTGTTCCTTAAAGATATAATACTACGAATACCTGTTCAGGTCAAGTAGATAATGAACAATTGTTTGATTTTTTTATTTGTTCATGCTATAATTAAAACACAAAGAAAGAATGGAGTGATATGCATGTTTGAGGACCTAACATCGAATCAGATAGCTATACTTAATTATATAAAAAATCAGAAAGCATCGAAGGGATACCCGCCTTCTGTTCGAGAAATATGTTCGGCTGTGGGACTGAAATCAACTTCAAGTGTCCACAATAACTTGGAAAAACTTGAAAGAAAAGGATATATAAGAAGGGATGCCACTAAACCAAGAGCTATAGAAATACTTTCTAAGGGGATAGATGAAGAAAGTGATTATATGCTACTGAAAAAAGAGACTATAGATATCCCAATAGTAGGTAGAATTACTGCTGGTGCACCTATACTTGCACAGGAAAATATTGAAGACGTATTCACTCTTCCTGCTGAGTTCGTTCCTAAGGGATCATCATTTATGCTCAGAGTAAAAGGGGACAGCATGATAAATAAAGGCATATATAATGATGACTATGTGCTTATTACGAAAAGAGATACTGCTAGGGATGGCGATGTTGTAGTGGCTCTTTTAAATGAAGAAGCGACCCTTAAGACTTTTTACAAGGAAAAAGAATTTGTTAGACTTCAACCGGAAAACGATTCTATGTCACCTATATATGTTAAAGATGTAAAGATACTTGGAAAAGCTGTGGGTGTGTTCAGAATAATGAAGTAGATAAAATAGCTGCTGAAAGATTACATAGATAATATAATTTTCAGCAGCTTTAATATAGCTTATTTAGTCATAAGTAATCTTATCATAAATGATAAGATTTAAAATAAATTTTACATATATCACAAATGCAGATTAAACTTAATGATTTGCCACTAATCCTGCTGAATACATATAGTGTAAGATAACAACATTCAATCACGATAGGTAATACCAATACATATTCATAAATGAATTCAAAATATCTATAGAAAGCACCCATAATTAAGCGGTTGTTCAATTTGCTTTTATTGGCTAAAGTGATATAATTAGAAGTAAATGTATATATGTATTTATATTGTATTTAATAAGAGGGAGGAGTTATGATGAAAAGATTTTTAAAAGCTTTTTCATTAGTAGCTGTTTCAATGGCACTTATAACAGGGTGCGGGGGCAGCGAAGAAAAATCAGTAGATACTGATACAAGTACAGATACAAAAAAAGAAGCAAAAACTGAAACAAAATCTGGAGACGTTGAACTAGAAGTTTTAATTCCAGGGTATGAAAGTGGATACCTTAAAGATGAGTTCGACACTATAATTTCAGACTTCGAGAAAGAGAATGAAAACGTAAAAGTTAAAGTTCTACCTGTAGGATGGGATGAGCTGAACTCAAAAATCGTTCAACTTTATCAAGCTGGAGAAGCACCAGATATAATGCTGACAGGATCTAGATCACTAAGACAGTTCTCAGAGCTTGGAGTTTTAGAGCCGCTAGATGAATACATGACAGATGAATTTAAATCAGCTAGAGTGGAAAGTGTACTTGAAACTGCAAATGTAAAAGGTGAACAGTATGGAGTTCCATTCGGTTTCTCATCTAGAGCATTAATCTATAGAAAAGACCTTATAGATACACCACCAACAACTTGGGATGAGTTATACGAAACAGCTAAGAAAGTTCAGGAAGAAAATCCTGATATGAAAGGATTTGCAATACCTACAGATATTACTCATGGAGCTGATGAACTGCTAAACTTCATTTATCAAGCTGGTGGAAGAGTTGTAGATGAAGAAGGTAACTACACACTTAATACACCTGAAAACATCGAAGCATTTGAGTATATAGCTAAATTTGGTAAAGACGATCTTATACCGGATCCAGTTGGAACTAAAAGAAAAGATCTTCCTGCATTATTCCAAAATGGTGATATTGCAATGTGTATCTATCTTCCAATGAACTTAGACGTATTTGAATCACAAGAATTTGGCACTGCTGTATTACCAGAAGGTAAAGAAAAAGCTGAAACACTTGTAACAGATTCATACACCATATCATCAATCAGTGAGAACAAAGAAGAAGCTTGGAAATTCATTGAATTCGCTGGAAAAGTTGATTATCAAAGAAAAATCAACGAAAGAGGATGGTTCCCAATCCTTAAAGAAGAAGAAGACGATGAAAGATACAAAGAAGATATCATTAAACCATACAACGAAATGATAAAATATGGTGTTCCAGAGCCACATGTTGACAACTGGGACTTATTTAACGAAGCATTTACACAAGCTGCTCAAAAAGTATTGACTGGTCAAATGACTGCAAAAGAAGCACTTGATGAAGCTCAAAAAGAATTAGAAAACAACTAATTAATTTAAAAAATATAAATGATCAATATAAAGCAAAGGTAACTCAACCGAGGGATCTTTGCTTTAATTAAGTTTTTAGAAAGTTTTAAACGAAAGAAAGGGAATAGATATGATTAATAAAAGAAAATTAACTCCTTATCTGCTAATCGCTCCCGTTTTGATATTGATGATATTGCTTTACGGATATCCTATTTTCCTTACTATAGTATATTCCTTTAAGAAGGTATCTTTATTAGGGGGAAATGACGAATTTATAGGCCTTTCTAACTATCAAAAGATGTTATCTGATCAGAAGTTTTACAGTACATTGGCACTTACTTTAAGATATACTGGACTTACAGTCTTATTAAAGATAACTGGCGGATTCTTATTAGCGCTTTTGATGAATGGAAAAATTTATTTTAGAAGAGGACTGAGGTTCTTGATGTTACTTCCATGGGCACTGCCACAGGTTGCGGTTTCAATAGTTTGGCAGTGGATGCTTGATGGTAACTATGGTTATATTAACTATTATTTATTGAAATTAGGCATAATTTCTAAAAATATAACCTGGCTGTCTGTACCTAAGACTGCATTCTTAAGCACATCTTTTGTAGATGCTTGGATGGGTGTTCCGACAGTTGCACTCATGTTCTTATCGGGATTAAGCAGTATACCTCATAGCCTCTATGAGGCATCTATGGTTGATGGAGCAAGTAAATGGAAGCAATTCATATACATAACCATACCTGGTATTAAAAAAGTATTCTTGATAGTGTTGACACTCGTGTCCATTTGGACATTCAACTCATTCAACGTTATAAATATTCTTACAAAAGGTGGTCCTATGGGAGCAACTATGACTCTTATATATAGAATCTATAAAGAGACCTTCAGTAAGTTCAACTTGGGAATGAGCTCTGCTATGTCAATTGTTGTGTGCATTATATTACTGATAATGAGTAGGTTGTATTGGAAACAGATTGAGAAGGAGGAAAAGCAATGAAGATAAGTATTAAAAAGCTGGAACTGAACAGAGTTATACTGACATTGATTGCGTCTATAGTTGTTTTCCTGCTGATTACTCCAATATTGATAATGATTTCCACATCGTTAAAAACTTATACAGAAACAACTTTATGGCCACCGAGATGGATACCTGATAATATTCAGTGGAAAAATTACTATGATGTAACATTGGGAGAGAAGTCTATATTAAAAGCATTCTCGAACAGTTTGTTTGTGGCTACAGCTACAGCATTCATCTGTATATCTGTAGGCTCAATTGCATCATATTCTGTAACTAGATTCACATTTATTGGGCGAAAGGCGTTTTTGTTCATAATAATTGCAACTCAAATGTTTTCTGCAGTTATTTTGGTCAATCCAATGTATGTAACCTTTAGAGAACTAGGACTTTTGAACTCAAGAATTTCACTTATTCTTGCTAACACAGCATCATCACTACCTATGACAGTATGGCTAGTATATTCGTACATGAGTGCTATTCCATCTGATATGGAAGAAGCGGCAATGATAGATGGCTGCAGTCGTTTTCAGTCTATCTACAAGGTTCTGATACCTATAGTAAGACCTGGTCTGATAACTGCTGGCTTGTTTTCTTTTATAGGGGCTTGGGGAGATCTTATATATGCTCAGTCGTTTATTACAAGAAATACTAATGCCAGAACATTGTCTTTAGCTCTAACAGACTTTCAGGAACTATATAAAACTTCTTGGGAGACACAGATGGCTGCATCTGTTATATCGATAATTCCTGTATTCATTATATTTGTTTTAATACAGAAGCACTTAGTGAAGGGGATAGCGAGTGGTGGAGTAAAAGAGTAGTTATGGAATTGTATTTATAGGGTATTAAATGTTCAAATAATAATAAAAAATATAGTTTACAATAAAAACAAATAAGCCATAGGTATAGAATGCGAATAGTTCTAAACCCATGGCTTTTTGTATAAATGATTAAATAGTTAATCGAACAAATATGTTATCACTGACTATTAGCCACACATGCAATTAAGTTCTCTATCAATTGCATATTTAGCAGAAGTGCTATCTCCTGCAAACGTGAATTTGTCTATTATTTCCTGAGCTAAGTCTTCTTCCTCGATTTGCTCATTGATATACTTATGCATGAATATTTCAGTTGCATAATCATCGTTCTCTTTAGCTACATCATGCAGCTTATTAATAGACGCTGTAACTTTATTCTCATGTTCTAAAACAGCTTTAGCCACTTCCAGTGGATCTGATAGGTCACATACTTCAGCTTTTACATCCAATAGTTCAGGTACTGCGTTTCTCATTTGTACAAATTTGATAATATCTTCCGCATGACTTAATTCTTCGTGGAAGTGATTTTGTAACCATTTTGCATAACCCTTATAGTTGTATTTTTCCATTGCAATCGATAGAGATAGGTATAGATACCCCGAATACATTTCTAAATTAATTTGATCATTTAACGCTTTAAGTACTTGTTCTTTCATAATAATCTTCCTCTCGTTGTATGTTTTTTTAATAGCAAAAATATCTAAATATAATAATAGATACTGATTACTATTATTATATATATTCTCATTTTTTTTGACTTAAAACCTAATTAGGTGAAGTCCGTAGATATTTGATAAAAGTACAAAAATATTGGGTATAATAGGAAATAGAGTGTGATTTATAAATTTAATAGGAGTGTTTAGCATGGCAGATTTAACAATTTATGAAGTGACAATTCGACTCCTGGCAACTATTGTTGCAAGTAGTTTAATTGGTTATGAAAGAGAGAGAAAGGGTCATGATGCCGGGCTTAGGACGCATGTGCTGGTAGCAATCGGTGCCAGTATTTTTGCACTTATACAGCTGAAAATTGCGTACTCATCAATTGAGCTTATGGAGCACCATGATGTTTCAGTCTCTGTCGAAATGACAAGAATTGTAGCACAAGTTGTAAGTGGTGTTGGTTTCTTAGGCGCTGGTACGATTATGATGACTAAGCAGAAAATAAGAGGTCTTACTACAGCAGCTTCAATATGGGCAACAGCTGCACTGGGTGTAGGTTTTGGTATGGGTTACTTTGCGATAATGACGTTGAGTACAGTTATGATATTGATTACATTAGTTATTTTTAAGAAATTATTCAGAGCACCTATGCCTCTAAGTTTTGAAATAAGATATAAAGAACAAGTGCATTTATCAGGTAAAATAGCTCAGTATTTCCAAGTTCATAATGTGCATCTTTTAGATAGCAGTTACTTTTATGAATTAAAAGATGGAGTGGTTCATCATGTTAACCAATATACGATTGATAGCAGTAAATTGGAATATAAATCAGTATTCTTTGAGGGACTGTTCACAATAGGAAATATAGATGAGATAAAGTCGTTATATTTAGATGAACAATAAGATATGAAATCAGGTGATTATATATGAATATCATAATAATGAGAAGAATATTTAAAACTGTTTTATTCTTTGTGCTAGTGGCTTTGTTGATAATGTTATCAATAAACTTTTATGTAAAAAGTGCCACAGCCGATAGGATAATGAAGATTAGTAAGATGGAAGAAAAGGGAAGATTCAACTGTGATGCTGTTCTTGTTTTAGGAGCTGGAGTCTATCCGGACAACAGACCGACCCCTATGCTGAAAGAAAGATTAGATTCAGGTATACTTCTTTATAAAAAAGAGTTGGCTCCTAAGATCATTATGAGTGGAGATCACGGACAGGAAAAATATGATGAAGTAAACGTG
>CAZBAL010000001.1:30016-36364 GCA_964489735.1 uncultured Clostridia bacterium | reverse complement strand
TTATATAGAGCTTTGAATATTGCCGACTCGCTAGGAATGACAGCAATTGGTATTGATGCTCAAAATGAAGTTAGACCTGGGCAGATTGGTAGAGATATAAGAGAGTTTATTGCTATTGATAAGGATTTCATAAAGGCAAAGTTTAAACCTGAGCCAAAAGTCTTAGGAGATAAAATTCCGTTAAGTAGTAGTGGCGATATAACTAATGATAAGTAAATTTTAGCTATTTAAATTAAACTGTTCACTTGAAAAAACTTTGAGTGAGCAGTTTATTATTTGTACTGGATAGAACTTAAACTGAAAGCTATGGATGGTATTAGTTAAAATTATACTAAAGAGATCATAGGTTATAGGCGTTTAATAAATGTTTAGCAAGTATATAGAATACAAAACTTGCAAGTTTTATAAAATAGTATATAATAAATAGTAGATACTGAGTTATACAAAATGTATATTTTGTATAACTCGAGCTAGAATAGAGCTGGGCTGTACCATTATTAAACCCACATACATAAGGCGGTGACTTGTTTTGAGCGATTTGCACTCAATTAGTGACGAACTACCACTAATCCTTGAAGACTTCCTCAATTATATAGAAACTATCAGAGGAAAATCTTCTAACACAGCAAAGGAATACTCTTTTGACTTAAAGATGTTTCTTAGATTTCTAAAAATCAGATACAAGCTGGTTCCAAAGAATGAACCTTTCGATGATATTATTATTGAAGATGTTGATGAGAGTTTCCTTCAAAGAGTTACATTGGAAGATCTTCATGCTTACATATCTTTCGCAGACAGAGCTCGCGGAAACAAAAATGCCGCTAAGGCGCGTAAGGTTGCTTCTGTAAGATCATTCTTTAAGTACTTAAATATCAAAAGAAAGATAATCGATGACAATCCAGCACTCGAACTGGAATCTCCGAAGACAAACAGAAGAAATCCTGTATACCTTTCCCTTCCCGAAGCTCAGAGACTATTGGATTCAATCGAAGAAGGTCCGAATATGTATAGAGACTATGCGATTATAACACTCTTTTTGAACTGCGGTCTGAGACTCTCAGAGCTCGTAGGCATTGATTTAGACAATATCAGAGGCGATATTCTAACCGTGATAGGTAAAGGTAATAAAGAACGTACTATATATCTGAATAATGCCTGCTTAGAAGCAATTGAAGATTATCTTCTAGTAAGACCAACAGAAAAGCTAAATGATCCGAAAGCGCTATTTATAAGTAGACAGAAAAATAGAATGAGTGAAAAAACTGTGCAAGCTATGGTTAAAAAATATATTAAGCTATCCGGGCTTGATGAGGAAAAATATTCAGTTCATAAACTGAGACATACTGCTGCAACATTGATGTACAAACACGGAAATGTAGATATAAGAACTTTACAGCAGATTTTAGGCCATGAAAATGTATCAACCACTCAAATCTACACACACGTAGACGACGATCAACTTAGAGATGCTATTAATAGAAACCCATTAGCTAAGTACTAATCTTCAGCTAATGGGTTATTTAAATAAGCTATAGTTAACATAATTATGTTATGTTAATAATGTTTGACTATATTTTAATAAATACGACTATTTGACTGAAAATATTATTGTCTCATATGAATATTTCAATATTATTAGTAATTAAAGTCATAAAAGAATAAAAGGAGAACAAAAGAAAAAGGATTAGATCCCATTCCTTTGATTCAGAAATAGTAATCTAATCCCTATGATAAAATCTATCTAATCAAATCTTCCCTCAGCTATGGCTTCTACAACTATGTCATCCGTATCAGAATAGTGCTCATTTTCTCTGAACAGCTTCATGAAGTAATTGTATACATCATCCATTTTAGAGTCATATTGATAGTCTTTCAACTCTAACTGAGATGCAGTATATTCTTTAGCCGCTTCATGCGCTCCATCATAAATATAGAAAGGTATATCATCCGGAATAGCACCTATCATAGACATTCTTCTGTTTGATTCTACTCTGAAATTTACCAAGTACTTGTTCAACACATCTTTAATATTCATCTCCACAATAATTCCTCCCTACTTATCGCTATGCTAACATATAGCAGATAAGAATTTATTTTTAATAATACTTATTTAAAACACCTATAGTTTACATAATGTTATTATGGTAACTAAGTTTCTATTCTAAAACCTAATAACATTACTTTTATCTTAAATTAAGACTCCCTAGTACGTATTAAATATACTAGGAAGTCATTTTAAATTCAAATAACAATCATTCTAATTAATATTAAATCTTTTATCTCTCATATCTTTATTTACAATATCAGCCAATGATAAGCAGACTACTTATCTTCTCCATTGGATTCTCTTATTATTTTCTCTAAAATCTTTTCAGGCACTTCGCTGTATTTCAAGAACTCCATATCAAAGAATCCTCTTCCAGAAGTCATTGATCTTAAGCATCCAAGGAAGTCAGCTAATTCACTTTGCGGTACTTCTGCAATTACAGTTTGGTTCATCATATCATCTGCTGGCTCCATACCTAAGATTTTTCCTCTTCTCTTAGTTATATCACCCATTATATCACCAACATGCTCTTCTTTCGAAGTAACTCTTATGCTCATTATTGGCTCTAACAGAGTTGGATTAGCCAGACTCATTGCTTTGTTAAATGCAAGCTTCCCAGCTTCTTTAAATACAGCTTCATTCGAATCTGCTGGATTGAATTCACCGTCAAAGTAAGTTGTTTTTACATTTATCACTGGATACCCAGCAAGTATACCATTCTTTATAGCTTCGCCTACACCCTCTTCTATATATGGAGTGTAGTGAGGTGGAACTTTTCCTCCCTGTACAAGGTCTACAAATACATTGCCTTCATCAATAGGATCGAGTTCTAAACTAACCTGAGCAAATTCACCTTTTCCATCTACCTGTCTATTCAGCTTCAGGTCCGCTTTAGCTTCTGACTTGATAGTCTCTTTATATGGAATTTTATAAGGTTTTATCTCTGCTTCAATATTGAATTTATCCATAAGCTTTTTGATTATTATCTTTGCATGAAGTTCTCCCTGAGTTCCTATGACAATCTGGTCATTAACCTCATCAACTTCAAGCTCAAGAGATCTGTCCTCTTCCTGGACTCTCTTGAGAGCATCAATTAATTCCTTTTCATTAGCTACAGACTTGCGAACTATTCCATATAGAGCTTGAGCCTTAGGGAAAACCAATTTTCTAAAAGGCACAAAGTCAGAGTCTACCGATAATGTATCTCCTGTCTCAACCGAGTCAACATTCACGATTGCAACTAGATCTCCTGAACAAGCTCCTTCTATTTTATTAAGAATTCCAGAAGTATATGAATACACTTCTTTGATTTTTATTTCACTTCCATTGCTCACATTATAAACACCCAGATTTGGTGACAGTTTCCCTTTAAGAACTTTAAGAATTGAAACTTTGTCTCCCTCTTCGGTTATAACTGTTTTGAAAACCTGTCCAGCAAAATTGCCTTCGTTATCTGCAAAACCATTATCAACAGGTGATGGGTAATAGTCTTTCGCCATCCACATAAGTGTATGAACACCAATATTCTTAAGTGTTGAACCTACAAGAACAGGAATTATATCTCCATTCATTACTGCTTTTTTAAGTCCTAAATGTATCTCGTCTCTACTGAACTCTTCACCTGTGAAATACTTTTCTAGCAGTGTTTCATCAGATTCAGCAACTGACTCCATAAGCATTTCTCTAACTTCATTTATCTGATTGTCCATTTCTTTAGGAATATCAACCGTAAAACATCTTTCCTGTTCTCTATCATATTCTCTAGCAAACAGTTCAACAACGTTGACATATCCCTTGAAATTATCAGACTCTCCTATTGGAACGTGGAAAGGAGCAACCTTTTTTCCGTATCTCTGTCTCAATTGATCCAATATTTTATAGTAGTCAGCATTTTCAGAGTCAATCTTATTTACAAATAACAGCTTAGGCATCTGCATTTCATCTGTTATTTCTAATGCTTTATCCGTTCCTACCTGAAGATCTTCTGTTCCATCAACTATAATAATAGCTCCTGCTGCAGGACTCATTCCTGAAACAACCTCTCCATAGAAATCCGCATATCCCGGTGTATCGATGAAATTATATTTAAATCCTTTCCAGTTAACCGTAAATAAGTTCATATCAGATGAAATATTTGTTGCCTTTTCATAAATTGGCGATACATCTGATATATTTGTGCTGAAAAGAATAGCATCTTTAAGTATACTTTTACCAGATCCACTATGACCTAGTACCGCAATATTTCTAATTTTATCACTTTCACATATAGTCATTTAGAAACCAACCCCTTTAGTGTAATATCTCTTGTATTAGATTTTACCCCATATTAGCAAAAAATAACACTAATAAAAATAGTTTATAAAAATATAATATTTAAATCATTGAATAAGCTTATTTTCTCTGATAAAATCAAATTGTACATAATATTATACATTAATGAGGTGATTACTTGAATCACGATAAAAATGACGACTACGGTCACTTTGATAGTGCAAGAAACAACATATCCAATTTTACGGAATTTCCATGGTATCTATCGCTATGGTTTATTTTTGTGTTATCAATATTTTCCTTTTTAATAATTCCTGCTATCGTAGCAGCTGTACTCATAAATGAGCGTTTAAAGTATGAAGATAATATGATTGACCATTTGGAAATGCTTGAATACCAACGAGATGAAGTTGAGAGAGTATATGCCCAGAGAGAGCAAATCCTGCAAATGGCTCACGAAGAGAGTTCGAACAGAGTGTTTGAAGCTGAACAGAAGGCTCATGCGATGATAAAAAGAGCAGAAAATGAAAGCTATAATATACTCTGTAATGCTGAGAATGAAAGAAGTAAGATTATAAGTGATTTTTCCGATAGAGAAAATGAAGTTATAAAAAGAGAACAAAGAGCAGCAGAAAGAGAAAGAGATGTTGAGCTGGCTTTGGAAGAAGTTTCTAGAAAACTCACAGAGTTCTACGGCCAAATAGGAAACTATAGAAAAGAAGCAAAAGTAGAATATTTAAAGAAAAATATTGAAAATAATACAAAAGATTCTGAAAGAGATCATATGAACAAAAACGAAGAAGACTCTGATGATATCTTCGATACATTGAGAATTAATTTGCCGGATGAATATAAAGAATAGTCAAACTTAACTGTATATTAATGATATATTAAAGACATTTACCATTATATGATGTATAATTAAATTATTGGAATTATTAAGTTAAACTAACTATTCCTAAAGCAATTTGTATGGTTTTGTAAAACTGAGAGGAGAGATTTAATGAGTTTTAAATTTATCAATAAGCTTTCTACTCCTAGTGAAATTAGAGAGAAGACACAAGTGCCTGAATCTCTAGCTAAAATTAAAGTAGAGCGAGATAAGATGATTAAAGATGTATTTGAAGGTAAAAGTGATAAGTTCTTGCTTATTATGGGACCTTGTTCTGCTGACAGAGAAGATGCGGTTTGTGAATATGTTTCTAAATTAGCGGAAGTACAAGAAAAAGTTAAAGACAAGATAATTATGATACCTAGAATATATACTAATAAACCAAGAACTACTGGTGAAGGTTACAAGGGCTTTATGCATCAACCGGATATAAACAAAAAGCCAAGTGTTACCGAAGGAATTATAAGAATGAGAAAGCTTCATATAAAGTCTATAGAAGTATCAGGACTTACAGCAGCTGATGAAATGCTATATTCAGATAACTATCCATATATCCAGGACCTTCTATCGTACGTAGCAATAGGTGCTAGATCTGTTGAAAATCAGCAGCATAGATTGACTGTTAGCGGTATCGATGTACCATGCGGGATGAAAAACCCAACAAGTGGAGATATATCTGTAATGTTCAATTCGATAAAAGCAGCGCAGATTTCTCATAACTTCGTCTACAATGGATTTGAAGTACAATCTTCAGGAAATCCACTAGCTCATGCTATTTTAAGAGGTTCAGTTGATAAATATGGTGAAGCTCACCCTAATTACCACTATGAAGACCTTTCATTAGTGGCTGAAGAATATCAGAAGAGAGGGTATGAGAATCCAGCAGTTATAGTGGATCTTAACCACTCAAACTCAAAGAAAAGATATGAAGAACAGCCTCGTATCGCATTGGAAGTAATGCATAGCAAAAACTATTCAAAAGATCTGAAATCATTGATAAAGGGTCTTATGATAGAGTCATATCTTGAGCCAGGAAATCAGTCAAATCCTGATGTTTATGGAAAATCAATAACTGATGCTTGTCTAGGATGGGATCATTCAGAAAGATTAGTATATGATATTGCTGAAAGACTGTAAT
>CAZBAL010000001.1:0-29916 GCA_964489735.1 uncultured Clostridia bacterium | reverse complement strand
TAGAATAAAAGAAACGGGTTACCGGCATTCCGATATGCCGGTAACCCGTTTTTTAATTGTTTCTGCTATTTTCACTTTTTGACTTGCTTTCTAATTTACCACTTCCGAGTTTATTGCAGTTTCTCGATTAATTTTTACTCCTGTTCGTACTCTCCTATTTCTATCTTGCTTTTGAAGATATGACTTCACCTGTTTCAGCATCTAGAACTAAAACGTATCTCACTCTATCAGCAGTACATTTCACAAGATATTTAGGAGAAAAGTCTACACTAGGCTCTACAGTTGCCGGTTGTTCAGCTTGCTTAGCTTCATCCTGATTAGTATCAGCTTGATTTTGAAGAGGCTCTTCATTTGCAGCTTCAGCTATATTTACATCTATCAGCATGTCAATAGCTCCTATTTTATCATATAACTCTTCTTTGATTCTGTCTTCAATCCTATCATCTAAATCATCCAGATAATGATCATTACTATTTCTGTCTCTATGAAATCCATGATTATCGTAGTAATTATCTTTTCCATCGTATAAAACTACTTTATTGAACTCTATCTGTTTTTTTGATACACCAATAGTATCACTAACCTTTTGTTTTACTTGTTCTTCGGTAATCAGTGTTTTCTTCAGTTCTTTCGCTTTAGATTCTATTATTTTTGAATTTGCAGCTTCGACTTTAGCTCTTTGATTCTTAGCTTGCGATATAAATACACCTGTTCCCGCTACTCCTACAATACCCAGTATGACTGCTCCTATGATTCCTCTTTTGATATGTTTTCCCCATTGAATATTTTTTATTCTTTCCATTTTAACATCCTCCTATATATGATATTTGTAATTTATTAATTATCACTATATTTAGATTATAGGAAAGAAATATGAACCTAAAATGAATAAACAGGTAAAATAATGATAAATTTACTTCCAATTCCAACTTTACTATCTATTGAAACAGTTCCTCCATGCATATCTACTATCTGCTTTACAATTGATAAGCCTAAGCCTGCACCATCGTTCTTCTTCTTAGTTCTCGACTCATCTGCCTGAAAAAATCTATCCCACACTTTTGACTGATTTTCTTCCGATATTCCTATGCCATTGTCTTCAACAATTATCTCAAATGTTTTTTTATCATCAATACTCTTTCTAAGAGTTAATTTTATCTTATCATTTGTAAACTTAACAGCATTTGAGAGGAGATTATTAACTGCTCTTTGTAAAAGCAGCTTATCACCTTCTGCAAAAACTCCACTTTCTATATCAGTAATTAATTCTATTTTTTCATTGTCAATTATCATAGATTGTTCATCTATTATGGATTTGATCATTACAGATATATCCAGCTTTTCTTTGGTCATACTGTCTGTTCTATCCATTCTAGACAGGTTCAATAACTGACTTATCATATCACTCATTTTTTCTGATTGCCTATTAATTATGCCAAGAGACTCCTTCATATCATCAATTGAATCAGCAAATTCTAAAGCATATTCGCTCTCTGCTTTTATAACCGACACTGGAGTTCTCAGCTCATGGGAAACATCGGAAGTAAATTGTTTCTCTTTTAGAGAATAATTTTCTAAGCTTTCCAGCATAGAATTAAATGCCAAGCTCATCTTCTGAATTTCATCCTTGTTTTTTCTTATCTCTATTCTCTTGGAAAGATCATTTTTATTCCCTATTTCAAGTGCTAAATTAGATATTTCTTCTACAGGTACAAAAGCTTTCTTTATAATTTTATAACCAAAATAAATTATAAAAACCAATACTATTGGCAGTACAATAGAGATGATTATAAGTGCACCTCCAGAAATTAAATTTGCTGTATCCAGAGAAACTATTCCTCTTATCCATATTTTATCTTCAGTATTTCTACGGTTGACCATACTGTCATAATAGAGGAACTCTTTACTGTTAAATACTGATTTTCTTACTATGCCATCTCTAAACTCAATATTAGAGGGGAAATCCGGATGCATGCTACCTCCAATAATAACCCCATCAGAATTATATTTTGAAATAAACACACCGTCTTCAAACCCTTTAATATCATGTTTATATCCTGACGCATCATTTACATTTTCTATCAACAGCCTTCTAGTAGTATATTCAGTGATATTGTCCGATAACAAAAAGATTGAACCGATAAGTACGGCAAATATAAAAGTAAGGAATATCCCATACCACATAGTCACTTTTAATGTAACCGGAAGAGGAATTCTGTTAAATAGATTAGAAGCTAACCTCTTTAACCATTCAAAAGTTTTAACAAGAACACCTTTAATCTTTTTTAACATACTAATCCTCCTTTAATCCGTCTTTGGTCCATCTAATTAGAATCATTAGCTTTAATAACATAACCTAGTCCTCTTACAGTTTTTATCAATTTCCTTTCATTTTCAAGTTCTACTTTACTTCTTATTTTTTTCATATATACATCTATCATATTCGATGAACCTTCATAATCATAGTCCCATACGTGATTCTCAATCTGCTCTCTAGTCAGTATATGACCTTCATTCTGCATCATATACTCCAAAATACTGTACTCTTTAGCTGTCATATCAATAGTTCTATTACCTCTTTTTACTTCCATGGAATCTGTATTTACAGTTAAATCATCTATTTTTAATATATTTGAAGATCTGCCATATTTCTGTCTTATGAGCACTCTGATTCTTGCAATTAATTCCTCAAATGCAAATGGCTTGACCATATAGTCATCAGCTCCTAAATCAAGACCTTTTACCTTATCTTGGATTTCATCTTTTGCAGTCAAAAACAATACTGGTATATTGATTCCCTTGCCTCTTATAGTTCTCACCAACTCAAATCCGTCCATTAAAGGCATCATTGCATCCAGAATAATCACGTCGTAATCACTTGCTTCAATATAACTCAAAGCTTCTTCCCCATCATAAGATGAGTCAACACTATAGCCTTCTCTTTTCAACCTTTTTACTATCACTCTATTCAGATCCTCTTCATCTTCTACTACCAAAATCTTCATAAGCCACGCTCACTTTCCTTAAAAACTAATTATTTCCAACATTTTAACATATAATTATGAAAATAAAATGAAGAACAGCAAACTATTATACTGTTCTTCATAATTAGTATTCAAGAATTGTTAATTAATTTTCCAGCGGATTGACTATTAACGAAGTAAAAACCACGTAATCCCTACCCTCTTGTTTTTCACGATCAGTGATGACTATAAAATATGGACTATCCATCTTAATATCTATCTCTTCTTTTTCCTGAGGAAGTGCTGTTTTCTCCATGGTAATAACAGTTACGGCTTTAGCTTCTGCACCTTCTTCGTCAACATCCATCTTAGCTACCTGAGTAGCTTTTGAAATAAATAGCGGTACCATGTCTTCTGTAAGCTTATCAGGTTTTACTCCAGATTTAATAAGTTTATCTAGACCAATATTTGATATTAGCTTTTTAATATCAAGTTCATTTTCTATGCTTGTTTTAGGAAGATAAAAATTAACATCAAACTCTTCATAGCTGTCATTATATTCTTTTACAATCTTACCAAGATTATCCTTCACATGATTGATATCAGATTTAGGTTTTATAAAATATGCTATGGCATCTTCATCGGCATTTAAAGAAAACACTTCATACTGGTCAGTAACCAGTGCATTTCCACTAATCTTCTGATACATAGTATCCACAGAAACGGTTTCTCCTGCACTCGTTTTAAACGGCATCTTTGTTGTATTTGCCTCATCAAAACTATTTCTCCATTTTGAATAATATCTTATAGCATCCGCTATTATTAAGGTAGCATCTTCATTAAATTCAGGTTTATATATGACTTCTTCTAAAACTCTATTCTGTAAATCTAATACTTCCTTTTCAGCTTTTTTCGGAAAGTCAACCAATTTGATATTGTCTATTATTTTATTCACAGCTTTAGAATTAAAGTCTTTTTTGTTAAGCAGCAAGATAGTTTCCATTACAGAGTTATTATATTCATGCTCTAGTAATGAATTTTTATCGTATATATTGAACACTTCTAGATCTGCTCTGTCTGATGTCATCTTTGAAATGACTTCCAAAGCTCTCTGTATGGATATAGGTGAAGCAACCGTATTCTTTTCTGTGCCTTCTAGATCGATAATCTCAGAAAATATATCATAAGAGACATCATCTACTTTCTCATATGATCCAGTATTTCCCTTTTTACTGTCTTTACCTATAACATCGTCACCATTAATATCTCTATCTTTTGAACATCCTGTTGTTCCCAGTACCAATCCAAATACTACAATGATAAATGTACCAAACGCTTTCTTAAACTTCATTACTATCCCCCCCTTGATACGATTTATATACCCTAATTTTAAAAGAGAATTCATTGTATTATAAACAAGGTCAAATAACATCTGTATTCTAACTTTTTTAATCCAACTATGTTAACCATCATTGAAGAATGATTGATATAAAGTAAATTGTTTGGCTTAATCCTTATATTATTGGGTATATATAACGAAGAGGGTTTTTAGAATAATTTTTTGGAGGGATATTGATGAAGAAAGTTCTTGCAATTATGGGAAGTCCCATGAAAAACAGAAATTCAGATAAGCTTCTGGATGAGTTTTTAAGAGGGCTTACGGAAAATAATGATGATGTTGTTGTGAATAAAGTATATTTAAAAGATTTAGATATTGGACTGTGTATCGGGTGTTCATATTGTGAAAAACATGGTACTTGTTTCCAAAAAGATGATATGACTGATCTATATGATGAATTCAATGATAGTGATGGAGTTATTATTGCATCACCAATGCACTTTGGATCAGTTTCTTCGCTTACTAAGATTATGACAGACAGATGTCAGATTTACTGGTCATCTAAATATGTATTAAATAAATCGTCTATAGACAGAGATAAAAAAAGACATGGAGCACTACTTATAACAGCTGGAGGACCAAACTTTAAAGATAAGTTCATCGGCTGTACAGCACCGAATCAAATACTGTTCGATTCTATAAATACTAAAGTAGTATCAAATGTATTTGTTACTAGCACAGACGGTACACCAACTGACAAAAACACAGAGGCTATGGAAAAGGCTTATGAAGAAGGAAAGAACTTCTTTAAAGATTTTTAGATAGTTCTATGTATCTCTAGATAGTTAAAGTCAGAAATTATAATGTTGTCACATATTATAAATATAGACATAAAAAAGATTATCAAACATAAAACATAATAAATAATAAAAAATAAGGAGTCTTTGGTTTATTTCCAAAGACTCCTTAACTATGCTCAATTATAGAAGACTGCTAGTTCCGATTCTTGAAGCGCCTGCCTCAATCATCTTCTCAGCATCTTCTTTAGTTCTTACACCACCTGATGCTTTTACACCTAAATTATCTCCAACTGTTTTTCTCATTAGAGATACATCTGATTCAGTTGCACCACCAGTGCTGAAACCAGTTGAAGTTTTAACATAGTCAGCTCCTGCAGATTTAGCTATCTCACAAGCTTTTTCTATCTCTTCATCAGTAAGCAGACATGTCTCAAGAATCACTTTAAGTGTTTTCCCTTTACATTCATTTCTCACATAAACTATATCAGACTTAACATAATCATAGTCTTTATTCTTGAGTGCAGATACGTTCATTACCATATCTACCTCATCTACTCCTAACTCAATAGCTTTTTTAGTTTCAAATGCTTTTACTTCTGATAGTGTCGATCCTAGAGGAAATCCCACAACAGTAGTGATTTTTACATTTTCATTTAATTTTGATTTTGCCAAAGATATATAAGCTGGATTTATACAAACTGAATAGTAGTTATTGCTATTTGCTTCAGCACAAAACTTTTCTATATCCTCAGTTTTTGCATCTGGCTTTAAATTCGTATAATCAATATAGCTATTAAGTTTCAATATGAACACTCCTTCAGACTATCTATTATTTTTCGTCAAACCCTACAAAGAAATCTTTTCCAATGTTATATGCTTCTTCTAAAATATCTTGTCTGCTTTTAGCTGGTTTTTCATCTGTGTTGTTCAGAAGTATTCTGAATTTCTCTTCAGTATTAACTGATTTAAAGAAAAACTTAGTTGTCATCAAAGCACCTTCAAACATACATACCCCATCAGGAGATCCACCAACAAGAACTAAAGCACCGTGTCTCTTTTTATTGACATCAATCGATGGCTTTTTAAGAATGTACTTTGAAGACCAAAATGCCTGAAGTCTATCTATCATAGTCTTAGTTATACTGTTAAGTGCATCCATATAAATTGGAGAAGCTAAAATAATTCCATCACTCTCATCAAAAACTTTGTATAGAGGCTCTCCATCATCCTTCTGGAAGCAAGTACCAGTTCTTTCACAGTATCCACAAGCAATACAGTGTCCTATCTTCATTCTACCCAGATAGTATTTTGTCACTTCAACATCATTGTTTTCTTCTAAACCTCTGATTATTTCATCTACTATAACATCACAGTTCTTCCCTTTTCTAGGGCTTCCGACTAAAGCTGTAACCTTCTTTTTCATATCATTAACCTCCACATAATTATCCTCTTTAATACAGTCTAGTATTATTAAGAATAATAGTCAAGAAGATTGATAGATGAACTACAATAAGTTAATGTGATATTTTCTACACTCTTCTTCCATTCTCTTAGGCCAAATAGAAGCTTGTACTTCACCTATATGAGCCTTTTGAAGGAAGAACATGCATATCCTTGACTGCCCTATACCTCCACCAATAGTAAGCGGTAATTCATTGTTTAAGAGCATTCTATGATATCTTAAGTTCTCTCTATCCTCATGATTAGAAAGTCTAAGCTGCTTTTTAAGCGATATTGGATCAACTCTAATTCCCATAGATGAAAGCTCTATTTCTTTTTGAAGTATTGGATTCCAGAAAATCAGGTCTCCATTCAGTTGCCAATCGTCATAATCTGGAGCTCTCATTCCGTGCTCTCTACCCGATTTAAGCTTGTTACCTATTCTTGTAATAAAGATTGCCTTCTTCTCTTTGGCCAATGCAGCTTCTCTTCTCTCAGGATCCTTAATGTCCGGATACATATCTTCAAGGTCCTGAGAATCTATGAAAAATACTTCTTCTGGAAGCAATCTCTCATAGAAGTCATATTCTTCATCTAAAAACTTATCTGTTTTCAAAAATACAGAGTAGATTGCCTTTACAATTTCTTCTAAGTAATCCATGTTTCTCTCATCTTCAGATATAACTCTTTCCCAATCCCACTGGTCTACGTAAATTGAATGAGTATTGTCAAAATCTTCTTCAGCTCTGATAGCATTCATATCTGTATATATTCCTGTGTCAGGTAAAAAACCGTATTTTTTCAGTGCTAGTCTTTTCCACTTAGCAAGTGAATGTACAATTTCTATTCTGGCATTTCCATCATTCTTTAAATTAAATCCTACCGGTTCTTCAGTTCCGTCCAAGTCATCATTAAGTCCCGAGCTCTTTCTAACAAATAGAGGAGCTGAAACTCTAGTTAAATTAAGAGCTTTCGCCAATTCCACTTGAAAGAAATCTTTAATCTTTTTAATAGCAATTTCTGTCTGAATTATATCTAAATTTGGTTTATAGTTTTTTGGTACATATAGTTTTGAAGCCATTTTTATCCCTCCATATTATTGTTTTTATATATATTAGTTCCTTTAAGTATCTTATTCTCTGCTTATATATTAAAGGTTTTAGGCATTAAAAAAACCCTTCATCCGATATAAGGACGAAAGGTATATTTCGCGGTACCACCTTAGTTAGCATAGCTCACTCAACAAGTACAGAGTATAGCACTCGATACTTTCACATTTTAACGGCTGTGACCCGACATATCCTACTGTTAATTCAGAAATGCAGCTCATGGATGTTCTTCAATTACTTCTATATATCAGGATTCCACCATCCCTGACTCTCTATAATAATCAAAATAATCTACTCTTCCAATCAAAGCTTTTAAATTTATTATTCCTATTACATACAATCATATACCAATGACCTATAGTAGTCAAGTCTTTGGTTATTAAATAATATCTTATCATTTATGATAAGATTAGTTATGAGTTAATAGTTTCATAAAAAGTGGCGCTAAGAATTACCATAGCACCACCGAAATATTTCTTTTATATTTTATAATACTTTAGCTAGGAAAGCTTTAGTTCTATCTCTTTGAGGATTTGTGAAAACATCAACCGGCTTCCCTTCCTCTATTATTTCTCCATTATCCATAAATACAAGTCTATCTCCAACTTCTCTAGCAAATCCCATCTCATGAGTAACAACCACCATAGTCATTCCCTCTTTAGCAAGATCTTTCATAACACTAAGAACCTCACCAACCATCTCTGGGTCAAGCGCTGATGTCGGCTCATCAAAAAGCATAACATCCGGCTCCATTGCAAGCGCTCTTGCTATTGCAATTCTCTGCTGCTGACCACCCGATAAACTATTAGGATAGGCATTTGCTTTATCAGGAAGACCTATTCTGTTTAACAGCCTATAAGCAATATCTTCAGCTTTATCTCTGCTCATGCCTTTTAACTTCATAGGCGCTAAAATTATATTTTCCAGAACTGTTTTATGTGGAAATAAATTGAACTGCTGGAATACCATTCCCATCTTCTGTCTTATATTATCAATATTGACATCCTTTTTTGTTATATCAGTACCTTCAAATATAACCTGACCTGAAGTAGGCTGTTCAAGTAGATTTAAACATCTTAAAAAAGTACTCTTTCCTGAACCTGATGGTCCGATTACAACCACCACTTCACCCTTACTTATCTGGTTCGTGATATTTTTCAGTACATGATTATCTCCGAAGCTTTTATTTAGATTACTTATCTGTATCACTGTGCTTCAATCTCCTTTCCACTCTATTTATTAGTTTGGATAAACCTTTAGTAATAATAAAATACATCGCGGCAGCTACTATAAGCGGTGGCATACCTAAGAAAGTGTTTGATTGAACCTGTCTTGCACTATAGGTCAATTCCATTACACCTATCATAGAAACAATTGATGATTCCTTTACTATCGCTATAAACTCATTACCAAGTACCGGAATGATGTTTTTTATAGCCTGAGGAAATACTATGTATCTCATTGCCATAGCTTTGCTCATTCCTAGCGATCTAGCCGCTTCAGTCTGTCCTTTTGGTATTGAATTAATACCTGATCTAATCATTTCAGCCACATACGCACTACTGTTTATGGATAGAGCAACATATCCAGCTACTAATTTATCAGAGTCAATAAAAAGATATACCATTAAAAGCTGTACAAGTATTGGCGTTCCTCTAATTATGTCAATATACAACTTTCCAAGAAGTTCCAACGGCTTCTTACTTGAAAGTCTGAAAAAAGTAACAATTACACCACCTAAAGAACCAAAGATAATCCCCACTATAGATAGCAGTATTGTATACATAACTCCTGTAAGAAAAAAATTGTTATAACTCCACAATTTAGTAATAATATTCATTTGTTCACCTCTTTCGTACATAATATATTATAAATCAAATATTCTATAAATCACTAATATTTTATCATTTTATTTAAATTTGTTTAATATTTTATAAGTATTGTTTCATAAATTTATTTACCATTAAAATAAGATAGCACATATCGTGCTATCTTAAAATTAAAATATAATCAAACTTATTTGCTTTCTTCAGATATTTTCTGTGAAAGTTCAATAGCGTCCGTATAGTACTGATCAATCTTTCCTTCATCTTTAAGTCTTTTTATCGTAGCGTTTATTTTATCCAGTAGTTCCTTGTTGTTCTTTCTAAGGGCAACAGCAACACCTTCATCACCTTCATAAACTAAACCTGAATGAACTATCTTATCACCAATATAGTTTTTAGCAACAGCATCCTCAGTAACTACAGCATCGACTTTTTCATTCTCTAATAACATCATTAAGTCTGGTATTCCAGCTAAAGCTTCAAATTCTGAGTCTTTAAATGTTTCCTTAACAAGTTTTTCCTGAGTAGTTCCCATTTGAACACCTATTTTTTTACCTTTAAGGTCTTCCTCTTTTGTGATTTTACCTTCATCTTTCTTGTTAACCACTAGGTAGTGAGTTGATTCAAAATAAATATCTGAGAAATCAGCTTGTTCTTCTCTTTCTGGATTTGGATTCATACCTGAAAGTATCATATCTACTTTACCCGCTGAAAGAGCTGTTATTAGTGAATCAAACTGCATATTGTTAACTTCAAGTTCAACACCTAAGTCTTTAGCTATTTCTTTAGCTATTTCTAAGTCCATTCCAACATAGTTTTTGTCTTTGTCAACGAACTCAAACGGTGGATAGTCAGCCGATGTTCCTAGAACAATCTTCTTACTCTCCTGAATTTTTGCCAGGTCTCCACCTTCATCTTTTGAACAGGCAGTTAGACCCAAAATCATACTTGCAGAAATCAATGCTGCAGGTATAAGTCTTTTTAACATTTTCATGCTACATTTCCTCCCAATTACTCATAATATTAACTATAAGCACATTATAATTTAACATGATTATATTATAGTATAGAAAAATTCTATTGTCTATACTGTATACTCTTGTATGAATATTAATCCAGTTTTTTCATTTTATCTGCTGCAATATAGGTAACTCTCGATAGTAGAATATCGTATATGAAGAACAGAGCTACCAAAATAATAATAGCAAAAAATATCATTATTCCACCTAAATCTGAAAGTGGATTTTTATCAATAAAACTTCTTTTTAAAGATTCAATATCTACAATATTTAATCTTATCAAGTAATAAAAACCTGAAAATGACAGCGATATATATATTAATTTCAGAACAGTTTCCAGTCCGATATTTCTAATTCTTTCGATAAAAAGTTTAACTATGGGATACAGCCCTGAGAAAACTATGAACAGAAGTGCAATAGATTTATCAGGGACTAAAAGCACTCCGAATACAGAGCATGATACATATGCGATTATTCCATATTTAACACCGTATCTGAATATCAGCAGAGCTATTAATACTGAGGCCAAAAACAAAATGGATAACTTGTTAAACCTCATAAGTGATCCAAGATACATGAGAACCAATATAAGAGCTACAGTTATTCCCCCGTAGCTCAAAGCTTTTATATTATCATTACTATTCATATTATCTTTTCAGTCTCAACTGCTGAAACATTAACAGCAGCTGATTAAATCTCCACCCATACATTCACAGCATGTGTCTCCACAGCATAGACATGTACATATTTGACAAAGTCCTGGTGATGAAGAACTATATCCTCTTGTCTGACTGAATTCTCGGTACATCTTGTTAGAATAGTTCATTTTATTCATAGCATTCTTGTATTCAGTATTACTAGGGTCCATATTCACTGCAGTCACTATATGCTGATAAGCCTTGTCATGCCATCCTAAATTGCTAAGTGTCACCGCTGAAAGATAATACCACTCCGCATCTCTATCTTTTATTGCTGAGAGCACTGCCTGTGCATCAGTAAATCGTCTGGAATTTATATAAGATCTTACGTGAAGATACTTTGCACTCTCAGCTCCCTGGTAGTTCTGATAGCTGTTGTATGAACCTCCTGTATTACTGGAACTTCTAGAGCTGCTAGAGCTTCCATAACTACCAGCGCTATAGCCTCCACTTCTTTTTTTCTGTATTTCAGCATATGCTTCATTTATTTCTTTCATTTTCTCTTCTGCCAAGTTTGCAAGCGGATTGTTAATATATTTATCTGGATGATATTTCTTCACAAGTTCTTTATATGCCGCTTTTATCTGTTCCTCAGTTGCATTTTGACTTACTCCAAGTACTTCATAAGGATTTTTCAACTAAAGCACCCCTTTCAATTCGGTATTGATAGATTTATCGTTACTTATGGATTTATCAGTATTGACGGACTTATCAGTTTCAGCGCATTTCTCACAGTTTTTAAGTACTGAATCCATCTTTTTTCTCATTCCTATATATACTATATTCTCTATTATCTCTTTATTCTTTTTTATATTCAATAGTTCAAAAGATTTCGCAATTTCCGAAAGTGAAGCTATCAGAGTGAACTCTATCCTATCTTTTATTCTTTCACGAAAAGCCTCTATTGACTCATCTTCATGCTTTAATCCAGCTATTAGGGGATTATACTCCATCTTTTCAAAGTCTTCTGATATATCATCATAAGCATCCAGAATATATATCCATCGTCCAGTATTATATCCCAGCCATCTAAGAGCGATTCTTTCATTTTCACCCTCAACCGCATCATAATCACAAATCTCTTCCATAATCTTACCAAAAACATCTGCAGTCTTGTCAAAATCTTTCTCACCATTCTTTTCTAGAACAGAAAGTTTACTCAAGAGATTTTCTATATTATCATATTTGCTTTCATATCTTCTTTTCGCCGCCACACTTCCCCTTTTGAGCATCAATGCTCCAATATAAGACTTTTTACTTCTATCATCATTCCAATTATCTATCAGGTTGAAATAAGCAAGCATAGTACCAATATTTGCCGTATATTCCAGAGCCTTGTCATCATAGACAAAAGACCTCTTGCTCAGTGGATGAGCTATACAGTTCTTCCTATCTGTTTTAGAATTTTCGCTTCCGAGTGACGATAGAAACAGTCCTAAAAATGCAATATCATAGTTAAGTGCAAATCTTGGAAGCTGACCATTTTCATGACCTATGGCTCTACATAGTCCACAGTAATACGATCTGAACATCTCATAATCTTTTACCTTCATCTCATCTTTATAAGGAACTATATATCCGAACATCTTATTTGATCCATCCCCTTATTGGCCAGTGCATCAGCTCTCTCATTTAGTTCAACTCCTGCGTGACCTTTTACCTTGATAATCTCGATATTATCAAATGACTCATACAGTTCCAGCATCTCAATCCAAAGATCTTTATTCTCTACAGGCTGTTTCTTTGAATTTTTCCAACCGTTTTTTCTCCAGTTTACATACCATTTCTGCTTAAAACAATTTGATACATATGCTGAATCAGTATGAAGTTCTACAGGGTAGTCTTTCCTCTTAAGCGCCTTGAGTGCCTCTATCACTGCCATCATTTCCATTCTGTTATTTGTGGTATTTACCTCACCACCACAAAGTTCTTTAATATTTCCTTTATATTCCAAATAAACACCCCAGCCACCAACATTGTTCTGATTCTGGTTGCCAGAGCAAGCTCCATCAGTATATATGATAATACTTTCCATAAAACCATCCTTTTGTTTATTGTTGTAAAACAATATTCTATATTTCTCTTATATATTTTATCCTTTTTATTCTGTTCTTTATAGTTTACCTGTTATAATTTTTATAACTTGCCCTCTGAATCTAGCACAGCGGATAGTTGATACTATCATCTATAACTGATAAATATATTATAAAACAAATCTGTATATTAATAATAAATTATATCTTAACAATCTATTAACCAATATACCGTAATCGTGAGATTTACCAGTGTACATTAATACTATACCGTATAAAAACTGAATAATCTATAATATATCTGTATTGACAAGTTTTTGTATTTCTTTTGACTCTAATCGATTTTAGAGTTACAATATAATTAATCATTCTGTATAGAGAGGGGTATTTATTTGAAAATACTTAGATCGGAAAAGAGAGATACAGTTGTCAAAGTTTTAGCTATTGCGGTAATAGTAATATTTTTATTTGGCTCACTAGCAGGTTCTTTTTACAGTGCATTCTACTAATAACTTTACTAAAAAATCAAAAAACCATTGTGATTACAGACATACTATCTATAATTACAATGGTTCTTTTTATTTAATGACTCTATTGTTATATATTATCTACCAAGAGCCTTCATCCCATAAATGTATCTCAGAAACACATCATCACTGCTTCCATTTAAAATGAACTCTTTAACTCTTTCTTCTAGAGATAATGTTTTATTCCTATCATCCACTATCAGTGCATCAAAAGAATATCCCTCTTCAAATTTTCCCACTCTGCCGAAGTACTTCCCACCAATTTCAGTAGCCATGTAAAACAGTTCTTCAAAACTGAATAGTCCATTGTTTTCTAATTCATACCTGATAGCCTCTATCATAGAAAACTCATCCTCAGTATAAAGTCCCAGCTTCTCCTCTGACAGCAGCTTTTTCAAATAGTCAGTATCTTGATCCGTTACTTTTTCTTTATCAAAACTATATGGCGAGTAAGAGTAGTAATCTGCACTGAAGTTTTCAGCACCAGGTTTAAGTATAGAAAGAGTTGTTCCTCCTGCTTCAGAGCTTAGAGAGTCCATATCCAAATCAATTCCCGAAAAATTCAGACTGTATCTCTTAGAGATATCCAGCTTTTTCTCTATATTATTATCCGACTTATCTGCAAATATGTATGGACGCACTAAGATTCTAACATTGGAACTCATAAGCGCAAACTCTTCAAGGTCATATATAGAAAATTTCTCATCTTCTCTTATATGACTGAAATAGCCTCCAAGACCCATATTTTCAATAAAGTCCATGAGATTATAAGATGCATCTATCTCTCCAAGCGATATGGTATTCAGCCTCGTAGTTCCCTCTTTCCATAGAGACTCAACTTTGCTGAATGATAAATCTTCATAATTTTTAAGTTTTAGCAGATGGTTGTTCAGACCAGGAATTATAAGCTTTCCAGAATAGTCCATCAATCTCGCAGATTTATACTCTTCCGGGATATCTCTGTAAATTCCTTTCACATTGTTGCCAAATAGAACTATATATCCATCTTTAATTGTTTCCAGTTCATCTGCATTCTTAGAATACACAATATCTCCTTTAAATACTCTTGCATGCTTAGCTAACTGTTTTCCCAATTAATCACCTTCCCATCTCCGTATGAAACCGATTTCTGATACGAGATAAATAATTCTAATAATTAGATTGTTTCATTGTATTCATCAATTATGTCATAAATCGTATTGATTCTTTTTAACAGCATATAATCAATAATAATACCCTTCTCTCTCGTTTCCAGATACATTTCTGCAGTCGCAAGATCCAAAATAACATCTAAATAGCTGCTTCTGTATATAGGTATACTTCTAGTGATATAATTGTAATCCTCTAAACTTCTGATAAGAAAATCGATATCTATTTCGTTAAACATAACAGCAGAATCGATTCTTCTAGTCGTTTCCTCAACCTTCTTAACATCAACTGTAGCCAATGAATTTCCTCCTAATTTATACACTGAAAATTTGTGATAACCTTTTCTTACTATTATATCATTAGCTATTTAATTTTCAAATGATATTGTGTGATATAATAGTAATATTAGATGATTATGATAGAATCACATTTTAAGGCTTATCTTCTACATATATTGAAATAAAAAGAAGTTGAAAAATGTAAAGAAATGTCAAAAAAAACGTATTTATACAAAAACAATTGGAAAAGAAAGGTTTGTGATATAAGTGAAACTGGGAATAATAGTGGCTATGGAAGAAGAGCTCAAAGTTGTAATCGATGAAATGAAAATAGAAGAAAAGTCTGTAACTGCCGGTATGACATTCTGTAAAGGAACTTATCATGATATAGATATAATAGCGGTAGTATGCGGAGTTGGTAAGGTCAATTCAGCTGTCTGCACTCAGATATTAATATCAGAATACAAAGCTGATAAAATAATAAACATTGGAGTTGCTGGTGGAATAGAAAAAGGTATAAAACCTGGAGATGTTGTAATCGCCGATTCACTCGTACAGCATGATGTCGATGCAACTGGCTTTGATTATGAACTCGGTCAAATTCCAAGACTTGATACTTTTGATTTTAAATCTGACAAAGAACTTATTGAAATATGCAAAAAAGCATCAGATGGTATTGAAGCGCATGAAGTTTTTGTTGGCAGAATAGCAACAGGAGATCAGTTCATAGCCTGTCCTGATAAGATAAAATGGATTAAAGACACTTTCGATGCAATAGCATGTGAAATGGAAGGCGGAAGTATCGCCCAGGTTTGCTATTTAAACAGAACCCCATTTGTTGTCATCAGATCTATCTCTGATAATGCAGATGGAGAGGCGCAAGTATCGTTTGATGAATTCCTTATGATTGCAGTAGAAAATGCATCTGTAATTTTATCAAATATGCTGAAAACTATGTCCAATTAACACTATATTATTATAAAAAAATCAAAAATATAAAAAACTCAGATATTCCGGATCTATATTCTTATGCGGATACCTGAGTTTTATTTATTAGTCTAATTCTATTGATTAGTCTAGTTTTATTAATTCTTAGCTGCCATCTCTCTTAAGAATTTATCAGCATATTGAATTGCTTTTTCTAAACTGTGAGATTTAGCATTTCCACACTGCACTTCATTTGCAGCAGGTATATCTTCTGATGTTTTTACCTTCTCCAATGAATTCGTTATCATAGGTTCTACATCTTCAGAGTCAAGATCTCCCCATATCGTCATATAGAATCCAGTTGCACATCCCATAGGTGAAAGATCTATAACATCATCACCTAATTCCTCATCTCTTAAATAGACAGCCATAAGATGCTCAAGTGTATGAATCCCTGGCAGTTCCATCTCTTCTTTATTCGGCTGCATAAATCTTATATCAAATTTAGTTATCTTATCTCCCTTTTCTCCTGTATAAACAGTAACTTTTCTGATAAAAGGAGCTTCTACTTTAGTGTGATCCAATTCAAAGCTTTCAACTTTACCCATAAAATCACTCCTGACAATCTCTAGTATTTTATATTGCACATTTCAAACGATTACTGCTCTTTTAAAGCCTTTTCAATTCTATCTAAACCGTTCTTTATATTCTCCATAGATGTAGCATATGAAAGTCTTACAAAATCCTCATTTCCAAATGCAACACCAGGAACAACAGCTACATTAGCTTTTTCAAGCACAAGCTTAGTAAAATCAAGTGAATCATTTATTTCATATCCGTTAATAGTTTTTCCTCTAAGCTTAGATATATTCATCATAACATAGAATGCACCTTTCGGTTCTACACATGATAACCCTTCAATTTCATTTATTCTCTTATACATGAAGTCTCTTCTCTTTTCAAATTCGACTTTCATTTTTTCAACTTCTGACTGATCACCATTTAATGCCTCTATACTTGCATACTGTGCAATCGAGTTAGGATTTGATGTCATATGCCCTTGAATATTACCCATCATATTGGCAATCTTGTGATCTGCCACTGCAGCATATCCAATTCTCCATCCTGTCATAGCATAAGCTTTAGAAACACCATTTATAACGATTGTCTGCTGTTTTATCTGCTCACCTAATGAAGCTATACTTATATGTTTTCCTTCATAGATCAGTTTCTCATATATCTCATCAGCAACAACATAAAACTCTTTTTCAACCGCCAGCTCAGCAATCTCTTTAAGCTCTTCCTCAGTATATACAGCACCTGTCGGGTTAGCTGGACTGTTAAGAATCAATATTTTTGTCTTTTCATTAACTGCTGCTTTTAAATCCTCTATATCAAATTTAAATGAATTTTCCTCTCTAGTCTCAACTAAAACAGGAACTCCATCCGCAAGTTTAACTGCCTCAGGATAGCTCACCCAGTAAGGTGACGGAACTATAACCTCATCTCCAGGGTTTAATAGTGCAGCGAAAGCATTATATAAAGACTGCTTTGCTCCTGAAGAAACAATTATATTTAAAGGTTCATAATCTAAACCGTTATCTCTTTTAAGCTTATCACATATAGCTTGTCTCAATTCAATCGTACCAGTTGCTGGTGTATATCTTGTAAGTCCCTTATTTATAGCTTCAAATGCCGCATCCTTAATATTCTGAGGCGTTTCAAAATCAGGCTCTCCAACTCCAAAACCTATTATATCTATCCCCTTTTTTTTCATCTCTGCTGCCATCGCACTTATCTCAAGCGTAAGTGACGGAGATATCTCTGAAGCTTTTTTTGATAAACCTAATCCCATTTTTTCATCTCCTCTGTAAAAATCCTCAATTTTTTATCATATTACATTATATACTATTATTCACTATTGGTATAGTATCAACATGAGAGTTCTATCTATTTTTCTTTATATATATCGCCCATGATGTATCTCAGTAGCGCAAGCGAATCCTGAACATCAGATTTATACAGCAACTTAATCTTTTTATAATGCTCGAATCCTTCAGGAGTCAGTTTATAATGCTTTATAGATCTTCTATCAGGTTCTGCCCACCATCCTGTGATATAACCCTCTGACTCAAGATTTCTCAACATTGGATAAATCATACCTGGACTTGGTTCCCACAGTCCATTCAGCCTCATCTTTATTTCATCTATTATCTCATTGCCGTAATAGCTCCTCTCATTGAGAAGGTGTAGAATATACAGCTTTGCAAAAGAAGTTGTACTTATCTTGCTTGGAAACTGCCTGCTTCTTTCATTTTTTTGCATTGGATTTCACCCTTTCCAAATGAGCTTTTTCTATCTCTTCAAACTCATCTCTAGTGAGATAAAAATCTCCGATAATAGGAGATCCATCAATCAAGTTCCCATGACAATCCGAACCTGCAGACTTCAATAAATTCTTATCCCTTACTATTTTACCGATTCTCTCTATAGTATCATTATCATGTATGGAATGAATGACTTCCATTCCGTCTATTCCATGAAATAGAAGTTCAAGAGGATAGTTTTTATTTGATATAAGACCTGGATGTGCAATCACAGCAATCCCTCCAGCCTTATTAATAAGCTCAGTAGCTTCTTTAACAGTTATTTTTTCTCTTTCAACATCTGCTGGCTTTCCTTTAGCCAAATATTTATCAAAAGCCTCTTCAAAACTTTCCACTGCTCCCATCGCATCAAGAACTCTGGCAACATGTGGTTTTCCAACAGAGCCGCATTTAGCTTCATTCAACACATCTTCATATTTTATTTCAATACCAAGAGCGTTTAACTTATCAACTATTTTCTTACCTCTAAGAGTTCTAGACTCAGATAAGCTGCGAAGTCTATCCTTTAACTCTTTGTCTTTATAATCTATAAAAAGTCCTACAATATGAACCTCTTCGCCTTTATAGGTACAGCTCATCTCAACTCCCGGAACTATTCTCACTCCCAGCTCATCGCCGGCTTTTATAGCCCTGTCTATACCGTCAATAGAATCATGATCCGTAATCGCTATTACATCAATTCCTTTGTCATGTGCCCATTTGACAGTTTCTTCAGGTTCAAAAAGTCCATCAGACGATGTCGTATGGACATGCATATCTGCCTTGAACATGTAGATCACCAACCTGTTTTCATATTTACCTATATTGTATCATATGCCATGATTAACAAAAACCATATACCGTCAATTCCGTTCATATTCTGTGAATCTATGCATCTTTGCATAAGATTCTGTGCATTAGAAAGCCGGAGATCATATAATCTCCGGCTACTTTTTAATATTTAGTTTTTATCTATCCAAATCGAAATGGTCCGACTTAAACTATCTCGGTTCAACAATCAGCCTTATAGCAGTTCTCTCTGCACCATCTATTTCTATGTCGGTAAACGCCGGAATACAAATTAAATCCATTCCTGTTGGTGCCACAAATCCTCTAGCAATTGCAATTGCTTTGATTGCTTGATTCAAAGCGCCTGCACCTACTGCCTGAATCTCTGCAACACCTTTCTCTTTAAGCACTCCTGCAAGTGCACCCGCCACAGAACTTGGATTAGATCTTGATGAAACCTTTAATATATCCATATTTTGTCCTCCCCTCTTTCGTAGAAAATTAAAGAAATTTATTATAATCTTCTACAGTCAACCTGCTCCTATTATCCTTCTTTAAAAACTTTTTAATTTCTTCAGTTAATAAAATCATAGACTCTTCTATTTCATCTGAATCCATAGAAGTAACACTCAGTCTGAAATAACCATAATCATCATCATTTATATCAAATATTTTACCTGGTGCAATAATTATGCCTTTGTCCATGAGATATTCATATAAGTCATCTGATAAATAGCCATCTGGCAGTTTAAACCAGAAGTTGAAACCTCCATCTACCTGATTGTACTCAATCTCTTTAGGCATATAAGTTTCAATCGCATTCGTCATTATTCTATGTCTTAAATCATAAATTCTGTTAACTCTTTTAAGATTCTGGTCCCATTCACCTTTTCTCATATAAGTATTGAATGATCTCTGAATAAGTCCCGGAGTGGAAATATCTGATATATGTTTAGCTGAAGAAACTTCATGAGATAGTTCATCAGGGATTACAATGAACGCAATTCTGAGTCCTGGCATAAAAAGCTTTGAGAAACTCTTAATATAAATCACTCTCTCTTTTTTACCAGTATCAAGCGACTTCATTGTTATATTCTTATGTCCCATGAATTCCAGGTCACTCAAATAGTCATCTTCTATAATATAAAAATTGTAGATATTAGCAAGTTCAAGAATGTTTTCCATTTTGCTTAGGGAATATGAACATCCTGTCGGATTGTGAAAGTTTGGCATGAGATATAGAAACTTAGGCTTCATAAACTTAAGTTTTTCCTCTAAGTCCTGTATGCTCAAACCGTTATTTTCCAGCTTTATTCCCACAGTACTGGCACCTCTTGAGTTGAACACCCCTATAGCCCCAGTATATGTGAATTCTTCAACAAAAACTATATCTTCATAATCTATAAGTGCTTTTGAAATAATATCAATGCCCTGCTGAGCACCTGAAATAATCTGAATACTATCTTCATTACTATATATACCCAAACCCCTGAGATAATCTCGCAAAGATTTCCTTAAAGGTGGAAAACCTTTTGGATCCTGATACGTAAATGCATTACAGTTATCTTTGTCTAATACCTCTATAATCGATTCTTTTATCTCTTTCATAGGGAAAAGATTAGGTGTCGGTGCAGTACTTGCAAAGTTTATAACCTTGTCATCACCTGTATCACAGCTTGTATCATCATCATATGTCTGATCTAATTTCTTGACATATGAACCTGAACCGACTTTCTTGTAGATATATCCTTCTTCTTCAAGCTTATTATAGGAATTTACAATTGTGATATTGTTCACATCTAAGGATTGGGCAAGTGCTCTTATCGTAGGCAGTTTTGTTTCATGTTTGAGCCTTCCATCCAGAATCATTTCCTTAATCTTTTCGTAAAGTTGAATGTAAAGAAAACTCTTATCTTCTTTGTCCAACTCTATATTATCTAAAGTCAAATTTATCTCCTCCTGATTAAATCATCAGACTAAATCAATTTTTTTATTTCTTTATCTTCCAGAATTTCTTTAAGAAGTTTGACTCCATTTTCTAAATCTGATTTATATATTGTCTCAGAAGCAGAGTGAATATATCTTGCAGGAACTGATATAACACCAGCTAAGACACCCGATCTGCTCAGTTGTATAGCCGCTGAGTCTGTAGCTCCATACTCAAGTATTTCAAATTGATAGTCAATATTCTTGCTTTCTGCCAGTTCAGCCATATAATTCTTTACTACAGGATCTACAACAATTCCAAGGTCTTTTACTTTAATAGCACAGCCCTTTCCCAGTTTTACAGCAAAAGCTTCATCACCCGGTGTATCTCCTGAACCTGTTACATCCACAGCCACTCCAAAGTCCGGTTCTATGCTGTATGCAGCTGTAGTAGCTCCTCTTAGTCCCAATTCTTCCTGCACAGTGAAAACAATATAGATGTCGTTGTTATCAGAATCAGACCCATTATTTCTATTTTCAGCTATTCTCTTCGCAGCTTCAATTGCCATATAGCAACCCACTCTGTTATCAATGCACCCTGACACTACCCTCTTATCATCTTCTGAATAATTTGATCTGTAAGTGCATGAGTCTCCAATCCTTACTCTTTTTTCAGCTTCTTCTTTAGAATCAGCCCCAATATCTATATACATATCTTTTAATTTCATCTTCTGTACTTCTATCTTTCCATCCTTTGATATAACACCTTCCGTGCCATTGTCAAAGAAGACTCTTTGATGGAGAGAGTTGTATGGATTTATACCACCTATATTTGTGAATCTTAAAAATCCTTCATCTTCTATTTTAGTAACCATAAGACCGATCTGATCCATATGTGCTGCAACCATAACTTTTGGTCCATTGCCCTTTATTCTGCATATTAGATTGCCCAATCTATCAGTCGTTATCTCATCTGATATGCCTTCCATCTCCGATGTGATGAAATCCCTTATCTTGCTTTCATCTCCCGATGGAGCATGAATTTCAACAAGTTTCTTAAACAGTTCACTATTGAACATCATTGATTCCTCCTAGTTCTGTTACAAAAGATTTTAGTAGCTCTTTTACTGAATCTATATCATCATATTTTGCGATATTTACAGGTGTATTCAGATATTTACACGGTACAGATATTTTTGCAACTTTGATTCCTTCAGCTGCAATCTGATAAAGATCTGCTCCAGTTATGGATTTTTCATCTGTTACGATCTGATATTTTATTCCTTTAGATTCAGACAGTTCTATTAGGCTACTCACCATCTCTCTGTCAAATACTGCTCTTAACTCTTTTACATTTATCACTGCACCTTTGCCCAGCTCAGCTTCAGTACCGTCTAAAGCAATTGTATAGTCAGGACAGACAGAAAATCCCGCACATCTTGCACCGAATATTCTGACTTTATCCATTACAGTAAACGCAGCATATACTGAATACTCCTGTTCCTCTTTTAAAAAATCTATTAGAATCGAACACGGTATTCTGCTGTCTAAAGCTTTTCCTTTTATTGTCGAGTCATTCAAATCTTTTGTCTCGCTCACTATAGAAATATAGTCCCCTATCTTAACATGTTTTAGGGCTTCCTCTTTAGAACTCACCCCGATATCAGCATAAAGCTGATCTATAGTCAGACTCTTCTTTCGCTCATCCGGTTTCTGTAAATGGATAGGCTTAGCACCTATAACTCCGTTTACACCCTTGTCACCAATTTTTACGATTTTAGATACAAGAATTCTATCATCATAAGTCCCTGCTTTTGTAAACTTAACAGTACCGTCAGAATTGATCTTAGTAACAATTCCTCCTATTTCATCCATAGCGGCAGATATGAGAACCTTATTTCCTTCTTTTCTGCCTTTTTTATAAACTATTAAATTGCCAAGCTTGTCAGTTTCAATCTTATCCACATGATCTTTCAACTCATCTCTGATCATATCTCTAACTTCTTTTTCCTGTCCAGAAACAGCAGAAGCATCTATCAGTCTTTTTAATAACATAAGAGCTCCTCCAATCTTTCATCCTTTAGTTCAGCAATAAATCTTGCAATCAGTTTGCCAGTATTTTCGACATCCTTTACATCTATAGTCTCTATTGATGTATGCATATATCTCAGAGGAACATCCAGTAACAGTGTAGGAATCCCCTGTCTGGTTATCTGAATTGATCTCGCATCTGTTCCCGTAGGTCCTGCAGTAATTTCAATCTGATAGGGATGTGCATATTTATCAGCTATTTCCATGATAAAGTTTCTAAGTCCGTGGTGAATATTGCCACCCAGCATAATTCCTGTTCCCTTGCTCATCTCTACGGTTTCTTCTTCTTTAAGCTCCTGGGTTCTTCCAAAGGAAACATCAGTCGCTATAGCAATATCAGGATTCAAACCGAACGCACCTGTGCCTGCACCTCTTGTTCCTACCTCTTCCTCTACTGAACCAACGAAATACACATCTAGATCATGGTTGTATTTCTTCAGCTCTTCTCCTGCAACAAGTAAAGACCCAATACATGCTCTATCATCAAAAGTCTTACCGCTTATATAATCATTCTCAAGCTTAACAACTTTTCTATCTATTGTAATGATATCTCCCAACGAAACTAGCTTCTCGGCTTCTTTCTTATCATATCCTATGTCGATTCTCAAATCCTTTACCATGATAGATTTACCGGCATCTTCAGGCTCTTTTTCCGGTACAATGATTCCATTCAATTTCCCATCAGATGAATGAACTATTACATCCTGATATATCAGAGTTCTCGGATCGAATCCTCCTAAAGTTGTGAATCTGAGCCTTCCATCTTTATCGATATTGCTCGCCATCAGCCCTATTTCATCCATATGTGCCATTAGCATTATAGACTTGCCGCTGCCACTGCCTTTTTTAAATCCGATAACATTTCCCATGGTATCTCGTTTAATATCAGTACAGAATTCTGAAAACAGCTTTATTACCAGTTCGGCAACATCGTCTTCATATCCTGAAACGCCAGAAGCCTCACTCAAAGCTATAAGTTTTTCTTTTAAATCCATAAAATATAACTCCTATCCATACTCTATTTATTAGTTTGTCTATTATTAGTTTGTCCATTAGTAATTTGTCTATTAGTATCCATTGTTGCACAAATACTGAATAAACTCTTCTTGTACTTTTTCTTCATTTTTATATAGCCGATAGTTTATTGTATACCTCTTTTATTATCCAATCCGGAGTGGAAGCCCCTGCAGTAAGTCCTACAGTCTTATATTTTTTAAACTCCTCTTCATCCAGTTCGGATGCCAATTCAATATGGTATACATTATCACAGTTCATTGCACTGATTTCAGCCAGCTTCTTTGTATTTGAACTGCTTTTTCCACCGACTACTACCATTGCATCAACTTTTCTCGATACTTCATCGCATGATTCCTGTCTTTCCCTAGTAGCACGACAGATTGTATTATAGACTATAAGATCATCTATATTCTTTTTAAGTTCTTCTACAAGTGTGTTAAATTTCTCTTCTATCATTGTAGTCTGTACTACAACACATGCAGAATCAAGCTCTGGCAGCTTTTCTATATCTTCTATGCTATTTACAATAAATGCATTGTTTTCACACCAGCCATCAATGCCTATTATTTCCGGATGATTCCTATCACCAATTATTATCACATTTAGACCTTCATCATAACACGCTTTTGCCTTTTTCTGAAGCGACCTTACAAAAGGACAAGTACAGTCAATCACTGTATTGCCCTTTTCTTCTGCAATATCATATGTTTTCAGCGGTACACCATGTGACCTTATTATCAGGTTTTTATTCTCAACTGCATTTACATCATCTACAACTTCCAGACCTTTTCTGTCCAGATAACCTACAACCTGATCATTATGAATAAGTGGTCCTAAAGAACACACATCAGTCTTTGTCTCCAAATTTTCCAGAGTTGTGTTAATAGCTCTTTCAACACCAAAACAGAATCCAGAATTCTCAGCAATAATTACTTCCATCTTATCTACCCTTCCACTCCATAGATTTTTCTAAGCACATCTTCAGCCAGTGCCTTATATTCATCGTGAGTCAATTTCTTTCCATAGTATTCTTCATAAGTAATAGGCTCTCTAACAGTAACCTTAAGCGGCTTGAACAGCTCGTAATCCGACTCTATATAGATTGGAATTACTGGAACCTTCGCTTTTATAGCTATCATAGTAACACCGCTTTTAGCTTTTGAAATGTCCATCACAGGAGTTCTCGTTCCCTCTGGAAACATTCCTATGATATCACCATCTTTAAGAATCTTCAAAGCAGTCTTAATAGCTTTCAGATCATTTCCGTCTCTATCTACAGGGAAGGTCAGCATTTTTCTCATAAAGTAATCCTTGAACTTTGTATCAAAAAGCTCTTTCTTTCCCATAAAATGAACAGTTCTCTTTGAAGTAAGGCAGGTTGCAGCTATTGGATCAAAATTGCTCTTGTGATTAGAACAGATAATAGCCGCTCCCTCTTTAGGAATATTTTCCTTACCTATTACTTCAACTTTAAATATCACTTTATAAAGATTTCTTGTAACAAAACTAGCCAGTTTATAAAAAAACATTAAATATTCTCTTCCTTTTTAATATAATCAACAATGAATTTTACAACATCCTCTTCCTGAAGATGAGTTGTATCTATCTCAACAGCATCTTCCGCTTTTTTTAGAGGATCCAACTCTCTATTAGCATCATGCTCATCTCTTTTTTTGATGCTCTCCAGAATTTCTTCAAAAGGCTCGCCTTTCCCTTTTCTCTGCTCATATCTTCTTCTAGCTCTCTCTTCAAGATCTGCTGTCAGATAGAATTTATATTTTGCATCTTTCAATACATTTGTTCCGATATCTCTACCATCCATAACTACAGAATTTCTCTCTGCAATTGCTCTTTGAATAGCAACCAGCTTATCTCTTACTTCTTTTATTTCCGAAACCTCTGAAACTTTAGAAGTGATAAATGCTCTATTTATTTCTTTACAAACATCCGACCCATCAAGATATATGAAACCTTTTTTAAGATCGATATCTGTGTTTTCCAGCATATCAATAAGCTCTTTTTTATTGTTGATATCCGTATTTGTATCTATAACCTTTAAAGTCATAGCTCTGTACATTGCTCCAGTATCAATATGCTCTATACCTAATTCTCTGGCAACTCCCAGTGAAACTGTACTCTTACCTGAACCAGCCGGTCCATCAATTGCAATATTAAAATTCATTTTAATTACCCCCATTTTGTAATTGATTCTTTCTATTATTTTTACCCATTTATAGTCCGATAAAACCTTCTATAATCTGTAAAATGTGCATTAACAGCTATTTTACCACTCCAGCCGGTCAATTTTTTTGTTTTTTATAAAAACAGTTGCAGTCTACTAAAACTATCAGTTAGTAGTTAACAGTTAACAAGTTAGCAGTTAACTGAGTTTAGCAGTTAATTCCAGCCAGATATCCAGTTGAATATGCTATCTGAAGATTATAACCTCCAGTTTTAGCATGCAGATCTATAACCTCACCTGCAAAATAGAGGCCCGTTAAGATTTTCGATTCCATAGTCGACGGATCAATCTCCCTTACATCCACCCCACCTGATGTAACTATGGCTTCAGATACCGGTCTGAATTTTCTAAAGCTCATCTTGAAGTTTTTTATAAGTTCTATCAGATTTGCTCTTTCCTCTTTTGTTATCTGATTTACAAACTTATCCTCAGGAATCCCAGAAAGTCTTATTATCACAGGAATTAGCTTAGATGGAAATAAATCATCAAGTGAATTTTTAAACTGTTTTTTTGAGTACTTTTCAAAATCCCTGATAATTCTATTTCTCAGCTTCTCCTCAGTCAAAGAAGGTTTCAGATCCAGGAATATATCTATCTTCTTGTCGCTGAACTTATTTATATAGTTGCTCATAGACAAAACTATAGGGCCTGAAATACCGTAATGGGTAAATATCATCTCACCAAAATCTTCGAATATCTTTTTCTTTCCCGCAAAAGCTTTTATCTTAACATTTCTAAGAGAAAGACCCTGAAGCTCTTTCACATACTCTTCTTTTATTTCTATTGGAACCAGTGCCGGTCTTATATCCACTACTTTATGACCGAGAGATTTTGCAAACTTAAAGCCATCTCCAGTTGAACCGGTACTCGGATATGAACTTCCCCCAGTGGCAATAATCACTGAATCAAAAACTTCTTCCTTGCCATCTATGTTGAGGATAAACTTCTCATCGTCTTTTCTTATGCTCTTAACTTCTGTATTGAGCCTCATGTTCACCTTGCTTTTTTCTAAAAACTTTCTAAAAGCTCTGATCACATCACTCGATTTATCACTTGCCGGAAAGACTCTGTTACCTCTTTCAACCTTGGTTTTAGTTCCATGATCTTCCACAAGCTTGATTATATCTTCATTCGTAAAGGTGTAAAACCCACTGTACATAAACGATTTGTTCACAGATATGTTCTCTATCAGCTCTTCAATATCTGCAGAGTTTGTAATATTACATCTGCCTTTTCCAGTAATAAAAAGCTTCTTACCTATTTTTTCATTTTTATCAAAGAGATATGTCTCTTTGCCATTTATTGCTGAGTAACCTGCAGCAATTATACCTGCAGGTCCTGCTCCAATTACCGCAATTTTTTTCAAAATCAAAACCCCTTATTTCCAACTAAAGTATCTTGTTCGTCTGTAGTTTCAGTTGTTCATCTCTAATTATCTGTATTTGATTGACTTTAAATCTTATTTTAAATCGCTTAGATGAGAAAAGTCATTATAATATCTTATAACTGTGTTATAGTCACCAATTTCTAGCAGACTAAGTCCTGCATTAGCCATTACGAGATGTCTATATAGTGAACTTTCTGCATCTAAAAGTCCTATTATCAAACTCTTTATTGATGACCCATGAGATACGATCAGAATATTTTCGACTCCATCCTCTTTTTTTATTCTCTCAAACCCTCTTAACATTCTTTCTTTTCCAGCTTCAATGCCTTCAAATCCATCTTTTTTGAACAGATGTGGGGACTTTTTCCAAAGCTCAAAATCTTCTTTGTGCTGAGACTTCACTTCTTCAAAATCCATGCCTTCCCATATTCCAAAACTCAGTTCATAGAACTCAGGAACAGCTTCAACCTCAACTCCCAACTCTTGTCCTATAATATCTGCTGTATCTTTAGCCCTTGAAAGCTCGCTGCAGTATATTTTATCTATTTTAGCATCCTTAAGCCTCTTCGCAGACAGCCTTGCCTGCTCTTTGCCTTTTTCTGTCAGTTTAGTATCAACTGTACCCTGAATTATTCCAGTGTTATTTCCTTCAGACTGTCCATGTCTCAGTAAATAAATTTTCTTCATATCTGCCTCCATAAAATATATCCATACTATCTATTTTACTACACTTATAATACTATTTGTTAAATTGTAAGCATTTTTCAGATAATTGTAACTATATTTGTATCTATTTCCCTTCTTTTCTGCTATTTAGAATAAGTTACTCAAATAAATTACAATTCATTTTCATCATGTGTTTTATAGAAGTAAATGGAAAAAATGAAAAAACCACGAAAAAGACGCCTAGAAATCAATCCGGCGTCTCCAACTATTCATCATATATTATATCGTATACATCATACTCTTTCCATATAGACTCAAGCTCATCAAAATACTCCTTAATCTGAGACTTCTGTCTCATTCCCACTCCTACTATAAGAGCATTTATCAGACTCAGAGGTGCAACAAGAGAATCGACAAATGAAATCATATTGCTCTTAGCAAATAGTGAATAATCAGCAAATTCCTGAAGCGGCGATAAAGAGCTGTCTGTTATTGCAATTATCTTAGCTTCCTGATTTTTTGCGTATTTTACGGCATCTATAGTCTTTTTAGAATACCTAGGGTATGTTATAGCTATGAGCAGGTCGCCTTTTTTTATTCTGACCAGCTGCTCAAATACATCACTTATACCTAGACTGATTACCTGAACATCTTCAAGCACAACTCTGAGGTAAAAGCCTAAATACTCAGCCAATGCTGTAGAGCTTCTAAGCCCAATAATAAATACTTTTCTAGAGCTTACAATGCTGTCTATTGCTCTGTTCATCTCTGAATTATCAACAGAATCGATTATCTCTCTTATATTGTCTATATCTTTTCTAATAACTTTGTTCATATCAAACTCTTCTTCAGAATAATAGTCTTCCATCTCTATTCTCTGAACAGTAGTCAACTGACTCTTTATCAGTTCCTGAAGTCCTCTCTGAAACTCCGGATAACCTGAATATCCGGCTGCATTAGCAAATCTCACAACAGTCGATTCACTAACGCCGACTTCCTTGCCCAGTCTCGCTGCCGTCATATAAGCAGCTTTCTCATAGTTTTCCTGTATATACTGAGCTAGCATCCTGTGGCTCTTACTGAGTTTAATATGTTTTTCCTGAATCCTTTTCAAAAGGCCAATCTTTCTTTCCCTTTTCATTTCTTCACCTTCAGCAGTATTAATACTTTGAACTTCTCTTCTGTTTCAATATAAAATAATTTGTGATGTCAAACTGAAGCGGTGTAATAGGAATATAACCCTTTTCTATCGCAGCCAAATCACTGTTCGGGTTCTTATCTTTTCTCTCAGGAACCCCTGACATCCAGTAATACTTTCCACCAT